>NZ_CP152427.1:2062500-2722500 GCF_038971285.1 Bacillus paramycoides
GTTTTATATGGCTATGGTAGTGAAACAGAATTGACCGAAGTTGGTGCGACTCATATAGTAAATGATGTAAAAGAATTACATTATTTTTGTGTAGAAAATAGTTTGGTAAAGAAGTAAATATAGAGACTAAAAATCCCTTTATAACAGATGACGATGAATTCGTTTATGTTTAAAGGGATTTTTCATATGTAATCGAATACTTATAATTAGACATTTTTAGCATGAAAAATTTGTATGAATTAGAGGAGGGATGTCAGAAATAAAAGATTAGAAGAATTTTATCAATAAAATTTAGAATTTTCAGTTTAAAGGAGGGGTATAATTGGAGCTAGTTATTATATTATTAGCACTTAGTTTATTAATGTTTGTAGCTTATAGAGGGTTTTCTGTTATTTTATTTGCACCGATATTTGCATTATTTGCAGTATTTTTAACAGAGCCTAGTTTTGTATTACCTTTCTTTTCGAATATTTTTATGGAGAAAATGGTAGGTTTTATTAAACTATATTTTCCTGTATTTTTACTCGGGGCAATATTTGGGAAAGTAGTAGAAATGTCAGGAATTGCAGATTCGATTGTAAAGACAATTATAGAGTTAGTTGGTGAAAAACGTACAATATTAGCGATTGTATTAATGGGTGCTATCTTAACGTATAGTGGTGTTAGTGTGTATGTAGTAGTGTTTGCTGTATATCCGTTCGCAGCTAAGTTGTTTCGACAAGCAAATATTCCAAAACGTTTAATCCCTGGAACAATCGTTCTTGGAGCGGTTACGTTTACGATGGATGCGCTACCTGGATCACCACAAATTCAAAACGTAATACCTACGACGTTTTTTAAAACAGACATTTATGCTGCGCCGATACTTGGTATTGTAGGGGCAATTTTTGTACTTACGTTAGGGTTACTATATTTAGAGAGTAGACGTAAGAAGGCGAAAGCAGCTGGAGAAGGATATTTTGGTTTTAACGATGGGAATACTGAAATGGCAGCTTCTTTACAAGCAGAACAAAAAGATATGCCGCTGGTTAAAAATATTGAAATTACAAGAGCACAGCAAGTAATTGCTTTTGTACCACTTATTTTAGTAGGTGTAATGAATAAAGTTTTTACTATTATGATACCGAAGTGGTATCCGAATGGTTTTGATTTTTCTGCAATTGGTATGAAAGCATTTGGAAAAGTAGAATTAAGTGCAGTAGTTGGAATCTGGTCAGTAGAATTGGCACTTATTATAGGTATAGTAACAACGTTATTATTATATTGGAAACGAGTAGTAACAGGATTTCAAGCTGGATTGAATACAAGTATCGGTGGGGCGCTACTGGCAACGATGAATACAGGGGCTGAATTTGGATTCGGTGGTGTCATCGCAGCACTTCCAGGCTTCGCAATTATGAGAGATAGCATTTCTGCCACATTCACAAACCCTCTAGTGAATGGAGCAGTAACGACAAATATTTTAGCCGGTATTACAGGCTCTGCATCAGGAGGAATGGGAATTGTTTTAAGTGCAATGGGAGATAAGTTTATTGCAGCGGCCAATCAATTCGATATTCCGTTAGAAGTAATGCATCGTATCGTGTCAATGGCATCAGGAGGAATGGATACATTACCACATAACGGGGCTATTATTACTATTCTTACCGTAACAGGTTTAACACATAAACAGTCATATAAAGATATTTTTGCAATTACTGTTTTGAAAACGGTTGCTGTATTTTTAGTTATTGCATTCTATACAGTAACAGGAATTTATTAAGTCGATATGTTATGAACTAAAATATTAATTAGGGGAAGAAGGGGTGGAGTACTTGCAAGAAGTTGCTGAGTTTCGTATGCCGAAGTCTGTATTATATGGAAGAAATTCGCTTGAAAAACTGGGGGAACAATCTAAGAAGTTGGGGAAAAGAGCGTTTATAGTTACGGATACAATTATGGAGAATTTAGGGTATGTTGAGAGTTGTATACAACAACTAAATAAGAAAGGTATTACTGTTATTACATATAATAAAGTAAATGCTGAGCCTACAAATATACACGTGTTAGAAGCGTTAACTCTTAGTAAAGAAGAAAAGTGTGATTTTATTATCGGTATTGGTGGTGGAAGTTGTATTGATGCAGCGAAAGCAGTTGCGGTATTATATACAAATGGCGGAGACGTGGAAGATTATGTCCAAAAAGATATGGAAATAGACAATGATCCGCTACCACTTATTGCAATTCCGACAACTTCTGGTACTGGATCGGAAGTAACAAGTGTAGCAGTAATTACGAATAAACGAACAGATGTAAAAATGATGATGAAGCATCCAAGTTTTACCCCGCAAGTAGCGATTATTGACCCAATTTTAACACGTTCGGTACCACCTCACATTACAGCAGCAACAGGGATAGATGCTTTATGTCATGCAGTCGAAGCATATATTTCTAAAGTTTCACAATCACTTACAGATGTATTAGCTCTTTCCGCTATTGAAAGTATTATGAAATATTTACGTATTGCATATGAAGATGGAGAGAATATGGAGGCAAGAGAAGCGATGATGATAGCGTCCTTACAAGCTGGAATCGCATTTTCAAATGCATCTGTTACATTAGTTCATGGCATGTCAAGACCAGTAGGGGCGTTATTTCATGTACCACATGGTATATCGAATGCAATACTATTACCTACAGTTTTAGAATATACAAAAGTGAGTGCAGTAAAAAGACTAGCGGAAATTGGACGTTGTTTAAATAAAGATATGTATTCTTATTGTGATGAAGAAGTAGCCGATTACACGCTCAGGGAAATAAAAAAACTTCGCTTTGATCTTCGTATTCCAAATTTAAAAGAATACGGAATTGGTGAGGTTGAATTTGAAAAAGCTGTTTCTAAAATGGCATCAGATGCAATTGAAAGTGGAAGTCCAGCAAATAACCCACGTGTGCCATCATATGACGAAATTAAACAGTTGTATCGAGAATGTTTTCATTATCAATATGGAGATTCTATAAAAACATTAGATAATTAATTTCAGAATATTCTCATAAAATTTCCTTGGAAATAGTTAAAACAAGACTTTATATTTTGAACGTAAAGTCTTGTTTTATTATGTATAATATACATAATAAAATGTTTGAATCAGGTTGTAAAAATAGTGTGAGGTTGGTGTGGATTTTATGAAAACAATAGGTTTAATTGGTGGTATGAGTTGGGAATCGACTATTGAATATTATCGAATTATAAATGAAGAAATAAAAAAGAGATTAGGAGGATTACATTCAGCAAAATGTATTCTTAATAGTGTGGACTTTGAAGAGATTGAACGATTCCAGTTTAATGGAGATTGGGATGGAGCAGGAGAAGTATTAGGGAATGCAGCATATTCGTTACAGAGTGCAGGAGCAGATTTTATAATTATTTGTACAAATACAATGCATAAAGTAGTTGAGAAAATAAAGGAGAATATTCATATCCCAGTCTTACATATCGCTGATGCAACAGCGAAAGAAATGATAAGGAAAGATATTCAAACGGTTGGTTTACTTGGAACTAAATATACAATGGAGCAAGATTTCTATAAGTTACGCATAGAAGAAAATCATATAAATGTAATGATTCCATCAAAAAAGGATAGAGAAAAGATAAATGAAGTAATATATACAGAACTATGTTTAGGAAAGATAACATCTCAATCTAGAGAGTATTATAAAAAAGTTATAGAAGATCTAGTACAAGAAGGGGCACAAGGAATCATATTAGGTTGTACAGAAATAGGTTTATTAGTTAAGCAGGAAGACGTATCCATTCCGATATTCGATACAACTCATATACATGCAGTTGAGGCAGTTAATTTCGCTTTACGAAATAGAGTATAATTATATTATGTAACCAAGTTCGTGTGTGTGGAAAACATTCAGAAAATATTTTATAATGTAAGTGGTTACATTTAAGGGGGAATGCGTATGTTTTCAGTTCAGCCAATCGCATTTGTACATAATGAAAGAAAGGAAATAAAAGATGATGAGTGGGGAGAAGTAAAATCCTATATTACTTTAACTGAAATGTATACAGAAGAAAGTATACAAGGGATTGAAGATTTTTCTCATATTGAAGTTGTTTTTTATTTTCATAAAGTAACTGATGAACAAATTCAATATTTTGCTAGATATCCTAGAAATAATCATGATTATCCTAAAGTAGGTATTTTTGCACAGCGTGGAAAAAATCGTCCGAATCGTATAGGAGCAACCATTGTAAAGGTAATCAAAAGAGAAGGTAAATCAATTATTGTTGAGGGGTTAGATGCTATTGATGGTACCCCTATATTGGATATAAAGCCGATAATGAAAGAGTTTATGCCGAAAGAAGAAATCGTACAGCCTAAATGGGCAACGGATATAATGAAACAGTATTGGAAGGGGAATGGAGTAAAATGAGAATATATGAGGCAACAATTGCAGATTTAGATGGACTAGCATCAGTTTTTAATAACTATCGTATGTTTTATAGACAAGATTCCGATTTAGAAGGAGCAAAAGTATTTTTACGAAATCGAATCGAGAAAAAAGAATCAGTTATTTTCGTGGCAGTTGAAGACGGGGAATATATTGGATTCACACAATTATATCCATCATTTTCTTCTATTTCGATGAAAGAATTATGGATTTTAAATGATTTATTTGTACAAGCTACTAAGCGCGGGGCAGGAACAGGAAAAAAATTATTAGAAGCTGCTAAAGGATTCGCCTTAGAACATGGTGCAAAAGGTGTAAAATTACAAACAGAGATTGATAATTTATCAGCGCAGCGATTATATGCTGAAAATGGTTATTTGAGAGATAATCGTTATTTCCATTACGAATTAACATTTTAAAAATATAAGATGAAAAGAGACATTTTTATTGTAAAAATGTCTCTTTTCATTTGCGTTATAGTTGATTTAAAACCCAATTTGTAGCATCTTCAAAGTTTTCTGCAATGTAGTTTGGTTCAATATGTGCCCATTTGTCTCGGTACGTATGTAAAGCAGCGTATCCAGCGCCTGTGCGAACTAATATCGTTATCGCATGCACTGTTGCTCCTGCAACAATATCGGTCCAGCGATCACCAATTACAGCGCATTTTGTTAAATCAAGCCCGTGTTTTTCAGCTGCTTGCAGCAGCATACCTGTACCTGGTTTACGACATTCACAACCATCACCGTGTTTGTGAGGACATACGTATATATCATCAAAGCCGAAACCTTTTAATTCTTGTACGAAATCAGTAACAGTTGCTATCCCGTCTGCGATACCTGGCTGATTTGTGAAAGAGAAAATTTTTATATTTTGAGCTTTTAGTTTTTGCAAAGCTGCTTTTGTAAACGGAAATAATGTAAAAGATCCCGGATAATGTATTGTAGTGTCACCACCAATTGTACCATCACGATCAATAAAAATAGCTTCGATGTTTGTCATAGTTTTAGTCCTTTCCATTTATAAGTAGTTTAAAAGTGTTTCACAAATCGATATCCATTCACTTCATATCCTAATTTTTTGTAAAAAGGATGTGCTTCTAATCTTTTTGTTCCACTGACTAGCCATGTGCCGATACAATTATGTTTCTTTGCTAATTGCTCTGCGTAATCCATTAATACTTGCCCAATGCCTTTCCGTCGTATTGTAGAATCAACACTAATAATTGAAATTTCCCCGTACCGAGTTACATCTTCTAAATTTTCACGTATACGAAACCCAAGTAATCCAAATATAGTGTCCTCTTCTTCATAAACATATAGAAAATCAAAAGGACTCATTTGTACGAATTGTAATCGGTTGTTCATATCTTCATATGAAATAGAGGAACCTTTTAGTTCTGTTGTTAAAGAGCAAAGTGCATCTATATCGTCTATCGTAGCTTCACGAATTTGAAAACACATATTATCCACTCCAATTAAATGTAATCAAACATTAAGTATTCTGTTAAAAAATATTTATTCCTGCTTTGAAAATAAATATTTTATAATGATATATAGATAGTTATATGTTATTCTTTTCCTAGTTTGTATTGGAAATGGAAAGAAGGGGAATGTATGTTAGAAGTAAATATCCGTTCTGCTGGATATGAAATAGGTGAAAAAACAATTCATGATATTGCCTTTTCGATTGAGCAAGGCGAATTAGTTGCTCTTATTGGCGCAAATGGTGCCGGGAAAAGTACAACGATTAAAACGATGCTCGGGTTACTTGTAAATGTGAATGGTGAAATATCATTTGGTGAAAAGAAAAATCCATATGCATACGTGCCCGAACATCCAACTTATTATGATTATTTGACGCTCTGGGAACATATTGAATTATTAATGGCTGCTCGAGGGAACAAAGTAGGGAGCTGGGAAAGGAAAGCGGAAGAGTTATTACATATGTTTCGAATGGATAAGCATAAGCATGAGTATTTATCAAAGTTTTCAAAAGGTATGAAACAAAAATCGATGCTCATTTTGGTATTTTTAACTGAACCAGATTTTTATATCATTGATGAACCTTTTATCGGTTTAGATCCAGTAGCTACGAAAGAATTTTTAAGTTATTTATATAAAGAAAAAGAACGTGGCGCGGGTATATTACTTTGTACGCACGTATTAGACACAGCTGAAAGAATTTGTGAGAGATTTTTACTCATTTCACAAGGTACATTAGTTGCAGATGGACATTTAGAAGCAATCCAAACGTTAGCAGAAATGCCAGGGGGTTCATTATTAGATTGTTTTGATGGAATTGTAAGGCGTGAACAACATGATTAAACAACAATTTTATAAAAGATTGCGCCATGAACTGGGCCGCAAATGGAAGTCCATACGTTCTATAACGGATTGGACAGTTGCGCTATATATTATTATTCCAGCATTTATATTTATGGGGATTTATTATCGTTCACTATGGACGGAAGAATTATCGATGGGAGAGACTATTTATTTCGGATTAGGTCTACTCGCATTTTATGTGATGACATATGGAAGAGGAGTTCGCTCATTTTTTGAGCAAGCGGATAGTTTATTTTTAATTTCGTATCCTGCTCACATGCAAAAATTAATTCAGTATGGCATGACATATACGTTTATTCGAATAGCAATAACGAATGTAGTAGTTGTTGTTGCGATGTTACCAGTGTTGATGAAAAGTATTGGAGTGACAAAGATACAAGTCGTATTATTTTGGCTATTCTTTACTGTATTTCGATTTCTGTTGGCGTTATTAACGAGATGTATTCATATACGTGTGGGGAAACGATGGCTACTGTGGATTATAAAAAATGTAATATTTTCTACAAGTCTATCCTTTTTCGGATTGAGTTTGTTTCTTATTTATAAAAATCCATTTTATTCTATACTAAGTATCGGTCTAGCAGTTTTTCTAATTATCGTATTGATAAAAGAAAAATTAAATTATAAAAATTGCTTTTTTAAAGAAGTTGAGAAAGAAAAAGAAGAAAGTATGCGCTGGACGAGTGGGATTATGCAAGTTGGTGGTCATACGGCTAAACCGAGTAGTTCGAATAAAAAGGCGTGGATGTTTCCACGTTCTAAAAAGTTTTTAGGGAAGAAAAAGGATTCTCGTATTGTTGAATCCTTTTTAAAAGAATTTTTCCGTACAAGTAGTGCACGAATATTTTATATTCAAATTGTATGTATAAGTACTGTAAGTATTATTATGAGTCCGAAGTGGATTGCCGCTATCATTCTTGCATTTGCTTTATTTGCAATTTCCCGTTATGCGCGCGACTATTGGAATGAATTTACGAAAAAAATGTTTCTTCATTTATATTGTGATGAAGGAAAATTACTATTGTTAAGATGGAAGGCAGATCGATATTTATTACTTCCAGTAATCCTTTTATATGGGTTGGTTATCCTTTCTCATTTTTATTTAGTACCAGCTGCAATTGCCGGGATTATTTTTATAGTATGGATTGGTGGGGTTGTATTTTTACCATAAAAAAAGAGCCGGAAAATGGCTCTTTTTCTAATCTGTCACACATTGATAAAGAAAGTATGCTAAAACGAGTATGCTTGCGGCGGAATACATGACATCTAAAGACATATGATCGCCTCCTCATTGTTGTTGTATTTTATTGTATGAAATCTTACAATTTCATATTCAAGTGAAAAATATGTGAACGTTAACAAAATTGTAAAGTGCAAAAATTACAATCATTTTGTATAATAGAAGAAACAACTGTTATATAAAATATAATGAGTGAAAGGGGAGGGAACATACATGCCAAATTGGTTTAGAAAAACCTTAGTCGCCTTAATTACCGTATTTACATTTGGTTTAGTGACGCCTCCTTCCATATTGCTTGATAATGCCAAAGCTGCGGACAAGCCTACGAGCACAGCTGGGCAACAAAATTTGGAGAGTACGTCCTATACATATGAAGAAACGAATGACAGGTTAACCACCGATACTTTTATTACGTATGCAATGCAAGAAGCAGAGAAGCAGTCGATGCAAAAGTTTGGCACTAAAATTGGTCCAGTAATTGAAGATGAATTTAAAGATGTAATATTACCGAAAATTGAAGAGGCAATTGCTGAGCTTGCCAATGATGTACCAGAAGATTCACTACAGTCATTAGCGATTTCCCAAAAACCAGCTGGTGGGAATAATGAAAAAATCTTTCACGTTTATGACACGAAATCAGGAAATGACTTATTGCGATTTCATGTAAGGAGAGATCATCCACCGCAAGATGGTTACTATTTTAATTTCCACTATCACCGTTTTGATGATGGGTACTCTGGACACCATGAGTTAGGGAATATTTATTGGAATACAAATGTACCACCAAAGTGGCTTTCTTAAAAAGAACAAGAGAAAATCTTGTTCTTTTTTTATGTGTATAGAAGGGTAAGACAACTACGGTGTTGAATAAGGTAGGTTTAGAAAAAAGAAGAAAAGGGAGTATGGGAATGCAAAAATATATTGTTTTTGACTTTGATGGCACATTAGTAGATTCACAAAATATATTTGTACCAATTTATAATCAAATTGCTAAAAAGCACGGATATAAAACGGTAAAGGAAGAAGAAATTGAGTATTTACGTAAATTAACGATGCCAGAGAGATGTAAACAACTCGATGTACCATTGTATAAACTACCGATATTAGCACTAGAGTTTTATAAATTGTATCAACCTGCCATAAAAGATCTTATTTTGTTCCATGGGATGAAGGATGTATTAGATGAGTTACATAAAAAAGGCTACGGAATTGCAGTCATATCATCGAACTCAGAAGAGCATATTCGGGCATTTTTACACAATAATGATATAGAAAATATACAAGAAGTGTATTGTTCTAAAAATTTGTTCGGTAAAGATAAAATGATAAAAAGATTTTTAAAATCGAAAAAAATAACTGAGAAAGATATGTTATACGTCGGTGACGAACAGCGAGACGTAGCAGCGTGTAAAAAGGCTGGGGTGAATGTAATATGGGTATCTTGGGGATATGATGTTATTGAAACAGTGAAAAAAGATGCACCAGATTATATGGTCAATACACCGATGGAAATTGTGCAAGTAGTACAAGGGGCGTATTCTTAATAGGAATAAACTTCGAGCAGGCATTCATTATATTGAATTTTGGGTAGCGTATACACCAAATGTAGAAATGTAAGGGGGAATATACATGAAAACAATTACAACATGGCAAAACAATATACAAATAGTAAAAGATGCAGTTAATATTGAAGAAATTTCTAAAGGTTTCTCACCGGATAAGAAATATATCATTACGAAAGCGAATAATGAAAAATATTTATTACGGACAGGCGATATAAAAGAGTATGAAAGAAAGAAAATAGAGTTTTACATTTTAAATGAAATGCAAAAACGTAGTGTACAAGCTCAAAAACCAATTGAAATGGGTTTATTGGCAGAAGAAGGTTTATGCTATAGTATTTTTTCATATTTAGAAGGGGAAGATGCAAAGAAGCTATTGCCTACGTATTCACCAAAAGAACAATATGAAATTGGCATAGAGGCAGGAAAAGATTTAGCAAAAATGCATACATATGAAGCTCCTGAGGATATTCCTCCATGGTATGAAAGAGCAATGAAAAAACATCGGAAATATGTAGAGGCATATAAAACATGTGGAATAAAAGTAAAAAATGATGATAAAATCATTAAATTTATAGATGAAAATGAAATATATTTGAAGAATCGCCCAAATCGATTTCAACACGATGATTTTCATTTAGAAAATATAATTGTACGTGATGGGAAATATGTAGGTGTTGTTGATTTTAATGGCTACGACTGGGGCGATCCGCTTCATGATTTCGTGAAAATTGCACTATTTGCAAGGGACATTAGTATTCCGTATTCAATCGGACAAATAGAAGGATACTTTAATGGGAGAATACCAGAGGAGTTTTGGAAATTATATGCGGTGTACGTTGGCATGACAGTTTTCTCTTCAGTTGTATGGACATTACGAGCAGCACCACACATGTTAGATGATACGTTAGAACGCCTTACTGTCGTTTTAGAGGATCATAAAAACTTTGAGCTATTAAAGCCAATTTGGTTTCAACCAGAAAAGATTAAGATGAAATAAAAAAGGTAGGTATAATTCACATCTACCTTATAATCGCGATGAGTAATCGAAACAACTTCTTTGAAAATTTCTGTGTACATTGCTTTTCCTCCTGACAATTTAATTAGTTGAATAATAGAATTCTGTATTCTTTACGTATTATCCTTTTTTAGATAGAGAAAAGAGGGATGTGTTATCATCCCTCTTTTAAAAAATTATTTAATTTTCGTAAATACAAGTGGCTGCGTACTTAACATAGCTGGTACATGTAACTGAAGGGATGGAAATTCACCACTCACATTCATTTCATAAGCGAATAATAAACTCATTTTCATTTGGAATAAATCAACTTTTGCAGAGAAGATGTCGTAATGATGATGCGCTAATTGAATGTCCATCTCCATAAATTGTACATATAACGAATTATCTCGTTTGTATACTTGTAATGTTCCGTATGCAGGATGTTCGAAAGTACCAGTATAATCGTCTAACTTGTGAGAAGGTGTAGTCCCTTTCGTTTGTTCAGGAATGGATTCGGTTGCTTCTTTCATCATCTCCTTCATTTTTTCAGTATCTTCTACAGCACGTTTATGCCAATCAATGGATTCTAATTCAAGTAGTTCGTCATAAATTTGATTAGCGAGATAAGTAGGAAGTAGTGTGCCTCCAGCATTCGTTAAAATGACAAGGCCTATGTTTTCTGTTGGTATGAATGAAACAAGTGCTGAAAACCCATCAATATTACCGCCATGATGAATTACCTTATTACCACGATAAGCGCTAATAAACCAACCAAGGCCGTAACTATTTAATGGAGATTCAGGAAGTGACAAAACTGGTTGATCTGGAATGGAATTATGTGGTGTATACATTTGTTGTAATAATTCAGAGGAGATTACTTCATGATCTCCAAATTTCCCTTTGTTTAAGTGAAGAAGGACCCAATTTGCCATATCTTTAATTGTAGAATTAATACACCCAGCAGCGCCAACTGTATCAATGTTACGGAATGGAACTTCTTTTATTTCACCTTCAATTTCAATGTAAGGTAAAGCATAATCATCTGTATTTTGTGAATCTGTAACAGAGAAGTTTGTTTGATCCATATTTAAAGGTTCTAAAATATGTTCTGTAGCGTATTGCTCCCACGTTTGATTCGTAATGATTTCTACAATATAACTAATTGTTGCATACATTAAGTTGTTATATAGAAAGGAAGTTCGAAACGGTGCATCAAGCGGTAAATGTTTTATTTTTTCAACAAGATCTTTTCGAGATAAGGAAGAGCTATACCAAAGAGCCTCATGGCGGCTTACACCGGTTCGATGAGAAGCTAAATCTCGCCCGGTAACTTGTGAACTAGCAAGTAGATCAGATAAAGAGAAGTTAGGTATATAAGACTGGACAGGACTATCCCAATTGAACTTTTTTTGCTGTGCTAACAAACTTAATGAAAGTGTGCCAAAAGCTTTCGTTGAGGAACCGATTGCGAACCGAGTACTCGGTGTAACAGCATCTTTTGTCTCTAGATTTCGATAGCCAAATCCTTCTGAAATAATAACTTCACCGTCTTTTATAACAGCTACAGCAGCTCCAGGAACGTTTAAATCCTTCATCATTTTTTCAACCGTTGTTTGTAAAGAAGTCATAACAGGCGTTTCAATTTTAGACATACTTCTAACCTCCAAATATAAATTTTGTTCTACCGCACTATACTTTCGGTAATAGAAAATGAAAACCTTTATAAATGTGGAAAGTTAATAATTTTGTAAGAATTACTGAAATAAATTTTATTAATCAAGATTATTAAATTTACTGTTTTTCATGTTATGATAAATTGCATATAAGATTGAAAGAAGGTTTTACTACATATGAAACATGCTGAAAATGAATACTTAAATTTATGCCGCCATGTAATGGAGCATGGTACGAAGAAAGAAGATCGTACAGGGACAGGCACTGTGTCTGTATTTGGATATCAAATGCGTTTTGATCTAAGTAAAGGATTTCCTTTATTAACGACAAAGAGAGTGCCGTTTCGCCTTGTAGCAAGTGAGCTACTTTGGTTTATGAAAGGTGATACAAATATTCGTTATTTATTGCAGCATAATAATAACATTTGGAATGAATGGGCATTTAAGAGTTGGGTAGAAAGTGACGAGTATACGGGTCCTGACATGACTGATTTCGGTCTTCGCTCACAACAAGATGAAGAATTTAAAGTTCAGTACGATGAGCAAATGGAATTGTTTAAAAAGAGCGTTTTAGAAGATGATGATTTCTCAAATAAATATGGTTATTTAGGAGACGTATACGGTAAGCAGTGGCGTGCCTGGAAAACGACAGCTGGTGAGACGCTTGACCAATTAAAAGATGTAATTGAAATGATTAAAAAAACACCAGACTCACGTCGTCTAATTGTATCTGCTTGGAATCCTGAAGATGTACCAAGTATGGCATTACCACCGTGTCATACGTTATTCCAGTTTTATGTAGCAGACGGTAAACTTTCTTGTCAGCTATATCAAAGAAGTGGTGACATATTCCTTGGAATTCCATTTAACATTGCGAGTTACTCACTACTAACACATTTAATTGCGCATGAATGTGGTCTTGAAGTGGGAGAATTTGTTCATACAATTGGAGATGCACACATTTATACGAATCATTTTGAGCAAGTAGAAAAGCAATTGGCACGTGAACCACGTCCATTTCCGAAACTTACATTAAATCCAGATGTAAAATCTGTGTTTGATTTTGAAATGGAAGATTTAACGATTGAAGGATATGATCCACACCCAGCAATTAAAGCGCCGGTTGCAGTGTAATTGTAGAGGAGATGAAAAGATGATAGTTTCATTTATGGTCGCAATGGACGAGAATAGAGTAATTGGTAAAGATAATAATTTGCCTTGGCGTTTACCGAGTGAATTACAATATGTAAAGAAAACAACGATGGGTCATTCGCTTATTATGGGAAGAAAAAACTATGAAGCGATTGGTAGACCACTGCCTGGAAGACGTAATATCATTGTAACTCGTAATGAAGGGTATCATGTTGAAGGCTGTGAAGTAGCACATTCTGTAGAAGAAGTGTTTGAGTTATGCAAAAATGAAGAAGAGATTTTTATTTTTGGCGGAGCACAAATTTATGATCTCTTTTTACCTTACGTAGACAAGTTATATATAACAAAAATCCATCATGCATTTGAAGGAGATACATTCTTCCCAGAAATAGATATGACAAATTGGAAAGAAACTTTTGTTGAAAAAGGATTAACGGATGAAAAAAATCCGTATACGTACTATTATCATGTATATGAAAAGCAACAATAATAATAAAGATTGATGTGAATATTCGCATCAGTCTTTTTATTTATATCCATCAATATAGGTTTATAGATGAGATTCGATAGTGCTATAATGAAAGGGAGCATGTGAAAATGCTAAAATTTGCAAGAGTATTAAGATAGAAAGAGGAGGAGAATCGATTGAGAAAGATATGGGGGATTCTTTTTCTTTGCTTAACATTCATGTTAGTCGGATGTGGTAAAGAAGAAAAACCACAAGAAGCATTTGATACATATGCAAAAGCATGGAATAAACAAAAATTTGCAGAAATGTATGATCAATTATCAGAAAAGGCAAAAAAAGATATTTCAAAGAAAGAATTCACTGAGAAATATGAAAAAATTTATTCTGGCATTGAAGTGAAAGACTTAAAAGTAGAAGCAGGAGAAGTAAAAGAAGATAAAAAAGATGAAGGTCCTGTTCCTTTTAAAGTAAGCATGGATACAGTTGGTGGTAAAATCAATTTTGCCCATGAAGCAAAAATGGTGAAAGAAAAAGATGGAGATAAAGAATCTTGGAAAATAGATTGGACTCCTGATTTTATCTTCCCAGGTATGACAAAAGATAGTAAAGTGCGTATGCAAACGACAGAGCCAAAACGTGGTGAAATATACGATCGTAATGGAAAAGGTCTTGCAACGAATGGGAAAGCTTCTGAAATTGGAATAGTTCCAGAAAAATTAGACGATACTGCTCCGCAAACGAAAGAGACAGTAGCGAAGTTATTAAATATGTCTGTAGAAGAAATTGATCAAAAACTAGCTGCTAAATGGGTAAAACCAGGGTATCTCGTACCAATTGGAATTTTGCCTGAAGGGGCAACGCAAAATACGTACATTGATTTAGCTGGTGTTTCAACAAAACCGGTAAATGTTCGTACATATCCGTTAGGGGAAGCAGCAGCACATCTTACTGGTTATATTGGAAAAGTGAATGCTGAAGATTTAAAAACGCTACAAAAGAAAGGCTATCAAGCAGATGATCCAGTAGGTAAAGCTGGTTTAGAGCAAGTACTGGAAGAAAAGCTACGTGGTAAAAAAGGTGGCCGTGTCTTTGTAGAAGATGCCCAAGGGAAAGAAATTAAAAATTTAGCAAAAACAGATGCTGTTGATGGGGAAAATGTAACTTTAACGATTGATAGTGCTGTTCAAGAAAAAACTTATAATGAAATGAAAGGTGAGGCTGGTTCAAGTGCGGCAATTAATCCGAAAAGCGGAGAAACACTTGCACTTGTAAGTAGCCCAGCATATGATCCTAACATAATTGCAAGAGGGACATCAAAAGCACAACGCGATGCATGGAATAACGATCCGAAAAAACCGATGACGAATCGATTTACACAATTATCAGTTCCAGGATCTGTATTTAAGCCGATTACAGCTGCAATCGGTCTTGAAACGAAAATAATCGATCCAAAAGAAGAATTGAAAATTGAAGGATTAAAATGGACAAAAGATTCTTCTTGGGGTAATTATTATGTAACGCGTGTAAAAGATGCAAATCCGATTGATTTTGATAAGGCAATGAAATACTCGGATAATATTTATTTCGCACAAGAAGCTTTGAAAATCGGAAAAGATAAATTTATGAGTGAAGCGAAAAAATTCGGATTCGATGAGAAATTACCAATTGAATATGGATTCCCAGCTTCTAAAATCGCCAATGATGGTATTAAAAATGATATTCAAATGGCAGACACAGGTTATGGACAAGGACAAGTCTTAATGACACCGCTCCATTTAGCATTAACGTACGCGCCAATTGTTAATGATGGAAACATACCTTCTCCGTATATTATTAAAACAGATAAGCAACCAAAAGTTTGGAAAGAGAATGTCATTTCAAAAGGCAATCAGGATATATTAAAAACTGCTATGACGAAAGTAATTAATGATCCAGATGGTACTGGGAAAATTGCTAAAATTGATGGAATGACTCTTGCTGGAAAAACAGGTACAGCGGAATTAAAAGTATCAAAAGAGGCCGAAGGAAAAGAACTAGGCTGGTTCGCTGCATTTGATTTAAATTCACCAGATATGGTCATTACGATGATGATTGAAGATGTAAAAGGTAGAGGTGGAAGTAATATTCCTGCTGAAAAAGTGAAACATGTTTTTCAAAAATAAATTGTAATAAAAGGCTATCTCTATAATTTATAGGGATAGCCTTTTTGTATGAAAAAAATTCTTAATATCTTTATACTCAATTTTAAAGAAACAAAATAAATCATTAACTTACGAAAAAAAAGTAGCTATTTTTTTATTGACATTAGATATAACTTTTTGTATTATACTTACATAAGGTAAGTTATTTACTTTCGAATTATAAATCTCACATTAAAGATAAAATGTGTAAAAGGGAGAGAATACAATGACAAAAGTATTATTTATTACAGCAAATCCAAATTCAGCAGAAGGTTCTTTCGGAATGGCAGTAGGGGAAGCTTTCATCGAAGCTTACAAAAATGAGCATCCACAAGATGAAGTGGTAACAATTGATTTATTCAACACTACAGTACCAGCAATCGATGCAGATGTATTTGCTGCTTGGGGTAAATTTGCAGCAGGTGAAGGCTTTGAAACTTTAACTGAAGTTCAACAACAAAAAGTAGCAGCAATGAACACAAACCTAGAAACATTTATGCATGCAGATCGTTATGTATTCGTAACTCCAATGTGGAACTTTAGCTACCCACCAGTAGTAAAAGCATACTTAGACAACTTAGCAATCGCAGGTAAAACATTCAAGTATACTGAAAATGGGCCAGTTGGCTTATTAGAAGGCAAAAAAGCACTTCACATTCAAGCAACAGGTGGCGTTTATTCTGAAGGAGCATACGCAGCTGTAGACTTCGGCCGCAATCACTTGAAAACAGTATTAGGATTCATTGGTGTAAATGAAACTGAATATATTGCAGTTGAAGGTATGAATGCAAACCCTGAAAAAGCACAAGAAATTAAAGAAGCAGCAATTGCTAATGCTCGTGAATTAGCAAAACGTTTCTAATATATAATACTTAAAAAAGTCCAAACACTTGCTGTTTGGACTTTTTTTCTTCTTTTTCCTTCGTTTGTCTAGTATAATGAAGGTCGGAATGATAATAGGTGGGGGTTCTGTATGATTCAAACGTTTTTTAAAATCTTTTATTTAATTTTAATCGTAATTGCGATTACACCGAGAATGTGGCGTCTGAAAAGACAAGTAAATACGATGTCGCCACAAGAAAAAGATAATGCTGTGTATAAAACGACAAATTGGTTTGGTAAGAAAATGGTACGAGTAGCCGGTGGGGCAGTTGAAGTAAAGGGACTTGAAAATGTTCCAAAAGATAAACCAGTACTAGTTGTAAGTAATCACCAGAGTAATATGGATATCCCTGTTTTACTAGGTTACTTAAATAAACCAATTGGATTCGTTTCAAAAGCAGAGATTAAGAAGTTCCCGGTTGTACCAACTTGGATGGAACTTATGAATTGTGTATTTATGGATCGTAGCGATCGTCGTCAATCACTTCAAGCGATTAAAGATGGAATCGAGCTATTAAAGAATGGACATTCTATCGTAATCTTCCCAGAAGGGACGAGAAGTAAAGGTGGCGAAATCGGAGAGTTTAAGGCTGGAAGTTTTCATCTTGCAGTAAAATCTGGTGTAGCAATTTTACCTGTAACATTAGATGGAACATATAAAATGTTTGAAGCGAATGGAAACCGTATGAAACGAGCTCATGCAACAGTAACAATTTCTAAGCCGATTACACCTGAAGAGTATGCGAATATGGATATTAAAGAGTTAACGAAGCATACACAAGATATTATCGCATCACAATTACATAAATAATAAAAAAGGTTTCAGCTTATATAAGCTGAAACCTTTTTTATTATGCTGTTGGTAAGACATAAAAGAGTACGCAGAAAAACATCATCGCACTACCACCTAAAACGAAAAGATGCCAAATGGCATGGTTGAAAGGTAACTTTTCCCAAAGGAAGAATATAGCCCCTACAGAATATAAAATTCCACCCGCTAACAGTAGTGAAAAACCGTGCCCAGTTAGATTTTCATAAAGTGGTTTAATAGCAACGATTATGAGCCATCCCATAATGATATAACATAACGTTGAGGCCTTAATGAAGCGACGTACAAAGAAAATTTTAAAGATGATACCTCCGATTGCGAGTGTCCATATAATAGCAAGTAACGTCCAGCCTAATGGTCCACGAAGTGTAATAAGTAAAAAAGGAGTATATGTGCCTGCGATTAATAAATAAATGGCTGAGTGATCTAATATAGTAAATAATTTTTCTACTTTTGGATGGTGAATGCTATGTAACAATGTCGAAAACAAGTACAGTAAGAACATGCTTACACCATAAACCGTAAATGCAACAACAGCAGATGCAGTACCATGCTTAGAGGCATGAATAATCAATATGATTAAGGCTGGGATGCTTAAAATGGCACCGATACCATGTGTGATTGCATTTGCAATTTCTTCTTTCACAAATTGCGTCATTCGTGTCATTTTTTCAGTCATAATGGTAATCCTTTCTACTATCATAAAATAATATGTCGTTTCCCTTACCATATCATACACAAGAGCAATAGAAAATGAAATTTGTATAATTGATTATATTTTTGAATTTTTTTGACAAAAGGTAATGGTTTTGTTGACGTTTTCAAACTTTTTTGACAAAATAAAATTATGCAATAGTAGGACAAGGAATCTACTAATAAAGGGGATGGAGAAATGTTTTCAAATATTGGCTTTCCAGGATTAATTTTAATTTTAGTAGCTGTACTTATTTTATTTGGGCCGAAAAAATTGCCGGAAATCGGAAAGGCTTTAGGGGAAACGTTAAAAGAATTCAAAAAATCAACGAAAGAATTGACTGACGATGCATTTCAAGAGAAGGAAAAGAAAGAAAAAATGTAATGATTTTTCCTTGTAATGGATAAATAAAGTGTGGTGAACGAGATGGAAGATCGGGAAATGAGTGTAGTAGAACATATAGTTGAGCTTCGCAAACGAGTAATATATACAGTGTTATCCTTTGTACTATTTTTAATTGTTGGATTTACTTTTACGAAGGATATTTATTTTTGGCTTGTAAAAGATTTACCAATGAAATTAACTGTTCTCGGTCCAAGTGATGTATTATGGATTTTTTTCTCGATTGCTACAGTATTTGCTATCGTTTGTACAATTCCTTTTGCTGCTATACAAATTTGGTTATTTGTAAAACCAGGTTTACATCCAAATGAACAAAAGATGACAGTAATGTATATACCGGTATTGTCTATATTATTTATTGCAGGTTTATGCTTTGGATATTTCGTTGTAATGCCGTTTTTATTTCATTTTTTAACTACGATAGGTAATGAAATGTTTAATACAATGTTTACGACAGAAAAGTATTTTCATTTTGTTCTTAATTTAACAGTTCCATTTGCTGTAATTTTTGAATTGCCTGTAGTAGTAATGTTTT
Source organism: Bacillus paramycoides (assembly GCF_038971285.1). Classification (NCBI taxonomy): domain Bacteria; kingdom Bacillati; phylum Bacillota; class Bacilli; order Caryophanales; family Bacillaceae; genus Bacillus; species Bacillus paramycoides. The sequence continues at coordinate 2,081,910 of NZ_CP152427.1, forward strand.
TAACGAGTATTGGACTATTGACGGCGGAACTTCTAATAAAAATAAGAAGGTATGCTTACGTAGCATTGATTATCATTGCGTCGTGTATATCACCGCCAGATTTTTTATCTCATAGTTTAGTTGCGGTACCGCTTATTTGTATTTATGAAATTAGTATTGCTTTATCAAAGATTGTTAGTAAGCGAAAAAAGAAAAGAGAAGAAGAAATTCAGTCGAAAAGTGCCTCGTTATAAAGGCACTTTTTTTATTTATTTGTTATACTCTAGCTATAAACGTATACAATATAGAGAAGAAAAAAAATATAGAATCTCCAAAATTTAGACAAACTTTGCGCTTTTATAAGTTTATACTAAATATATTAAGCAATATACGGATAACGAGTCCGCGTCTTATTAGAAATTTAGGATGAGGGATGGATTAGGTGGAGATGAATAGAGTATAAATCTTCTAACCATAAGGACTACAGAGATTGTCTAAGGATACTTTTGTATTCATGGGAGTCGCCACTTTAAACAACGTGTTACAAGCGTAAAGTAGAAGAAGTTCAAAAATCCAATGAAAAAGAGGATTGATATTGTGATTACGAAAAGTTTTTATTTCACTCATTCAACAGGGGATTGTATTAAAATATTTGAAATCCCTGTCCTACAGGCACAGCATCCATTATCGTTTCTAATTCAGTCTCGTCTTCAATTATTTATTGCAAAAATTCAAAAACAAAAACACCCAAGATTTTCGTATTCTTTCCGTGAATATTTACAAAATTGTTTGAAGTGGAATGATTATTTAAATGTATATAAAACAAATACTCTTGAAAAAAATGCATGATATAGAGTGTGGACAGGGTTAGGAGCTCTGTCTTTTTTATTTTAGGTATGAAAATATAATTAATTTGATGAAATTTCGTTCCAAATTGTTGAAAGCAATGGGAATACTAGTATAATAACAAGGAGAGCGTATTGGAAAGGGAAGAATATAATATGCAAAAAATTAAAATTGTAACAGATTCAACGGCAGATTTATCACAAGAGGTAATTGAGAAGTATGACATTCATGTTCTACCATTATCAATCTCTGTAAATGGACAAACATATTTAGATCGCGTTGATCTACAACCAGATGAATTTATTGAAGAAATGATTAAATCAGAGGAACTACCAAAAACATCACAACCGGCAATGGGTACATTTGTAGAAATGTATGACAAGTTAGGGGCAGATGGAAGTGAAGTACTTTCCATTCATATGACAAGTGGAATGAGTGGTACTGTAGCAACTGCAAATAGTGCTGCATCAATGACCGACACAAAAGTAACAGTTGTTGATTCGCAATTTATTACACATGCTTTAGCATATCAAGTAGTTGAAGCTGCGAAAATGGCAAATGAAGGACGCTCACTAGAAGAAATTTTAAAACGTGTAGATGAAGTAAGAAAGAATACTCGTTTATATGTAGTAGTAGATACATTAGAAAACTTAGTGAAGGGTGGGCGTATCGGTAAAGGAAAAGCGTTTATCGGTTCGCTACTTAATATAAAGCCAATTGCTAGTCTTGAAGATGGTGTTTATAACCCTGTAACGAAAGTACGTAGCCAAGGTCAAATTGTAAAAACGTTAGCTAAGTTATTTGAGGAAGATACGGCTGGAAAAGTTGTAAAAGCTGTGGCAATTCCACATGCGAAAGCAATTCCTTTAGCTGAAAATGTAAAAGCGGCTGTAGAAAAAGTAAGTGGATTTGCTAAATCAGAAATTTTCTTTACAACGCCTATTATTAGTACTCATACAGGTCCGGGTGCAATCGGATTTATGTATTTAGCAGAGTAATAAAAAAGCTACTTGAAATAAATTTCAAGTAGCTTTTTTTATACCTCTATTTACGGGCGATTGGTTAAGTAGGAGATGAAGAACTCCCGCTTATTAAAGTTTCACTTTATGTGAATAGAAAGTAAGAAATAAGAAGGGCTATACAGGCGCTACCACTAATAATATAGCGAGTCTGTAAATATTCATTCATAAAAAACACCTACTGATTATAGTTTCACTTTATGATTTTCTATAGTATATGTTGAATATAGAAAATAAGTAGTTATGTTATACTTGTAACGTTTTAATTTTTTCATTTGTTTGCTTATTATTTGTTACGCTATTATAAGTGAAAGTTTGACCTAAAAAGAGTACATGCAGTTGTTCCCACGGTAACATACGTAAATTCCAATTATTTCGAAGTTTTGTTATTGCCTCGCGGGGAGTTTCATCGGCTAGTGCAAAAGCTCCGTAGTGCATTGGTATAAAGTGTGTAGCATTTAAATCTAAATAAGCTTGCACTGCTTCTTCAGGTGAAACGTGAGATATTTTCATAAACCATTCTGGTTCATATGCTCCAATTGGCATAAGGGCAATATCAATTGAAAAACGTTTGCCAATTTCTTTGAACCCTTTAAAATAGCCACTGTCTCCACAAAAGTAAATGGTTTCTTCCGTTGTTTCATTATTAATAATCCACCCACCCCAGTGAGATGTATTCATGTCAAATAATGATCTTCTCGTCCAGTGCTGAGCAGGGACGAAGTGAAAGGAAACATCATTAATCGTTGTGTTCTCCCACCAATTATACTCTTCTACGTTAGTAAATTTTTTGCGAGTAAATAATTTTTTTAGCCCAATTGGTACAAGGTATAGTACATCATCATTTAGCTGGCGAAGCGTTGAAAAGTCTAAATGATCATAATGACCGTGCGAAATGAGGACAATATCAATTTTAGGTAGTTCTTGTATAGAAAGTCCAGGTTCAGTAAGCCTCGGAACTAATTTTAATTTAGTAGCCCATACTGGATCTGTTAATATGTTTAGTCCGTTCGTTTGAATAAGGAATGTAGAATGACCAATCCAAGTTACAGTCGTTTTTTCAAAGTTGTTTTGTAGGAATTTACTTTGTTTAACAGGTGATTGTTCTACTAAAAAAGAAAAGTCCTTTTTATTTTGTTTTCGCTCTTTTCGCCAACGTATAAAGGAACGAATTGATTTTTTTGTGCTCACATTATCCATGTTTTCATAACGTTTTGTCATGAACATCACCTCATTTAAAATCGTTGTAATTGTATTGTACCGAAATGTTGTTAAGGAATACAGTGTATAACATGGATAAATGTTTAAAGAATTGTTAAAAAATAGAAAGATGTATTTACAAAAGTAACAATACAATGGATTTTACAACTTTTACTTAGAGAAATAATAGTAAAAAAATATAGTTTGTCTAGTAATTCGCTTGAAATAAAGAAGTAACGTACGTAAATTCGTACGATTTCGTGAACAAATGTAGTAAACAATTTTCTCGTAGTGTTAACTTTTGTTATGATAAACATAACCTATTTAAATTTAGGATAGAGAAAAGAGGTTTATAAATGAAGCGTTATCAAAAAATAATTGGTCTTATGGTTGTATTTTGTCTCTTTGTACTTGCTGGATGTAGTGGATCAGGTTCAAAGCTTCGTAAACCATTAAATTGGGATTTAGAAACGTTCCAATTTACAAATCAAGATGGAAAGCCATTTGGTACAAAAGATTTAAAAGGGAAAGTTTGGGTTGCAGATTTTATGTTCACAAACTGCCAAACTGTTTGCCCGCCAATGACTGCTAATATGGCAAAACTGCAAAAGATGGCAAAAGAAGAGAAATTAGACGTTCAGTTTGTCTCGTTTAGTGTAGATCCAGACCTTGATAAGCCGGAGAATTTGAAGGCTTTCATTCAAAAGTTTACAGAGGATACTAGTAACTGGAATTTATTAACAGGTTATTCGTTAGAGGATATTACGAAGTTTTCAAAAGATAATTTCCAATCACTTGTAGATAAACCTGAGAATGGTCAAGTTATACATGGCACATCATTTTATTTAATTGATCAAAACGGAAAAGTAATGAAAAAGTATAATGGTATTAGCAATACGCCGTATGAAGACATTATACGTGATATGAAGCGATTAGCGGATTAAAAAGAAGGGTGCAATTAAAGCACCCTTCTTTTTTTACATTAGTCTATGGATAAAATGTCATGTTGCTGTGGAAGTTTCGGTGCCCGAATTTCTAATACGCCGTTTTGATAAGAAGCTTTCGCCGCTTTTTTATTAATTGAATACGGCAACTTAATTAATCTTGATGCTTCTGAAATGGAACGTTCTCGGCGATAATAGTTATGGGATGTTTGCTCTTCTTCTTCCAGTATCTCTTCTTTTACAGAGACTTTTAAGTATTCACTTTGTATTTCAATTTGAATTTGTTCTTTTTGTATACCTGGTAGTTCAGCTGTAACAACGAGTTCTTCTCCAACTTCGTATAAATCTACAGGGAATGTTAATAAACGGTTTCCTTTTTGGAAAAAATGATTTAAATCAGCAATTACATTGCGAAGTGGCGTTTGCTCAAAGAAATCATCAATTTGCTTTAAATAATTGCGAACCGGTGGGCGAGAAGAGTCTTTTTTTTCTTCACTCATGGTATTCCCTCCTAGAAATCAATTTGCAATATCATATGACAAAAGCGGAGAAAGGTGATTGCCTAATTTTCATGTTTTCATAAAAAAATGTTAAAAATGTGAAATGGAGTGATTTTTTTATAGTTTTTGGTCGCCATATTCAGTTGATTATGCTAGTATAAATAGGGTTGATATAGTAGTATAGAGACAGAATGAAAACTGAAAGAGGGTAAGAAGTATGTGTGGTTTTGTAGGATGTTTATGTGAAAACCCTAGAGAGTTTTCAGAAACAGAAAAACATCAATTTGAAAATATGAACACGATGATTTTCCACCGTGGTCCAGATGACGAAGGATATTTTCGTGATGAACATGTACAATTTGGCTTCCGCCGTTTAAGTATCATTGACTTAGAGGCAGGACATCAGCCGCTAACTTATGAAAATGATCGATATGTAATTATTTTTAATGGTGAAATTTACAACTATGTAGAATTACGTGAAATGTTACTTGAAAAAGGTGCAACGTTTGCAACGCAATCTGATACAGAAGTTATCATTGCATTGTATGCACATATGAAAGAAAAATGTGTAGACTATCTTCGTGGTATGTTTGCATTTATGATTTGGGATCGTGAAGAGAAGAAACTTTTCGGTGCACGTGATCATTTCGGTATTAAACCTTTATACATTGCACAACAAGGTGATACTACATTCTTCGCGTCTGAGAAGAAAAGTATTATGCATGTGATGGAAGATAAAGGCGTTAATCCAACGTCGCTACAACATTACTTTACGTACCAATATGGTCCAGAGCCAGAAACATTAACAATTGATGTTAATAAAATCGAACCTGGTCATTATTTCGTAAAAGAAATCGGTAAAGAGATGGAAATCCATCGCTACTGGAAACCTTATTTCAATGCTTCAAGTGCAACGAAAGAGGAGCATATCCAAGCAATTCGTGATGTGTTATATGATTCAGTAAAAGTGCATATGCGCAGTGATGTACCAGTAGGCTCATTCTTATCTGGTGGTATCGATTCATCTATCATCGCTTCTATCGCAAGAGAAATGAATCCAAATCTTTTAACATTCTCTGTTGGTTTTGAGCAACGTGGTTTCAGTGAAGTTGATGTTGCGAAAGAAACTGCTGAGAAATTAGGCGTTAAAAACCATAACGTATTCATTTCAGCGAAAGAGTTTATGGATGAGTTCCCAAAAATCATTTGGCATATGGATGATCCTTTAGCAGATCCAGCAGCTGTACCATTGTACTTCGTTGCAAAAGAAGCACGTAAGCATGTAACAGTTGTTCTTTCAGGCGAAGGTGCAGACGAGCTATTTGGTGGTTATAACATTTATCGTGAGCCAAATTCACTAAAAATGTTCTCTTACATTCCTAGCCCAGGTAAGAGCGTTCTAAAAGCATTAAGTGGTGCTCTTAAAGAAGGTTTTAAAGGTAAGAGCTTCTTAGAGCGTGGATGTACGCCAATTGAAGAGCGTTACTATGGAAACGCGAAAATCTTCCGTGAAGAAGAAAAAGCTGAATTAATGAAGTATTACAATGAAAGTGTTAACTATATGGATATCACGAAACCATTGTATAACGAAATTAAAGATTATGATGATGTAAGCAAAATGCAGTACATTGACATGTTCACATGGTTACGCGGTGACATTTTATTAAAAGCTGATAAAATGACAATGGCAAACTCATTAGAACTTCGTGTACCGTTCTTAGATAAAGAAGTATTTGATGTTGCGTCTAAAATTCCAACTGAATTTAAGATTGCTAACGGAACTACGAAAGCTATTTTACGTGAAGCAGCACGCGGAATCGTTCCAGATCACGTATTAGATCGTAAAAAACTTGGATTCCCAGTACCAATTCGTCACTGGTTAAAAGATGAAATGCATGATTGGGCTATTAATATTATAAACGAGAGTAAAACAGAGCATTTAATCGACAAACAGTATGTATTAAACTTACTGGAAGCACATTGTGCGGATAAAGGCGATTATAGCCGTAAAATTTGGACTGTACTTGCGTTTATGGTATGGCATCAAATTTATGTTGAGCATAAATACGATACGAATAAGTTCCACGAAGAAACGAAACGTGCGTATAGCTTAGTTTAATTAGAAAAACCTTAAGATCGCATATGGTCTTAAGGTTTTTTTCATAAATAGGACGTATTATTGATACAATAATAGTAAAAGGATGGACAACATATGATTACGTTTGAAAAAGTAACTGTAGAAAATGAAAGCGTTGTTAAAGAAATGTTTCGCTCACATAGTTTAACTGAGAATCAAGTACAGTATTGTTTGAAAGTTGATGATACATATATTGGCGTAATAGACTATAGTGTACAAGAGGAGAGTGCAGTTTTATCTCAGTTAATTATTCACTTTGATTATCAAAGTTACGGTTATGGGACAAATACGTATTTTACATTTGAAACGATGATGAAAGAAAGAAATGTGAAAGAGATAAAGGTATTACAAACGGAATTAACAGAACAAGCTAAATCCTTCATAGAGAGTTTTGGATTTAATGTGGAAGATGGAATATATGTGAAGAAAATATAGCGATGATTTGTTATGTGAGATAAATATAAGGCAGGTGGATGTATGACGATGACCTCTGGTCTTGTATTAATTGGAGGGTGTTTTTTAGTAGCAGAGCTAATTCATATATTTATTCGAAAAAGAATGAATAAGAAGAGAAAGCCATATGAATTACAATATGCTCCAGTGTTTTTCCTTTTATTTAGTATGCTTATTACATTACAAAACATAACGAACTTCCCACCACTTTTAAATGTTTTTTTAAAATTTGGTTTGCTGTATAGTAGCACTGGAATAGCCCTTTTATTTCTTTTATTTTGCATACGTTATATTCACTATCAATCGTATATATTTATTTTAAATTGGTTAAAGCAAAATGATAGAAACCGCCTTACATGAACTGTACCCTATAAAATGGACAGTTTAATAAAAAAGCCCTGAAAAATCAAGCACTTAAAAGGTGGTTCCGATATTCAATCGGAGCCATCTTTTTTAATGTCCACTGATAACGATTACAATTATACTCCTTCATATATTCCCTTATGTTGAGCTCGAGGGATTCAAAGGTTTGACAATCTTTATAATCTAATTCATCTTTCATATGACCAAAAAAGGATTCCATTGGTGCATTGTCTAAACAATTGCCCCTACGGGACATAGATTGTCTGATTCCCATTTCCCTTACGCGTTTCTGAAATTCAGGGTGTGTGTAATGAATACCTTGGTCTGAATGTAGAAGCGCTTCAGAATGGATGCTTTCTCCTAATCTCTCTTTCAAGTTATTTAATGTTTGATAGACGATATCCATTTGTAAAGAAGAGGAGACATGATAGGCTAAAATTTCTCGTGTTGTGCTGTCTTTTACACATGATAAATAAGCCTTCTTTCCTTTTCCATAAAATAAATAGGTAATATCCGTTAACATACTTTTTTCAGGCTCTTCTTGATTGAATTGGCGTTTTAAAAGGTTCGGACATGTTTTATGTTCTTGTGTCGCCTTTGCGATGTGTTTATAAGGATTCGCTCGGCGAATCTTTGTCACAAGATTATATTTACGCATAATACGGTAAATAGGTTTGAGGTTCATACAAATTCCTTTTGTCTTTTCCAACACCATTTTGATAGAACGACCACCACATGTTTTCCTTTTTCGATTGAAAATTTCTTGGATCCATTCATAATCTGTTTCATCATTGCGTTCTTTTTCTAGATGTTTCTCTGTCTGATGAAGCCACGCATAGTATCCACTCCGACTTACCCCAGCCAGTGTGCAAAGATAACGCACCATACGTGGCAATTGGAATCGACGTATGGTTTGTTCAATCAGTGTGTATGTTTCTCGTGGTGTTAACGCTTCTTCTGTAACGCCTGCCTTTCGAGTTCTTCTAACTTTTTTAGGAATGTCAATTCCGCTTCTAAGAACGCAATACGCGCTTCCGCTTTCTTTAATTTTTCATCGGAAGAGAGAGGTTTTTCCGAAGGACGTCCCGTGCTTCCTTTCCCGCGGCGTTCTGTATAAAATCCTTCTTCACCAAATTGTTCAAAGGTTCTTCGCCAACGTTTCAAGCATTGTTTTGGTTTCTCCTCACCAATCACAGCTAAGTCAAACCCATTCTCTAAAAAGATTTGGCTAGGACCTTTTCCTTGTTGATTTTCTTTTACCGCTCTTACTTTGAAATCTGGACAATAGCTAATCGAACGTTCCGACGCTTTTACTACATTTTTATTTTTTTCCAGCTGCTTCATTTGAATCTCATTAAAAATAATTTTACTCATTCTCCGTACCTCATTTCTATCGTTGGTTCCATTATAACGAGGTTTTTTGATAAAAATACACAAAAACCCCGAATCATGGGGCTTTTTTTAAGTGTCCATGATTCGGGGTACAGTTCAACATAAGGCGGTTTTTTTATTTGTAATTGTAATGGATTTGTATATAAAGCTCAAAATTCCATTAAAATTTATAGAAATGATTAGAGGATTTAACATATAATCTGTTTTTAGTATGTGGTACTATATATTCTTAATCTGTAACGTAAGTAGGTGTATAAATTTGAAATGTTAATCAACTAGTCTATCTTAATTGCTGGCAAATAGCAGAAGTTGTTTTTAGGAGGTATCGTTTTTTATGGTTAATATTGATAGGTTATTTCTTGAATGGATGACAAGTTTGGAGGGAAGTGTACTTACAACATTTTTTAAACTTGTATCTAGTATTGCAAATGAAACGTTGTATTTAGTTATTATTTCGATTTTATATTGGTGCGTTTCTAAAAGAAAAGCATTTCATATGATTGTTATGCTTTGTTTATATAGATATATAGGTAAAGGAATGTATGAAAATCCCACGACCGTATACATACGACGGAATTCAAGCTTTATATGAAAAATCAGCCGCAGGTTATTCGTTCCCCAGTACACACGTGCAGTTAGCGACAACATTTTGGAGCTCATTCATGATTTTATGTAAAAAGAGAATGATTTGGATCATTGGTATTGTTTTTATTATATTGCTTGCTACTTCTCGTCTATATTTACGTGTACATTGGCTCAGTGATATAATAGGGGCCGTTATAATTAGTGTCATAATTGTTTGTGTATATACGAAAGTAACAGTAGGATTAAGTGATAAGAAATTTATATTATTACAACGAGTTGTATTGGCTGTTTCACTTATAATGTATTTTATGACAGAACAAATAGATTATTTGAAATTTTTAGGAGTTTTGACAGGTTCTACGATTGGTATCATGTTAGAGTATCATTTTATTAAAATGAACGAAAATAATAATTTGAAAATACAAGTGGCAAAAACAGCATTAGGTCTTAGTTTCATGTTAATGATGCAACTCATATTAAAAAAAGTAATACCTGATATGTATTATTTACGTTATGTATTGACTGGAATTACAATTACGTTCTTTTGTCCGTTTATTTTTCATATGTTACGGTTAAAAAATATGAGTAGAAACAAGTAAGAGTTTGAATAAAAATGAGGTATGAGGTCCGCATTATATATATTGAAAAAGTTTTCTGATATATATATTGACAATGTATGAGATATACATTACTCTTTAAAATGTAAATGATAATCAATTTCAGCTAGGAGGACTTATGACACGCACTAAAAATATTCTTATACTTTGCGTTATGTTACTAATGGTTATAATCGCAGGGTGCGGTAAAGAAGAAGAGAAGAAAGATAAAGATATATCGGCTAAAGCAAAAGATTCATATACGATTAAACATGCAATGGGCGAAACGACAGTAAATGGTACGCCAAAAAGAGTTGTTGTTTTAACAAATGAGGGTGCTGAGGCACTTTTAACTGTTGGAATAACGCCAGTTGGAACGACAAAACCACGAGCTGGTGATGAATGGTATCCTCATTTAGCAAAAGAGCTAAAAGATACGAAAGTAGTAGGAACTGAGCGTGACATTAATTTAGAGGCGGTAATGAAGCTTCAGCCGGATTTAATCATCGGAAATAAAATGCGTCACGAAAAAATATATGAGCAGTTAAAAGAAATCGCGCCAACTGTATATGCTGAAACGTTGCGCGGTGATTGGAAAGAAAATTTTACCCTTTATACAAAAGCTGTAAATAAAGAAAAAGAGGGACAAAATGCTCTTAATGACTATAAAAAGCGTATTACATCAATAAAAGAACAATTAGGAGATAAAATTAACTCTAAAGTTTCCATTATTCGCTTCGTCCCAGGTGATGTTCGTATTTATCAAAAAAATTCATTCTCAGGCGTTGTATTACATGACATTGGATTTAAACGACCACCACTACAAGATAAAGATGAATTTGCGATAAAAGGAATTACAAAAGAGCAAATTCCAAATATGGATGGGGATTATTTATTTTATTTCACATCTGATAAAGATGCAGATAAAAATAATGAAGGAAACACGTTAGCGAAAGAATGGACAGAAGATCCACTCTTTAAGCAGTTACAGGCTTCTAAAGATAATAAAGTATTCCAAGTAGACGAAGTGATTTGGAATACAGCAGGTGGTATTGTAGCTGCAAACCTTATGTTAGATGATATTGAAAAATATTTTCTAAAGTAAAGGCATGGCCGAGTACATCACTTTAAATGGGTGATGTACTTTTTTATTCAGAAAAAATACAGAAAATTCCTTCTTTTGAGTGTCAATAAGTTGTACAATTATACCAATCATGGAATAAAGGAGTGGGAATAAATGAAAGCTACTCATAAAGATTGGATTTTATTTAACGGAAGAATTGTAAATACGAAGGAAGAACAGCCGATGATTCCATTAGAGGAGAGAGGCTTTCAATTTGGTGATGGTATATACGAGGTATTTAGACTATATGATGGGAAGCCACATTTATTAGATTTACATTTAGAACGATTCTTTAATTCTATGGAAGAAATTAAACTAATTCCACCGTTTACTAAGGAGGAGTTAGTAGAAGAGTTACATGAAATGATTGAAAAAAATCAATTTCAAGAGGATGGGAATGTATATTTGCAAATATCAAGAGGTGCTCAAGCGCGTAATCATGTATATGAGTCCAATATGCAAGCAACATATTTTGCAAATATTGTTTCGTTTCCAAGACCAATTGCTGCTATGGAACGAGGAATAAAAGTTACTGTAGAAGAGGATATACGCTGGAAGTTCTGTCATATAAAATCTTTAAACCTGTTACCAAATATTATGATTAAAAATAAAATAAACGAACAGGGCTATCAAGAAGCGATATTAGTACGAGATGGAATTGTAACGGAAGGTTGTCATTCAAATTTCTTTATGGTGAAAAATAATAAATTGATTACGCATCCGGCTGACAATTTCATTCTACATGGCATTACACGTCACTACGTTATTACATTAGCGAAAGAATTACATATTGAAGTAGAAGAACGAGAATTTTCACTACAAGAAGTATATGAGGCTGATGAGTGCTTCTTCACAGCGACACCACTTGAAATATTCCCAGTCGTTCAAATAGGTGATGAACAGTTTGGAGCCGGCGAAAGAGGACCGATTACAAAGAAACTTCAAGTTGCATATGAAGAAAGTATTCGTTTGTTTAAAGTTACGAACTAATATTGAAGAAAAAAGCTGGTATTCCTCCAGCTTTTTTTCATGATATAATTCAAGCATAGGACAAGATTTGAAAACGTTGTAAAAAGGGGATTTAATGTATGAATTATGAAGATTTAAAGGAAGTAATTCACGGTAGACGAAGTGTTAGAAAGTTCACGGAACAAGAAGTTTCCACTAGTGATATAAAAGAGATTATTGATTGTGCGCGTTATGCACCAAGTGATACAAACTCACAAACTTGGGAGTTCTTGGTCATTATGAACCGAGAGAAAATTAAAGAAATTGAACAAATGACATGGGATGCATTACATAAACTTGCGGCAAAAGCGGCAGAAAACGGAGAAGAGAAAGCGGGGAAATTACTTACACGTTCTTTTGGACCATATGCAACAGCTTTCTCGGATGCACCAGTATTAATCGTGTGTTTGGCGACACAATATGAATCAAAATTTCGACAAAAGATATTTGATCCAATTGCTTTTGTTCCAGATTCAGTTTGGGAAGAAGAAGGAATTAAGAGTAGCTGTTTAGCGGCACAAAACTTAATGTTGGCTGCACATGCGAAAGGGCTTGGCACTTGTCCAATGACAGGACCGGTATTGTTAGCTCAAAACGAACTACGACAATATTTGCAAATTGAGTCTGAAAAACAAATAAATATGGTTATTTCACTCGGTTTTCCGAAAGATAAGCCGAAGAAACTTCCAAGAAAAGAAGTAGATGAGATTACAACATTTGTTTTTTAAAACTTAAAATAAAAAGACATTGAATGAACAATGTCTTTTTATTTTGGACAGGTATGTAATGAATCTATTGGGCTAAAATGATAGATAAGCGGGAATTACTATTTATTTCATAAAAAAATTAATGTTCTATTAAGGAAAGTATGATACATTAATCCTGGGCAAGATTCAATTTGTTCATGAAAGTGTTGAAAATAGTCTTAAAATTTAAAAGTTATTTTTGTATAATAAATTATAATGAAATGACAGGGGGGATGAATTTTGAAAAAATTCATAATCACTGGATTGTCTGTATTGTTATTAGCCGGTTGCGGTGCTCCACAAGAAAAAGAGGGTGCGCAATCAAAGCAGGAAGAACAAGTTGTAAACGCAAGTAATGAGAATATAGTTGCATTTCCTGAAGGAGCAGTGCCAGTCGGAGAAGGAAAAGTAACAGTTATTACACCAGACGGTACTTCTGAAAATGGAAATATACCAGCTGTATTCATCAAAAAGGATACTTTAATTCAACATGTTGAATTAGAGCTTTCTAATTTTCAAAGTGATAAAGAAACATTTATATTTGTAGATCAAGTATATGCAGATAAACATCAAGTAACTAGTACAACACAGACAACAGTACAATTAAAAGAAAAGACGCTTGAGACAGGTAGTCATACGATTACTGCGGTTCAGTATGAAAACAATGACCCAAAAGGAAAGGTTATTAGTTTAAATCAAGCAACATTTGAAACAAAACCAGCGTCATAAGAAGAATAAAAAGTACATTACTCAAAAAGTAGTGTGCTTTTTTGTTAATACTAGAGGATGTAATAGTGAATAACGTGTTTCGTTTTCTAATACGATTAAGTAGGAAGAAATCACTTATTTCTACTATGACAGAGAAAGAGGCTGAAGATGTGAATCGGTGTATTCGTATCGTCTTTATTAGTATAAAGGTGTAATTAATTTGGTTTATGATACAAGAAGTAATTCAAATTACACTCAATTATCAAATTTATGATTTGTTAATGGGAGCTATTTGTTTAACCATTGTTCATCTATTATATGATAAACTCAGACTAAGGTAAGTTTTATAAGAAAAATGTAGGTATTTCATTTGAATTGTCGAATAGTACATACGATGTCGTAATAACAAATTTTCTATTGTTTACTGTGAAACAGAAGAAGGGGAGATAGTAGTTATGAAACGAGCTCTTATTAATATTGATTATACATATGATTTTGTAGCTGAAAAAGGTGCTTTAACATGTGGGAAACCAGGGCAAGAAATTGAAAAGGAAATTGTCCATATAACGAAGCAATATATTGAAAATGGAGATTACGTTGTCTTTGCGATTGATAAACATGAAGAAAACGATGCATACCATCCAGAATCAAAGTTATTCCCGCCACATAACATAGCTGGCACAAATGGAAGAGATTTGTTTGGTGAATTACAAGAAGTGTACGAAACATATAAAAATGCAGAGAATGTATATTATATGGATAAAACAAGATATAGTGCATTTGCAGGAACAGACTTAGAAATGAAGTTGCGAGAAAGAGGAATAGAAGAAGTTCATCTTGTAGGTGTTTGTACTGATATTTGCGTTCTTCACACAGCAGTAGACGCTTATAATAAAGGATTTAAAATTGTTGTTTTTGAAAAGGCGGTTGCATCTTTTAATGAGCAAGGACATGAATTTGCACTTGGACATTTTAAGTCATGCTTACATGCAGAAGTGAAGTGAAAAAAAGAGACCTTTAAAACAGGTCTCTTTTTATATTTAAATTGAGACGAGGTTCTGCTCGATTAGTTTTTTTATGAAAGGACTAATGTTTTCGGGTAACGCATTTAAATCAAAAAATTGTACATGTAATGATTCAAATCCATCAGCTTTCAACGTACCACCTGTAATGTCTTTGCAAAGATATGCAATTGTTATAGGATAAAATTCATCTCCGTTTGGTAATTTCACAAAAAATTCTTTTCCAGAAAATACGCTTATTAACTGTAAAGAGCCTATTTCAATCCCTGTTTCTTCAAGCACTTCTCGTCTTCCAGCTTCTTCTGTTGATTCTCCAAGTTCAACGAATCCACCAGGGACAGCCCAAATACTACTTCGTCTTTGTTGTAGTAATATTTGTCCTTGTTCATTGAAAACAGCTATAGCAACTCCTGCTAGATTGAGTGGTCTTGATCCGACAACTTCTCTAAGTTCTTCAATATATCCCATTGTATATAACCTCCGTAAGAAAAAATAAGAGCAAATAAACTATTCGTTATTATGTAAATATATTCCTCTTTATCCTAATTTAATGGGCAGTAAGACCCCCACTTCAAAATTCAGCGAAAGCAAAGAATTTAGGTGGGGGTCGGGCTGCCTATAAAAATCCGATTGGTGAGGGCTAATAATCAGTGGGGGATGAAGAAAACCCCACTGATTAAAGTTTCACTTTATAAGGGGGAGAGATATCGTACAACTTATTTGTTTTATTTGGCAAAATATACATCAAAAAAGGTCAAACAAATTCTTTGACCTTTTTTGACCAAGTGTTATAATAAAGACAGAAAGAGATAATCTTTCATTCATAAATAATAAGGAGGAAAAAATATGCGTAATTTATTTCCAGAGATAACAAAACGTCAAAATGGTATTTTTGATTTTGGGCCTTCTTTATTAGAAGGGATGACAGATACTTTTTTTAAACCGATGAACATGGATACTTTTAAAGTAGATGTTCATGAGCAATCTGATAAATATACTGTGAAAGCAGATTTACCAGGTTTTCAAAAAGAAAACATTCAAGTTGATTTTGAACAAGATGTATTAACGATTCAAGCAACTAATCATAATGAAGTAGAAGAAAAAAATGAGAATGGCATATATATTCGTAAAGAACGTTCTATAGGTTCTGTAACTCGACGCTTTAGTTTTAAACAAGTTGAGGAAGAAAATGTTAGAGCAAATTATAAAGATGGCGTACTGACAATTGAATTGCCAAAATTGAGAGAAGAAAAAAGCAGTAAGACAACAATTAATATTGAATAAAAGAGCTGATAAATTCAGCTCTTTTTTACGGAGTTAATAAATTGTAATGAGTAGAATAAAGTGTAATGTTGAAAAATTTTCACTATTAGCTCCCCTTAGGTTATTAAAAAGGGTATATTTAAAGGAAAGGAAAAGAACATCTACATATTGTTTAAAGTAAATTAGTAATAAAGTCAAAATACATAGTAAGAGTAGTGGCATTTTAGATTAGGATAATAGAATTTCCTAGAACAAACTGAGACGATTATGAATTTTTTAATTAGTAAGGAAGTGGTAAGATGAGTTTATTAACGTATACGGAAGAATTTTTTAATTATGTACGGGAGTTTTTACTTTTAAGATTTTTACTATTTGCTTTCGTTTTAATCATTATCTCTTTTGTAATCAACCGCATTATTGATTGGTTTTTTAGGAAATCAAGCTTTTTTGATGAAGAGGTAGAGCAAACGATTCAAAGTGTAATTCGATCTATTTTTAGATATATCATTATCATCAGTTTAATCATTTATTTAATTAGCCAATTTGTAGATATAAAAAGTATCATTGCAGGT
Organism: Bacillus paramycoides; assembly: GCF_038971285.1. Taxonomy (NCBI): domain Bacteria; kingdom Bacillati; phylum Bacillota; class Bacilli; order Caryophanales; family Bacillaceae; genus Bacillus; species Bacillus paramycoides. Next base: position 2,098,366 of record NZ_CP152427.1, read on the forward strand.
GCCGGGATAGCGGGGGTTGTTATTGGTTTTGCTGCACAACAGATGTTAAAAGATGTTATATTAGGCTTTGCGAGATTAGCGGACAAAGAGTTTCGTGTTGGCGATTTTGTTACTTTTAACGGAACAAACTCAGGAACGATTGAGGAAATAAGTATTCGTTTTATGCAAATTCGTGAATGGTCAGGAAAGCTTCTTACGATACCACATGGAGAGATTAGAACGATACAAAATTTTAATAAAGGATGGATGCGCGTAATTGAACGAATTACGGTAAGTTATCAGGAAGATCCTACAAGAGTTAAAGAATTGTTAGAAGAAGTTTGTGTGAATTGCAATGAAAAATTCGCTTCAAATCTTTATAAAGTAGAAGATGAAGCTGTGGAACCGTTTAAATACGTTGGTGTTACAGATTTAAATCCAAATCTTAAATACGTTGGATATGAATTTTGTATTACAGGCTTAATAAAGCCAGAAGATTATTTTGAAACTTCTAGACAAGTAAGGTTTGAATTAATGTCTATGTTCCATAAGAATCAAGTGCAAATGCCAGCAACAAATATGTTCGTTACTACTGAGAGTTTACAGCATAACCATGGTGGACAATCTGTATCGGACAGCTAAAGTAGAATAATTGGATAGAAAAACAATAATAAAATGATCAATATAAAGAAAGAACTGAAGGAATTCAGTTCTTTTTTATTTGTAGAATTTAGAAATTTCTTAATGTTATAATGGTAGATGGTGATGAAAATGAACTTTGAAGAAAAAGAGATGCATCGTTTAGAAGCATTAAAAGCAATTGCAGAATTATTAAATGAAGCAACAGACTTACAAGACATGTTGGAAAAAGTGTTACATACATTGTTACAAGTTATGAATTTGCAAACAGGGTGGATCTTTTTTATTGATGAAAGTGGAAAGCACCGAATGCTTGTAGATGAAAACTTACCACCAGCTCTTACGTGGCAAGAGAAGAAACCAATGTGTGAAGGAGACTGCTGGTGTGTAGAGCGTTTTGTGAATGGCAGATTGGAAAAAGCGACAAATATTATTGAATGTAAGCGAATAGAGGATGCGATTGAGTGTAATTGGGGAGAGACAGAAGATGTTACGCATCATGCGACGATTCCGCTTAGGTCAGGATCGGAGAAGTTTGGTCTATTAAATGTAGCGTCACCTCAAAAAACACATTTTTCAGAGGAAGAATTGGCATTATTAGAATCGATTGCATTTCAAATAGGAACGACAATACAACGTATTCAGTTAGTAGAGAAAGAACGTAAATATGTAGTGGTAGCTGAAAGAAATCGATTAGCCCGTGATTTACATGATTCAGTAAAACAATTGTTATTTTCTATTATGCTAACAGCAAAAGGTACTCTAAATATGACGCAAGATAGCGACTTGCAAGAGATGTTGAGTTATATTGGAGAATTATCACAGGAAGCATTACAAGAAATGACACTTTTAATCTGGCAATTAAGACCGGAAGGATTAGAGAAAGGTTTAGCAGAGGCAATTAAAAATTACGGGAAGTTGTTAGGGATTCACGTGGAAGTTCGAATTGATGGAATGGTTTCAATTGTAGATGAAATTGAAGAAGTTTTATGGCGTATTAGTCAAGAAGCAATACATAATTGTAAAAAACACGCTTCATGTGAAAAAGTAAATGTTCTTTTGAAAATAGAAAATAACCAGTTGTATTTTTACATAGAGGATAACGGAATCGGATTTATACAAGATCACGTAAGAGAATCAGCGCTCGGTTTAAAAAGTATGAAGGAACGTATTCAGTTAATGAGGGGATCATTTCAAATAAAAACTGAGCTGAAAAAGGGTACAAAAATTGAAATTCAATTGCCAGTTTGAAGGGGAGAAGAAGGTTGAAGATTAAATTACTACTAGTTGAGGATCATCATATTGTCCGAAGAGGACTTGTCTTCTTTTTGAAAACGAGAGAAGAATTTGAAATAGTTGGGGAAGCAGAAAATGGGGAAGAGGCATTAACATTTGTCCGAACGGAAAGACCAGATGTAGTATTAATGGACTTATCAATGCCAAAGATGGATGGAATTGAGGCAACAAAACGAATAAAACAATATGATGAAACGATAAAGATACTTATATTAAGCAGTTTTTCAGAGCAAGATTATGTTTTACCAGCACTAGAAGCTGGAGCAGATGGTTATCAATTAAAAGAAGTACAACCCGAGCAACTTGTAGCTTCTATCATTGCAGTACAGGAAGGGAATGCGAATTTTCATCCGAAAGTAACACCGGCACTATTAGGACGATCAGCAGTTAAGAAAGAAAAAGAAAACCCTTTTTCCATGTTAACAAAAAGAGAGCAAGAAGTACTTCGTGAAATTGCGAAAGGGCGAAGTAATAAAGAAATTGCAGCAGAGCTTCATATTACAGAACAGACTGTGAAAACACATGTTTCAAATGTTTTAGCTAAATTGGAAGTGGATGATCGTACGCAAGCTGCATTATATGCGGTGAAACATGAGGGGAATAGTAAGTATGAATAATGGTGTACCATGTTATGGCAGAATATATATAGTTGGCCCGCTATTTGTGAGCTAACAATCAGTGAGAGCTGTACAAAACTTGCGTTGATTTACATTACAAACCATAGTGATGCCAAATAAAGGTTTTTCTTCTTTCAATAATTAGGTACAATAAAGTGAAACTTGAATCAGTGGGGTCATCCCAACTGATTATTAGCCTGTACCAATTGGATTTTACTGGATTAAGCTACGATGGAAGGGGAAGAAATACTATGCCAGGTACAAGAAGTGGGATTGGAAAGATTCAAGCTTCGTTAAACGGTTTATCACCAAAATTGCGAAGTATTGCCGAACATATATTGAAACATCCACAAGATGTTGTACATAAATCTATTACAGAATTAGCTGAGGTTACGAATAGTTCAGAAGCTACGATATTCCGCTTATGTAAGCACCTTGGTTTTCAAGGGTTTCAAGATTTAAAGATTACATTAGCTCGTGAAATTGTACATACTCCTATGCAAAATATTCATGAAGAAGTATCGGCAGAAGATAGTATGGTAACTGTTGCTAAAAAAGTTTTCCATTCGCATATTACAGGACTGCAAGATACATTACATTTGCTAAATGATACAGCGCTAGAGAAAGCTGTAAAAGTATTGCAAGATACAAGCCGTATTGAGTTTTATGGAAATGGTGGTTCTGGTATTATTGCGATGGATGCATATCATAAATTTATGAGAACGGGTATTTCGTGTATTGCTCATACAGATTCACATTTTCAAATTATGGGTGCGGGTTTACTTACGAAAGAAGCTGTGGTCATTGCAATTTCTCATTCTGGTAGCAATAAAGGGTTACTGGAAGCGTTAGAAGTAGCAAAAGCAAGGGGAGCTCGCATTATTGCAATTACGAGCTATCAGAAATCAGCATTAAGTCAACTTGCTGATATTACACTATACACTTCAACACGTGAAACGGAATTCCGCACAGAAGCAAGTTCATCAAGATTAGCACAGTTAAGTTTATTAGATACTTTGTACGTTGGGTTATCATTACAACGCCAAGAAGAAACGTTGCAAAATTTACAAAGTATACGTGAAACAATTTCGATGAAACGAATATAAGAAAGGCTCTTCAAACGAAGGGCTTTTTTTTATTAGTAAATAGTTTGTTGATTTATTTTCTAGTAGAAATATGTTACTTACTTATAGTCAGTGATAGACTCTCATTTTTAAAAATATAAAATAAAAAACGATTTATGCAATAATTCAAATATTGTTCGCAATTTCACAATTTGTTTTTGAAGTGTCATGTTATGATGAACATGTAATGATGATTGAACACTTAAATTTGGCATAATGATTAGCCAAACTAGTGAAGACAGAAGTTGTGAGATAAACTCATTAAAATTCTAAAACACTAAAGGGGAGATCACATATGAAAGCAGTAGTAGTAAATAAAAATAGTAAAGCAAACATTGAAATTATTGAAAAGGAATTACGTCCGTTACACTCAGGTGAAGCGCTAGTAGATGTTGAGTATTGTGGAGTTTGTCATACTGATTTACACGTTGCAAATCATGATTTTGGAAATACAGATGGCCGTATTCTTGGTCATGAGGGTATTGGTATTGTTACGAAAATTGCTGATGATGTAACTTCACTAAAGGTAGGTGACCGTGTAAGTATTGCTTGGATGTTCCAATCTTGTGGACGTTGTGAATATTGCGTAACGGGTAGAGAAACATTTTGTCGTGAAGTTAAGAATGCTGGTTATTCAGTAGATGGTGGTATGGCTGAACAATGTATTGTTACAGCAGATTATGCGGTGAAAGTACCAGAAGGATTAGATCCTGCTCAAGCATCATCCATTACATGTGCGGGTGTAACTACATATAAAGCAATAAAAGTATCGGATACTAAACCTGGTCAACCTATCGTCATCTATGGTTGTGGTGGATTAGGTAACCTAGCTATTCAATATGCTAAAAACGTATTTGGTGCAAAGGTAATTGCAGTAGATATTAATGACGATAAGTTAGCCTTAGCAAAAGAGGTTGGCGCTGATATGACTATCAATCCAATTTCTCAAGGTCCTGCTGAAAAGATTGTTCAAGAAGAGTTTGGTGGTGCTTATGCAGCTGTAGTAACAGCCGTTTCTAAAGCAGCATTCAACTCAGCAGTTGATGCGGTACGTGCTTGTGGTAAAGTCGTTGCAGTAGGTTTACCAGTAGAAACGATGGATTTAAACATTCCGCGACTTGTACTAGATGGAATTGAAGTAGTTGGTTCTTTAGTCGGTACTCGTAAAGACTTAGAAGAGGCATTCATGTTCGGTGCAGAAGGAAAAGTAGTGCCTGTTGTTCAAACTTGTTCTCTAGATAAAGTGCGACATGTGTTCGAAGAAATGGAACAAGGTCGAATTCAAGGACGTATGGTAATCGATTTTAAACACAATAATTGTGATTGCAATTCACTTTAAATATAAAAAGCATGAGTCTAGATAAAGACATGTAAAAAAGTTAGACGACAGAAAGAAGATGATCCCTGCATTCAACAGGGATCATCTTCTTTGCATTCCACTACTATCAATATCGAGTAATGAGAAAGGATTAAAGGTTCACTTTATCTATAAACGAAAAAGAATCTTTACTTTTAACAAATTTTTTATGATCTGGAACGGTTTGAATTGCTATAACTTGCGTATCTCTTGCTTTCAGTGCATCTTGAATCCCGATTGTCATAAGCTTAATAAATAGAATTGTAATAAAGAATGAAACGAGAGTATACAAAATAATCCACCATGAAATATTCATTTCATAACGATTTAATCCAATAAGTCCTGCCCAATCATTAGAAAGAGAAACAGGTTTGAGCACTCCGTCATAGAGTTCCCGCATTTGTACGCCACCAATTACAATGTCAAGCAACGCTAAATGGATAACGAGTATGAGAGTTTGAACGATATGTTCCATGAATAATACGAATAAGCGGTCAAGTAATAAGACTCGTAAGTGTTTTTTGATAATATGAAAACGGCTAGCACCTAGTAATTGTGAACTTAAAATGTAATCTTGTTTCATAAATTCATCAACCTCTGATGATATATATAAAGAAAGTGTAGGCAGAGCCACGAAAATAAGTACAAGTAGTTGATAAAACGTAAATGAAATATTGGGGTCTAATCTATCAGCATTTGATGTGATTACAATATTAACGGGCGTAATGAGTATAAATGTGATAAATAAAGTTGGAATATAATAAAAAACTTCTGAGCATGACTGGAAAAATCTCTTGAATTTTGAAGCATATAAACTTAAGAGTATTCCTATACATGTTCCGAATAAAATTCGAAAGAAGCTAATTACCACGGCCAATAAAATGGTGAATTTTGCACCTTCTATAATTTGTAAGAAAACAGACTCTCCAAAACGATCAGATCCAAAAGGTGGCATTAACGATGGTGGAAAAGGGGCCTTTCCAAGTAATTCGTTATTGTCATTGTAAAGTAACTGAGGAGGTTTTGGGATGTTATCTTTAAAGAACCAACTATAAATAAAACTAGCTGAAACAAGTATGAATAAATAAGTAAAGCCGATTAAAAAGCGTTTTGATTTCCAAATAGATTTCATAAAGCTGCTCCTTTCAATTGCTTTTGCCATCTATTCATCATGAATGAGATTATTTGAAAAATAACATAAAACGGTAAAATAATCATGACAAGTATGATAAATGCAGCTGGAGGTGAAATAAACGCCTTTTTAAATAAAAATTGAATAATGCCTTGCATATTAAATACAAATTCTAAAATGAATAAATTAGAAAGTAAGAAAACAAAAATCGTTTTTAAATGGTGGAAGAAGTGGATAGATATATTTTTGAATAAATGAATACACAGTACATAACTTGATGAAAGCCCTTTTCCATATGCAACCTCCACGTAATGTTTTCCATGTTCTTCTTTTATGTATAACACCATCATCCGAAACATTTGTAATGTAGGTAAGACCGCTAAAGATAAAATAGGGAGTAAATAAGCTCGATTTTCATTAAAAGAAATTATGGTGACAGATAATTCCCCGAATTTCCGCAGTAACCATATGAAAAATATTTGCAAACAAATCATCATCATCATATCAGGGACAGCTTCTAATATGAACACAATTCGGTTTATCCATTTTTTTATATAATCTTTTGCTAAAAAATAAAAAAATGCCATGCTAGATGAGATAAAGAGCGCAAGCAAAAAGGCTACAAATAATACAATAAATGAATATAGGTAAGGTTCTAAAACAGTTGGAAATAATGGTGTTGTTTTTAAATGACCAAACTTGGGGTCTGATCCTATAACCAACAATGATTCAGGTGAGAAAACTTGTTTTAACATAGTAACAATCTGATTAAAAAAATACATTGGTTGAAAGGTGAATCCTTGTTGAGTGATAAATAAGTAGGGTAAATTTAATAATAGTAAGAGTGATAAAAGAATGGATGAAAGCTTAATTGTGAATTGAGATATTTTTTGTAACATTAAATCCCTCCGACATCTTTTTACAACATTATACAATAAAGTCTAAAAATATTGTTTTATTTTTCGGAAAAATATAAAAACTTTTAAATTTTATTGTATGGAATATATATTTACAAGTTAATAAAGTGATAGTAGGATACGTATTCTATATTTATTAAGATAAAAGGACGAGTGTTTTTCTTAGATTGATGTTAAGTACTCCCTAAAAATGAATATTGCTACTCAACTTTTTTCATGCAAATGAGTAGAACGTAAGGAAGGACTATGTATGTGTTGTTAATGAAAGAAAAAGAGTGTGTTGCGTAACGAATATAACGCAACTTTACCGCGGGGAAATTTAAATTTAGTATGTAAGTGAAATGGAATGAGGGGATTTATTTTTTTGTTATGAAAAAATTTTCTTTTTAAAACTTGATTAAAGAAAAAATATTTTAAATACTAATTCATGTAAACGGTTTACTAGATTATATTTTGCTAGAAACGAAGGGAAGATTCGCATGGAAACAAGGGGGAGAGTAATCGGGATTGATATCGGTACCACAAGTACAAAAACGGTTGTGTTCACAGAAAAAGGAAAAGTCGTTGCATCACATGCAGTAGATTATCCGATTATTCAACCGAACGTCGGATGGGCTGAGCAAGATCCTGATGTGATATGTGCCGCTGTATATAAAACTGTAAGCGTTGCCATCAAAAAAGGTAACGTGTTACCAGAAGATATTTCTTCAATTGGTATTAGTTCTGCAATGCACGCATTAATTGCAGTAGATGAAAACGGTGCGCCGTTAACGCGCTCTATTATTTAGGCAGATAATCGAAGTACGAAACAGTCAGAAAAATTATTACAACATATGAATGGTCATGAAATTTATAGACGAACGGGTACACCAATTCATCCGATGTCGCCACTTTCTAAATTATTGTGGATGAAAGAGGAAGAGCCAGAATTATATGCGAGCGCATATAAATTTATTTCCATTAAAGAGTATGTTATGTATCAATTGTTTTCACGTTACGTAGTGGATTATTCAATAGCATCAGCTACTGGGATATTTAATTTAGAAACATTAAACTGGAATGAAGGTGTTTTAACGTTATTACATATGTCACCAGAACAATTATCAACACCTGTGCCAACCACATATATTTTATCGGGTATGAAACCGGAATTAGCACAAAAGATGGGTATTCGTGAAGATACTCCAGTTGTTATTGGTGCGAGTGATGGTGTTCTTGCGAATGTAGGAGTTGGGGCAATATCTCCTGGTTCAGCTGCAATTACGATAGGAACAAGTGGTGCAGTTCGAACAATTTCATCTAGTGTTAATACAGATGAAAAAGGTAGAACGTTCTGTTATGCATTAACAGACGAGCACTGGGTGATTGGCGGACCAACGAATAATGGCGGAATATTACTGAGATGGTTACGTGATGAATTTGGTAGCCCAGAGCAAGAAGTAGCAAAGAAACTTGGCATTGATCCGTATGATTTATTAATTAAATATGCGGAAAGTGTACCAGCTGGAGCGGGTGGATTGCTATTTTTACCGTTTTTATCTGGAGAGCGTGCACCGTACTGGAATGCAAATGCTCGTGGTACATTTTTTGGAATAAACCTTCAGCATAAACGAGAACATTTTATACGTGCAGTCATGGAAGGTGTTTGTATGAGCGTATATTCTGTTGCACTCGCAATCAGGGATTGTACAGGTCCACTTACTGAAATACGCGTTTCAGGAGGCTTTGCGAAATCTGCATTTTGGAGACAAATGTTATCCGATATGATGGGAAAAGAATTGCTTGTTCCTGAAAGTCATGAAGCATCTGCGCTTGGGGCAGCAGCAGTTGCTTTATATGCTGTAGGAAAAATTGATTCTCTTGAAGAGGTAAAGGATTGGATTGATATCGTTCATCATCATGTACCGAATAAAGAAAATACAGCTATATATTTAGAAATGTTTTATATGTATGAACGACTTTACAATCGCTTGAAAGAAGAATTTGATTGTATAGCTGCTTTCCAACGTAAACAATAGGGGGATTGGGAGAAATGGTAGTTGGAATCGTACTAGCGGCAGTTGTCATACTACTTTTACTTATTACAGTAGTAAAATGGCATCCGTTTGTCGCGTTAATTTTAACAGCAATTGGTGTAGGACTAGCAATGGGAATGCCATTGATTGGAACTTCACCAAAAGATCCAGGGATTATCGATTCTATTAAACTAGGGCTTGGTAATACGTTAGGGTTTTTAGCGATAGTATTAGCATTAGGAACGATGCTTGGAAAAATGATGGCCGAATCTGGTGGTGCTGAACGAATTGCTAACACATTAATTGATCGTTTTGGAAAGAAACGTGTTCACTGGGCAATGATGTTCGTTGCATTTTTAGTAGGGATTCCAGTGTTTTTCCAAGTTGGATTTGTACTGTTAATTCCATTAGTATTTACGATTGCGTTAGAAACAGGGGTATCACTTATTACAATCGGTATACCACTAGTAGCAGGTTTATCTGTTGTACACGGACTCGTTCCGCCACATCCAGCAGCGATGGCAGCAGTAGGTATTTTTAAAGCAGATGTAGGGAAAACAATTTTATATGCTTTAATCGTCGGACTTCCAACTGCAATCATTTCAGGTCCGCTTTACGGGAAATGGATTGGTGCTCGTATACATAAAGAAGTACCATTAGATATAGCGGAGCAATTTATTGAAAGAGATAAGAAGAAGGAGCTTCCTAGTTTCGGAAATACATTGTTTACAATTTTACTTCCAGTATTTCTAATGCTAGGTGCATCGATTGCGGAAGTCGCGCTAAGCAAAACAAGTCAACTTGCACAAGTATTGCACTTTATTTGAGATCCAATCGTCGCGTTATTAATTGCAACGATATACTCTTTCTTTAGTCTTGGTTATGCAAAAGGTTTCTCAAAAGATAAAGTATTACAATCTACAAATGATTGCCTTGGGCCTATTGCGAACATACTGTTAGTTATTGGTGCAGGCGGCGCGTTTAATAAAGTATTATTAGATTCTGGAATTGGAACGACAATCGCAGAAATGGCGAAAGCATCTCATATTTCACCGATATTATTAGGCTGGGGAATTGCGGCACTTATCCGAATCGCAACTGGATCGGCAACGGTTTCTATGATGACAGCGGCTGAAATTGTTGCGCCAATTGCAGCAAGTACACCAGGTGTAAATGTAGAACTACTAGCACTTGCAACAGGTGCAGGGTCATTAATTTTATCACATGTAAATGATTCTGGTTTTTGGATGATTAAAGAGTATTTCGGAATGACTGTGAAAGAAACATTATTAACATGGACGGCAATGGAGACAATATTATCTGTTGTAGCACTTGGGCTCATTTCGTTATTAAATATATTTGTATAGAATGGGAGATTGATTAATATGAAACTAGGTTTAATTGGATTAGGAAAAATGGGATTCCCATTAGCGGAACACTTATATGAAGACAAACATGAAGTTGTTGTATATGACGTAAATAAAGAGCTTGTTGAAAAGGCTGGGGCTTTAGGAATTACTGCTCGTCATACATTAAAAGAAATAATTGCTGAATTAGAAGCCCCTCGTACAATTTGGGTAATGGTACCTGCGGGGGAAGTTGTTGAGTCAGTATTAAAAGATGTATATCCATTATTAGAGGAAGGCGATATCGTTATTGAAGGCGGAAATTCATTCTATAAAGATACGTTACGCCGTGCTGAAGAAGCGAAAAGTTTTGGTTTACATTACGTTGATATCGGTACATCAGGTGGTGTAGAAGGAGCTAGATACGGAGCTTGCTTAATGGTTGGTGGAGAAAAAGAAATTTACGATCAATTAGAACCTTTATTTAAAGATTTAGCAGTAGAGAATGGGTATTCTTATGCAGGCCGCGTCGGAAGTGGTCATTTCTTAAAAATGGTTCATAACGGTATTGAATACGGAATGATGCAGGCAATTGCTGAAGGATTTGAAGTGTTAGATAAAAGTGATTTTGATTTCAATTATGAAGATGTTGCAAAAGTATGGGCAAATGGATCGGTTATCCGCGGTTGGTTAATGGACTTAACTGAAAAGGCATTTGCAGATGATCCAAAACTAGATGGTATTAAAGGTGTGATGAACTCTTCAGGAGAAGGGAAATGGACTGTGGAAACGGCACTTGAACTGCAAGCGGCAGCACCAGTAATCGCAATGTCATTATTTATGCGCTACCGTTCTCAAGAAGATGATACATTCCACGGAAAAGTAGTTTCCGCTCTTCGTAATCAGTTCGGTGGACATGAAGTTGTGAAAAAATAGGAAATGATTTTCGAGAAGAAACTTGTGCATAGGCGCAAGTTTCTTTTTTTAGTGTAAGAAATCTCTACTTTAAAAATACCAATCATTGTTTATTTGTACTGATTGTATCAAATATATAGTGAAGCTTGAAAGATGTCCTAACATAAAAGTAAGAATAAATAAAATGAAGTTTTCATAAATAGTAAAAGGATGATTATGTCATCAGTGTAGCTATGAAGTGGTGTTACATATGAAAAGAGCGTGTTAATAAAATATGAGGTGGTTAAATGGGAAATGAGCAAGTGAAGAATGCAGGGGAAGAAAAAAAGTTATGTCTTTGTATGATTGTTAAAAACGAGTCTAGGATTATGGAAAGATGTTTAAATGCTACAAAATCAATTGTAGATTTTGTTTCTATTTGTGATACGGGATCAACTGATCATACACCTGAAATTATTGAAAATTGGTGTAAAGAAAATGATATCCCTGGCACAGTACATCATGAACCATTTAAAAACTTTGGTTATAACAGAAGTTTAGCAGTTTCATTGGCGCAAAAAACATATCCAGAAGCAGATTATTTATTAATATTAGATGCAGATATGATATTAGAAGTTGATCCCGAGTTTGATAAGACTAGTTTAACGGAAGATCATTATCTTACATTGCAATATGATATTCATATTAAGTATTGGCTTACACGCCTTCTGAAAGCTTCTTTACCATGGAAGTCTGTCGGTGTTACTCATGAGTATTGGGATATAGATCGCTCCAAGGTTGGCGCGGATTACAATACGAGGGTAGCTAGGTTAGAGACGCTTGTCGTTAACGATCCTGGGGATGGTGGTAGTAAAGGTGATAAATTTGAGAGAGATGAGAGGTTGTTGTTACAAGGATTGAGTGATCCAGAAACAACGCCAGATTTGCATATAAGATATTTATTTTATTTAGCCCAAACTTATTTTCATTTAAGTCAATTCGAAGATTCGATTAAATGGTATAAAAAACGGGTAGAAGCAGGTGGATGGGTTGAAGAGGTGTTCTATTCGTTATTGCGAATAGGATTTTGTTATGAACAATTAGCAAACCGTTCAGCAAATAAACAATATGAAGTAACAGAAGCGGATGAAAAAGAAAATGCTAAGATGCAAGAAGAGCAATATACAGCATTAGCTATTTTTTATTTTCAAAAAGCGTGGGAATATAGACCAACTCGGGCTGAGCCATTATACCAACTTGCAAGAATGTATCGATTAAAATCTCAAAATAATATTGCCTTGATGTATGCGTTGCAAGGGAAGGAAATTCCTTTTCCAAAAAATGATCTTCTATTTGTAGATTATCATGTGTATGATTACTTATTTGACTATGAGATTTCTATAAGTGCTTTTTATATACCACATAAAAAGCATTTAGGTGCAGTATCACAAAAATTTTTGGAATCGAAAAAAGAAGATCTACCGTTGCATATAGCGAATATGGTTGAAAGTAATGCGAAATTTTATTAAATACAATTTCGGTTAAAGGAGTAGTGGAGTAATAATGGAATTAATACGATGGGCGCTAGAGTTAGGGGAATCTGTGCATGGAAATACGTATGAAGAATTGATGCCACTACTAGATTATTATTATGATCGTGATCATTTAAAAGCGTATTGTATCGCAACTCTTCTTTTAGACATGGACGTAGCAGAAGAGCATCGGGAAAAAATCGAATTAAGAAGGTGCATTGCTGCTTATTATGCCGGAATGTATAAAGTAGCAAAAAAACATGCAAGGGAGCTTTTAATTAAATATCCGGATGTAGATTTATATAAAAATAATTTAAGACTAATGGAAGCTTATTTGAATAAAGAATATGATTATTGTCTCTTTATATGCCCAAAGACGTATGGTAGTTTTATAGATGTCGCGCGAGCTTTGAAATGGCGGTTGGAGCAAGAGGGAAATACTGCAATCATATCAGAAACAATATTAGAAAATGTGAAAAATACAATTGTTTTTGGAGCGCATACATATGCACATAACCCGAATTTACTTCCGAAAAATGCAATTATTTATAATTTAGAACAGCTATATGAAGGAAGTCCTTATGCGCATCCCCTTTATTTAATGTTATTAAAAGAAAAGGAAATTTGGGATTATAGTAAACAAAATATAGAATGGTTAAAACAAAAAGGAGTTGGAAAAGAAATAAAACATGTAGAAATGAACTATGCTCCAACTCTAAAAATAAAAAAAGATGCGTTTGATGAAGAGTTAACTGAAGACATTGATATACTGTTTATAGGTGCTCTTAACCCAAGGCGGCAAGCTATTTTTAACCAATTAAAAGCAGTTGCTCCGCATTTAAATATTGTCTTTAAAAATAATGCGTGGGGAATTGTTAAAAATGAGTTAATTGCTAGGTCTAAAATTATATTAAATATTCATTTTTACTTATCGGGTATTCTTGAAACTCCTCGAGTTTCTTATGCAGTGGCAAATAAGAAATTTATTATTTCGGAAAATAGTAATCCTGAGGACGAGATAGAGTGGCCGGGAATTGTATTTACTCCGTACGAAAAAATAATAGAAAACGTTATGACATATATAGAATTACCAGAAGAACGTATGAAATTAGCAGAAGAAGCGTATAACCATTTTGAAGCGAAAGGAAGCATAGACAGACTGAGCCATAAAGGAGGAGAAAAGTAATTGTGAAGAACTCATACTTTCGTATGAGTTCTTTTTTGGGTTTATCATACTATTTTATCAAGCTAATTCCCTCTTTATATTGTGTTTTGTATAGAAATTTCTGATAATATATAAGTGTAGCTTGAAAATAAAGGGGAGAAATGATTATGAAACTAGTCGTTATTAACGGTACGCCAAGAAAATTCGGTAGAACTCGTGTGGTGGCAAAATATATTGCTGACCAATTTGAAGGGGAGTTATACGATTTAGCAGTAGAAGAATTGCCTTTATATAATGGGGAAGAATCACAACGTGAATTAGAAGCGGTAAAAAAATTAAAGGCGTTAGTGAAAACGGCAGACGGTGTAGTACTATGTACACCTGAATATCATAATGCAATGAGTGGAGCGCTGAAAAATTCGTTAGATTACTTAAGCAGTAGTGAATTCGTTCATAAACCTGTCGCATTACTTGCAGTTGCAGGGGGCGGTAAAGGTGGAATTAACGCATTAAACAGTATGCGTACTGTTGCTAGAGGGGTATACGCAAATGCAATCCCAAAACAAGTTGTACTTGATGGACTTCATGTACAAGACAGTGAACTGGGAGAAGATGCAAAACCATTAATTCATGATTTAGTTAAAGAATTAAAAGCATATATGGGCGTATATAAAGAGGTGAAAAAACAACTAGGAGTTGAGTGATATGTCATCTCTGTATAAAGATTCACGCTTGTATTTCATACTAGGGGCCAATAGTCTATCAGCTATTGGTTCCGGTATTGTAATGATAACGATTCCATGGCTGTTAATTAAAGAGAGTGGGGGAGAGACAACGTTTGGTTATGTATCTATCATCTCAACTCTTATTATGTTTTTATTAACACCGTTTATCGGGCAAAGTATTGATCGTTTTTCAAGAAAATCTTTATTATTATGTAATGAAGGTATTGGGATAGTTGTTATAGGAATGATGGCAATATGGGGATTTATTGGGCAATCCTATCATTCTATTCACTATATTCTTATATATATAGCTGGATCATTTTACTATTTATTATTTTATCCTACAATATTTGCGTTCAACCAAGAGATATTTCAAGCAGAACATTATAAAAATTTAAGTGGAACAATGGAAATACAAGGACAGTTAACGCAAGTTATTTCAGGAGCTGTTGCTAGCTTTCTTATTGGAATTATTTCTTTAAAATGGATTTTGTTAGTGGATATGTTAACTTTTGCAGGAGCCTTCGTCCTTTTCTTATGTATACCGTATGTAAAGAAAAAGGAAGTGAAAAGAAAAGTAACATTTAAGAAGCAATTATTCGAAGGGATTCACTTTATGCAAAAACGTCCTAGGTTATTTTGGTTTTTACTTGCGACTTATATGCCGTTTATCGGTGTTATGATGGCAAATTATTTAATCCCGGTATATATTTCAGATATATTAAAAGCAAGTGCCTCTGTATACGCAATAGAAGGTATGATGTATGGTGTCGGAGCGGTTCTTGCCGGAATTAGTATTCCAATTATGATGAAATATGTCAAAATAGAAATTTCAATCGTTATGACGATGTTCCTATATGTAATTTCAATTACCGTAATGATTGTTAAACCTTCCGTAATGTTGTTATATGGACTTGCAATTTTTCATGCAATTGGAAATGCGGGTACAAGAGTGGCGAGAAATGTATTGATGATGGAGGAAATTCCAAACGAAGTAATGGGGCGTGTAGACAGCTTGTTTCGATTAATTGGTACAGGAATACGAATTGTATTGTTAATGTTGTTTACAGCTGGTGTATCTAAAACTGGGGTAATGCTCCCTTTTTACGTATTAAGCTGTATATTGATTTTATCATTAGGAATCGCTATTTATTATGTACTTTCACAACGTAAAGTAGGGACGAACGTTTCTAATAAATCAATCGTATAAAGTGAAACTGGGGGGCATCCCCCACTGATTATCAGCCCTCACCAATCGTGCTTTTACGGGCAGCCAGGCCCCATCTAACTTCTTTGTTTTCGCTGAGTTTTGAGTTGGGGGTCTTACTGCCCGCAAATAGCGGGATAAAAAGTACTTCTGCCTTCCTATCTTTTTCTATATAATAAAATGAAAGGGAGTGCAGACTTATTTATGAACAAATGGATCTTGCTTATAATTTTATTATTACCACCACTATACATTCTTTATATGACGTTTCGAATGAAGAAAGTTGCTCGTGAAAAATTGAGTAATCACTCTCCATACGTTCTTATATTAGGTGCAAAATTATTTGGAGATAGACCATCTTTATCTCTTCAAAACCGTTTGGATGTAGCTTTGGAATATTTAGTTTCCCATCCTACAGCGAAAGTAATTGTTTCAGGTGGTCAAGGAGAAGATGAAGATATATCGGAAGCTCATAGTATGAGAACTTATTTAATGGCGCGTGGTATAGATGAGAGTCGTATTTTAATAGAAGATCAATCTACAAATACGTATGAGAATTTAAAGTTTAGTATGGATTTATATAATGTGAAACATGCGGTAGTTGTAAGTAATACGTATCATTTGTATAGAACGAAAATAATTGCAAAGCGTTTAGGGATAAAGATGGAGGCGTTAGCTGCTGAAACACCAATGCGTTCTAAGAGGAAAATGTATGTGCGTGAATATGCCGCTATAATGAAAACAATATTGTTCGACCGATAGAGCTCAAATGTGAGCTCTTTTTTTGTAGAATAATGCGTATCATTTGAAATGAATTCCATATTCCATCAAAATAAAGAAAACAACGATAAAGGAGTTGTATTTGTGATTCAGTTTAATCAAGTGTCAAAAGCATATGAAGATGGCACAAAAGCAGTGGATTCATTGCATTTAGAAATCAAAAAGGGAGAATTCTTTGTCCTTATTGGTCCAAGTGGTTGTGGGAAAACAACGACAATGAAAATGATTAATCGTTTAATTGAAACGACAGAAGGATCAATATTAATCGATGGAAAAGATATTCAACAATACAATATTAATGAATTACGCTGGGATATAGGATACGTGTTGCAACAAATTGCTTTGTTTCCGCATATGACAATTGCTGAAAATATTGCAGTCGTTCCTGAAATGAGAAAGTGGAGCAAAGAAAAAATAAAAGCTCGTGTCGATGAGTTGCTACAGATGGTCGGGCTAGATCCAGATGTATATCGCGATCGTATGCCTGATGAATTGTCAGGAGGGCAAAAACAACGTGTCGGTGTCGTGCGAGCATTAGCCGCAAACCCGAAAATCGTTCTTATGGATGAACCATTTAGTGCGTTAGATCCATTAAGTAGGGAACAGCTTCAGAAGGATATTGTACAGTTGCAAAAAAAGATTCAAAAAACAATCGTGTTCGTAACACATGATATGCAAGAAGCATTATCACTTGGAGATCGTATTTGTATTATGAAAGAAGGAAAAGTAGTTCAATTAGATACACCAGAAGGAATTATACATAATCCGAAAAATGAATTTGTAGAAGAGTTCATTGGAAATCGTGGACGACCTTGGTATGAGAGGAAAAGTATAGAAGATGTATTGCCACTTGATGAAAGTATGCGGGTAGAAGGGGAAGCACTATCATTACATTCTTCTTTACAAGATGCATTAGTTCGTGTGCGAGCTGACGAAGTAGTTCCAGTTGAAGCAAATGGTCAATATGTTGGAGCTTTAACAAGCCGTCACATTGTCAATTACATTGTTGAACAAATGAAGGAAAGAGGCTAAACAGTGACTGATTTTATACAAACGTTCCAAGAACGAAAAGTAGAATTACTTACTGCATTAAGTGAACATTTACAAATATCGCTTATTTCATTATTTTTTGCAGTAATTATTGCAGTACCGCTTGGTATTTTATTAACGAGAAAAGAACGAATGGCTGAATTTATTATAGGAACTTCTGCAGTTATGCAGACAGTGCCATCACTTGCACTACTCGGACTTTTAATTCCGTTAGTAGGAATTGGAAAACTCCCGGCCATTATTGCATTAGTTGTGTATGCACTATTACCTATTTTACGAAATACATATACGGGAATAAGGGAATTAGATGAATCTTTAATTGAAGCAGCGAGAGCTATGGGGATGAATAGCTGGAGAAGATTGTGGAAGGTAGAACTTCCTCTTGCATTACCAATTATTATGGCCGGTATTCGTACGGCGATGGTACTAATTGTTGGAACGGCTACATTAGCAGCTCTTATAGGTGCTGGTGGGCTCGGAAAACTCATATTACTTGGTATTGATCGGAATGATCATGCGCTTATCATTTTAGGGGCTGTACCAGCCGCGTTACTCGCTTTATTCTTTGATGTAGTACTTAGAGTGCTTGAGAGTCCTAAACGCTCTTCTAAGGGTGTTATATTGACGATATGTATTATTTGTATCATGATTGCTGCTCCCTTTCTTTGGAACACGCAAAAGAAAGATATTGTTATTGCCGGCAAACTTGGATCAGAACCAGAAATTTTAATTCAAATGTATAAGCAGCTTATTGAACAAGATACTGATTTACACGTAGAATTAAAACCAGGTCTTGGAAAAACAGCATTTGTATTTGAAGCATTGAAATCAGGAGAAGTAGATATATACCCTGAATTTTCAGGAACAGCTTTATCTACTTTCGTAAAAGAAGAGCCGAAAAGCACAAATCGTGATGAAGTATATGAGCAAGCCCGCATTGGAATGGAAAAGAATTATAATATGGTTATGTTGAAACCGATGGAGTATAACAATACGTATGCTCTAGCTATGCCGAAAAAAATAGCAGATCAAAATAATGTAAATACAATTTCTGATTTAGGAAAAATTGCACAAGATGCGAAAGTAGGATTCACATTAGAATTTGCTGATCGTGAAGACGGTTATAAAGGAATGCAAAAATTATATAACTATAAATTTTCAAATGTGAAAACGATGGAACCGAAATTACGTTATAGTGCAATTCAATCAGGGGATGTGAATGTAATTGATGCATATTCAACAGATAGTGAATTGGAACAATACGGACTTAAAGTGCTAAAAGATGATAAAGGGTTATTCCCACCGTACCAAGGTGCACCTTTATTAAGAAAAGAGACGTTACAAAAATATCCTGAACTTGAAAAAGTATTAAATAAATTATCTGGAAAGATTACAGATGAAGAAATGCGAAAAATGAATTATGAAGTCAATGTGAATGGAAAGGGTAGTGAAGAAGTAGCGAAACAATTTTTACAAAAAGAGAATTTACTTCGTTAATTTTACAAGAAATATACAAATTTATATGTATGAAATGACCGTTCATTACAAAATGAACGGTTTTTTTGTGCATACTTATACATTTTTTCAAAAAAGTATTCCATTTTTGTTCATTTTCTTTTAGAATAAGTAATGTTTTCCTGAAAAAATATAAAAGAAACGTCTATTAGAGAAAAAGGTGACTTTAATAGTTGAACGAACATAACACCTAGAATGACAGATGGGGTGGTACAAATAGAAAAGAAGTTAGGATTTTTTCCATTAATTGCATTAGTAGTCGGAACAATGGTTGGTGGCGGTGTATTTAGTTTACCGCATGATTTAGCAGTAGGAGCAAATAGTGGCTCTATAATAATTGGCTGGTGTATTACAGCGATGGGAATGATTCCACTCGCGCTCGTATATCAAACGTTAGCAAGAAAAAAACCAGAGCTTGAGGGCGGAATTTATAGTTATGCACGTACTGGCTTCGGTGAATATATTGGATTTAACAGTGCATGGGGATACTGGCTAGCAGGAATTTTAGGAAACGTTGCAACAATCATGTTACTGTTTAGTACATTAGGTTATTTCTTCCCAATTTTTAAAGGCGGAAATAGTGTTGCGTCTATCGTAGGAGCATCACTTTTATTATGGACACTTCATTTTCTAATTTTATTTGGAATCCGTGAAGCATCTATTATGAATGTTATTGCAACGATAGGGAAATTGGTTCCAATCGTATTATTTATTGTTGTAATGGTAACAGCGTTTCGCTGGGATACATTTACACATGATTTTTGGGGAGAAGGAACTATTTCAGTTTCCTCTATACTTGGTCAAGTGAAAAATACTATGCTTGTAACTCTTTGGGTTTTCATTGGGGTTGAAGGAGCGGTAGTATTATCTGGAAGAGCGAAAAATAGTCGAGACGTCGGTAAAGCGACAGTATTAGGACTTATTTTAGTAATGTCTATTTATATTTTAATTTCTGTCTTGTCAATGGGAGCGATGACAAGAGGAGAGCTTTCTGTTTTAGAAACGCCGTCAATGGGACATGTATTAGAACATGTTGTTGGGACGTGGGGCGCAGTAGCGATTAACATCGGGTTAGTTGCTTCACTTGTAGGTACATTAATAGGCTGGTTTTTACTTGTTTCTGAAATTTCCCATGTAGCAGGAAAAGATGGCGTGTTTCCGAAAGTCTTTACGAAAACAAATAAAAAACAAACGCCGCATATGGCATTATGGATCTCAAATGGCGTTGCCCAAGTTATATTTATAATTGTTCTGTTTTCAGAATCAACATATCAAATTATGTATTTCATAGCGTCAACATCAATTTTAGTACCATATTTATTATCAGCATTATTCCAATTGAAATTAGTCATTACAAATGAACTAAAAGATGCAAAAGTAAAAAACGGTTCATTAGCTTTAATTGCTTCTATGTACTCTGTATGGCTTATTTATGCAGCTGGTTTGAAGAATTTATTGCTTGTTTCAATCGTATATGGAATCGGGATCATGGTTTATATGTATGCAAGAAAAGAAAAAGGAAATCGTTGTTTTACTGGTATAGAGAGATATGTAATGTGGGCAATTGTAGTTGCAGCTGTCACATCAATTTATATGTTATTAACTGGAAATATAAAAATGTAAAAGTCCTTTTCAATTAAAGGGCTTTTTTCTTTGTCTAGAGAATATTTAATACATAAGATATTCAGGAGGGATGAAAATGGAAGAAAAAGAACAGTTGACCAGAATTGTTGATTTAGCGAGTGAAGTAAGGAAAGTATTAGTGCAAGAATCTTTTTTTAATCATCATCCTGAACTGCGAGGAGTGATTGAAAATTTAGCGAGTGCGGTAGAGAATTTGGCGGAATTACAGCAACATAAAGATGAAAACGCTGAAGATCGTTTACGATATGTACTTGCAAAAATGAAAATTGCTCATAATGCCATTTTACAAGAGAAAAAAGCATTTCCATCTCATTAATATACGTTTTTATTTTGAACCTGACGGATAACGTCAGGTTTTTTGTTTCTAGTTTTTCGTTTCTTTCATACACTAAGAATAGTATGAAAAAAAGAAGGTGACAAAGGTGAAATTACATAAAGCTCTTCATCCAAGTTTTATAAAACGAATGTACTATATGAGGTTTATCGGAAAGTTTACAAAATCAGAAAGTGAGAAGAATGGAGAGAATTTCTTTGTACAATGCCTATCGCCAATACCATATACGTTACAAGAACAACTAAAAAATGAACCATATGTATTTGAAGGTTTATGTAGTAATAAAAAGAATGAAAAAGTCTTTTCGGAATTAAAGAAAAAAAAATTAGAAAAACAATTAGTTATGTTTCGTCTTTATTATGAAAGAGGACATATATACGCGGAATTAATTTGTACAGAAGAACCGAGAGAAATAGCAAACGGTTATAAAATGATTCCAGTACCTAAAGTTTCCGATTATAAAAAAGGGGAATCTTTAGAAAGAAAACTTAATAATGGTTATTTGTCATTTCTAATGCCTAAATATCCGAAAGACTTTGAACCTCCTGAATTATTGTGGCATGATGGAAGGTTATATGGAAATATATCGTTAAAGTCTTCATCAATTAGTTCAATCGCATATTTTGAACAGCAGCGGGAATGTAAGTATATAGACTTTAATGACTGGATGAAGCATGTAGATATAGCTGTAGAAGATCAATTGTATTTTGTAAGTAATCATATGCATGAGCAATTAAAAAAACGAATGACTGAAGAAGGTAAGCATGTAGAAGTAGAGGAAATAAAAGTGCAAAAGGATGAATGGGAATGGGATGAGCGTGAATCCGTCTTTTTACAATATGTAAAAAGTTTTGTGCGTAATAAAGGGTTATATTTGGATGAAACGGACATTTATAATTTTCATATAAGCGTGAAAACAAATATGTTAACGATTCTTGGTGGTATACCGGGTACTGGCAAATCCCGTTTTTTACAAGCTTATGCAGAAGCACTTGGATTACAATACGGGGAAGAATTGGTTTGGATCCCGATTTCACCATCGTATCAAGAACCACATGATTTACTCGGTTATCTTCACCCAAATGGTACCTTTATTGAAAGTGAAACAAAATTGGTTAGGGCGCTAATGAAGGCAAAAGAAAATCAAAATCAGCTGTATATAATCGTTTTTGATGAAATGAATATGTCACATATTGAGCATTGGTTTACTCCATTTCTATCTGTTCTTCAACTTGAAAAGCAAAATCGTATTTTAAATTTATATGAAGGTGTACAAGAAAAAGAAAATCCAATTCCACCAACAATTGAAATTGGAGAAAATATTATATTTGTAGGCACTATAAATTTTGATGAAACAACGAAAGAGCTCTCAGATCGATTACTAGATCGGACAAATTTAATAACATTACAAAAGATCCCGTTTTGTGAGATGTGTATGGAACAAGAGAAAGTTGTATTACAGCCACCTCTGAAAGTAACTGCAGGAGAATTTCGTATAAATTGGGTTAGGAATAAAACGATGATTGAGGTGTTTTCTGGGGAAGAGTTAGAACTATTAGATAAATTACATGCTGCATTGTCATCACATGATGCGTCAAAGGGGATTTCTTTTCGATGTGCAAACGCAATAGCTGCTTACTTGCAAAATATACCGTTCCAAAATAATCATTCCTATATGATCAGTAGAGAAGAGGGGTTTGATTTACAAATAAAGCAACGTGTATTGACGAAAATAAGAGGGACCGAAATGATGGTGGGCTCTTTACTTTCTGAAGAAGTAAAAAGGGGAGCGACACTAGTACCTCTTTTGCAATCTCCACTTGCAAACAGCGTATCTACATTTGAACACTCTATAGCATATATAAGAGAAAAGCGTAGAGAACTGGAGTTGTATGGCTATGCAAAATGATGGGCGATACGAAACAGAAATCGTTGATACGAAAGAAACGCTTCCTTTTGTATTAAAGTTAATTATTGGAACGGAGTCAAAAGGAGAATATATTTTATTAAATCGTCTTTGTACATCTGCAATAGCATTAGCTCAATGTATTTATAAAGTGCAAGAATTAAAACCAATCAGATTGCAGTACCATTATGAAAATCCAATGAATATTACTTTTATATGGAATAAAGTCTATGAGGGACAGAAGAATATAAAAGAGACAAAATATGAAATAAATGACAAAAAACAAAAGGTATTAATATATGAACATGGAAAAACAGAATTCTTTTATCCATGGCGTTGTGGTTTGTATCATTTTGAGGTAAATATAGAAGATCAAACGTATTATGGCGCTTTTCAAGTCGTACCAAAAAATTTTTTCGATAATCAATTTGAAATGATTCAAAACTATGTGAAGTCAATTTTAAATGAGTTGATTTTAGATAGAGGTTATTATAAAAAGACTTTCTCTGCTCTTAGTGATATTGAAGATTCTTCTTATTTAGTGTTACTTAGAAAGTTGCCACAAAAAATGAAAAAGATAAAGCAAATTTTTAAGAAAATAGAATCGAGTTCAAAGTTTATACATGAATATAAATGGGAAGAAAAGGAGCGGAAAGTAACGAGAAAGGGAGCCGTAGTGGCGGAAAGAAAACCGTATGCAAAATATTATAATCGTAAATTTATAGAACAAAAAAATAGTAAGGAGAATGCATTTCTTAAATTTAAAGCGATGCAATTTTATCTTTATTTACTTGAAGCTGAAAGTTTTTTGTGTCAAACAATTGATATATTAGAAAGAGCAAAGAAGAAAAAATCAGAAGAATTTCAAGCTGTAAAAACGATTATACAAACAATAGAGCGTAATGGATCAGTGACCGATAGAGAGAAACAAAAATATAAAAATATTCATTTACTAAAAGAGGCGGATTTACGAAAAAGTTCCATGAAGATACAAGAATATAAAATATTAGCGCATTTTGTACATGAAAGTGTACAATACTTTCAAACTTTAATGCATTCTCCATTTTGGAGAGAGGTTTCAGAAACGGGTAAGATGAACCCACATAATTTACCGACACCACATCAACAACTACTACAGCATTTAGATTTACTTCCACAATATACAGATCAATCTCCATCTCTATTATTTGTTTATAAGCCAACATTTTTAGTGTATGAATATTACGCTTTTTTTATCGTTATTTCCATGTTAGAGCAAATTGGTTTTGAGGCTAGAAATTCTATTCGTGAACAAATACAAGAACATTTTTATGTAGATGGATTACAAGATGGCACGACAGTAGTTTTACAACGTGATGATATGAGAGTACATGTTGCATTTAATGATTTAATTGAAACACATCCTCTTATAGCATTAAGTAAAGGGAGTAATTTTTATAATGGAGAAGATACGAAGAAGCCAGATATTCGATTAGACTGCTATGTAAAGGAAGAAGAGAAATATGTATATCAATCTTCTATTATTATTGAAGTGAAGTATAGCCCAATGTACAATATTTTTCAGCACGTTGGAAATACGAAAGCAACTGAGCAAATGTATAAGTACTGGTCTATAAAATATGTAGAAGAACAAGATGGAAAGCGAGTCTATCATCGAAGGGCCATTTATGAAGTTATTTGTGTATATCCAGGAAGTCATATGCATAGTAAAAAAATTGAGTCTGGATGTGGTGTGTTTTTGCAATTATATCCATATAAAACGAAACAAGGGGAAGAGAAATTAGCTGGAAAACATGGAATGGTACAAATTTTTGAGAAGTGGTTAAAAAGCATGAAGAAGTAAAAGAAATCCTTTTTTATAAAGGATTTCTTTTAGATTAAGAAGAATTATATGCAGTGTGGAAGAAAGTTCCATGAGATATGAATTTGGTAGTAATATAAATATGTTATTAGAAGAACGGTACATGAGGGATAAAAGACGATTAAGATGGAATTTAATTCGTTTTGCAGAATATAATAAGTCATAAATATTTTTAGTTGCATACGAAGATTTGTTCTTATATGATAGATAGTGAAAGCGTTATCAAAAACAGAGCGGCAATGGGAAAGGCGGGGAAATATGTTCCAGCGTGTCCAAACGAAGGAAGAACATTTTTGGTTCGAACAACTATGGGGAGATTTTTGTGAAGAAAGAAACTTAATGTTCGTAGAACGTAATTTAAATCCATCACGATTTTTATTAATAGAAGATGAACATCATATCGGTACAGTAGAATGTATTAAGTATACGGTACCAGAGCAGTCGAATTCTGAGTTTTTCTATCCGTTTTCTAAAAATGATTTAGTAAAAGATTTGAAAAATGTATATGAAATAGGTAAGTTAAGTATTGCGAAAACGTCTCGTGGGAGAGGACACTTCAAACGTTTAACAGCTATTTTATTTATGCATGCATTAGAAACGAAAGCAGAATGGTATATTGCAGCAGTTACGAAAAGAATGTATATGTATTTATTAACACTCGGTTTTCCAATTGAACCGATAGATAAGCCATTTCAGTTTCATGATACTTTACAAGGTGTACCAGTACGAATTCATGCCCGGAAAGGAGCTACGCATTTATATTCTTTAAAAGAATTTCGAGATGTAATTCAAGGAAATGCTCATGCACAGGCATTAATCGCAGAATACAGTAAGAATATTATGTTAACCAAATAAAAAGAAATGAATATGTATAATAAAGAGAAAACTATTTTAAAATGGAATCATTCTTCATGAAAAAGACCCTTATTATTTTAATAAGGGTCTAAAAATTATAATCCAAAAATACTAAAAATCATTTTACGGCGATTTGGTTTCTTTTCACGCTCATATGTTGTTTTTGTATCGGGAGTAATATATATTGGTTCTTCTTTCTTGAGGGCAGATTCTAGCTTTTGAATTCGCTCTAACATTTCCTCCATTTCACGGCGATGTTGTAAAAGTTGGTACGTAACAACATCATTTGCCTTATCCTGCATTTGTTCTTCCATTCGATCTAGCCTTCTCGTAATTGTATTTAATTGAGTTGCTAATTGCTCAAAATCATGTGATGATATGTTTTGAACGATTGTATTTACTTGTGTTTTTAATTCTTCAACATCGTTTGATGATGTTTTTTGAGTAGGGTGAGAGTTTTGGGACTGCTCTATTTGTGAAAGGTGATATTCTAACATTTGATCTAAATCATCTTGTGTAAAAATAAAGTGACCATATTTATTTTTTTCTATCGTAAGATTTAATTGTTGTGCAATCCGGACAACAGCCTTAGGGCTAACACCTAATTTTTTTGCGATAAATGGTGTTTTATATTCCAAAATAATCCCTCCTATATATATCCTGTTGAATGATTTCGATCTATGAAGTAAGTTCCCTTCCAGTGTGACAAAAGAAGTGTGGAATCGGCAAAGAAAGTGTTTTTTCACGAAATGAAGCTAGGAAGAATATATCGTGAATATAAAAAACTTTTATCTTAAGATTTAGAATCATTTGACTGAGGGAAATGAATTAGATTATCATAATGATAAATATCTTTTTTATGTATGCATATAATATATAAAAAGGTGGTTGCTAATGTAGAATTTTGTTAGAGTATTAGAATGCTTACTTCACTTGAATAAAATTAAGTAGGAGGTGGCTTCCTTGCTTACAATGTAAGTAAGGAAAAGTATTTGGACATATATAGTATAAGTATAGTGATTGTTTTAATTGCCTTAACGGCATTTTTCGTTGCAGCAGAATTTGCAATTGTTAAAGTGCGAAGTTCACGAATTGACTATTTAATTGCAGAAGGAAATAATCGCGCAACATCTGTCAAAACAGTCATTACAAACTTAGACGAATATTTATCTGCTTGTCAGCTAGGAATAACAGTTACAGCTCTGGGAATTGGGTGGTTTGGTAAACCTGCGTTAAAGCAAATGTTTGACTCGCTTTTTGTAAATTTGAACATTTCTACTCAATTAGCAGATATTTTTGCTGTAATTTTAGTGTTTTTGTTTATTACATTTTTACATGTTGTAATAGGGGAATTGGCCCCAAAAACATTTGCGATTCAAAAAGCTGAACAAGTGAGTTTATTTGTTGCTAAACCGTTAATTTTCTTTTATCGTATGGCGTTTCCATTTATTTGGCTATTAAATGGATCAGCCCGAATGATTACGAAGTTACTAGGGCTGAAACCACCGAAAGGGCACGATGAAGTCCATTCAGAAGAAGAATTACGGTTGTTAGTTTCAGAAAGTTACAAAAATGGAGAGATTAATCAGTCTGAATATAAATATGTAAATAAAATCTTTGAATTTGATGATCGTATTGCAAAAGAAATAATGGTACCCCGAACTGAGATGCATATTATAAGTAAAGAAATGCCTGCTGAAGAAGCTTTGCAAAAAATGTCTCGGGAAAAATATACGAGATATCCAGTTGTTGATGGTGATAAAGATCACGTAATAGGCTTTGTAAATTTTAAAGATATTTTTACAGATTTTGTGCAGCATAATGCGGTTAGTAATAAGAAAGTAGAGCAATATATGAGACCAATCATTTTAGTTATTGACTCTATTCCGATACACGACCTGTTTTTAAAAATGCAAAAGGAAAGAACACATATTGCTATATTAATAAATGAATATGGTGGTACGTCTGGACTTGTTACTGTTGAAGACATTTTAGAAGAAATAGTTGGAGATATTCAAGATGAGTTTGATACAGATGAACAGCCAGAAATTCAACAAGTTAGTGAAACGAAAACGATACTAGAGGGAAAAGTACTTGTTAGTGAAGTAAATACGTTATTAGGTTTAACGATTGATGATAATGGTGTTGATACAATAGGTGGATGGATTTTAACGAAGAATATAGACATTGCTGAAGAGGACTTCATTGAAATTGAAAATTATAAGTTTTGCGTAAAAGAATTAGATGGACACTATATAAAAAGACTAGAAGTTACAAAAACTGTAGAATCAATTGTTATTGTAGAAGATGAAAAACAAATTTCATTACAAGAACAAATTAGTTCGTAGACTCTGCTAGATGGCAGAGTTTTTTTGAGCATAATGTTTTTGGCAGAATAAGGGTTATGATACAATGACATAAGTCAGACCTTTCACTAGGTGAATTATTATAGTATACATATATTTGAAAGGGGAAGAATTATGAAAAAGCATTTATATATAAATGGAGATTGGAAGTCTGTAAACACATATAAACCATTATACGCACCATATTCTGAAGCGACATTAGCAGAAATTGCGCAAGGGACGGAAGAAGATGTAAAAGAGGCTGTTACTGCTGCAAAAAATGCAATGAAAGAAATGAATACATTATCTGCATATGACCGTGCGACTATTTTAGAGAAGGTTGCACAAAAAATGGATGAAAGAAGAGAAGAATTTGCAGAGATTATTGCAAAAGAGGCTGCAAAACCCATTCGTGCTGCGAGGGGAGAAGTAGATCGTACCGTTCAGACATACAAATTTGCAGCGGAAGAAGCGAAGCGAATATATGGTGAGACATTGCCACTTGATGCAGCACCTGGTGCAGATGGGCGTATTGCATACACAATGCGAAAACCAATCGGAGTTATAGGGGCTATTACACCATTTAATTTCCCATTAAATTTAGTGGCACATAAAGTCGGCCCTGCAATTGCTGCCGGAAATACAATTGTATTAAAACCAGCTGATCAAACGCCTCTATCGTCTTACGCTTTAGTTGAACTATTTGAAGAGGCAGGATTGCCAACAGGAGCTTTAAATATTATTTCTGGTCCTGGTTCGACTGTAGGTGAAGCGATTGTTACAAATGATGATGTTGCTTCCATTACTTTTACGGGAAGTCCGAAAGTTGGAATTGGAATTAAGGCAAAGGCTGGGTTAAAGCGAGTTACGTTAGAACTAGGATCGAATGCTGCTGTTATTATTGATGAAGATGTAGAATTAACAGATGAATTAATTGAACGAGTAAAATGGGGAGCATTTGTTAATAATGGACAAGTTTGTATTTCGGTGCAACGTGTTTTTGTACATGAAGGGAGAAGGGATGAATTTTTATCTAAGTTACAGAAAGCGATGGAAACAGTTGTTGTTGGTGATCCGCTGCTTGAGGAAACGGATGTATCAGCTTTAATTTCGAAAAAAGATGTCGAGCGTATCGATAACTGGGTGCAAGAAGCAGTTAAAGAAGGAGCGAACGTTTTGTATGGTGGTAACAAACGTGATGAAAGGATTTTTGAACCAACTGTATTAACGAATGTTCCAGAGCATGTATCTGTACAGTGCCAAGAAGTATTCGGTCCACTTATGACCGTAAATACATTTAAAGAATTTGATGAGGCCATAGAGCAAGTAAATCATTCACGTTACGGTCTACAAGCAGGCGTATTTACAAATAATTTGTTTAAAGCTATGCGTGCAATTGATGAGCTTGAAGTTGGTGGTGTCATAATAAATGATATTCCAACGTTCAGGGTAGATCATATGCCTTATGGTGGTGTGAAAGAAAGTGGTACGGGGCGTGAAGGAATTAAATATGCAATAGAAGAAATGACAGAAATGAAATTAGTATGTATTAAAAAATAAAGTATAGAACTTAAACATCGCAAAAAAAACGAGTAGGAAATGTTTACGATTCCATACTCGTTTTTTTGTTTATTTTACGTTTCTTAGAATGATCTCATTTAATCAAGTGTACCTTTTACTTCATTTCTTGTTTAAAAATAGCATCTTCTACATAAATTTGTTCTTTGTCGACAGCAGTGCTATGAGATAATACTAAACCGATTGGTGTTTCTATGCCTTTATTTTGAACAATTGTAAAAGGAACATTTTTTTCATTTGCTAATTTAATGTATTTTGATAAATGTGGGTAAGCAATGCCACCATTTAGGAATATTTGTAATGATTGAGAAGAGCGCATGCTACTAGCTACTTCAGAATATACATTACTTTGCATTACTTGACCGATAGTTAAAGCGATTTCTACACGCTCACGTAATGTAGTTAAATACATATTACGTTCTTCTGGTTTGTTCTGCTTTTGGCCATAAATGCCTTCTTGGAGATAATCTTCCACATTTTTATTTACCATATTTTTCACACCTTTCATTTTCTATTGTACGAAAGAATGGAGCAGGATGCAAAAAAAGTCGCATCGAATATAAAAAACTTTGAATGAAAGGAAGGAAAATGGAATGTATCAATCTAAACAATTAATAAAGTTATAAAAATTTTATCAACACATATTAACAAAATGTGACAATAATCTATTAACGAATCATCATTTTTGTGTTAATATTCAAAATATAAAGGGTGTTCGTCGCATGGAAATGGAGGGAATGGAGGTTTTTCCAATCGATAAGGATATTAAAGAAGTATTTTGTTCGCACTTGAAAAACAACAGGCACCAATTCGTTGAGAACTGGAAAAACAAAATGATAATTTCCGATAAAGATCCATTTAGACTAGAAGTAGTTCAAAATGGAGTGGATTTATTAGAGTTTATTATCGAACTTACTATGGAAGAAAAAGATATAAATTATCTTCAGCCATTATGCGAGAAAATAGCAATCGAACGTGCAGGAGCAGATGCGAATATAGGTGATTTTGTTTATAACGCAAATGTGGGAAGAAATGAGCTTTTCGAAGCGATGTGTGAGTTAGATGTTAGCGCACGTGAATTGAAACCAATTATGGCTCAAATACATACTTGTTTTGATAAATTAATTTATTACACTGTTTTAAAATATTCGGAAATTATATCAAGAAATTTAGAGGAAAAACAGCAGTATATTAACGAAACACATAAGGAAAGGCTGACAATTTTAGGGCAAATGTCAGCTAGTTTTGTACATGAATTCCGTAACCCGCTTACGTCCATTATGGGATTTGTCAAACTATTAAAGGCAGATCATCCTAGTTTATCTTATTTAGATATTATTTCGCATGAATTAGACCAATTAAACTTTCGTATTTCGCAATTTTTACTCGTATCGAAAAAAGAAATGTGGACTGAATCAGAACGATTTTGGCTTAATGACTTGTTTCAAGATATTATACAGTTCTTATATCCGAGTTTGGTCAATGCAAATGTTTCAATTGAAAAGAATTTGCCATATCCAATTCCTCTTACTGGTTATCGCAGTGAAGTGAGACAAGTATTTTTAAATATATTAATGAACTCAATTGATGCTCTTGAATCAATGAAAGAAGAACGAAAAATTATCATTGATGTATTTGAAGAAGATCAATCGATTCGAATTGTAATAAAAAATAACGGACCAATGATTCCAGCTGAAAATGTAGAAACGATTTTTGAACCATTTGTAACTACTAAAAAGTTAGGAACTGGTATTGGGTTATTTGTATGTAAACAAATTGTAGAAAAACATAATGGGTCCATCATGTGTCGTTCAGATAACGATTGGACAGAATTTCAAATTGCATTTCAAAAATAAACAGTCTACACCAAATGAATGGTGTAGACTGTTTTAATTCGTAAGTATAACGGCTTCTAATTTAGGGTCTTTCGTTGAATAACCTAAAAGTGAAATTGTATAAATAATATTCGGTTCTACTTTGAAATCCGGTATAGTTAGCAAAACACTTGGATTATCTGCGAGTGAAATTTCAATATCTGCTGTACCTGGGCTAACTTCTAAAAAATCTGTTATTTGTTTAAAAAGTACATTTTCAAATAAATGATCTCCACCTTTTAAACTTACATTTACAACAGGGGTATCTGGAGAAAAGTGCGCAAACCGCATTTTTGCTTGGCCTGATGGTAAATGAGTATTATCGAGCATAGGTTGTAATTGTAGATGATGATCACTATTTATTGCAGCAAAAGTATAAGAGTGATTTCCCATTATCGGTACTAAAGCTGAAAAGATGGGGGTTTCACTTTCGACAGGAACAATATCTATACGGTACTTACCTTGTACTAATGTTAAATAGGGGCTAAATTGTTTAAATGAAATATGTTTAATAACTTTTTGTCCATTTACTAAAATGTCAACCGCAGGTGTATTTGAAGCAGAGTGAAAAAATCTTATATGTGACGGTAAAGCAGCTTCTTGTGAATCTCTTTTTTCATATGCCTGTACAAGTTTCGTAAGCGCATCGTAATATTTCATATATAGTTCTACATATTTTTTCGGATTATGAAATTGATAGTATTGAGCGAGCTGTTCGTAACGTGCAGCTTCTTGTCCATATTTTTCGATTTCAGATTGAGACATGAACATTCCTCCTTTGTCATCATTAAAACTATATGCTTAGCAAGAAAGAGGTTATGCAAAAAAATTGTTTTTAAAAGAGAAAGGTAGGAAATTAATAATAAGTATTTTTACGGATAAGTGTAGTTTAGGTGAACGAGCGTTATAAATTTCTAGAGGACACAACAAAATTTCCTCCATATGAGCTGATGAAGTTTGTATTTCGAAATGAAAACTTAAGAGTGAAACAAGTGCAATATCGAAAACATGTCCCAAATCCTTAGGAAACTAGGGATTTTTTTAATTATGGGCAAATACACATACAAAGTGATAATTGTCCTACATAAATTATAAAGGAAAGGTAGTTTGAATTTGAGGAAAGGAATGAAATCTTGGGATGGGGATATCCCGCAAGGAATTGTGAATGGAGTTATGGATGGTTTTGTGCTTTATGCTGTAGGATGAATTTTGATTTTGTAATACTATTGTTTCTATTTACGTTAGCAAGTGACGGTATTAATCGATAAAAGAGCGTCGTGCCGAACTGATTAATGTGGTTAATCGGTTCTTTTTTTATTATATAAAACAGAGCGAAGTGTATGTGAAATATTGGTTTCTATAAAAATAATTGCTATGCATTTAGTAGGATTAATTGTCGAGATTTGTTTAAAAATATGCAATATAAAGTAGGAGAATAGGAAGGAGTTTAAAGGGAGTTTCGTCGAAGTTTACACAATGTCGGCATTTGAGGGAAGCTGGCATTATGTTAGAAAAATTTTTAGTGAAGCGTTAATTTTATATAAAGGAGGGTTATTTGAGCGTATAGATAAGGGTTGGTCTACATTTTAAGTTCTGAATTTTCTGTTTTTAAAATAATATTTAGCACTCATTTGTATATTTTATAATAGTTTTTTGATAAATTCACTGCTTTCGCAGAGGGTTCTTTTTTATGAAAGAAACGTCAATTTTCTTCATATATATATACAAATTGGAGAAATGGGGGAGCGCTATGCGCGATTACTTAATTAAACCACTTGTTGGTCAGCCGTATCCAATGATTTCACATGGAAAAGGTGTGTATTTGTATGATCAAAACGGAAATAAATATTTTGACGGCTCGTCAGGGGCAATTACGGCAGGTATTGGGCATGGCGTAAAGGAGATTGCGGACGTTATCAAAAAGCAAGCAGAGGAGATTGCTTTCGTTTATAGATCACAGTTTACGAGTGAACCAGCTGAAAAATTAGCGAAGAAATTAAGCGATTTAAGTGTAGGAGATTTGAACTGGAGCTTTTTTGTGAATAGTGGTACGGAAGCAAATGAAACAGCTATGAAAATTGCAATTCAACATTTTCAAGAGCGAGGTATTCAAGGGAAACATAAAATTTTGTCACGATGGATGAGTTATCACGGTATTACGATGGGCGCCTTATCAATGTCTGGGCATCCACTGCGTAGACAACGTTTCGTGTCAATTTTAGAAGATTATCCAACTATTCCAGCTCCATATTGTTTTAGATGTCCGGTGCAAAAAGTATATCCAACTTGTCAGCTTGCTTGTGCGACTGAACTAGAAAGATCAATCGAAAGAATTGGTGCAGAACATATCGCAGCTTTTATCGCTGAACCGATTATCGGAGCAGCTGGAGGCGCAGTCGTTCCGCCGAAAGAATATTATAAAGTTATTAAAGATATTTGTAGTCATTACGATATTTTATTTATTGCTGATGAAGTAATGACTGGACTTGGTCGTACTGGCGCATGGTTTGCGATGGAGCATTGGGGGGTAGAACCGGATATTATGACCCTTGGTAAAGGTTTAGGAGCTGGATACACACCGATGGCAGCGACGGTTGTAAGTGACCGTGTAATGGAGCCGATTTTACGGGGATCGCGTTCTGTTATGAGTGGGCATACGTTAAGTGCAAATCCATTATCTGCAGCAACAGCTTTAGCTGTTATTGAATATATGGAGAAACATAATCTACCTGAAAAAACAGCGGAAAAGGGAGAGTATTTAATAAAAGGTTTACAGAAAGTTCAGCAACAATCGACTATCATTGCTGATGTGCGCGGAAAAGGTTTGCTGATTGGGGTAGAATTGCAACCGTTTACAAAGGCGTCGGAACTTATTTCAGTTGCAGCTAAAAATGGTCTTCTTTTATATCAAGCTGTTTCAGGGCAAGCAGGAAAAGAAGATAGTGCACTGCTTGTGGCACCGCCAATGACAACTACATATTCCGAGTTAGATGAATTACTTTCAATTTTTGCAAAAAGTGTAGAAGAAATGATGCAAAAAGGAGGGCATAGTATCGCATGACAACTATTACAAATACATTCGGTAAATTAAAAGAGATAGAGGAAGTAATTTCTTTGTTTCACGATGATATGACATTAATGTTTGGAGGATTTGGGGGGATTGGATCCCCTCCTTCTTTAATACAGGCGATTTTAGAAAAAGGAGTTACAAATTTAAATTTAATAGGAAATGATACTGGATTTCCTGATGTAGGTATCGGTCGTCTCGTTACGAATGAAAGAGTAAAATCGTTAATTACTTCTCATATCGGTTCAAACCCAAATGCAGGAAGACAACTAAACGAAGGAAGATTACAAATTGAGTTTTCTCCCCAAGGAACATTAGCAGAGCGTATTCGTGCTGGTGGTGTAGGGCTTGGTGGCGTATTAGTTGATGTAGGTGTTGATACGATTGTAGAAGAAGGAAAACGTACTGTTGAAATGAATGGTAAGACATATTTAGTTGAAACAGCATTAACTGCTGAGGTTGCGATTGTATATGCGAAAAAAGCGGATCCGTTCGGTAACCTTGTGTTTGATAAGAGCGCTCGTAACATGAATCCTCACGTTGCTATGGCCGGGGATATAACGATTGTAGAAGCAGGAGAAATTGTTCCACTTGGAAGTTTAGATCCAGAAGAAATTGTTGTCCCAGGAGTATTTGTAAATTATATCGTACCGTCGGAAGGAGTGAATTGGAAATGGGTATGGGCGTAGAAGTGAGAGATAAAATTGCTAGACGTGCAGCGAAAGAAATACAAAATGGCATGATTGTAAATTTAGGTATTGGTATACCGTCACTTGTACCAAACCATTTGCCTGACGATATAAACGTTATGTTTCATGCGGAAAATGGAATTGTAGGTATGGGTCCTACACCAAGCAAAGGAAATGAAGACGAAAATTTATGTAACGCAGCAGGTTTACCGACATCTCTTATTACTGGAGCGAGTTATTTTGATAGCTGCACCGCGTTTGGGATGATTCGGAAAGGTTTACTAGATATTACGATTCTTGGCTCATTACAAGTGAGTGAGAATGGTGATTTAGCTAACTGGATTGTACCAGGAAAACGCGTTCCAGGTATTGGGGGAGCGATGGATTTGGCACAAAAAGCGAAGCGTGTCGTTGTTGTCATGAATCATGTCGATAAATACGGAAATGCAAAAATTGTTTCGGAGTGTACGTTACCATTAACTTCAAAGAAATGTGTAGATTTAATTATTACGGATATGGCGGTTATGGAAGTGACGCCGAGTGGACTTATTTTACAAGAATTAATGAGCCCATACACAGTGGAAGATATAAAACAACATACGGAAGCGGAGTTTGAAATTGGTTCTAACTTACTAGTAATTGAATGAGGGGAGATGTAATATATGGAGCAATTAAAAAAACAAATTTGTGATTATATTGAGAGTCAAGAAGAAGAAAGCGTAAAATTTTTAAAACGATTAATTCAAGAAAAGAGCGTATCTGGTGATGAAAGTGGTGCACAGGCAATTGTGATTGAAAAATTGCGTGAGCTAGGTTTAGATCTTGATATTTGGGAGCCTTCATTTTCTAAAATGAAAGATCATCCTTATTTTGTATCACCGCGTACAAGTTTTTCAGATAGCCCGAACATTGTAGCGACCCTTAAAGGAAGCGGCGACGGGAAATCTATGATATTAAATGGACATATTGATGTTGTACCAGAAGGAGATGTGGACCAGTGGGACCATCATCCCTATAGTGGTGAGAGAATAGGAAATCGTATATACGGCCGTGGAACAACGGATATGAAAGGCGGCAATGTCGCGCTAATGCTTGCGATGGAAGCAATTATTGAATCTCGTATTGAATTAAAAGGAGATATTTATTTTCAAAGTGTAATAGAAGAAGAAAGCGGCGGAGCAGGAACATTAGCGACTATATTACGAGGATATAAAGCGGATGGTGTCATTATTCCAGAGCCGACAAATATGAAGTTTTTCCCGAAACAACAAGGTTCTATGTGGTTTCGTCTACATGTGAAAGGGAAAGCAGCACACGGTGGAACACGTTATGAAGGAGTAAGTGCAATTGAAAAAAGCATGTTTGTTGTAGAGCATTTGAGAAAGCTAGAAGAGAAGAGAAATGACCGAATTACAGACCCGTTATTTAAAGGAATTCCAATTCCAATTCCAATTAATATTGGGAAAATAGAAGGCGGGAGCTGGCCAAGTTCTGTTCCTGATTCATTAATTTTAGAAGGAAGATGCGGTATTGCGCCGAATGAGACTATAGAGGCAGCAAAAGAAGAATTCGAGAATTGGATCGCTGAATTAAATGATGTGGACAAGTGGTTTGTTGAAAATCCCGTAGAAGTAGAATGGTTTGGAGCGAGATGGGTTCCTGGTGAACTAGAAGAAAATCATGAGTTAATTACAACACTTGGGTATAACTTTGTTGAAATCGAAGGGAACGAACCGATTATTGAAGCCTCGCCGTGGGGGACTGATGGAGGTTTATTTACACAAATCGCTAACGTACCAACGATAGTATTTGGCCCAGGAGAAACGAAAGTCGCACATTATCCAAACGAATATATAGAAGTTGATAAAATGATAGCTGCCGCAAAAATTATTGCATGTACATTACTAGATTGGTGTGAGGTGAAAAAATGAAATACTATGAATCTTTTAGAGAGCAGACGAACGGCTATATAGTAGAAGGCGTTTTAGATTATTTTAATAAACGTATTCGAGTAGACCACTACACAGGAAATATTGAGAGGATTATCCAAACAATTGACGAATTAGCAGAGAAACATTCTTTCACTAAATGTATTGTTAAAGGAAAGGGAGAGCATGTTTCAACATGGCTCTCTTTCGGTTTTTTATTGGAAGCAACAATACCACATTATTTTCAAGGTCACGATGCATACTTCTTCGTGAAATTTAATAATGATGAAAGACGAAATAGTATTCATTGGGCTGAGGAAGATACCATTTTAAGCGGTGTAAAAGCAAAAGAAGTAAAGGAAAAAATAGTCCCAGAGAAATTTCTATTAAGAAAAGCGACAGAAGAGGATGCAGAGGAATTAGCAGTTGTATTTGGGAAAGTGTTTGAAGTGTATCCGACTCCTTTAAACGAAGCGAGTTATGTAAAACAAACGATGAGAGAAGACGATACAATTTACTATGTGTATGAATTCGAGGGGAAAATAATTAGTACAGCATCTGCAGAAATGAATATAAAGGAAGGCAATGCAGAATTAACGAATTGTGCTACCTTACCCGAATATCGTAAACATGGGTTTATGAAAAGTTTATTAATTAAGTTGGAGGAAGAACTGCAAGAAAGATCGATTTTCTGCTCTTATACAATTGCTCGATCTCTTTCTTTCGGAATGAATGCGGCCTTTCATCAGTTAGGTTATACGTATTCAGGGCGACTGGCGAACAATTGCTACATTTTTGATAAGTTGGAAGACATGAATATTTGGGTGAAAGATTTGTCTAAATAGTACGGTATAAAAATAGAACGGAATCATCATGCTTATAATCGCACATAGGTATGCCGAAAATTCGGCACGATATTTGCTGAATTTTCGGCAAGAGGGGGGATGACATTGCTAGCAGTTTCGACACAAGAAGTCATTGAGGCGATTTTGGGCAGTATTGATGAGGCTATACACGCAGTAGATGAAAATGGTATTACAATTTTCTATAATACTGTAGCTGCAAAACACGATGGATCAAAAATTGAAAAAGTGTTAGGTAAACATTTGTTAGAAGCGTTTCCTTCTTTATCTAGGGAAACAAGTACATTGATGAAAGTGTTAGATACAAAAAAACCAATCGTTCATCAAGTGCAGCATTATCAAAATTTAAATGGGGAAGATATTTGTACAGTAAATACGACTTTACCTATTTTTATAGATGGAAATATTGCTGGAGCTGTTGAAATTGCAAAAGATTATTCCACAGTACAAAAACTTACCGATACAATAGTCGATTTGCAGTCGAAAATAAAGCGATCATCTAGAAAGAAAGCAATTAAAAAGGATGTTGCATTTGAGACGATCGTGACGAATGATGCTCGTTTTAAACAGACGAAAGAATTAGCACAAAAAGTAGCCCCAACTGATGCGAATGTTTTAATATATGGAGAAACAGGAACAGGGAAAGAGTTATTTGTACAAGCGATTCATGAAGCTTCTAAGAGGAAGAACAAGCCGTTTATTGCACAAAACTGTGCAGCATTGCCAGAGTCTCTATTAGAAAGTTTATTGTTTGGTACGACGAAAGGTAGCTATACTGGGGCAATTGAACGAGCGGGATTATTTGAACTTGTAGATGGAGGGACATTATTTTTAGATGAACTGAATTCAATGCCACTCGATTTACAAGCGAAAATGCTACGTGTATTAGAAGATGGTGTGATTCGTCGTATTGGTGATAATAAGACGAGAAAAGTAGATGTTCGCGTTATTACCGCAATGAATCAGCCACCAGAAATATGTTTAAAAGAGAATAAAATTCGCACCGATTTATACTATCGATTAAATGTCTTTTCATTATATATTCCACCGCTCCGTGAAAGAACTGAGGATGTATTATTATTAGCATCTTATTTTTTGAAAGAATATAATAAAAGTTATAAAAAAGGTGTACTTCAAATGGATAAGGAAGCGAAGGAAAGACTACAAGGTTACCAATGGCCTGGAAATGTTCGGGAGCTTAAACATACGATTGAACATGCTGTCATAATTGCAGAAGGGAATACATTAACAGCCAATTGTTTACCCCGTACATTTCGGAAAGAGAGTCTTACGCAGAAGAAGAGTATATTGCCACTTAGAGAAGCACTTCATCAAACGGAAAAAGAATTAATAGATCAAGCGTTAATTGAAACGGAAGGGAATATATTACAAGCTGCAAAAATGTTAGGTATCCCTCGACAGACGCTTCAATATAAACTGAGTAAGTACGACAAAACCGCCGAATAATTGGCGGTTTTTGTGTGTTTGCACCAATAAAAGAGCGTTTACATATATAAAAAGTAATGAATATGATAGTATGTATGGATTTCATGCAGTGCTCAAAAATATTTTTTCGCTTATGTAATAGGGTTCGCCGTACATTTACTTATCAATAAAGTAAAGTTGGCATAACTATTGCTTATATAAAGGATGAGCGTATAAAAAGGGGGAATAGCAATGTTACATGATGTATACAAACCAAATCGTCACTGGAAGGATATCGAGTTGTGGAAGGATGTTACTGAAGAACAATGGAATGATTGGGTTTGGCAATTAACGAATACGATCAAAACGTTAGATGATTTAAAGAAAGTGATTAACTTAACACCTGAAGAAGAAGAAGGTGTTAGAATTTCAACGAAAACGATCCCGTTAAATATTACACCGTACTATGCTTGGTTAATGAATCCTGATGACCCACGCTGTCCGATTCGGATGCAATCTGTACCGATCTCGGAAGAGTTATATAAAACAAAATACGATTTAGAAGATCCGCTTCATGAAGATGAAGATTCACCAGTTCCAGGGTTAACACATCGTTATCCTGACCGCGTATTATTCTTAGTGACAAATCAATGTTCGATGTATTGTCGTTACTGTACGCGTCGTCGTTTTAGTGGACAAATTGGCATGGGTGTACCGAAGAAACAATTAGATGATGCAATTGCTTACATTCGTGAAACACCACAAGTACGAGATGTATTAATTTCGGGTGGTGACGGTCTTCTTATTAACGATAAAATTTTAGAATATGTATTAAAAAATTTACGTGAGATTCCGCACGTTGAGATTATCCGTATAGGAACGAGAGCACCAGTGGTATTCCCGCAGCGTATTACAGAAAACTTATGTAACATTATTAAAAAATACCATCCAGTATGGTTAAATACACATTTCAATACTTCTATTGAAATTACTGAAGAGTCGAAAAAGGCATGTGAAATGTTAGCGAATGCTGGTGTGCCAGTCGGAAACCAAGCAGTAATTTTAGCTGGTATTAACGACAGCGTACCAATTATGAAAAAACTTATGCATGACTTAGTAAAAATCCGTGTACGTCCATACTACATTTATCAATGTGACTTATCTGAAGGTATTGGTCACTTCCGTGCACCAGTATCTAAAGGTCTTGAAATTATTGAAGGTTTACGCGGACATACGTCTGGTTATGCGGTTCCAACATTCGTTGTTGATGCACCAGGAGGGGGCGGTAAAATTGCGCTTCAGCCAAACTATTTAATCTCGCAAAGTGCAGATAAAGTTGTGCTTCGTAACTTTGAAGGTGTTATTACAACGTATCCAGAGCCAGAGAGCTACATTCCAGGAAGAGCAGAAGGGTACTTTAAAGAAATCTACCCGAATTACGAAGAAAAACGTTCAGATGTTGGTATCGCAGGTCTTATGAGCGATAAGAAATTTAACCTTGTTCCAGACGATTTACAGCGTATGAACCGTCGTAAAGACTATGAAGATAATGAAACGCATGCATCGTTAAAAGATAAACGTGATAAGCGTGACCAATTGAAAGATAAAAAATATCAAGCACAAATGGCTAAATTAGAAGAAAACGACAAAAAAACTGAGGGTGATGCAGTATGAATTGTATGTGGTGTGACAGTACAGAAGCAAAAGAAAGCTTAAATACTGTATATTGGGAGTTACCAGATGGTACGAAAGCCATTGAAATCCAAGAGACACCATGCATTTCTTGTTCCTCATGTGGTATGGACTATCAATCAGATCATACAGTGAAAGAAATAGAAGATCAATTGTTTCTAATTTATACGAAAGATTTACCAAAACAACTAACATATGAAGAATTAATGGGAAGACCACGTCTATTAAAAAGAAATTATTTCGACTTTTAACCAGCTTTTATGCTGGTTTTTTTCTTTTTTGCCTTGTATAATGTACCCAAGTTAGAAAGGTAGGGAATATTTTTGAAAAAGACATTTTACCACTATATGATGAAGCATCGCGCAGCTTTATTTAGTAATGAAATATCGAATTTAGCAGAGGCGATGTATGATGATTTAAGCTTTCCGAAGCAATCTGAAGATTACGATGAAATTAGTTCATACTTAGAATTAAGTGGCATGCTAGAAAGTATGTCTATATTTGATGAAGCGTGGGATTTATACATACAAGAGAGATAAAAACTATACGGGATTTTTTTGATGTGAAGCTAGTTTATTTGCTAGCTTTTTTTATATTGTAAATAAATTTTCATATGGTGATATTTTTTATTGAAAAAATTTATGAATATACGCTTCTGTGATAAGCGTTTTTATGTAGGTTGCATATACTGTTATCAAAATCACGACGTCAAAAAAAGGAGAGATATAGATGGCAAAGAAAAAGCAACC
The DNA here is from genome assembly GCF_038971285.1 of Bacillus paramycoides. Lineage (NCBI taxonomy): Bacteria > Bacillati > Bacillota > Bacilli > Caryophanales > Bacillaceae > Bacillus > Bacillus paramycoides. Next base: position 2,140,466 of record NZ_CP152427.1, read on the forward strand.
TAAATATAACGTAGGGGACATAGTCGTGATTACGCTATATGGAACCGTTGGTAAAATCACAAACATGAAGGTTTTAGATGGAGTCTACGTTTACGAAGTCAATAATCACGATGGGTTTTACGTAGAGCAAACGTTGCAGCACGTTTCAGAGCAAGATATGAAAAAAGGTGAAACTGAGTGGATCGAATTAAATTATAATTTCACATTTGGTGATCTCGTGCAAGTAACAGGATATGATAAAGATGTGTTTCGAATTGTTGGTTTTCGTACAGAAGTATGGAGATATAAAAATGACGCATGGGAAGATACAATATACGAACTGTCACGAATTACGGATGGTGAATGGTTAGAAGCGGATGAGTCAGATTTAACGTTACTTGCCAATGCTCAAACGGCAAATGCAATTTTGAAGAAAATGAAACAAGATAAAGCTGGTATGAATAAATTAGATTTAGGAAAATTAAAGTCAATTAACAACTCGAAAAAAGTGAGTGTTAAGACAAATCGTCAAGAAATCATTGATGGATTACTTGATATTTATAACGATTATCAATTGTTATTTGATACATTTAAAGATGAAGAATACAAAATTGTTATGGATGTTGTTCATAATTATTTAGTTAAATTGACAGAGAAAAAATAGTTAACTAGAAAGAGAGAATAAATTGAACAACAACATATGCAGTATAAGGTATGCCTACAATTATTAAAAAAATAAAAAGCCATTTAATAAGAGAGTCTGCCCATTGATCTTCATGCATGAACTCTTCTTTTGTTTGTCCTACTTCTTGTTCTACCTCGTATTGGTATTCCATAATTAAATCCCCCTTTTTGTTAGCTTGTACTACCATCGTATGCATCTCGTCCCAAGGATATAACCTATAAAAAAGAAAAACTATTTTTCTAATCTCATATACATATTTTTGAGATTTTTTCATAAAACAGAAATAAAGGAGTGATGCTCATGAAGGAAATTGAAGTCGTAATTGATACGGAAGAGATTGCGGAGTTTTTTTATGAGCAACTAATTGAAAGAGGATACGTCCCAAAAAGAGAAGAAATTGAAGATCTCGCAGATATTACATTCGAGTATTTATTAGAGAAATGTATGATTGATGAAGTGTTTGATGAAGAAGATGAGTGAAAGTAACGACGGGCCTAACTCGTCGTTTTTTACTCTTTACAAACTTGTCACAAATAAAGTCGGTAATAGTTGGTATAATTAAAAGAAAATTTTACTCAAGAGGTGAAGGGATGTTCAAAAAAATTATTGATTCTTTATTAGGAAAGAAAAAATATCGTTCGTATTCTAGTAGTGATTATCGCCATAGAGGTCGCTCTTATTCAAGTAGCGATTATAAGCGACGTTCATCTGGTTATGGGCATCATCATTATAAAAGAAAACGTAAAAGCCGTAGCTTCTTTTCAAGTAGCTGATGAAATGGCGTCGTATACTAGCTTTATTTGATAGACCACTGCGAAATAATACAATCGTTGCAGAACGTTATAAAATTGAATCAGTAATTGGAATGGGCAGTTATGGGGTTACATATGTCGTTAATGACTTACAAATAAATAGATATAAAGTCTTAAAACAATTAAGACAAAGTAAACAAAGATATGAGTCTGGGAGAAAATCATTTGAACAAGAAAAAATGATTTTACAAACATTAAATCATCATGCAATTCCTAGTTTATATGATCAATTCGTATGGGAGAAAAAAAGCTTTTTTGTAATGGAATATATGCCCGGTAAAAATTTCGAAGATTATATTTTTTTAGATGGGCATGTATATACAGAACGTGAAGTTTTAAAAATTTTATACGAAATATTAGAAATTGTATCGGTGTTTCATAGTGAAGGTATTATTCACCGAGATTTACGCATTCCAAACATATTAATGAAAGAAAACGAAATTAGTATTATTGACTTTGGATTGGCTAAATTGAAGGGTGAGGGTGATGAACGAGCTACAACTTATGAAGGTGAACAAGCTTTGATGCGAGAAGTTCACTTCCGTAGCGATTTTTATGCGCTTGGTCATTTCTCATTATTTTTATTATATGCAGGCTATGAATCTAATGAAAAACATGAAAAGCCATGGTATGACGAATTAACTTTGGAAAAATATAACCGTGAAATGCTTATGCGCATGTTACAAATAAAAACACCGTACTATGAAAATGTACAAGATTTAAAAAAAGATGTAGCTTTTGCTTTAGAAAGGATGGAGGATCCATGTTTCAAAAGTTTTTAGCAAGCGTTGGTATTGGTAATGCAAAAGTAGATACAGTTCTTGAAAAAGATGAGTATATTGTTGGAGAAGAGATACACGGGAAGGTTCATATAATTGGTGGTTCAGTTAGCCAACAAATTGAAAGCATTTACTTAACGTTATCAACATCGTATGTACGAGAAGTGGATGATAAAAAAGTAACAACAACATATGATTTAGAGCGAGTTCGTTTAACAGAACCTTTTTCTGTTGAGCCGAATGAAAAAAAAGAAATTCCATTTTCATTTAAAATGCCAGTTGAAACGCCGCTTACTCTTGGAATGAAAACAGTTTGGGTGCATACGGGCCTTGATATTAAACGCAGTATAGATCCAAGTGATCGTGATTACATTCAAGTGTTGCCAAATGCACTATTAAATAGTGTGTTAGAGAGTGTAAATCAATTAGGTTTTAAAGCGCGTCATATAGAATGTGAAGAATTACCGTATCGATTACGTAAGCAAGTTCCATTTGCACAAGAATTTGAGTTTGTTCCTGTTTCCGGAGAGTATTATGGGAAATTAGATGAACTAGAATTATTAATCTTACCAAGCGCTTATGATCGCCTAGAGATTATTATGGAAGTAGACAGAAAATCTCGCGGATTAGCAGGTTTATTTGCAGAAGCACTTGCCCTTGACGAGAAAGTGATTCGCTTTACAGTAACGAATGAAGATATACCAGTGATGAAAGAAAAAATTAACAATTATATTTTTTAATAAACTATGCATAAAAAAGAAATGGAGAGGAAAACTAAAACAACCGCTCCATTTTTTTGCATAGTGAGGTTATGTATGTGAAACGATATCGACATTTATACTTGTTAAGTTTTACGCTACTCATTTGTTTTGTCGTATTATCACTTTCGTATCATACCGCTTGTATTGAGAAATTTGACAATATAGTCGCACATTTTATTCAAAGTTTTCGAAACGACTACTTGACAGCCTACTTTACTTGGGTGTCTTTTATCGGTTCCAAAAGAATATATTTTCCGTTACTCATAATTCTTGTAATGTATTTTCTCGTTAGAAAAAAGTTGCTTAGTGCATTACTTCTAACAATTAATTATTATGGATCTCGGTATTTAAACAGTATGCTTAAACTATGGTACGAACGAGCAAGACCGGATGTAACGCAGCTTGTTACGGCAACTGGATATAGTTTTCCGAGCGGTCATACGATGAATGCTACTGCTTTTTTAGGATTTATTGCATACGTCACAATTACAGAAGAACGTATTACATTGCATAAAAAATTGTTGATTATTTTTATAGCGAGCTTTGTTGTATTATCTATTTCAGTTAGCCGAGTATATCTTGGCGTTCACTATCCATCTGACATATTAGCAGGATGGGCAGCTGGCGGTAGCTGGCTCGTTTTATGTGTTATATTTCATAAAACGTTCATTAAAAAAGAACCTATGTCATAATAGGTTCTTTTTCCATTGGTTCAACATGAATGTGTGCATGATAAATGCCAAACTTTTTCCGGAGCATAGCCTCGATGTTGTCAGTAATACAATGACTTTCACCAACATCCATACGAGCATCTACCTCGATTGTAATATCAACGTACGTTTGATTTCCGTACATACGAGCGCGAATATCTACGATGTTTTCCACGCCACCAATATGTTCAATAGCATCAGCGTACTCTTCCATCTTATCTGGATCGATTCCATCCGTTAACATATGAGAAGCTTCTACGAAAATCTCCCATGCAGTTTTACAAATAATAAGACCGACAATTAAAGCGGCAATAGGGTCTAAAATAGGCATTTGGAACTGCGAACCGACAATACCTACTACTGTACCAATACTTACGAGAGCATCTGATAAATTATCCTTTGCAGCGGCTTCTAAGGATTTACTTTTTGTGCGCGCCGCAACCTTTTTCGTATATAAATACACACAGTACATAACGACAGCAGAAAATAAAGCTACCCATGCTGCAAGTACATTAGGTGCAGCTTGTTTCGGATTTAAAAAAGATTGAATGGCACTAATAACAACCTCTAATCCGACCGTTGCCATAATAAATGAAGCAACAAGTGATGCAATTTGTTCAGCGCGCGAATGCCCATAAGGATGATCTGGGTCACGAGGTTTACGAGAGATTTTTAGACCGATTAATATCGCTAAAGAAGCACCGATATCCGTTAAGTTATTTAAACCGTCAGCACGTAATGCGCTAGAGAGGGTAATATAACTGATGATGATTTTCATAGAGGATAAAAATATGTAGGCCATAATGCTGACAATAGCACCTTTATCAGCTTCTTTATGAGAAAGAGTATCCATTTTGATCACTCACCTTTCTACAAGGAATTTCTTTCTATAAATAGAGTACCAAACGGAACTCGTGTGGGTCTATACAAACATTGTTGACGTTTTATAGCTTTTTAAGAAGGGGATAACAAAGTTTCGTGAAGGAAAAATATGTTGTAAAGTGCAAAGTTCGGATGAGAAAACGATTTTGATTGAGGGGATAGGGGGAAGGGACATATGAATTATGATGAATTCGTATACTACACCGCTGAAAGACGATTTGGTAAAATAAAAACAAAAACCCTCTAGAAAATATTTTTCAGAGGGTCTTCATTTTAGTATGCTTCTAAAAACTCAGTAACTTGCTCTTCAGTTTTTGCGTTAGCACTATGTAAGTGTCCTAGCTTCTCACCATTTTGATATACAAGTAAACTTGGAATACCCATTACTTGATACTCTTCAGCGATACTTGGGAACTCATCTTTATTAATAGAATACCATTCAAACTTATTGAACTCTTCCATTACATCTCCGATAAAGTTGTCCATACGTACGCAATCTGGGCACCATGTAGTAAAGAACTTAACAACTACTGGCTCCTCACTTGCGATGATGTCTTTGAATTCCTTGTCAGACTTGATTTCTCTCATGTTTTTGACTCCTTTCAATGTCACACGGATAAGCTAGTATTTTTATGCAAAATCCGTAATTGCAAACATTAGTGTTTTTGAAATAGATTGTTTGCAAAATCTTCGACTGCTTTTTCTTGTAGGCCTGGTACGACATGTGAGTAGGTATCCAATGTGATGCCTACTCTTTTATGTCCTAATCGTTCACTTACGATCTTTGGGTGAATACCTTGTTTCAACATTAATGTTGCATGGGTATGCCTTAGATCATGGAACCGAATGTCAGGAACCTCACTTTTCTTTATAAGCTTTTTCCAGAGCTGTGTCAAACTTCTGAAATTGCAGGTAGAAACGGCGCAGGTAAATCAACAATCGCCGAAACGATTACTTGGGTACTATTCGGTACAGATCCATTCGGAACAAAACTTGATCCAAAACCAATTGGTGATTCGGATACAGAAACAGTTGTTGAACTGTTAATCGATGTAGACGGGAAAGACATTTTAATCGGCCGCAAACAAAAGAAAACAGCTAAGTACTTTATCAATGAGGTACCAAAGAAAGCGAAAGAGTTCGAAGCTTGGGTGGAAGCACTAATTGATAAACAAGCATTCTTGTCACTGTTCAATCCTAACTATTTCAGTACACAACATTGGCAAGCCCAGCGTGAACAGCTTCTCACATATGTAAGTGAACCTTTAAAAGCAGAAGTATTTGCTGAATTACCTAAATTGCAAGTGGAATTACTCGAACAAAAATTGAAAAAACATCCACTCGAAGATTTACAAAAAGTGCATGCAGAACGAAAAAGAACACATGAAAAATCATACGAACGTGCAAGTGAGCGTGTTATTACCTTACAAGAACAACTTGGATAAACAAAAAGAAGAACAGCCAGAAACAGATATAGAAGCCGTTAAACAAAAGTTAGCGGAATTACAGGCAGAACGTTCCGCAATCGATGAAAAAGTTCGCGCATCACAGAAACAACAATCCGCATACACGCAAATGCAATATCAAATTGAAGGCGTTAAGCAAGAAATTGAAAAGTAGAAAGAAGTGGTTTTTGCTATCAAAGCGGAACAGGTGCAAGAGTCTTGCTATACATGCGGTCAAGCCTTGCAAGGTGAAGCGCTAGATAAGGTAAAGCAAAATCGAATTGATCGTTTTGAACAAGCAAAACAACTCGGGAAAAGCATGGTAGCCAAACATAAAGAATTGGCGGAACAGTTCAAACAATTATCGCCAGTTGAAGTAGATGTAACGCAAACGAGCGAGTTAGATAGTCAAATCTTTTCATTAAACGCGACATTGAAACAAGTTTATAGCTTAGAGATTTTACAAAAAGAAATCGATGAAGTAACGGCATCGAAAGAACAGATTCGAAAAGAGAAAAATGAGTCCATTGTATTGCTCGATGCAATCAAAGATTTCCGTACGAAACGTAGTGAATTAATGGTGAAAAAGATTCAAGCGTTATTTAAAACAATCGATGTACAACTGTACGAAATGCTGAAAAATGGCGAGGAACGTGCGACATTCGAAATCTTGATGGAGGGTAAGCCGTATCCGTATAGCCGATTAAGTACAGCTGAAAAAATCAAAGCAGGCTTGGAAGTGATTGAAGTGTTAAGCAAACAATCAGAACTTATCGTACCAACATTTATCGATAACGCGGAAAGCATTTTACACTTTGAAAAACCAGTCGGCCAACTGATTGTGGCGCAGGTTCAAGATACAGAGTTTACGGTTCAAGCAAAAACAATTGAAAACAAGGAGGAAGTAATCAATGGCTAATCAAGTAACAGTTTCAAATACACAAGCGGTGGTAGGAAGTTTCACGCAAAGTGAGTTGGATACATTAAAAGGCACAATTGCAGCAGGTACATCAAATGAACAGTTCGCTTTATTCGTTCAAACTTGCGTAAATTCTGAACTGAATCCATTTTTAAACCACATCTTCTGCATTGTGTATGGCGGTAAAATGAGTATTTAAATTTCTGTTGAAGGTGTGCTTCACCTTGCGCGACAAAAGAATGGCTACAAAGGAATTGATGTTCAAACGGTTCATGAAAATGATGAGTTTGATGCAGAACGATCAACCGAGGGGGAATGGGGTATAAAAAATCATAAAGTGAAATTCCCTCGCGGGCAAGTGGTCGGATGCTATGCAGTAGCGCAACGAGAAGGGTTTAAGGATGTAGTTGTACTGATGGAAACAAATGAGGTGGACCACATGAAGGCGGGTAATAACAAGCACATGTGGAACAACTGGTACAACGATATGTTCAAAAAACATGTAATGAAACGAGCTGCAAAATTACAGTACGGTATCGAAATTAATGAGGATGAGTCGGTTGGTTCTAATCCAGTAAATCAAGTAGATTCTTACCAGCCAGGCGCAAGGGTAGACATTACTCCAACACAGCTACAAGTTGAAGAAGGTGCAGTGGTTAACCAGGATGGTGAATTGAAAAACAAATGGTCTGCCATTAATGAAAAGTTGAAAGAGTACAGCATGACGAAAGATGATCTGAAAATAATTATTAAAGAAAAATTTAACATGAAGCCTAACGATCTATCTTTACAACAGATTACAGCCCTTTCTAAATTCATCGGCTTAGAACATGCGAATCGCCAGAAAGAAGAAGCGATTGAAGTTGAGCAGACTGGAACGGATTTTGATATGGATATTGACGAATGAGGAATAAATCAAAGGTGCTACTCTCTCGCAAATTGTGGGAGAGGGCACAATCAAAAGATGATTTAAAACAGTCTATTGCACGCTATATACAAACTGGATATCCAGGTTATCGAATAGAGAAAGTCATTAAGGAAAATGAGTTTTACATCGCGATTTGCACAAGGGGGTAGACACGATGGATTTTCAACACGAAGTATTTGACATAATTGCGACTTTTAGTGGACAGGCAAACAAAATCGTTATTAATACAACATTTGTTGATTTTGTCGATGATTTAGAAATTGGATTGTTTTTATCTCAACTTATTCATTGGTCAGATCGCACGACAAGAGCAGATGGTTATTTTTATAAGACCGATAAAGAATGGCATGAAGTAATACGAATTAGCAAATATGCAGTCCATAAGTCGCGAAAAAAACTTGAAGAGATGGGATTGCTTAGCACGTTTGTAAAGAAAGCAGCGGAAATGTTTCAATTTTCACCGAATCGATGCTAAAGCGTTTTCATTGTAGGAAAGAAAAACATAAAAGATGTTTGTAACAAGCGCATGCTTATTGATAAAGAAACAGGAAAAGAATTTTGTCCACAGTGTAAAACGGTTGAAAAGGAAGACCAGCAATTAGCAACGGAAGCACAAGAAATGCATGTAAAAGAAAAGGTCCTCAAGTTATTTAAAGGGTTTGAAGATGGCAGCTTAATTAATCAAAAGTTGAAAAAGGCAACGTTTCAAAATTACGTACCACCAAGCAAACAACTACATGATGCGAAAGAAGAGTGTGAGCAGTACGTACGAACTTTCAACAAAAAAATCGGAAAGAACATCATGCTTGACGGTGATTATGGAACTGGTAAAAGTCATTTAGCCGTATCGATGACAAAAGAGCTAATGAAACGCGGTATAAGTGCTTGCTTCATTACAGAAGAAAAGTTATTTACCAAATTGAAGTCCACGTATAACCGTAAAAGTGACATGACGGAAGATGAATTACTTACAATGCTTTCTAAAATCGATTGTTTGGTGATTGATGATCTTGGGGCTGAAAAGGAACCGGATGATGAAGAAGAGTTAAAAAAGCATAAGTGGGTCCGAAAGAAAATGTTTGAAATTATTGATAGCCGAATTGGAAGACACACGATTTATACAACAAACCATTCCGTTAAAGCTTTGTTTGGGATATATGACGAACGAATTTTCAGCCGTATCTTTGATGATGAAACAGACGTTATTGAAATGAACGGTAACAATTATCGATTAAGAAGATTTGAAAAGGAGTGAAGAAAATGTGCATGACATGCAGTAACACTGGTGTAGTTCATAAAGAAATTTATCCTGGGATGATAACGATTGAAGGTTGTACTTGTGAGGTAGCTAAGCAGCAGGAAGCTTCATACCAAGAGCATTGGGATGCTTGGATACAAAAATTTGAAGGATGGAAAAGGGGGTTACTGCATGAGCAACGTGTCGGTTGAGAAAAAGCGTGAGTTTATTGAATGGTTCAAAGAGCATTACAAAATGAAATGGAGAGAGTGCCTTTGGATTCTGGAGTATTTACTGAAAAATGAAGGAGCATTAAAAAGAGTTCATTTTGTAGAACGGGTTAAATTCGATAAGCCAATTTCGTTGTTTATGTCTACACAATGCACAAAAACAGTACCATTTAAATTTTATAAAAACAATTTAGTTTCTGATGATCCAGACATAGCTTTTGATCAGATCCGTTTTAATCAAAAAGAAGCAATTTTTATTGAATTAAACTTCAATGATAAATTCAGATATCCATTATTCATTGAGGTATTAGAAGGTGAAGCATCTGATGAAACAGATCTTCCTTTTACTGAAAGATTGGAATTAGCACAGGTAGTTAATGATTTAGAAAAACTCGCTAAAGCACAACTTATCGATTACGCGCTAGACACAAGAAACGAAGAACTGTTCCGCAAGTTGATTGCAAATTAAGGGGGAGAAACAGTGGAAATCAATATTGGAGAAAAGTACAAAATTACTTCAGATACGTTTAATGTCATCGTGAATCAACGTTTTAACAAAAAGGTAAAAGAAGGCGCTGATCCAGTGTTTGATTATAAACCAGTAAGTTTCCATCCAACTTTAGAAAAAGCATGTATTAGCTTGTTAAATAGGGAGCTTAGAGAAAATGAATCTAAAAGCATCACGGAACTGATCCTGGTAATCCAAAAAGCGACAACTGATATTTGCGAATCAGTATCTAAAGAAGGGAGCGCTCAAATTGAGTTTTCTCCTGTACAAATTTAAACTAACTACCATTTTCGAACATTGGCCAAACGAAGAATTTGTAGTAGCAGAAACGGAAAGTAAAGCAAGATTCCTATATTGGCAAAAGTTCAGAACAAAGTTTCTAACGATGCCGATGGTTGAATTCATGAAGTTTGTAAAGTGCGAGAACGAAGGTGTTTTTGATATCAAGCGCATGTATAGCGCAGAAAAAGCTTTCAAGAAAATGCAGAATTACCGCAACCTACATTTCGCTTACATGGGTATGCGAGTAAACGTAGCTGGCATGTGGGGTACAATCGTCGGAAATTGGAAAACTCATTTGTTCGTTTTGTTCGATGGAGAAATTGAAAAGCACAACTGCCATCCCTATTGGGAAATTGCTTACTACGATGATGAGGGAAATGTGGTTCGAAACTACCAGAAGGGAGAGTGTGCGGTATAAGTAAAAAAGGACGAGCAGTCGTACCTGCCGTCCTTTATAGGAGAAAAATTATTCTGGATTAGAACTACGAATAACCAGAAAACGCGCTTTAAAACAGTGTTGTCAAAGATGTAATAATCTATGCAACAAAAAAGCTTAGTCGGAATTCAAAAAAACAAATGGCTTACATTGGTAACAGGCTCAAAAGTAGTATATGTAAAATGAAAAATCTCATACAAAAAGCAGACAACAAATTTGGTTGTCTGCCAGTGATTCGAATGGATTAGCTAATTGTGATAAATTGCATTCCCATTACGAGAAGAGTGAAGCTGCTAGTTCAAACAGCTTGTTGGTATTATTTTCGATATTAAAAAAAATATACAGGAAAAGCAGATAAGTTAAGAACCTACCTACTTCTGCTGTAATAAAAGAAAGAAGTATTAGCCTGGATACGGCGGCTTGAAAATAGTATGTATTTTTATTTGAAAAATATTCAAGGGGTGAAGAAACATGGAATATTTAATAAATGGTGTTTATGAAATTACTGTACTGATCAGTGAAACGAAAGGGGAAAGAAAATAATGAATATCGCAAAATTACGTGGATTACAAAAGATACTTGATAATCGGATTATTAAGCAACATGGTTTAGAAGGTCAAAACTTAGTTAGTAATTTAATCTTAGCACTACAGGTTGAAATTGCTGAATTAGCAAACGAAACACGTTGTTTTAAACATTGGAGTAATAAAGGCCCAAGTGAAAGAGAAACCATTCTGACAGAGTTTGTGGATGGACTGCATTTTATTTTAAGTATCAGCAATCAGTTAGATGTGAAAACGGAGTTTCGTTGCGAGGATGAAACAGAAAAAATAATCGTTGGAACATTTAACAAGCTATTTTATTACGTAGGAGAAATGTGGGATACAGCACATAATTATCCAGACAGTAAATTGCAATTAGCAGATGATGTTGAAACAATTTTTAACTTGTTTATGGAATTAGGAACAAAGCACCTCGGATTTACTCATGAAGATATAGAACAAGCATACCTGGAAAAGAACAAGGTAAACCATCAACGCCAGGATGATGGATATTGAGCAAGTACAATAACAAGAAAGAGAAACTAGATGGCCATGTTTTCGATAGTAAAGTAGAAGCGGATTATTACTCCGGATTAAAAATACGCCAAGCTGCAGGTGAAATTATAAGCTTCGAATTACAACCGAGATTCACCTTACAGCCAGCATTTACAAAGAACGGTAAAAAGTTCGTGGTAATTACATATATCGCAGACTTCATGGTTTATTTGCCGAATGGTGATGTAGAAGTCGTGGACATAAAGGGATTCATCACCCAGACATTTGCATTGAAGAAGAAAATGTTTGAATACAAATATCCGCATTTAAACTTGATTCTTTTGGCTTACGTTAAAAAATACGGTGGATTTATAGAAGTTTCTGAATTAGAAAAGTTGCGTAAAGAAGCTAAGAGGGTGAAATAAATGCTTAAATGGGTTGATATCGTAGGTGAGCGTTTTGGGATGTTAACAGCCTTAGGGAAAGTAAAAAAAGGTAAATTTACTTATTGAGAATGTAAATGTGATTGCGGGCAATTAACTTATTCAAGTGTAACGGATCTTCGTAAAGGTAAAAAGAAAAGTTGCGGCTGCTTAGCCAAAAGAACACGTAAATTGGGTAATCGGACTCACCGATTAAAAAATGAAAACAAACGCCTTTATACCACTTGGAAAAACATGAAGAGTCGATGTTTGAAGAAAACCAACAAATCATATCAAAAATACGGTGGAAAAGGAATCACTATTTGTGATGAATGGTTAAGTTATGAAAACTTCTATAACTGGTCCATAGTCAATGGTTATAATGACATCTTAACTCTTGATCGCATCGATAACAACGGTAATTACGAACCAAGTAATTGTCGATGGGTAGATGTAAAAACGCAAGTTAGAAATAGAAGTATAACTGTAAAGACCTTGTTTCATGGCAAAGAAATACCTATAGCTGAATTAGCTGAAAAATATGGTGTGGATTATCGTTTAGTTAAAGCTCGCTATTATAGAGGTTTTAAAAACGATGAGCTGATAAAAGGCAGAAAAAAACAAGCTAAATAAAGGGAGCGGATCATATGTCATATATCGAATTTAAACCAACTTTAAAGAAAGTAAATCTGAAAGCTGATGGTAAGAAAGAAATTGTGTTGGAAGTGACGGATAGCTCTTTAAACGGAAAGTTAGATGCACTTTCTGAAATGATTGATATTAAAGTAGTTGTTTCATTAGAGTCTCTTATCGTGAATTATAATGTGCTGTTTAATGCGAAAACAAACCATTAACAGAATACGAAGTGGATGATAAAGGCGTTGTACAAGAAATAAAGGCATCTTTTGAACAGTTAGAAGCTGATTTTGATATTCCGGAAGAAAAAATTCCGACTCGTGAAGAAAGAGAGCAAGCGGATCGTGAAACTGTTGATGCATTTATCATTAGTGGGCTTGCACCAGGTTTAGATGATCTACCACATGATTTTGCCTACATCGTAAAACGAAAGCTCGAGGGAGAGTCATATCTAAAACTAGCGAATGAGCTGAAAATTTCTAACGTGAAGTTGATTGAAATCATTGATGATTACCGCGCTCGCATTGCACCGATGGCGATTAAATGGCACGAATGGAAAGAAAAGCAGCCTGATGTAGCAGAGCAACCAAAGGCAGAAGAGAAACCGAAGGAAGAGACAGAAGAACCGGTTGTACCAGAAGAAGATCAGGTACAAGAAAAAGAATCAAAATCTTCTGAGGAATATGAAGTCTCTGATGAGTACAAGCCTTTCAATGAAAAATTAGAAGACTAATAAATACAGGTTGGTAGTATGGCAATTTCGTTGTACTACCTGCCTTTCAATCTCATATGGGGGGATGGATTGAGCAAAGCCGAAAAACGTCAAATCCGACTCAGGATTTTAAATATACAAGATGATCAATGTAAAGCGTGTAAAATTGTTCCGAAATCGATTGGAAACAATTATGCAATAGCGCGTTGGTGTTCAGAGAACTGTGAAATCGGTAAAAATCTAAAAAGCTTAGGTGAGAGCCTACTCGAGGGGAGAACGGAACATATGGCTGAACAAAGAAATTGGGATCAATTATGTGCAACAGCTAATAAGTTACGCGAAGCGGATTCAGTAAAGTGGACTTGGGTAAAAATCGCTAGTTATCTTGGGGTTAGTGAAAAGAACTTGTACTACCATATTTCTAAAAGACGCGAAGCAAACGGAACGCCTATTAAGCGTGTAGGTGCATCAAAGAATCCGCAGAATACAAAACCATCACCACAACTTCAAAACGTCCAGAAAACGAAATCTGAAACGTCAAAATTAAAACCAGTAGTTATTGAGCATATCGAGAAAGTAGAAACGCTAGATGTTTCTTGAAAAGAGCGATTAAATGACATTCTTGATGAAAAAGATGTACTTCAAAAAGAGCTAAGTGAAGTATCGAAACTGTATGAGGACTTAAAAGGTATAAAAGAAAAACTAGCGCAAGATCTTATCGCGGAAAAGAAAGCACGCTTTGAAGCGGAAGATGCATTTGAAAGTATGAAACAACAATCGCAAGAGCGTGAGGAAGATTATAACTCGTTACTAAACGATTTAAAGCGATTACGGAAAAGAATCACGAATTAGAGCATGACCTTCAAAAAATGCATATCAATGTACGTGACGCAGAAGAGACAGCTGCGAAAGAACGGGAGCACCGTCTCGAATTACAAGGTAGATCGCAAGCGCTCGGTATGGCGCTCAAGGCAGTCTTGTAGGTGGATGGTATGAAACTGACAAAGGAAGAACGAAAAGAGCTCACATACCAAATTGGTGACATTATTGAACAGAAATGCAGACGTTGTTATTACAATCGTACATCCAATGAAAGTTTTAGTGTGAATGAATGTAAAGCATGCCCGACTGGTGAAGAATTACGCCAGTTGGGTAGATACTTGGATACACAGCCGAAAAAGAACGGTGGACCGAGAAAGAGAGCGCCAATTGGATTAACCCCTGAAATTGTAAGAGGTTTGAATATACAAGGTATTCCGGATACGGAAATCAGCATTATGTATGAACGCAGTTTTACTTACGTTGGAAAGCTTAAGAAGAAGTGGGAACGTGAAGGGAAATGGAAAGGTCCAACTAATATGAGAGAAATAAAAAAAGGCTAGGATTTCTCCTGGTAAAGAGTTACGTCGTACAGAAAGGTAGTTGTGCGCAAATCAAATATTTGCAAGTTCATTATATAACGTTTATCGGGTGGATAGGTTGAATCACAGCAATCTTTACGTAAATTTAACATAAGATTGAAGTTATTGATAAATACCAAATTTGAATTTTGTATAGAAATTAAAGAAGCCTATACTTTATAGGCATAGGCAGAGTGACTAAAATTAATCGGTGATTAATTTAGAATAGATATTTAGATCGATAAGCTTCCCGGCTGATTTTTCGCTCTTTCTCAAAGTTCCTTCAAAAGTGAATTGTAATTTTTGTAATACTTTTATGGAATTCACATTTTCAGGTTCTACTTTAGCTTCGATGCGATATAGTTTCAGATGTGTAAAAGCATAATCAACTAAAGTGGAAATCGCTTCAGAGGCATATCCGTTGCCCCAAAATACTTTCGAAATATCATAACCAATCTCAGCCCTTAAGTTTTCGAAATCAAAGGAATTATAACCACATGAACCGATAATGTGAGTTGATTCTTTTTCAATAATAGTAAAACGTAAGGCTTTATTATTTTGAGAGAGGGTATTAAGAAAATGAATCATATCTTTCGTTTGATTTTCATTAGTGAAATTATTTATATTCATGAATTTAGTAACATCAGGATCAGACCATATTCTAAATAAACTTAATGAATCTGATTCTTTCATTTGTCTTAAATGCACTCTTTGTGTGTGTAGTTCTGTAATCAATACTTTTACCTCCATTATGTTGTTTTGATAGGTAGATTAAAAATATTGATATCTGCGCATAATTCAGTCCCTTCGGGATTAGTTAACTCTTATTATACAAAAAATAACTAAATTGAACAAAAGCGTTATTTTATTATAGGAAAAAAGGTGACTCGGCAATTGTACCAGCCGAGTCACCCAGTTCTATCGATTCAAATAGTGTTCTTTTTCTATATGTAATTATATTGAGTTTCTAGAGACTAACCCAAAAACTCCAGCCAAAACACAAAGAAAATCATTTTAGAGAGTATTAGATTTTATTATGTTAATGCTACAACGGTAAGAGTTAAACCCCAAGTATTTAATGTATCTGAATACGTTCCTACATTAACAGTAAGGGTACTTGTTATACCTGGAGGTGTAGTGAAAATTGCGGGTGCTGATACAGAGGTAAATCCTGCAGTATACCCTAGAGAAGCAGCTGAACCAATGATTACATTATCATTAAGACGCATAGTGATACCTGCAGAACTACCTCCTGGTTCAATATAAACTGCTACTTCATAGATTGCCAAATAGGTTCTTCCACCTTCAAGTAAAACAGTTGTTGGTGGTGTGAATGAGATTGCCGTACCATTAGAATTTACCACGGTATCTAGTGGAATCGCAGAATTTACAGAAACTATTGTTGGGGTAGTTTGAACAACATTTAAACTGTTAGCCGTGGGGGATGGACAAGAGCAAGGTTTGTGAATTTTAGAATTGTTATCATTTTGATAATTCACCAATAATCAAACTCCTTTGCGTAATGTAATTTTTTATCCTATATAAAACGTAGCTTTTTTGTGTATCTATGTTATTTTTAATAAGTTTGTAAAAATTAGCCGAATAGTGTTGGTCAGTCAACTCTTAAAAGTATTTGATACTCTAGGGATTTCAAAGTGCATCTGATAAATATATATGAATGTTTTTTCAAGGACATTACTGTAAGTTAGGAAACGTAATAAAATAGTTATTTAATAAAAAAATCGCGTACAAAAAATGTACACGATTATCTAAAAACTCTGTCTTGCATGCTCATTGCATTCTACGTTTATTGTATGTAAAAGGTGATACATTGCAATACATTAAAAGAGCACTTTTGATAGTGCTCTCTGACCAAAACTAATATTGAAAAAGGATACCCAAGATATTATATGTATGTTTTTTAGATAGGTGCAGTTTTAAAACAAAACCTTTCTTTTATACAACAAAGCAGCTAGTTAACAAAACTAACTGCTTGTTGTACAAAAGAAACGCTACGCTTACAGAAATAGTTTGTAACTTTAAGTTACAAAAATAGTATGAACAGGGTTAAAAATGTTATTCAGAAATGAAAGAAAACAAAATAAAAAAGAGCACCATGCATAAGTGCTCTTTAAGATAGGAGGTAACACTTTGAGCTGGATGTTTAGGTTAAAATTATATGGCGCAGAAAAGAAATAAGACCTAAAATTTATTTTCAACTCAATACAAAAGAGCAGCTAGCAAAGGCTAACTGCTTGTTGAAAAAAGAATCCAGCCCAGGTTATTTACTGGCAGGGTTTCAAGAAACAAATGATTAAATTAATTTAACTTTTCAATCAAAATTGAAGCATTTACATTTGTTTGTGTTCCACCTGCCAAAGTCTGTAAAGTAACCGCAGCAGCGGAAGTATGATTGTGAAGGGTAAGAACATCACCTGCGGCTAAAGTGAGGAGTGTTTGCCCTTTGTTTGGCTGAGTTCCTGCACCTGATCCATAAACTGCGTTGGTAACTGGGGCACCATTTAAAAAGAGTGTAAATTGATTAGGTTCAACTCCTGATACAGAAAAAGAAATCTTATAATCTCCTGCATTAATAACCATAATCTGAGAAGTTCCAGGAGTATGAGTAAAACCAGATGTCATTAAGCCATTCGAATTAAAAAGAATAGGTGCTTCTAAGGCAACAACTTGAGCTGCTGTATTGAAAATATAAGCGTATTGAGATAATCCAGATACTGTAAGACCGGTAGGCCCAGTAGGTCCGGTAGCTCCAGCGGTTCCTGGTAATCCAGTAGGCCCAGGAATGCCTTGGATGCCTTGGATACCTTGAAGTCCAGTTGGGCCAGTCGGGCCGATAGGTCCAATAAGTCCTGGATTACCTTGAATACCTTGGATACCCTGAATTCCAGTCGCCCCAGTTATTCCAGTGGGTCCAATAGGACCAATAGGCCCCGGATTACCTTGAATCCCCTGAATCCCTTGACTTCCTTGAGGTCCAGTGGGGCCAGGAATCCCTTGGATACCTTGAAGTCCGGTTGGTCCTGGTGACCCAGTTGGTCCAGTGGGGCCAGTCACTCCGGTTGGTCCTGGTGGTCCCCCGGAAGGTCCAGTCGGGCCCGTTGGTCCTGGTGGTCCCCCGGAAGGGCCGGTCGGGCCAACAGCTCCAGAAGGTCCAGTTGGACCTACAGAACCAGGAATGCCTTGAATCCCTTGAGGGCCGGTCGGGCCAGGAATGCCTTGAATCCCCTGAATCCCTTGAATGCCTTGAATTCCAGTGACCCCCGTTATTCCAGTCGGTCCAATAGGACCTTGAATGCCAGGAATGCCTTGGATACCTTGGATACCTTGAATTCCAGTAGGTCCAGTTGGACCAATAGATCCAGAAATCCCAGGAATCCCTTGAGGTCCAGAAATACCTTGAGGACCAGTAGGTCCCAGGTTACCTTGAATACCTTGGACACCTTGAATTCCAGTAGGCCCGGTAGGTCCCGGAGGTCCACCTGAAGGCCCGGTAGCTCCAGTAGGTCCCGAAGGCCCAGTAGCACCGGTTAATCCAGTAGGCCCAATTTGAGGCAAAGGAAAGGCACATGGAAATGGGATGTGACATTTCTTTTTAAATTTACTCATTTTTACACCTCCATTATAAACTAACTAGCCGATTTATATTTATACTTTAACAACTTATGAGCAAGCAGACATAAGGGTGTAAGGAAAAAAACTATAAAAATCACATGAAAGGTTTTAAGAGCAAGCCTCTATTTCACATTCTATACAAAAAAGAGCACCATATATAAGTGCTCCTCTGACCAAGACTCTTAATGTAAAAGAGTACATGATATCATATTTGATTTTTTTCATAGGGTGAAGTATTTGAACAAAAACGCTATTTTAAAACAAAGGGGAATAGGGTATGAAAATGTTGGATCTATGTTCGGGAATTGCAGGAATAAGCATGGCATCGGATTGGGCTGGAATTGATACAGCAGTTTTTTGTGAAATAGAAGAGTTCAATCAAAAAGTACTCAGAAAGAACTATCCTAACATTCCTATTTTCCCGGATATATATAAACTTACGAAGCAATCATTAATAGATCGAGGTGTTGACGTTGATTCAATTGGAGTTATTTCAGCAGGATATCCCTGTCAGGGAGAAAGTTTGGTTGGTAAACGAAGAGGTGCAGAAGACGAAAGATGGTTATGGCCAGAAGTCTTCCGACTCATTCGAGAACTCAGACCCACTTGATTTGTTGGAGAAAATGTTGCTGGACACGTCACAATGGGCTTGGACACCGTGCTCTCCGACTTGGAAGAAGAAAACTACTCGACAAGGACATTCGTATTACCGGCTGTCAGTGTCGGGGCGCCACATCAAAGATACCGGACATTTATTGTTGGCCACTCCAACGACAAGTCAAAATTACAAGCCGATCCGAGAGTTGTGCCCTTCAGAAGCAAACGGCAGTCACGGAAAAACATTACCAGGATCAATCGGGGAACACTTTCCAGAACATATTGGGAAGAAAATCAACCCGCAATTTGTGGAATGGATGATGGGACTGCCACAAGATTGGCCGAAGACAGATTGAGATTTTTAGGTAACGCGGTGGTGCCACAGCAGATCTATCCAATATTTTAAGCGATAGCAAAGATTGAAGGTTTATTATAAAAATTTCATTTTATTATAAATAAAAGAGCGCCATGTAACAGCGCTCTTTGACCAAGACTCATTGTAAATCTATGACTTGTGAGTGTTCTCGAAATTAATATATGATTCAACAATTATTTGGTGTAGGGAATATTAAAAAAAGAGCACTTCGGAAAGTGCCCTTCTGTAACGACTATCCACTCTAAAAAGAAAGGATGCAATATATCATATGAAATTATGCGGATTAAGTTGTGTGTATTTTGTATGAAAATTTCATTTTATAGTAATGCAAAAAGAGTACATATTCGATATGTACTCTTGAAAAAAAAGGAATGTGATGAAACATAACAATATAACATATGCTTGCCTTATTTAAAAGTGCAAGGAATGTAACAAAATGTTTATTTTGTAAAAGAATCTTTACACCTATACACAAAGATAGCAGGCAACTAATTAAGTTACCTGCTATGCTCGCACACTGCACAGAGGAGCGCCTTCTATTTGGAAAGAGAGAAGCCAGGGAGAAAGTGGTTCAGATGTAGTATGTGTAATACAAAAAAGATTATTCCAAAAAGGGGAATGAAAAAAATGAATACAATTACTATTAAATTTGGACAAGGTACAGCAGCTTGGAAATATATGCAAGAAGTAGTTAAAGCTCTACCTGATTAAGGATATGTCGCTCAACTTTACGAGGATATTGGAACGGTTAAATTAACTAAGGAATTTAAAGAAGAAAATTAAACAAAATTCTTATTTGATCAGTATTAAAAAAGAGTACCTGACCAGGGTGCTCCGCCCAAAATTATGAACAACAATCCATAATAATATATGTGACTTTTGCCTAATGGTGATAATTTTATAAATTCATTAACAAAATCCGAAGGGGGATGTTGTCTCAACAAATGTAAAATTCTACGAAAGAAAAGAGGAGATGCAATAATATATGCTTGTCCAGTTTAAATGTGAAAAGATTTAAACAAAACGCTATTTTAATAAGGAATGGCTCTTACTTAAAAATAAAGAACGTATGGAAAGTTTCAAAATGTTTTTGATGGATTACTAGTTAGGAAAACATAAATCTGGAAATAAAGCTTGATATTCTGGGAGTAATCGAAGGTCAATAGTTGAAGTTGCAAAGAATATATATTTTTTTTCTAATTCATCAAGCGTTGCTAGGTGATGAGTACCTAAGCCATGCTGGATGCTATGTCTAGAAAGAGTCGGACCAATTTGTAATTTTCGATTTTTCATAGCTTTATTCCATGGGCTGTAAAAGAATTTTAAAACGAAAGCAGGATACATGTAAACGGTAAATGGATGAAACGACCAATGCCGCCCCGCCGAATAGTTACCTTGCGAGTAATTGTGGAGGAATCTACCACCGTAGTATGGGGCAGGTGGAGTAGGATGGATTATTATCCCATGGTAACGCTGTTTGACAAGGGGAATGCCGTATCTCGGATTGGTATAACCGTGAGAAGGTTCATCCACCATCAGAATAGTCCTAATGGAATACATGTTTTTCCCTAAAGTAGCAAGAGAAGAGAAAAAGGCTTCCTTATCAACACAGCAAAGAAATTCAGTGGTATTTAAAACCATTTTCCATCCCGTAATTTCTTTTTCTATTTCCATTACTTCTTGATCAACTAATAAGGCATCAAACTCTAATACTTTTGAATCTCGGATTTCCCAATGAGGTGCAAATAATTTGCATATTTCAACCGAACGATCAGTAGATCCACGATTAATAAGAATGCCATGATCAAATAGTTTTGTGTGGTGCATTAACCACCATGGGAGTAAATACTCTTCATTGTAAAAATGTGAAATTAAAGTTGTACTAATTAGGAACACCTCCGTTTAACAATGGATAAAATCTTTTTTGTTTTATTATAATATGTTGCTTATCCTAATAATTCTTAGGTATTAATTTAAATGAGTTTAAAACCCAAAAAGATATGTAAAAAAATTGTGTAAACACATTTAAATAGAAATTTCATTTTGTATTAATTCGGAACACTAAAAAAGAGCACTTAATAAAGTGCTCTCGTGACGAGATTCATTTTGTAATGACTATTTCAATTTATAAAGAAAGGAACACAGAATATTTTATAAAGTTATTTTCGATTAAGTGTGTATCTTTTATACAAAATTTTATTTTATAGGAAATGAAAAAGAGCATCATGTATAGATGCTCTTTGATCAAGAATTTCAAGAGAAAACATATAATGTGAGTTTGCTCATTATAAGGTATACATGCAATTTTTTCTTGTGTCTTTCATATAAAAAAGAGCACATATTTATAGTGCTCTAAAGTTAGGAGGTAACTCTGTCTTTGAACAAAATGAGCTACGTTGTAGATATATGTAATAAATAGAATGATAAGAACAAAAAAATAGCTAGCAAAAGCTAGCTACTTAGCCCCAGGGAAGGGAGAGGAGTGATCAATTAGGTCTAAGTTTGGAATAAGGGTTTTAGATTTTAAGACCTAACCTAAATATAGTATGGATTTTATATGAGTTATTATGCATATAACTGGTTCCTCTTAAAAGAATGATCAACAAAAAAACAGCTAGCAAAAGCTAACTGCTCAATATTAAATGAAATGTCTTAGAAGTTTCTGTACTTAAAGTATGTATCAATATTTAAAGTATATTTAGTGTATTAAAAAAAGGGGGTCTTCGAAAATTTTCTTTTCTCGGAGTAAATAATCAATGATATTATTTAAGGTTTTAAGAAATTTTATTGGAAATTGGTCAAAAAAGTATGCAGATTTCATATGAAATTGTTGAAATAAAAAAGAGCACCATTATATGGTACTCTTTTATGAATCAGTACACCATTCATATATTGTTAATGTTTGTGAGTCATGAACAATCAAATGGTTTGAAAAGTAAGGATTCAAAATAATATATGTAAGATGAGTATAAATTGTTACAAAAAATTAAAAATTAGTCAGCAAAAGCAAAATGATTAGCTCTCAATGGAAAATACAATGCATTATTAGAAACCCATGATACAAACAACTATGTTGTGAGGGTTAAACTTTTTCAAAAACTTCATTTGATATTACTCTAGAATGGAATTATTGAACTTATAAATTAATATTTTTTTTCGTTTATTGATAAAATAAATACGTTGATAGGAGTAATAACGTATTCCTTTAAAAATATGCGTTTTTATTAGTAAATTAATCTAAGCACTCGATAAATAGATGCGTATACTTATATTATGTGAGTTGTGAATGTAATTAAACTAAATTTTTCTAGTTTAATTATTAGTAACTCTACTTTTATTCTAAGAAAAATGAATATTTAAAAATATTCAACACCATTACAATTGAGTGTTTCTTAGTATAAGGGTATTCTCTCAAAATTATTAAATAAGGAGGAAATAAATGAAACATAATGATTGTTTTAATCATAATAACTGCAATCCGATTGTTTTTTCAGCAGATTGTTGTAAAAATCCACAGTCAGTTCCTATTACTAGCCAACAATTAAGTCAATTAATTACTTTACTAAATTCATTAATACCAGCTATTTCAGCATTTTTTGCAAATCCAAGTGATGCAAACAGAGTAGCGTTACTCAATTTATTTAATCAATTTTTAATTTTCTTAAATTCCTTACTATCTTCCCCAGAAGTTAATTTTTTGAAACAATTAACTCAAAGTATTATAGTTTTATTACAATCTCCAGCACCTAATTTAGGACAATTGTCAACATTATTGCAACAATTTTATAGCGCCCTTGCACAATTCTTCTTCGCTTTAGATCTTATCCCTGTATCCTGTGACTCAAATGTCGATCCTGCAACTTTACAACTTCTTTTTAGTTTATTAATTCAATTAATCAATGCTACTCCAGGGGCGACAGGTCCAACAGGTCCAACAGGCCCAACAGGTCCTGGAGGTGGAGTAACAGGCCCAACAGGTCCAACAGGTCCTGGAGGTGGTGCGACAGGTCCAACGGGAGCAACAGGTCCAACAGGTCCAACAGGAGAAACAGGTCTAACAGGTCCAACAGGTCTAACAGGTCTAACAGGTCCAACAGGTCTAACAGGTCTAACAGGTCCAACAGGCCTAACAGGTCCAACAGGTCCAACAGGTCCAACAGGTCCAACAGGTCCAACAGGCCTAACAGGCCTAACAGGAGCAACAGGCCTAACAGGAGCAACGGGAGCTGGAGCAGTTATTCCGTTTGCATCAGGTGGACCAGTAGCATTAGCAACTGTTTTAGGTGGATTAGCAAACACAGGAGCACTTCTTGGATTTGGAAGTTCATTCTTCCCTGTAATTGTCCCACCTGGTGGCCCAATTACTATAGGTCCTGTACCTCCAGTATTTGATTTCGCATTTGTAGCTCCTCGCGCAGGTACAATTACTTCGTTAGCAGGATTCTTTAGTGTAACGGTAGCGGTTGCTTTAGCATTAGGAAGCATACAAATTCAAATGCAGTTGTACAGTGCACCAGCATTAAGTAATACTTTCACTCCAGTAGGTACACCGTTACTATTAACACCAGCATTTAGTGGTCTTATTGCTATCGGCGCTACTTCAAGTGGTATTAGTGCACAAGCAATTCCGGTCGCTCCACAAGATAAGATATTACTTGTTGTTTCATCAACTACACCTGGTTTTGATATAGCTACTGCTATTACAGGCTTCGCAAGTGCAGGTATAACATTCGTATAATCACTTGTAAGTTTTGTAGTTGAAAATTTTGATATAAGAAAAGAGATTGTCAAAAAAGTATCCACAGATTAACTTTTGAAGACAGTCTCTTTTCTTTAATTGTTTTTATACTTTATGCCAGGTGAAAACCATTAAATATGCTTAGAGAATTTGGTGAGATTTTGTTAAGTTAAATGATCACTGCTAGTAAATTACATAATAATAGACGTAAAAAAATCAAGGTTTACAGCCGATTGTGGATTACGAACTAATTTCATACACATATAAAGGGGAAGATCTAAAATATTTAAAGTTTTAGCCTTATATATGTAAGGATTGAGACGTGGGAGGATTATATTTGGACCAATTATCATTTTTCAAGCATATAGAGGAGATAGAAATCCGCCCTTTCGTGATAGAAGAGTTGCGGAAATACAGAGTGTTACGTATTAGATTCAAAAATCAGCAAGAAAGAACGGAATTGGGAGCAGAATTGTTGTTTCCTGAGTTAAAGCAAGTAGACAAACATGAGTTGAAGTATAGACAGTTAAAACGAGCTTTTGAGGAAGCTCTCGATGAGGATGAACAAAGGATTCTTGAAATGAAGTATATGAGCATTAAAGAATGGAATGATGATTATATTTATACTGTTCTTGGTATGAAAAGAGGAAAGTTTTATAGAAAACGAAAATCTGGAATCGTTAATTTGGCTACAGCATTAGGTATGATATAAAAAATAATAGAACTTTTTGGGCACTGTTTTGGGTACTAAATAGGGTACCTTTTTACATTGAGATCGACGGTACGATATTCCTATAGTTACTAGTTCTTTGAAAAGAGCATAACGTGGGGATAACGTATCTATTCGCTCATAAACCATGATCATAGCCCCTTTATCAAAACGTTACTCGGTCGGAATGGACGGAGAAAGAAAAGGACGAAAAGACCAATTGAATTTATATATTCAGCCACGGTGCGTGAGTGACGTGGTTTTTGTGTTTCTTATTGAGCTCGGTAAATTTGCTGGGTTGATTGGTGATACAAAATATTTTTTTATAAAATCCCCAAAAATGTCACTTTCAATTTGCTTGAGTTATGTGACGGGTGGTAGACCTATATCATAGGAGACCGGGAACCTATAAGTAGAAATGAAAAACATATAATAATAAAATTTGATTATCTTATTAAAGTGATTGCGAAATGTGGAACGGGGGAATGGAGTTTGAATTTTAGATTGATTTTAAATTTTTCGCTATTATTATTGGTTGTTACAGCAGTCATAACTGGCTTGTATAGCTGGATGTATACTCAAAACCTTTCATTAGAAATCCTTAAAACTATTGCGCAATTTGCAACGATAATAACAGCTGTGGGTGCTATTATATCGGCTTATTTTGGCGCAAGGAAATATTTTGATAATAAAAATAGGGAGTTCATAGAAAGGAGATTAAATGAAGTATATGCTCCGTTATATGGCCTGTTGGCGAAGCAAAAGCAAATCCTATGCTTGTTAAGAATTTACTTACTAAAGATTTCAATATAAGAGAAACATCAACCGAAGCATGGTTAACTTTTGAACAATTAAATAATGTCGCTAAGTTTGATATTAGCGAACTAAAACCTTCGTATGGAATTGGTGGCTGTGATTTATCATCTACTACCGATTTAACAGCAGCGAAGGTTATTTTTATGCTTCCGGATGACCCGAACATATACGTCGAGCAAATGTACTGGTTACCTGAAGACTTATTAGAACAACGAAGTAAAGAAGACCAAATCCCTTACGATTTATGGTATGAACAAGGACTTTTAAGAACAACTCCAGGGAATTCAGTTCATTACAAGTATGTTACTGAATGGTTTTTAGAAATTAGAGATGAGTACGGCATTTATCTTCCTTGGATTGGTTACGATAGATGGTCAGCGAAGTATTGGGTTGAAGAAATGGAAGGGTATTTCGGTAAAGAAGCTATGGTTCCAGTTGCACAAGGTAAACAAACCTTATCTAGCCCTATGAAATTATTAGGGGCTGATTTGGAATCGAAATTAGTAAATTACAACAACAATCCAATTGATAAATGGTGTCTTTCAAATTCAGCAATTGATATTGATAAGAATTTAAACATACAACCGAATAAAACAAAGAATCAGCGCCGCCGTATTGATGGAACTGCAGCACTTTTAAACGCTTATGTAATCCTTCAAGAAAAGAGAAATGATTATCTCAACATAATCTAAGAAGGAGGTAAGAAATTGGGGTTATTCGATAAGATATTTGGAAAGAAACAAACTTCAGCTACGAAAAGTTATAATCGTTATGAAATGATTAGTGATAATGGCGGTGGTTTCTTTTCTTGGAATGGAGATATTTTTCAGAGTGACATTATTAGAGCTTGTATACGACCTAAGGCAAAAGCTGTTGGGAAGTTAGTTGCCAAGCACATCAGGGATAGTAAAACAGAGTTCAAAGTTAATCCGGATCCATACATCAGATTTTTATTAGAAGAACCTAACCCATTGATGACAGGTCAAATGTTCCAAGAAAAAATGACAAATCAATTAGAATTGAATCACAATGCTTTTGCTTATATTAAACGAGATGACTTGGGTTATGCTTCTGAGATATATCCAATACCTTGCACGACAGTTGAAGTTGTTGAAGGGACATATGGAGATATCTTTTTGAAGTTTTACTTTAAAAATGGAAAACAAATGACTGTTCCATATACTGATGTAATTCATTTGCGTAAAGATTTTAATGAAAATGATTTTTTTGGAGAACATCCTGGTAAAGCTTTGTCACAATTGATGGAGATTGTAACGACTACTGATCAAGGAATTGTTAAAGCGATTAAAAACAGCGCTGTAGTAAAGTGGATTTTAAAATTTAAATCAGTATTGAAGCAAGAAGATATCGACATGCAGGTTAAAAACTTTGTTAATAACTATTTAAATATCGCAAATGATGGCGGTGCTGCTTCATCTGATCCACGTTACGATTTAGAACAAGTTAAACCCGAAGCGTTTGTTCCAGATTCAGAACAAATGCAAGAAACCGTTCAACGTATTTATAACTTCTTTAATACAAACGAAAATATTATTCAAAGTAAATACAATGAAGACGAATGGAATGCCTATTACGAATCTGAGATAGAGCCATTAGCGATGCAGCTTGCTGGAGAATTTACCAGGAAGCTTTTTTCGCGTAAAGAAAGAGGATTCGGGAACAAAATTATATTTGAATCTGCTTCTCTTCAATACGCTTCTATGAGTACAAAGATGAATCTAGTTCAAATGGTTGATAGAGGGTCATTGACACATCCCCATCAAGTTAAGAATTTAGTTGCTCCCCAAAACGAAAAAATGTGCTTTTTTGTTACAAGTAGCACAAAACTTCATTCTGGGGGTACTATAAAATTTTAGCTTGATGGCTATGGGGCGGGACTCTTATAGGAAACTACAGGTCAAAGTATAAAATAAAGCCCCCGCCAAATTTGAAAAACTTTCAGATGTGGAAGGTTATTCTTTGAACCATTTCCGTATTCCTATCTAGCTGATTTCTTATGTTTTATCAGATATTTCAATGCATTTTTAAAATATCTGACAAAATAGCATTGACAGTTTATTAATTTATACATCATTATTAATAATGAAAATCATTATCGAACTTATCGGAGGACTTACTATGCGTACATATTTAAAGACGATACTTAGTTTATTGTCAGCTCTTTTCTTAGTGTTCATAGCTGCTTGTGGTAGCAATGAAGTGTCAAAAGAAAAAACAGAGTCAAAATCAAACAAAGGACAAGGTTATACCGTTAAACATGCTATGGGTGAAACAAAGATCACAAAAACTCCTAAACGCGTTGTTGTTTTAACTAACGAAGGAACAGAAGCGATTTTATCAATGGGAGTAAAGCCTGTTGGTGCTGTGAAATCTTGGCTAGGGGATCCATGGTACGATCATATTAAAAGCGATATGAAAGATGTTAAAGTTGTAGGGGTTGAACATGAAGTTAACTTAGAGAAAATTGCATCGTTAAAACCTGATTTAATTATTGGTAATAAGGTACGCCAAGAAAAGTTGCACGATAAATTAAGCGCAATTGCTCCAACAGTATTTTCAGATACACTAGGAGGCGATTGGAAGGAAAACTTTAAATTATATGCAAAAGCTTTAAATCATGAAGAAGAAGGCAACAAAGTATTAAGCAAATTTGATGCACACCTAGAAGGTGTAAAACAAAAATTAGGTGATAAAGTAAATCAAGAAGTTTCTGTTGTCCGTTTCATGGCTGGAACTTCTCGTATTTATTACACAGATTCTTTTTCTGGAGTTATTTTTGATCAATTAGGTTTTAAACGTGTGAAACAGCAAAAAGAGCTTTTTACTGCTAACAGTAAATTTGGCAACCTTGCTATAGATATAGGAAAAGAAATGATTCCTAAAATGGATGGAGATGTTCTTTTTTACTTTACATATGCTCCAGAAAATGATCCAAAAGCTTTAGATAAAGCAAAAGAAATGACAAGCGATCCTCTTTGGGAAAATCTAAATGCTGTTAAAAATGGAAATGCACATGAAGTTAGTGATGCAGTTTGGAATACTGCTGGTGGTGTAATTGCAGCTAACAAAATGTTAGATGAACTTGAGAAAATTATGCTTAGCAAATAAGGCTTCAACTTCTTAATTTTTTTATATTAAGGCCGGAGAGTATAAAAATACTTTCCGGCTTTTACTATTTTTTAATGGAAACTTTTGAAGGGGTAGCCCCCCCATGCCCATTAAGCTAAAGAATCAAAATTCCCCAAAACGAAAATTCTATCCGTTATTGTCTATTGATAATGATGCGTTATATTAACTTTACATGTATAGAACATACATTTTTTTTATAAATAAAGACACTGGTACAAGAGACAGATTCTTTCTTACATTTAATATACTAAATGCAAAAAAGGAGCTTGATTATTTATGCCATCAAAAAATAGAAATTGTTTTAATCCTTGCGAATTTCCTTATTCATTATTTCCTTGTGCATTTCCTTGTGCAGTTCCAGAGCCTATAAAACCAATAGACCCTAATAAATTTGATTATATCGTGATTGGTGCCGGAACTGCTGGAGGGGTAATCGCCAAAGAATTAACAGATGACAAAAGTACTTCTGTACTAGTGCTAGAAGCAGGAACAAATATGACGAATGAGCTAAGTAACCCTAGCGTTCTTGCGGCCATTAATACAACTCGAGGTAACAGGTTTAGCTTTAATGTTACTTCTGAATTAGAATCGACTATTGCACGTACACTTATTGCAACAAATGGTCGCACCATAGGGGGAAGCTCAGAAATTAGTGACATGTACGCCGTACGTGGGAGTAAAGAGTTGTATGACCAGTGGGCAAGTCTTGTTGGTAATCGATGGAGTTACGACAAGATTAGCTCCTTATTTGTAAAAAATGAAACCTATACAGGATCGACACAAGACCCTGATGAACGAGGATCACAAGGGCCAATCTTTATTAGGCAACAGAGTATTCCCCCTAATGGATTGATTAATACGTTAGTTCAAGCAACAAACACTGTATTGGGAACGCCGATTGCTGTGGACTATAATACCGGCATAAGGGATTGTACATTTTATAAATCGCAAATTATTCAAAAAGAAATTAGCCCCGGTCAATTTGTCCGATCCTCAACGGCAACAGGTTATTTAAATGATCATATTGTCAGTCAAGGAAACCAGTTCCATCCAGATGAATTTGGAGTTGGTGGAAGAAAGTTAGTTATTTTAGCTAAAACAACCGTTAACAAAATTTTATTTAAGAAAAAAAATGGACTGAACATTGCGGTTGGTGTTGAATTTGTCAAGGATGGTGTTTCACATAGAAGGTTTGCAAGAAAAGGCATTATCGTCTCTGCAGGATTTTTTTCCTCAGTCATTCTACAACGTTCAGGAATCGGTAAATCGGATGATTTGGCTAAAGCAGGTATATCAACATTTATAGAGAGTCCAAATGTGGGTCACAATCTTCAAACTCATGGTTATGTTGGATTAGGAGTTGAAATAGATACCTCTCAAATTCTTCCGATATTTTTTGCTGATCCCAACTTTCCACTTATCTTAGGTGCTTTCCAAGCAGAGAATCCAATGAATCTACTAGAAAGTCGTCGTCTCCAACTGATAGGGGCTCCTATACCATTTTTTATCCCTGCTCCAGATGTGATCAGCAATGGTTGGAGTTTAGATTTAACTTTCCGAACTACTCCAAGTATCATGAGTTTTGGTATTGTAGACGTGAATACAAAAAGCAGGGGTACAGTGCTAGTGGAACATAGCGATCCAGAGGCTTATCCATCTCTTAACTTCAATCCGTTGGAAGATTCCAATGACCTAACGTATATGGTCGATCAATATAAGAGAATTTATAATATTATTGTAGAGGCTAGAGATCCACTGAAATACCCAAATAACGGAATCGGGAAAGTTGTATATCCACCCGAAAGTATATTCCAGCTACCTGACAATGATCCTAACAAACAACAGCAGCTTGAGAATTATGTCAAAGCCTCTTACACGAACTTCTCTTTAGGCGGTCAGTGTCGGATGGGACAAACGATTCAAGAAGGGGTTGTCGATGGATTCCTCAATGTGTTTGGTACCAAAAATCTTAAGGTTGCCGATTTGTCCATTTCGCCTATTATTCCAGATGGTCAGCCGTCCGCCGCTGCTCAGATGATCGGACTAAATGCGGTACGGTTTATAAAAGAGGATCCCTCTCCATATGTAATGACAGATAAGGAACTTGAAGATTACGAAAATGAGATTAAAATAATATAAATTAAATATTTATTCATTGGTTTTATTCTTATTTTTCGATCTAAAGATTGCGTTTTGGCTAGAATGCGGCTTGCTTTGTGGGGACGAACCCCATCGCTATCAAACTAATAAAAAGAAATATCCTCAAAATGAAAAAAATACGTTATTCTTTCTATAGAATTATAGGAAAGGATGGCGTTTTTTGTATGTCTATTTCTGTAGCTAACGAACTACAACTATTTTCACAGGAGATTCAGAGTCTTTTATCCCCAAATAACTTACAGAATCTAGCTAGAGATGTTGGGTTTGTACAGCGAACAAGTAAGTATCAAGCACAAGATTTAGTAGCTTTATGCGTATGGGTCCAAAGTGTAGCAAAAACTTCCTTAACCCAGTTATGTAGTTGTTTAGAAGCGTCAACAGAAGTGCTTATAAGTCCTGAAGAATTAAATCAAAGATTTAACGCTGCAGCCGCGCAGTTTCTACAACAAGTATTGGCTAAACTTCTGAACCGAAAATTATCGTCATCTGGGTTGTTTTCTTCTCCCTATACTTCTATTTTTAAGAGTATTCGCATCTTAGATTCAACTGCATTTCAACTCCCGGATGTATTTTCATCGGTTTATCCAGGTGCAGGAGGATGCAGCCATACAGCTGGGATGAAAATTCAACTTGAGTATGATTTGTTAAGTAGGCAGTTCCTACATATTCATGCAGGTCCAGGTAAACAACATGATCGCACTTACGGCTCTCTGTGTGCCCCAACTGTGGCAGCGAATGATTTATGTATCCGAGATTTAGGTTATTTTCATTTAAAAGACCTTCAACATATACAAGATAAAGAGGTCTACTATATCTCTCGTATCAAGTCGAATACACGTATTTATCAAAAAAATCCTAACCCTGATTATTTTCAAGATGGAAGAATTAAGAAAGGTACAGAGTATATACAGATAGATATGGAGACGTTAATGAACTCCCTTCAACCAGGACAAACATGTGAAATAGCTGATGCTTATGTAGGAATGATTGATAAAGTGCCAGCTCGTGTAATTGTTCATCGATTAACAAAACAACCGCAACAAAAACGATTGCAAGATCAAGCTATAAGAGAGAAAAAGAAAGGAATGAAGTATCCCCCTTGTAGTAAACGTCTCAGTGGTATCAATGTATATATGACAAACACCTCTACAGATATTGTCCCGATGGGACAAGTGCATGATTGGTATTCTTTACGATGGCAAATCGAGATTTTATTTAAAACATGGAAATCATTTTTTCATATTCATCATTGTAAAAAGATAAAACGAGAAAGATTGGAATGCCATTTGTATGGACAACTGATTGCCATTCTACTCTGTTCTTCTACTATGTTTCAAATGCGTCAATTACTTCTTATGAAAAAGAAACGAGAACTGAGTGAATATAAGGCTATATATATGATTAAAGATTATTTTCTTCTTATTTATCAAGCCATACAGAAAGAAACCCAAGAACTATCAAAGATTCTCATTCGCCTGTTCAACCTCCTACAGCAAAATGGGCGAAAATCTCATCGCTATGAGAAAAAAACAGTCTTTGATATATTTGGTGTCGTTTACAATTGTACCATGTCTGATAATCAAGCGGCCTAATTCAAAAAATGAAACCCGATAGGGTTTATTTCGCATGCAAATCTTTAAATTCTCTACACCTAGCTTTTAGAAAAAAGAAACAACCTCTACTTTACTTGCCGTTGTATGCGCTTAGCTTGATGGCGATGGGGGTAGCCCAACAAAACGCGAATTTCGTACGCTAAGCAATTTTTCACATAAAATAGTACTAAAAACCTCGTTGAATTAAAAAAGGGACTTTGTTTTTAGATATGGGTTTTGGTACTCAATATGGATGAGTTTTTAACGCTTTTGTTAAAGATCAACTAAGTGCCATAAACGGTCGTTTATGACACTTAGTTGGTTACAGTAATTCACTAAATATATCGTCTTTTATTTATAATATATCTTTCGAAAAAATTACCATTTACACACAATCCGTATTAGTGTATTATTCATCTAGTACACTAATACTGAGGAGGGAAGAAATGGAAAATGGGTTTTCTCCTAATATCCCGATTTATATTCAGGTAATGGAATACATAAAAAAGGAAATTGTAACAGGTCGTTTAGCGCCGGGTGATAAAATACCAGCTGTACGTGAATTAGCCAATGAATTACAAGTGAATCCAAATACGATTCAACGCACATTTCAAGAGCTAGAACGAGAAGGTATTGCTGTGACACGAAGGGGAACAGGGAGATTTGTAACGAGTGAAGGAGAAAAGATTACTGAACTACGCAAAGGAATGGCAACAAAGTTGCTTGATAATTTTATAAATGGAATGGACAATTTAGGATTTACGAAAGAAGAAATTCTTCCA
The DNA here is from genome assembly GCF_038971285.1 of Bacillus paramycoides. Classification (NCBI taxonomy): domain Bacteria; kingdom Bacillati; phylum Bacillota; class Bacilli; order Caryophanales; family Bacillaceae; genus Bacillus; species Bacillus paramycoides. Next base: position 2,173,819 of record NZ_CP152427.1, read on the forward strand.
ATCCTCCATTCTTCATTAGAAAAGAAAAGGAAGGAAAACGAATGACAGAGTTAATAAAAATTGAAAATCTGCGGAAAAGATATAACTTAAAAACAGTGCTTCAAGATTTAAGTGCAACAATTTCTGAAGGGAAAATTATTGGTCTTGTTGGTGATAATGGTAGCGGAAAAACGACATTATTAAAAATGATTGCTGGTTTTCGTTATCCATCTAAAGGAACTATCACAATTGAAGGTCAGAAGGTAGGAATAGAAACAAAGAAAATTGTTTCATTTATGCCTGATAGTCCTGTTTTTGACGAGTGGATGACGATAAAAGATGCTGTAGCTTTCTATCGGAATTTTTATCCTGATTTTGATTTAAACCAAGCAATGGAATTAATAACTGAATTTAACATGCCATTAGAAGAGCATATAGTTGCTCTGTCAAAAGGGGAAGTGGAAAAATTACAACTTATATTAACTTTCTCCAGAAAAGCAAAGTTATATATATTAGATGAGCCCTTGGGTGGAATTGATCTCGTTTCTAGAAAACATATACTGGATTTAATTCTTAAATTTTACCGAGAAGACTGTACTATTCTTATTTCAACTCATTTAATAGAAGAAATTGAAAATATATTTGATGAGGTAATCTTTTTAAAAGACGGAAATATTGTATTACATGAAAATGTAGAAGAAATTCGTTTTCATCAAGGTAAAGCAGTGCATGAATTGTTTAGGGAGGTTTATAAGTAATGAACCCACTTTTTCACTATTTATATAAGTGTAATAAAAGAAGCATAGCTATTCTTTATTTTGTTTTTATAACTTCTGCGTTGCTCCTTTTATTTCATGTGAAAGGTTCAATTCAAATAATGAATTCGGCTAGACAGGATTTAACATTGGTTATTTTTTTAATTTTATTATGTATAGCTTCTTTCTACGTGTTTTTACTAGCTTTATCATCTTTCAACAAAATGATAAAAAATTCTATGATACGTTGTACAGCTATCACATCTCAAAAAAATATATATGCAAATTTATTTTTCTTTACACTTGTATTTCTAATTTTATTAGTAATAGGACTGATTTTTTTATATTATCTTTCCTTAAGTATTGATGGTGTAAAAATAATGGATGATAGTTTTCAACAGGAATTTTATGAGTTATTTAAATACGGGATCTTTCACCATATCTTTGCTGTTTTTTTATGGGGAATCGATTTCATGTATTTGTTAGTTTCTGGTTATTTCATCATAGTTATTACAAAACAGTTTCCTGTTAAGGAATCCATAGGAAGGAAAATTTTCTTTATCATTTTCTTTTTTATTTTCATAGCTGTTCAAACAGTATTGATGGATGTTTTGGGTGGATTAGAGAGATATATTATTACTATAAAAAAGAATGGAGTTATTGATCAAAATGGATTTATTGAGACGTCTTTTTATCCAAGTGAAATGAGTACTATTACAGACCAAAGTTTTACCTGTTTGTTAATAATTCTCCTCGTATCCATTACTGGACGCATTATAGATAAGAAATTAGAGTTATAAAAATTTGTTTGATTCAAGATACATTTTAGGAGGAACTAATGAAAACATCTAATCCAATGCTAAAAAAGGATACCTTTAAAAAAGAGCCAACAAACACTTCTACGATGACCATTGGTGGAACCGTAAGAAATACATTTGTTATGCTTATTTTACTACTTGCAGCGTCTGTCTATTCATACTTACAGATGATGCAAGGTTCAATGAAAACGTCAGTATTAATTGGAGTAGCAATAGTTAATATAATAGTTGCATTTTTAGCTATATTTATCCCTCGTATATCACCAATTTGTGCACCGATTTATGCTGTGGTGAAAGGGATTGTATTAGGAAGTATTTCTGCATATTATACAATGCGTTTTGGAGATTCTATTCTTTTAACTGCTGTATTATTAACCATTTCGATTTTATTTGCAATGTTAGTATTATATGCTACTCGTATAATAAAAGTAACTGAAAAGTTCCGTACTGTTTTAACAGTTGCAACACTTGGCATTTTAATTATGTATTTGATTGTCTTATTACTAAACACCTTTGTTTTGACTGTTCCATACATTCACCAAGGTGGGACAATCAGTATCATTATTAGTGCCGTTGTGATTGTCGTTGCTGCATTAAATCTATTACTAGATTTTGATTCGATTGAAAATGGTGTACGTAGTGGGGCAGCAAAACATATGGAGTGGTATAGTGCAATAGGGCTCATGATGACATTAGTATGGTTATACCTTGAAATTCTCCGTTTTGTTTCTTACTTTATGAAAAACGAAGAATAAAAAACCCTGCATGTTTTGAAGTGACCCCCGAAAACGGGACACCAATCAAAACACCTAAACCACTTGTTCCCTAAATTCTTTAGGGGATAGGTGGTTTAATTTTTCTTGAATTCGCACACAATTGTAGTAATGAATGTATTCTAGCACAATCTTTCGCACAGTTGTGTTGGATACTTTTGTTAACTTTTGTGAATAGAAAGCTTCACTTTTTAAATGACCAAAGAAGCTTTCCATGACGGCATTATCATGGCAATTTCCTCTCCGGGACATGCTGGTGATAATGCCGTTTTCTTTGGCATACGCTTGAAATTCTTTTGCTGTATAAATACCTCCTTGATCCGAGTGAAGAAGGACATCTTTTACTTTGCACCCTCTCATTGCTTGTTTCAATGTCTTCATCGCTAATGTCAGTGTTTGTGATTCGCTGATGACACAACTAATAATTTCACGATTAAAGGCATCCATGATCGTTGATAAATATAAGGTACGCTCTCCAAATAAGAGATACGTCATATCCGTAAACCACTTTTCATTTGGTCTGGATGCATCGAATTGGCGCTCCAATCGATGAGGGGCTACCATTGGTTCCGCACCATTGATATATTTCTTTTTCTTTCGACGTACTTTTGAAAGAATATGATTTTGTCTCATGATTCGTAATACTTTTTTATGATTGACACACAATCCCATTTTTCGAAGAGTAGCGGTCACTCTTCGATATCTATACCGGAATTTATGCCTAAGACAGAAGTCCTTTACTTTTTCTTCTATATCATCTTTTAGATCTTCCGTTCGTTGTAACCAGCGATAAAATGTGGAACGGGGTAATTCTAATACGTTACACAATTCTTTTACCGTTATTTTTGTTTTTACATTTTTCCATAAAGTAACTACAGTTTCTGGTTTCAGCTCCTTTCGATTTCCAGATACTTTCCCCATACAAGTAATTTTGTTTTTAGATGTTTATTTTCTAAACGTAGCTGTTCTAATTCACTGAGCTCTTTTGGACCTTTTCCATAAGAATATTGTTTTCCTACAGGTTGTTGAAAACGATACGTTTGATCTGTACGATACCATTTCATCCATGTCTTAATTTGGGAAACATTTTTAATTCCGAGTTTCTCCATAATTGTACGATTTGAGTAACCGTCGTTCTTCATTTCAATGACTTTCCACTTTGTTTCTTCTGGGTAATGAACTCTTGTCTTCAAACGAAAAACACCTCCATTGAATTTGCATACTTAGTATGCGAATTCAGGAGGTGTTTTTTTCATGTACCACTATTCGGGTTCACTTCAGTTTCAAACATGCAGTTTTTTTTTATTGGAAATTCAAACAATTCAATCCATTGATAAAGTTCTCTAGGATGAACCCTATAGAATTAGCAATGGTTTTTCCTCCTTCCGTACCTTCTAGATATCGTTTTACTGCTTTTATTTTATCTTTTGAAGAAAATTTAGCCATAAAAATGCACCTCCAATTGTTGATTATGTGTCTAACAATTGGGGTGCACTTCATTTAGAGACGGTCTTTTTAATTACTATAACCTAGTATTTATTAGCCCCAAAGACATGTTCTTTGCCTTTAAGCTGGCACTAAAAAACTTACCAATTTTTCTTTCTACAATGACAACAAATAAAGAAACAATTACAACGACACTTATTTCGTTTAAACTTCCAATCATCATCACAATGGTGTTTTTCTTTAGATTTCCACCAATCGTCATCACAATGTTGCTCTTCTTTAGATTTCCACCAATCATCACAACATTGCTTTTTCTTAGAACTCCAGCAATCATTATTCCAGGACATTCTTTTATACCTCCTTTCGAATAGGGTTGATATTATTCTATGTTTTAGTAAAAAGAATGCTTGTTTATTAACCTACTATTTTATTTTTGTTTGATAGAGAACTTTCTATTAGATGTAGAATTTATACAAACCATGCTAAATTTAAGGGATAGTAGAGGGAACTACTAGTTGTGGCATTGATCAACAAATACTTGTTAAAGAAACTATTCTGATTTTAAATAATATCTTATCTTGGAGTACGTTTTTTAATGTATATTTCACAAAAGCAAAGGAAAAACATACTATATAACGGTAAATGAAGCCTATGTGTATGTGGAGTAAAAGAGGGCTGCCTTCTTATTAAAAGGCAGCTTTTTTTATTAGAAAAAAGAAGTAGAAGTAAAAATAGAATATTAAGTTACTTGTCCAAACAATTTTTAAAAACATACATAAAATGCTAGTAGTTAGTCAATATTTTAATATTGTTAACTTTTTAGACTAAAAGGGGTGATTTCATGTGTGAATGTGAAGTTTGTAGAAGAAAGAAAAACCGGGATCCATTAAACCGGGAGTTTGAGCCGAAAAAACGAGTTTCTGAGTCAATAAAACAGGATTGCGAACCCGAAAAAGGGGATTCCGAATCAATACATTCTTATTCATTTAGTAAAGATTCAAATTTTTTAGAGAAAGCTATACAAACAGATGAAATTGATCAAGTTTCTGAGGAATATATTGAAATAGTTGATTCAGCAGATGTCCAAGTTACTACGACAGATACAAAAGCTGCGCTATCTATCCAAGCGGCATTACAAGCAGCTATTGTGGTTGTAGTAAGTATTTCTATAGCAGATAGTGAAAAGGCAGATAAAATAACACAAGAATTATTTCAAAAATCATCTATTAAACAAATTAATAGACAAAAAACTTTTATCAAAAATTCCAAAAACGTAATTGTAACAACTACTGATACAGATATTGCAGTGAATATTCAAATTCTCCTTCAAATTTTATTAGCTTTATTAGTCAAACTAAACATTTTATAAAGTTTCTAACATGTTTATATTTAGCTATAAGGATTTGTTTAAAGTAAATATTTTTTGTTGTAATATGTGGTACAAGCTTGGATTTCTAATTATGACTGAATTAATATTTAAGATTAATGGGAAAGTAAGTGTGGAAAACTACACAATAGTAAAGTTGAAGTATATTATTTAAAAGTAAATGAAACTTATGTTTATGTGAAATGAAGGAAAGCTGTCTTCTTATTAGAAGCCAGCTTTTTGATTTGATTAGTAAAAAGAAGTAAAAATAGAAGATTAAGTTACTTGTCCAAGTAATTTTTATTAAATTACATATAATGCTGGTGGTTATTTGAAAATTTTACAGAAAATTGATTGGAGTGAATATTGTAAATGGATGATTTAAACAAATTTTCTTCCTTTAAATTTGATAAGGATCAAAAGAATATAATAATAGACCTTTTACTCTCAGATATTCTTAATAGGCATGGGATAAATGAAGAATATTTTAAAAATTTATCACCAGAAAAAAAGCAGCAAATTAAAAATATTGTTTCTGAAATACAATCGCAGGTTAATAATTATTTGGATTGAAAGGGGGTGATCTTATGGGCAAAGAATGCCATCCAGATGAAAATAAAAAGTGGAGTGCATTAGATTCTTCAAATCCTCATCCGTCTTTTAAAGATGCTAACGTTTCAGAAGTAGCTGCACAAGAAAGTAAAACTTACCAAATCTCAGAAGAATCTATCAAAATTGTTGATTCGGCAGATGTCCAAGTTACTACTACAGATACAAAAGCTGCGCTATCTATCCAAGCAGCGTTACAAGCAGCAATTGTAGTTGTTTTAAGTATTTCTATAGCAGACAGTGAGAAAGCGGATCGTGTAGCACAAGATTTGTTTCAAAAATCATCTGTTAAACAAATTAATAAACAAGAAACGGTTATTAAAAATTCTAGAAATGTTTCAGTTACAACTACTGATACAGATATAGCAGTAAATGTTCAAATTCTTCTCCAAATTTTATTAGCTTTATTAGTCAAATTAAACATTTTATAAAATGTTTAATTTGTTCTTTGAATATAGTGGTTCTTTATTGGTGAATATCCACTGTTTTAATTGTGGTACAAGCTTAAGAAGTAAAAATAAAGGCTGTCCTATGGGACGGCTTTTTTAGTTTGTTTCAGGATCCATCATGTTAATAAGAGCATCCCCATCGATTAACTCAATGTTTTTATTTGCAGCATATTGCCTTGTGTTCTTATTGAAATTACTCAGTGTAACAAAGTATCCTCCAACAGCATCACCATCAATAATAGCACTATGCAATTTTTGAATGTACGGCCTTCCGATAGATTCCTTTGTATATCTTTTCACTTCAACAAATTTTACTTCATCATTTTTCCAAAGAATAATGTCTTTTCCACCATCATTAGAGCCAGGTGTAACTTGTGCTCGATATCCAAGAGAATTAAACAGGTCAGCGATTAGGTATTCAAATTTTCGTGGGTTCATTTTCTCTAGATATTCACGATTAGCCTGTTCTCTCAAGTGGTTCATACGGATTTCCTCTTCTGAGACTTGTGGTGCTTTAAGGATTATTCCTAATCCAAAAACGACGATTAATCAAAGAATAGCCCAAATCATACAATTCATCTCAGTATCATTATAACCAGCTGAGCACTATTCTATCTCTTCATACCAAATATCCTCTATATGCAATTTGAGAACTTTTGCAATACGATATGCAACAGGCAATGTAGGAGTAGCGCCTTTAATTAAGTTTGTCATAGTTGAATTTGAAATTGATGCTAATTTTGCGACGAAGCTGTACTTTATACCTTTACTATCTAAAATTTCTTTCAAACGACTTTGCATTATATTTTTCCCTCCTAATAAAAAAAGTACTAGGCCTTTCTTTTATTTTTTCGCTTGGACAGGCAAAATCCTTCTTTCTAGTTCATATACCTTTATCAAGACCATGAGGAATACCAAGTGGAATCAAGGACATCAAGGACATCAAGAAGGGAGAGAATGCATATGCGTTGGCAATACTTACATTTAAATGAAACGCCTTACTTGTATCCGTCGAAAGAATTAAGAAATATGTATAAAGCTTCTAATGGTAAAAAGAAACGAATGCAATTATAGATCACATGGAAAGACATGAGGTTTTTGAAAATCGTGAGTATAAAGGCTATTACCGTTTATCAAACGATATAATGGATGATTTATATGAGGATGAAGACGAAGTGTTGGAGTGGGGAGACGTCATTAATGAGTATCAACCGGTTATGACACCGAAGGGATTACAACTCATTCGAAAAGAGGGGTTTCAAATGACAATCGTAGGAGAAGCGGTAGTTGTATGGACGGCGACTGGCTTGTCAGTTATTACGATGAAAGTCGCAGAGAAAATGGGCCAGAGTGTTCCACATTGGCTCCCACGTATGACCATGTACACAACGCTTACAGGCTCGTTCTTATATCTTCTACGTTATGTTCTCTTTGCGTTTCTATAAAGGAAGTAGGTTTTGGAATTTGAGTTGCTACAGATAACAAGGAAACTTCCTTGTACGAACGGTGTTTATTTGCGAGGGAGTTTTATACCTAATTAAGGGTATAAAAAGGGAAGAAAAATGATTGAGTTATTATTGGTGCCAGCTGCAGGTTTAACAGTCGCATTGTTCGGTGATAAGTTCAAAAGAAAAGATAATGATAAACGAAAGATACAGGTGTTCTTTGAGGTATCTGGAATTGCGATCAAGAGAGAAGACAAATTGCATTATCCGAAGTTTCAAAAGCAAGTCGATGATGATCGCAGCACCATTTTTATTTATACCTTGCCTGTTGGAATGCCAAGTAAAATTATTAAAAAGGTCGAGGATGTTGTAAGCGAAGGATTAAATAAGCCTGTTCGAATCCAATACGATAATTACAGATTGAATATTCGTGTATTCCATAAAGAAATACCGAAGAAATGGGATTGGTCTACACGATTAGTGACAAAAGGAAAATGGTGTGTGCCTATTGGCCAGAGTTTAGAAAGAATTATGTATCATGATTTTGATGAAACGCCACACATGGCAATAGGTGGCTTAATTCGTATGGGGAAAACGGTGTTTTTAAAGAATATGTTTACTACTTAAATCAAGAAGGGCATGCATTACTAGGAGAAGGAAAGGTTGTTTCTAGAAATAGAATGGAGCATGCAATCCTGAGAAATGAAGCCTGGTTACATTTATATTGTCCCGATGACTGGCAAATAGAAACAGAAATTAACTATAGAAAAAATGGTGAGAAGAAAAGAATTATTCCTGATGTGAAGTTTCGCGATGAAGAAGGCATACTTCATGCAGTTGAAATAAATCGTTCACAGAAAATGAAAGTGAATGAAGAGAAGTTAAAAAAATATGAAGAGCTTACACAAATTTATAAACAGAAGCATAACGGGAAAGTGCCAGTTATTCATTTCTTTACAGTGACCAAATACAGAGAAAAGAAATTGGAAGAATTAGCAGCTAAATATGATGTGTTTGTGAAGGTGTATGTAATAGAAGAGATATAAAAAAGTGCTAACGAGTTTGCAAACGAAAATGCAATTATATGAAAAAAGGTCCTGTTGTTTCCAACAGGACCTTTTCTAAAATGGCAAAGAGTAACTCTTACCTTACCCTTCTCGTATATAATACCTGAAAAAGATAGATGTGTATACAACAAGAAATTCCAATATAATTATTCGAATATAGTGTTAAAAAATAAATATATGTAATTCATAATAAGGAATTAAATGACAAATGTTGATTTATCAAGTGATTAAAATGAATTCTTATCAAATTGTAGTAAACAAAGCGATATTGAGATAATGAAATATGCAATTTTGCATATCGGATTTTTAAAAGTAAACAGGGTTATAAAATATATAAATGTTACGGAAGTTGAGGAAATAAATACTAAAATTCATTTGAATCGTAGTGAAAAATAGAGGTTTGCCTTAGACATTTATAAAAGTAAAGAATATTTATAACAAAAGAAGTAAATACACAGGTCCAATTTTTGTAATGATGGAGGGAATTGTTGTGGACATAACTCAAAGTATGGCACGAATAGTGGTTAATGGGAAAGAACTTCTGTTTAATTCAGTTAGAACTTCTGTATGGAATCAAGGGCCTGTAAATGATTTAATTGTTTCAACAAATCAGAGAATTGAGGAGTTTTATCAATTTATGTGGTCACAAGTGCCAGTCACGCTTGTGATGTATTTTCTTCAGGGTGCGGACTTAATGAGGTTTGCCAGAATTATTGGGATTAATCAAAGTGTAACGGGAGAATATATATATCATTTCTCTTGGGGATAAAATGAATGTAAAGTAGCGTAACAGCAGCTTATATATTTTGTAAAGAAATTTAAGGAGGTGATGAATAGGAAGTTAGAAAAATAAGATTAGAGCGTAATATAGGTAATTTGTGACTGTTTTTAAGCTCGTAAAGATAATCGGTCAATTCTTTTAATACAATACAATGGGTTTTACAAACAAATGTACAGAAGTATACATAAGAAAAATGAAATGAGTCGAATAATATCCCTTCTATGTATATTGCGATTAACATGAAGTACGTAGATAGGGCTGCATGAATATGAAGTTTTTAAGGAGCACAAGAAAATAAAAAACAGAGAAACATATTTTTGGTCCCTCTGTTTTTTATTATTCACAAATAGTTCCGGTTGCTATACCAGTTGGAGCAATACCTACTGGGACCGTATCTATAACCGTATTTATAGCAGTATTGATAACAGAAACAGTCTGAATTTTTAACAGGTATATGTGTAATTGAATAGGATAAAAGTAATTACTTAATGTTGGGATAGGTTATAAATGGAAAACCAACTGAAAGAAATATTTGGTGCATTGATAGCAGCTATAGGTACAATAACTTCCGCTATTGGAAGTACACCGTTCTATTTTATAAGTAGTAATGTAAGGGAGGATTTGAATATATATGGAAACACATTACAAGCGGTTGGAAACGCTTTAGAGGCTGATGGTCAAGAGGGAATATCTCTTGAAAAAATCGGAAATGAAATCCAATCAAGTGGTAATGTAACTGTAATATCTGGATTGGTTATTGATTTTAAAGATGAAACAAAAATTAAATTGGTGATTGCTGGGAATTGGACACAGGCTTTAGGAGGACTTACAGCATTAGCGGACGAATTTGAAGATGCTTCAGATAAAGATGAATCTTTTAATATTATAGGAAACTTATTGCAAGCTATAGGGAATTCCTTGCAGGCGATTGGAGGAATTTACGAGCTGAAAAATATTAGAAGAGAGCGGCAGGATAGTAAAGACGAACTAGTAAATGATGCGGAGGGGGATTTAGACAATCAAGTAAATAGTGAGCTGAATAAAAAGAAAGAAGGACAGTCAATAGATACAGTAGGCAGTTGGATCCAAGCTGTAGGTTCTGTATTTTCATTAATTGGACAAATACGTGAAGAAAGTGAGGAGTTAGAAGGGAGTGATAAATAGATTAGTTTAATAAGAGCGGTTAGCAAAAGTTAAATGCTCTCGTAAAACATTGAAAACAACATGTACTTATTGATAAAGGAATATTTGATATAAATTGAGAGAATGAAAAAGAGCTCTTATGGAAAGGTCTTTTAAATTAACAAGTTATTGTAATGTCACTAACACTAATATCAAGTTTATTGATGTATTTTATTGTTATCACTACATGTGTGAAAAGATATATGAATAACTTTCATTTTGATGAACCATTCCTATATAAAAATCATATGATACTTTGTAAGACAAGCAAACAGCTTATAATCTATTAAATACTCATTGTGATTGTTGCTCACAACTACTGATGAAAATAATTTTTTATTGAACGAAACGCCCATTTGAATAGGAGGTTAATGTTGGGAAAGACATTAGAAGAGTTAGAAAAGTGTTATAATGATGCTTTAAATGAAGGGGCAGAGTATGTAGCTGTTCAGATTAAAATAGATGGATTTTCTAGTGATGAAGTAATTATTAACGACAAATATAACATAGATTCTAAACTAGCGTATTACAAGAAAACGTACAATGAAGATCTAGAACATAAATGGAATCCAAGAAATCGTATTGTAGGTTTTGCATATGGTTATTCGTTTTCAGGAATTATACGCAAATTAGGATTGCTAGTTTAGTAGTGATGAAACTGATGTTGATTATTGCGATAGATACCATAATCTAGGTGGTATCTTTTTTTGTTAAGGAATAAATTAAAAAGAGAGCTTAAGCCCTCTTTTTAATAAATGCTTAACTTTTATGCACAGATTGGAATCCCTAATGCTATTAAAGTCAATGCTACTTGAAGAGAAAGTTCTAATCTAGCAATTTCAATTCCTGCAACTGAGACCACTAAAAGAGGTTGTCCATTAACGAACAAAACACAACTTTCCATACTTACACCTCCTTTCTAGTAATCTACTACAGTATATGAATTGAATTAAAAAACGTAATAGCTAAATTAACTAATTTAATAAAATTGATAAATTAATCTATTATATAAAATGAACTTTTAATGGCCTAACAGCTGCTTTTTTGTCACCTTATAAAAAGGGTATGAATATATTAGTAGTATATAAAAGAATAGGAGTGATAGATATGTTTTTTGCAAAATTACGTGGTAGAAATGAAGTTCCTCCAGTAGAAACAGACGCTCGAGGGGAGGCTTTCTTTAAATTAAGCCGGGACGAGCTTAACCTAAAATTTAAGTTGGATTTATTCGATATAGAGGATGTAGTAGCTGCCCATCTGCATATTGGAGCAAAAGGAACTAATGGTCCTGTTGTAGCTTTTTTATTTGGACCTATAACAAATCCGGTTTCAATAGAGTGTGCAACCCTCACAGGAATGATTACTCAAGAAGATTTGGTTGGGCCGTTAGCGGGTCAAACATTAGGTAACCTTGTAAATGAAATCATATCTGGAAACATATATATTAATGTTCATACAGTACAATATCCTAATGGTGAAATTCGTGGGCAATTGAAGTATTGCTAATGAATTATAGTATTGTAAAAAATAAAGCATCCGTTGAGGGTGCTTTTATTTGGAAGAGGATGTATTAATAAGTCATATACCTTTAATAATCTTGAAAATTCATTTTCATAGTTTCAAAAGTAAATGAATTTAATTAGACGTAGTTAATTCACTATCTCTTTAGTTTGTGGGTTAATTACCGAAAAATTCAAAATAAAATACCCCTCTAAAATTAAATTAGTATTAGTAGATGAACCTTGTAAATGAAATATGAAAGGGTAACAGATAATAAAAATCTTTAAACCTAATCAAAGCTAATAGATTAACTCTCCGCACCCACTGAAATAGAGAATCATAACATAAATTGTAATTACTTTTACGGAAGTGAGCTGAAGATAATGTATTATTTATATTTTGCTTCTCAAGCGGGTATGCGACCTGCATATGGTACATCAATTACGTTTAGCGGAGCACAAAGTACAGTTCAAGCTGTTCAACAAGCGTTACAAATGCAACAACAAATGCAAATGCAGCAACAAGGTATCCAGCCGTATTATTCATCCATTGAGTATTTTTACCCAGTTCATCAAATCACACCGTATGGAAGTTCTTTTCTTACTATCCCGTATGGAACTGTATTTAATCTATAAATTGAAAGTTTAATCAGTAGGGGGCAGGTATCCAAAACCGATTATTAGTCCTCACCAATTGGACATATACGGACGCCCCGGCTCCTACCTACCTTTCTTGTATGTTCCGAAATTTTTTTTGGGAGTCTTATTACCCGCAAATGGAGAGGGGTATATGTAAGTGTCAAATAGTTCTCAACTACAATTTGTAAATAGCCGATGAGGTAATCTCCGTACATACTGCAACTGTTTTTGATGAGATGATACCGATTAAAGAAAATGTGAGAATTTTTTTATCATGAAAAATGATGGTTAGTGGCTCTTTATGAAAGGATACATGAACATTTATTGATTTTGTTAGGAAAGAGAAAAAAGTAACTTTTGTAGGAACAGAGGAATTAGAGACAATACAAGCGGGGGAATCTACAGAAGAGTACGTAGTCGCCAAAAATAGTTATGAAAAATTAATTCAGATTATTCATACTTTACCGGTGGTAGAGGCACAAGCTATTTTATTATGTGACGTACATCAATTAACGTACGAAGAGGGTGCTTCTGTATTAGATGTAAAGTTAAACACGTATAAAAGTCACGTATTTCGCGGAAGAAAGAGATTAAAAGAATTGTTAAAGGAGGAAAAGAGTCAAAATGACAAATGATAAATTTCATTCTGAACAAGATGATTATAAAGAATTGTTACAAGAAGCTCTTCATCAAAGACCGGCCGCACTTCCTGATGGAAAACAGGAGCAAGTGTTGAAAATAGGTAAAAAAAGAGCACGTATTACGAATGTTTTAATTGTATTTACTTTTTTATTACTTATTCAACCTATTTTATATATATCTACACTCTTATATTATACATTGGCACCTACAAACGCGATGGAGATACGGAATGTAGTAAATCAAACGTTAAGTGTAACAGAACCTAATGTATTTATGAAAGAAAGGGACATGGAGCAAACGTTGTTACCGCTTAGTTTGCAATTGCATTTTGATTTGTATAAAAGGATAGGAAAGAAAGATATTCGAATAGGAGAAGAGAAAACAGATTATGTATTTAGTAGAGCGACGAAAGTAAGTCGTGAATATACAACAGATGAAAAAATTCCAGAAGTCCCATATGTAGATAATGAGGTGTTGTCTCATCCTAATAACTATAATACGTCGTACAATAGTAGTGAAGAAGCGCAGGTATTAAAAGGCCTTCCACAAGAATCTGTTGTAGAAGCATTTGTGTCTTTTAGGGAATTATTAAGTGTACAAGAGGTAACCGATACGTTTCCTGCTATTGATATTGTGTGGTATGCCGTTCATACAGGGTTAGAAGAGAAGCAAACGAACGACGAGGGTATGTATGTAGCCCCGATTGGCTTTCCAGCAGATATAATGTCTATGCCAAGTGGTGCTTTTGTAAGTGATTCACCTCACGAGGAACAATTCATTGATGTTTTAAAGTCATTACAGAAGCATGAAAGTTTAGCGGTGAAGCTATCTAGAGCGAAAGTATTAGAGTTGTCAAAGCGTATTTCTTTCCTTGAAAAAAATGGGATAAAAACATATGGGGCAGTTGTAACAGGGCCTAAAGTAGAAATTCAAAAATTGATGATCCACGAAAAAGTTAGAAACTTGAAAGTAGGTGAAGTGAGGTTATGGAATTGGCATTCTTAAAAAAAAGAAAGAATCATATTTATAAACAGGAAACGTGGATGGGGACTATTTCATTAATTATTGCCTTTCTAGCGTTATTGTATTTGAACATTATATTGCTCATTCAAGAAACATTTATAGGGAAAGGTTTTCTGCAAATAGTTGGTATTGGAGTGGTGTGCTCAGTTGTAGGTATGATCACAAAAAGCAAAAGCCGAAAATATGCATTGTGGGCATGTAGTTTATTTGTTTTTATGCTGCTGTTTGCTATATTTGGATATATATTCGGTTGGATGATAAGCTTTGGGCCATAAATATGTGAGAAAGAGCGAATGTAGATTCGCTCTTTTTTATGTATAAAAGTAAACTAGATAAGAGAAGAATTTATCAAATTTGAATAGTAAGCATTATACATCTAAGTTGAAGTTTTATTGATATGTTTTCCGCCCACGTATATATATAAAGGCGCAAGTTTTGGACTAAAACAATAGCTCGTCCAAACATTGCGAATCCCTCTTACATAATATGTAGTAATAACCATGAAAGGGGAACTAGTATGTCTTGCTATAACTACTGTAAGTATTGTGAAGAGTATAAAAAGAAACAGCATGATTGCTGTAAGAATACAAGTAAGTGTAATGACAACAAGGAAAAGCTTGTTAGGGCATCAGCATTTAGAGCGAGAAATGCGGTGGATCAAACGGTTCCTGTCAATACTTTTGTAAAGGTATTGTTCCAAAATGAACAATTTGATTTAGTAAATGAGTATGATCCAGTAACGTCTATTTTTATTCCGAAGACTAGGGGAGTTTACTCTATTATTGGAACAATTGGTTTCTTTCCAAATGATCCTAGCTTAAATTATAGAGCTCGTGTAGAAATTCGTGTGAATGGAAACGCAGCAATAGCGATAGATAATGACTTTTTCGGTCCAATAAGTTTTGGTAATGTTGTAAGTGTTTCGACGATTATTTAATTGAATGAAGGAGATCAAGTTGAGATTTATGCACAAAGTAGTGTAGATGGAGTATTAAGTCCTTCAGAAGACGGTTCACATTTTGAAGCTGCAAGATTCCCTTCTCCAATTAAATAAAGTCGAGTATACAGAAGATAAAGGATAATCCTCACCAAAATGGTGGGGATATTTTATTCTATTGAAAATAGTAACTGTTTGTCCAAGCTATTCTAATCTATATTGCATAGTATGTAATATTAAGTTTAAAGGGGGACTTACTACGTCTTATTATTACTGTAAGTATTGTAAAGATTACAAAGAGAAAAGTCATGATTGCTTCAGAAACAATAGTCAATGTGATAGAAAGTATGTAAAAGTGAATTGTTGTGATGATAAGAAAGAAAAACTTGTAAGAGCATCAGCATTTAGAGCTGTTAATACAACGAATCAACCTGTTCCTGAAAATACTTCAGTTAAAGTATTATTTCAAAATGAACAGTTTGATCTAGCAAATGAATATAACCAAGCAACATCTGTTTTTATTCCGAAAACGAAAGGGGTATACAGTGTATTAGGGAATATAACATTTTCTCCAAATGATTTTAATGTAAATTACAGAGCTAGAGTTGAAATTCGTGTGAATGGAAATTCAGCAATAGCAATAGATAATGATTTCTTTGGAACTGGGGTGTTTTTTAATAATGATGTTTCAGTAACGTCTATAGTTCAATTAGAAGCAGGAGATTCAGTTGAAGTTTTTGCTGAAAGTAGTGTTGCTGGAGTAATTGTTCAAAATGTTAATGGTTTGAATACGGTTCATTTTGAAGCAGCAAGATTTCCTTCTCCAATTAAATAACCAATAGAATAAAATACTTTTCAGTAGGTTAGTTAATCCCCTTTACCAAATGGTGGGGGATTATTATTGTTTTTCTAAAATATATAAGTAAATAGGTTAAGTATAGTTTGTTTCATGAGAATTTCGCATGCTAGGAAGTAAAGTTGAGAGTGCTCGCTTATTATGAGTATTTGATGTTCTGCAGGTAATAAAAAGCGTATAAAGATATGAGTAACATAGTTGTAAAAGTTCTTTGGCATTACATGTGCTAGCTGTCTAACGGAATAGAAAAGATATCTGGATTTATGTCCGTATAATTACATTTTTTCTTTACTATATAGAAATTACATATTTATCAAAGGTTTGTGAAAGTATTGCTATTGAATGGAAAGGAATAACATTAAGGCGATTACACTATATAAAAATAAAATAAATCCTAAGATGAGTAGTATTGGATGCAACTTGAACATATTTGACCTCCTTGAGTATAAAAGATTTTAATACAACTATGGTCAATTTAGAAGGGAAATATATTAGATGAATATAAAGTTTGAATGAATACACTAATGTAACAGAGGAATAAAAGTATAATAAATAATGGAGTAATATTGAATTAACATTGATTAAATTGTTTATCCCGCATTAACGGGCAGTAAGACCCCCACCTCAAAATTCAGCGGAAGCAAAGAAGTTAGATGGGGGATCAACTGCCCGTAAAAGCCCGATTGGTTCAACTAATAATCAGTGGGGGATGAACAAAACCCCCACTGATTAAAGTTTCACTTTATAAGTAAGCAGGAGGGGATTGCCTGTGAAATATAAAAATAAACAGGTTTATATGCATAGGATGAGGGATAAATAAAAAAAGAGCATACATAAACAGTACGCTCTAAAGAAAGATAGGTTTTATGAGTGGATAATCTCCATACGATAATATATGCTCGGTTAATAAAAACGTGTGAAAAATCAATAGAATATCAATGGAATATCATGAAATGAGTAATTTTAGTCTTTTACCAAAGTTGTTTAGCTAATCAGATTGTGGAGAGAATGGATTAACAATTTGAGAATGATCGCACTTCAGTTTCGTATTTCTTATAGTTTGGATATTGGGTAATAGTTTGACACCTAGGTGTGGAAAGTTGATTAATTATAGAAACATTTGTAATTACCTCGTTACAAGGACCGAAAAATGTAATTTTTAGTTTTGAGTTTGGTGGAACTTTGAAAACGATAGGTTTTTTTTCCATGAAATCAGCTCCTAAGACGCAGTATAGTATACTGCGTTTTTTGTTTAGTTTGTAATAGCGTATTAATATATAATATGAAATTTTTAGTTGAGTTGATAATGATATGGAGTTTTATGGTGTAATCAGATTATGAAAAATTAATAGAAACTTAATTAAAAGATTGTATGTTTTGAAAAACAATATAGATTTCCTTTATTTATATTATAGATAGCTATTATTAAGTATAGGTGGCTTTCAATAAAACAAGCTTTGAATATAATAATAAAAAGGGAAGGAATTGTATTGGGGTATATTATCGATATTTCTAAATGGAATGGAACTATAGATTGGGATATTGCAGCATCTAAGCTAGATTTAGTTATTGCTAGAGTTCAAGATGGCTCGAATAC
The DNA here is from genome assembly GCF_038971285.1 of Bacillus paramycoides. Taxonomy (NCBI): domain Bacteria; kingdom Bacillati; phylum Bacillota; class Bacilli; order Caryophanales; family Bacillaceae; genus Bacillus; species Bacillus paramycoides. The sequence goes on from NZ_CP152427.1 coordinate 2,191,682, forward strand.
GATAGATTTTATGTATCAAAATTATGTGAATGAAATGAAGAAACGCAGTATTCCCTTTGGTAATTATGCATTTTGTCGCTTCATATCTATTGCTGATGCGAGGAAAGAGGCACAAGATTTTTGGAATCGTGGCGATAAATCTGCTAAGTTTTGGGTGGTGGACGTAGAAATTCAAACGATGATGGATATGCAAGGGGGGACACAAGCGTTTATAGACGAATTACGCCGTTTAGGTGCGAAAAAAATAGGGTTATAAGTAGGTACATGTTTTTAGGGATACGTAAAGGGTCATATTTGAATAAAAAGAACATGATATATAGTTTATTCAAATGAAATGAATTACATGTGGAAAACACATTGTTTACACATTAACATTGTATAGTTGTTCTTGTATCATAATAAAAGTGAGGTATTTTGAATTGAAAAAGAACAAGCTATTTTTAGGAACAATTATTTCATGTGTAGTACTGGCATTATCTGCATGTGGTTCCTCAGACAACGTAGTAACATCAAAAGTAGGAAATGTTACAGAGAAAGAGTTAAGTAAAGAATTAAGACAAAAATATGGAGAAAGTACTTTATACCAAATGGTGTTAAGTAAGGCATTACTAGATAAATATAAAGTTTCAGATGAGGAAGCGAAAAAACAAGTTGAAGAAGCAAAAGATAAAATGGGTGACAACTTCAAATCGACTTTAGAACAAGTTGGATTGAAAAATGAAGATGAATTAAAAGAAAAAATGAAGCCAGAAATCGCATTTGAGAAAGCGATTAAAGCGACTGTTACAGAAAAAGACGTAAAAGATAACTATAAACCAGAGATAAAGGTAAGTCACATTTTAGTGAAAGATGAAAAGACCGCTAAAGAAGTGAAAGAGAAAGTAAATAATGGTGAAGATTTTGTGGCTTTAGTGAAGCAATACTCAGAGGATACTGGTTCAAAAGAACAAGGCGGAGAAATAACTGGTTTCGCTCCAGGGCAAACGGTGAAAGAATTTGAGGAAGCCGCATATAAATTAGATGCAGGACAAGTAAGTGATCCGGTAAAAACAACTTACGGTTACCATATTATTAAAGTGACAGATAAAAAAGAATTGAAGCCATTTGATGAAGTGAAAGATAGCATTCGTAAAGACTTAGAACAGCAAAGACTACAAGATACGACAGGGAAATGGAAACAACAAGTAGTCAATGACTTATTGAAAGATGCTGATATTAAGGTGAACGGCAAAGAATTTAAAAATACATTTGAATTTCTAGAAAAGAAATAATGACTGTAATTAGAAAAGGGAACCTATATAGGTTCCCTTTTCTAGTTAGTGTGTGAGTTATAAATAGATAGTAAGACAATACAATATTACATATAAATATTAAGAATTACAATGGGAATTTATGTAATTATTTTAAGGTAGAATAATCATTACTTCAAAGAATGCTGATATTATAATGTTTTATTTGTTTAATTTCATTAAATATAAAGTGAATTTATTATTTTTTTCTCACTATTTGTAGGTAGTATGATTGGTGTGGGCCAATTATTAGTCGGGAATGAACAAAACTTGAGTTGATTTAAGTTTTACTTTTTTAAAGTGGATAAACATAGTTTGCAGAATGAAACATACATTAATATTGATGTTAAATGAAGTAAAAAGCAGAGCATTCCATTAAAATGGATGTTCTTCTTAGTATGGAATTTTCAGAGGAAGAATGAACATTTTTAAATGGATTATTGAATAGATAAATATATTACGTAGGAGGAGAACATGTGAAAGTAATTTTTCAAAGAGAAGATGCAGGGAAAGTTTTTGAATCGAACGATGAAGATATAAGTAACTTATTAGCTATTTTAAAAGAAACGAAAGGGATTAAGATCGGGATGGTTGAGTATGAAGTATTAAAATACGAATTAGAGTATTTTCGTAACCCTAAAAAAGCAGTAACAGAGAGGGAGTTACATATAATAGTACAACCAAAATATATGAAATAATTAGGGGGAATTATTTATAGATAGTCTTATACCGTATGTACGAAAAGAGAGTGTTTAAATTGCTCTCTTTTCATAGAACTTTTTTGAGTTCGTTCTTTATAATATATGCTTTCATTTATAGATGGTTAATAAACTTGAAAATTAAAACTTTTTTGTTGGTATGTGAACGCCCTATTAAATAAGAAGTGAAAAGCTTATTTGAAGAAGAAAAAATAAGTAATTAAATTATATTATATTTTATTAAAAATATAATTATAGCTCTTCTCAAAAGAACGTAGGTTCGTGTATAATTAGAACGAATGTTCTTGTGGTGTGAATATGAGTCAAGGAATTATGAAAGAATAGTTGAAAATAATTTGCATGAATTAAAATGGATAAATGAGCAAGGAGCTAAAGAAATGAATGATGTAAAGGTGCAGAAAATAGAAAGAGAATGGGTTCCATTTACAGTAATGTCTGAACAGTTGTTAAGTATGCGAGAGGTTGTTGGAGAAAAATTTAAAGTACAAAAACCGCTCGTAACAAACGAAGCCAAAGAAAGAATTTCTGATAAATTATTAATGTCCTTTTTGTCTGAAAAAGAAATATTGGTGACATATTTTGAAGATGGATATATCCTTACAAGTTATATGACAGTTGTGCATATAAACCCGCTAAAGCGCATAGTAATATGTACTGACGCCTTTTATAAAACTTATGTATTTAATACTATGGATGTTATTGAAATAACGTAAAGGAAGCTGAAATTTAAGTTTTAGCTTTTTTATTTTTGTTAGATGAGGGATAGAAATAATAAAACGAAAAAGCAGCTAGCTTCATACTAGCTGCTAAGCCCCAGGGAAAGGGAGAAAAAGATAGGGTACTCCAAAAATCAACAATAGCTGTGTAACAGCCTGATTACAGTATAGACAAGTTTAAAATTTCTAAACAAAACGATGAAAAATAGGATTAAGCTGTACCCACTTGGTTTTGATCTGCAAGGTCAGAATCAAACGTATTAGTCGCGCTCACGCCATTAAAAGTGTTAACAACAAAACCAACGTTTGAAGCACCAGATCCATTATAAGCCTTCGTATTTTCTTTCGGAGAAACGTTGTAGAAATCACCTAAGTTAAATGAACCGTTACTATTTTGTACAACTAAATTCCCTACAACTGAGGGCATGGTTTTCACCCGCTTTACAATCATTTGTTAACACTACCATATGATACTATATCCAAATGGTTCATGTAACAAAACTTGTGGAATAGTAAATCATTTGAAGTGTAGCTTAATCCCACAATAAAAGTATGTTAAAATTAATGTAAGGATGAGTAATTAAAAATAGTGATTGTATAATTAATATATATGAAAACAAAGGAGGCAAAATGTAATGAATAATGTTATAAAAAAAGTAGATTTAACAGATGCAAAATCAAGTAATCTTGTTGCACTTATTTATAGCAATGAAGTTATATTGGTCGAAGAAGCATTTTGTCCAAATGAAATAAAATTAAAATTTAATGAAATTGCAATTTTATCGGCTATTAAAACAGCACATATAATGAAAGTATCCATCAGAAAAGAACTGGAAGCAATTTTTCATGACACTGGTGTTTTATTTGTAAAGCATAGTGTTGATTATGGTAACAGTCACTCTATCACTATGCATTTTGAGCAATTTAAAAAGTTGCAACATGAGATTGAGAATTTATGTAAAAGTATGTAATAAGAATAAATGAAGATTCTTTCATAGAGGTGAACAGTTCTATGTTGAAAAAATGGGTTGAAAATTTTTTAGATGAATCTAAATGTAAACATAAGTATGGTGTTATTAAGATACAGGATAATGAAGATTTTAAAACGGGTAAGCTAGGTGTAGCTTATGTGTATCGGTGTGAGAAATGCGGGAAAGAGAAGCTGAAATTTAAGAGTAATAACGAAATAAATAATGATTTTTTTGATATATAAACAAGGGTAACTGCTAGCGTTACTCTTTTTCTTTATATAAAAACTCCTTCTAAAGTATGAAATGAGTTGATACTTTAGTAAATGGCTGAGTGTAAAAGAAGATAATAAAATGTTGTAAAGGAGATATGTGAAATTTCAATTTTACTTAAGTAGAAAAGTTGAAATGGTAGGTTTTTTTGCATTAGAATAGAATATATAGCAGGAGAAAAGATATTAGTAGTAAATTAAAATAATTGGTTCTATTAGCGTACGAAGAGAAGAGAGATAAAAAATACAAAGCAAGGAGTTTTCAAGCGATGATGTATTTGTTGGCAATTCTGCTTCCACCTGTAGCCGTATTATTTTGTGGGAAACCATTTCAAGCAATAATTAATTTCATATTAACATTAATATTTTGGGTTCCAGGAGTTATCCATGCGATATTAGTTGTACACGATAAAAAAGCAGATCGGCGATTAAAAAAACAAATTCAAGCATATGATGACATGAATAAGAGAAATAGAAGATAGCTGAGTCTTGAAACGAAAAAAGAAAGGGGGGATTACCTCCTTTCTTTTTTCATTTTGTTTAAGTTTAAATTTTAGTATAGCGGAAAGAATTTTTAATATAAGTATTGTGATAATTCGTTTTAGAATGTGCGTTTAATAAACCGGTGTAAATGTTTTCAGGCACGTTAAAGAAATCATACATTCCATTCTTTAATTGAATACGTAAAATCATAGAAAATGGATTATAGCCAACAGCAACTATATTTTTTGAAATCACGGGAGATAATTCCATTATTACGCAACTCCTTGCTTTTCATTTTTTATAAATTCTTGTAGATGTTGGGGTTGGGATGTTGAAATCCTTATAATTAAAGAGGTATGATACTTATATGCAATATATTAAATGTTCGTTATACGTAATTATAAGGAAGTTCACACGAAGTACATATCGTTGTGCTATTTTTATTTCACCTTTGATTTATAAATAAGAAAATATTGACCATTTGAAAAAAAGGTATATTATTTATACGAGGTATTAAAAATTCACTTTTTACATTCTATGCTTAAAGGGGCAGCATTATTAGGAAAAATAGAAGTGAAAATACTTTGTATAAGAAGTATTCTAAAATTTATAATCTGTGAATTAGGAAAATATTGAATGCTCCAGGTCAATATAATTTCTTAATTAAATTCATTTTAGAAAGTGACCTCAATATTTTTAAGTAAATCAACGGGAGAATTGAAAGGCAGGAGAAAGTAACATGTCAGAAAATTATCGTTCTCGAGAGGAGCGACGACAAGTTAAAAAGAAAAAACAGCCAGCTTCTAAAACACAAAAACCAAAAGGTAAAACATCATTCTTTCGCAAGTTTTTAATTACTTGTTTATTACTTGGTATTGTTGGTTTAGTGGGGGGAGTTGCTACTTTCTTTGTAATGATTAAGGACGCACCAAAACTTGAGAAAGCAAAACTTGTTAATCCGTTATCCTCAAAAATTTATGATAAAAATGGCGATTTGGTATATGAATACGGGAAAGAAAAACGGACGAATGTTACGTATGATCAAATTCCTAAATTAGTAGAAAATGCATTTTTAGCAACAGAGGATGCACGTTTTTACGAGCATAGCGGAGTAGACTTTAAAGGTACTGCCCGTGCTGTTTTGGTGAGTCTTAAAGGAGATTACGGTTCACAAGGTGGAAGTACAATAACGCAACAGGTTATTAAAAACTACTTCTTATCGATGGAAAAAACATCAAAACGTAAGGTTCAGGAAATATATTTAGCGTATAAACTAGAACAACAATATTCAAAACATGAAATTTTAGAAATGTATTTAAATAAAATTAATTTAGGAAATCGTTCATATGGAATCGCAACAGCAGCACAAAACTACTATGGTAAAGAATTGAAAGATTTAACATTACCAGAAGTTGCGATGCTTGCAGGGTTACCGAAAGCACCAAATAACTATGATCCATCGAAACCAGAAAATGTTCAAAGGGCAACAGAAAGAAGAAATGTTGTACTAAAATTAATGAATCGACATGGTTATATTACAAAAGCAGAAATGGAAGAAGCATCGAAAGTACCCGTGGATAAAAATATTAAGAGTGCAGCTGAGCTACAAGCGATGCCATATCCTGCATTTATGGATGCAGTAGTGAAAGAAGTAGAAAAGGAAATACCAGATGTAAATATTGGATCTGATGGTTTAGAAATTTATACAACATTGGATCCAAAAGCACAGAAATTAGCTGATAACATTTTGAATACAAATATTATTAATTATCCAAATGATAAATTCCAAGGTGCTTTCACATTTATGGATACGAAAACAGGTGAGGTTCGTGCTATAGGTAGTGGGCGCGGTGAAAATAAAGCAGTATTTAAAGGACATAATATGGCAATTGAATTAGATCGTGCAGCTGGTTCAACTATGAAGCCAATCTTTGATTACGGTCCTGCAATTGAATACTTAAAATGGGCTACGTATCATCAAATTGATGATTCTCCATTTAAATATTCAACTGGACAAGAACTTCGAAATGCTGACAGAAGTCATTTAGGCCCAATTACTATGCGTGAAGCGTTAAAAATGTCACGTAACGTTCCAGCAGTTAAAACTGCAAAAGAAGTAGGACTTAATAAATCAAAGGAGTTCTCTGAGAAATTAGGTATTACATTTGATTCAGCACCGAAAGAATCTACAGCGATTGGTACAAACGAAGTATCACCAACTGAAATAGCAGGTGCTTATGCGACATTTGGTAATGGTGGAAAGTATGCAAAACCGCATTTTGTTAAGAAAATAGTTTATCCAGACGGCAAATCACAAAGTTTTGAGCAAAAACCAAAACAAGTTATAGCTGACTCTACAGCATATATGATTACTGATATGCTTCGCTCAGTAGTAACGTCAGGTACTGGTACAGCGGCAAATATTAGTTCTTTAGATGTAGCTGGTAAAACGGGTACAACAAACTATGATTCAAAACAATTAGCGAAATTTAATATTCCAGAAAGTGCAACTCGTGATAGTTGGTTTGCAGGTTATACGCCGCAATATACGATGGCAGTATGGACTGGGTATATGAAAGATGGTAAAGACGAGTATATTAGTAGTAAAAATACGAAAATTGCACAGTTGATCTTTAAAGAAATGATGAGCGAGATGGCTACAGATAAATCAAGATTTAAAATGCCAAGTAGTGTAATACAAGAAGGTAGTGAGCTGCGTATAAAAGGAGAAAAACGTGATTCTTCTCCAAATACGAGCGTACCGGATACAACGGAAAAACCAAAACAAGATCAACAGCAAAAAACTGAAGAAGAGAAAAAGCAAGAAGAATTAAAGAAACAAGAAGAACTTAAAAAACAAGAAGAAGAAAAGAAACAAGAGGAACTGAAGAAGCAAGAAGAACAAAAGAAACTAGAAGAGCAAAAGAAACAAGAAGAAGAAAAGAAACAAAATGAACAAAATAATGGAAATGGTCAAGGAACGACCCCTCCAGCAAATAACGGGGGAGGCCAAGGAAATACAACACCTCCAGCGAATAACGGAGGAGGTCAAGGAAATACGACCCCTCCAGCAAATAATGGAGGAGGTCAAGGGAATACGACCCCTCCAGCAAATAACGGAGGGGGTCAAGGAAATACGACCCCTCCAGCAAATAACGGAGGAGGTCAAGGAAATACGACTCCACCAGCAAATAACGGAGGAGGTCAAGGAAATACGACTCCACCAGCGACCACACAACCAAATACTGGCGGGAATGCAGGAGAGGCCCCTGCTAATAATGGGCAGTAAGGAAAATTTATAAAAATATTAAAAAGCACTTAAGATTTGTATACATTACATTCTTAGGTGCTTTTTTCGTTTAAATGTAAAAAGTACCATAGAAATTTTGAAAATAAATGGAAGGGAAATGATAAAAAATTTGAGACTGAGGTAACGGAGGATAAGCGTGGTTTTGAAAGGGGGTACTACTTGGATGTGCAACATGATGCCAAAATGAGGGAGTAATTTGACCGGGAATTTGATAGTGTTGCCAAGTTGCGGGAAGTTCAATACCTACATCGGAACTAGCTGTATGGACGGCTGGAACGTGTATCCCAGGAGTCGAAGGAACGACGGCTGTTACTCTTGAAGATACCCACATAACATAATCACCCCTAAGTTGTGATAATAAAGTAGTATATTCTTTTTACGCGTATAAAGGTACATATAGATGGGACTTTAGGCTAATGTATATGTATAAAGTTGTAAGGCTAATTTAAGTTGATGGTGGACTATTTATTATAAAAAGATACGTCTATTTACGGAGGGAAAAGGAACTAAGAAAATGTAAAATGGAGGTGTTAATTGCAAGAATATACATGTTTATGGAGGAATTTTAATGGAACGATTATGGACGAAATCATTTATTCAAATGACTTTCGCAATGTTATTTTTATTTACAGGATTTTATTTACTTGTTCCAACGCTCCCGCTCTTTATTAAAGAGATTGGTGGTAATGAATCACAAGTTGGACTTATGATGGGGATGTTTACAATTGCAGCAGTTGTAATACGACCAATTATTGGGGGAATGTTAGATCAATATGGTAGAAAATCTTTTATTATTTTCGGACTCATCTTTTTTGGGTTAACGATGTATTCTTATAATTTAGCGTCGACTATTGTCCTGCTAGCTGTTTTACGTGTTATTCACGGGGTAACATGGGCTGTCTCTACAACAGCTGTTGGAACAGCGATAACTGATATTATTCCAGATTCGCGCCGTGGTGAAGGTATGGTACGGTATGGCCATGACAATTGCGATGGCAATTGGCCCAATGATTGGATTATCGGTTTTACAAAATTATTCATTTCACGGCCTATTCTTGTTAGCAACTCTTTTATCCTTTATGGCAGTGTTATTATCGTTCATCACGAAAATACCATTCACACCACAAAAAGAAAAAGGGAAAATGCAATTGTTTGAAAAGTCCGTTCTATCCATTACGATTGTTGTTTTCTTTTTATCATTTGCATATGGAGGGATTACGACGTTTTTACCTCTATTTGCATCGTCAATTGATGTGAATCCTGGGACATTCTTTCTTGTATATGCAGTTTCTTTAACAATTATCAGACCAGTTTCAGGAAAACTATTAGATAAGTATGGGGAAGTATTTATCATACTCCCGGCACTATGCATTACTATCATCGCAATAGTTGTATTAACGATTTCACATAGTTTAATGGGTGTAGTTATCGCCGCTGCATTATACGGTGTTGGATTCGGTTCAGCACAGCCGGCATTGCAAGCAGCGATGATTACAATTGTTGATCCGAGTAAAAGAGGAGTCGCTAACGCTTCGTTCTTTACTGCATTTGATCTAGGGATTGGACTTGGTGCGATTTTACTTGGAGTTGTTTCGCAAATGTTTGGTTACCGTATTTTATTTGCAGGTAGTGCAATTTCAGGATTAATTGCTTTCATTATTTTTGTCATTTTTGTAAAACAGCGATTAGGTAAAAAAGAATTTGCATAAACGGGAGTAACAAAGAGGGGGGATAATTGAACATGACGATTTACAATGTTTTAACATGATAATAGTTCAATTTAGCCTGACTATCCTTGAGGGATAGTTTCTAAGAAATTAGATAGGAAAATCGTGTCAGTTGAGAAAGAAGACATTCTATTTTTGGTGGACGTTAATAATGTTTGGTACTTTAAAAACTATCATTTAGTTGAATGTTACCATGAGGAAACGGTAGAAATTTAATTTAATTATGTAAAATAATAACTTTTTTAAAAGTAAATAAGTTTTATATAAGAATTATATTGATGGGATAGTGAAATAAAATTCATGTAGAAACGAGTTGTATATGTATACAACTCGTTTTTTTTTATTTTCTTAAGAAAATTGGGTGAATGATATATTCTACGGGATTTTCTCATTCATTCTTATATTTTGTTTTAATAAAACATGCAAAGAAGTCTGTCCTTTCTTTATAAAATATGAAAATTATTTTTGAAAAATTGTATTGTTACATCGGTAAAAGTATAGGAAACTTATCATTATAAAATAAATTGAAATCTTCTAAAAACTCTGATACATTGAAATAGAAATGTAGTTTCACAGTATTGTAAAGGCTTACAGTTATGTGCACGAAGATCTATTAGGATTGGAGGAAATAATGATGAAAGCTGAAGAAAAATTTTCCCCGGGATTAGATGGTATAGTGGCAGCGGAGACGAAAATCTCGTTTCTTGACACAGTGAAAGGTGAAATTGTAATTCAAGGGTATGATTTAATCGAACTCTCAAAAACAAAAGAGTATTTAGACATTGTGCACCTTTTATTGGAAGAACATCTACCAAATAAGGATGAAAAAGTAGCACTTGAAAAGAAATTAAAAGAAGAATACGCAGTACCAGAAGGTGTATTCAACGTACTGAAGGCATTACCGAAAGAAACGCATCCTATGGATGGATTGCGTACAGGTGTATCCGCATTAGCTGGTTACGATAATGATATTGAAAACCGCTCATTAGAAGTAAATAAAAGCCGCGGGTACAAATTATTGAGTAAAGTACCTAACATTGTAGCGAATAGCTATCACATTTTAAATAATGAAGAGCCAATTCAACCTCTTAAAGAACTATCATATAGCGCAAATTTCTTCTATATGTTAACAGGTAAAAAGCCAACTGAACTTGAGGAAAAGATCTTTGATCGTTCCCTTGTTTTATATAGTGAACATGAAATGCCAAATTCTACATTTACAGCGCGCGTTATTGCCTCTACGCAATCCGACTTATATGGTGCTTTAACGGGTGCGGTTGCATCTTTAAAAGGTAGCTTACATGGCGGTGCGAACGAAGCAGTTATGTACATGCTTTTAGAAGCTGGTAATGTTGAGAAGTTTGAAGAGTTGTTACAGAAGAAACTATACAACAAAGAAAAGATTATGGGCTTTGGACATCGTGTATATATGAAAAAGATGGATCCAAGAGCACTTATGATGAAGGAAGCTTTAAAACAGTTATGTGATGTAAAAGGTGATTATACACTATATGAAATGTGTGAAGCTGGAGAAAAAATTATGGAGAAGGAAAAAGGAATTTATCCGAACCTTGATTATTACGCTGCTCCAGTATATTGGATGCTTGGTATCCCAATTCAACTTTATACACCAATCTTCTTTAGCTCTAGAACAGTGGGACTATGTGCGCACGTAATTGAGCAACATATGAACAATCGATTGTTCCGTCCACGTGTAAGTTATATTGGCGAGCGACATGTACTTAGTAAATAAGAACAACTGGGGAGTTGTTAGCGCCGCCCGCCAGATGGGTGTTTGACCGACACCCATCATTAATAATAACGAATTTTCGACAGAAAGGGAAGGATAGCATGATTAAAACAAATGAAATTAAACAAAAAGATGCATTATTAGAAGAGATTACGGATTATGTATTAAATAAAGAGGTAACAAGTGCAGAAGCATTCAGTACTGCTCGTTACGTATTACTTGATACACTTGGATGCGGAATTTTAGCGCTACAATATCCAGAGTGTACGAAATTACTAGGACCAGTTGTACCAGGAACAATCGTGCCAAATGGTACACGTGTACCAGGTACGTCATATGTACTTGATCCAGTGAAAGGTGCATTTAATATCGGCTGTATGATCCGTTGGTTAGACTATAACGATACTTGGCTTGCAGCAGAGTGGGGACATCCATCTGATAACCTAGGCGGAATTTTAGCTGTGGCAGATTATATTAGCCGTGTTCGTATTTCAGAAGGAAAAGAACCATTAAAAGTACGTGAAGTATTAGAAATGATGATTAAAGCACATGAAATTCAAGGTGTACTTGCTTTAGAAAACAGCTTAAACCGTGTCGGTCTTGACCACGTATTATACGTAAAAGTAGCAACAACTGCTGTAGTTGCAAAAATGCTTGGCGGAACACGTGAAGAAATTTTTAATGCGTTATCACATGCGTGGATTGATAATTCTAGTCTTCGTACATATCGTCATGCTCCAAATACGGGATCACGTAAATCATGGGCAGCTGGTGATGCAACAAGCCGCGGTGTTCATCTTGCGATGACTGCTCTAAAAGGTGAAATGGGTTATCCAACAGCTTTATCTGCACCAGGTTGGGGATTCCAAGATGTATTATTCAATAAACAAGAATTAAAATTAGCTAGACCACTAGAGTCTTATGTAATGGAAAATGTATTATTTAAAGTTTCATATCCAGCAGAATTCCATGCACAAACAGCTGCAGAATGTGCTGTGAAATTGCATCCAGAAATTAAAGAAAGATTAGATGAAATTGACCGTATTACAATTACAACGCATGAATCAGCAATTCGTATTATTGATAAAGAAGGTCCATTAAATAACCCAGCTGATCGTGATCATTGCTTACAATACATTACGGCAATTGGTTTATTAAAAGGCGATATCGTTGCGGACGATTACGAGGATGCAGTAGCAAATGATCCACGTGTAGATGAATTACGTAATAAGATGGTTGTTGTTGAAAACAAACAGTACAGTTTAGATTACCTTGATCCGAACAAGCGCTCAATCGCCAACGCTGTTCAAGTTCATTTTAAAGATGGCACTGTAACAGAAAACGTGGAATGTGAATATCCACTTGGTCACCGTTTCCGTAGAGACGAAGCAATTCCAAAAGTTGTTCGAAAATTCACTGCAAATATGGCAGGACATTATTCTAGTAAGCAACAAGAACAAATTCATGAAGCTTGTTTAAATGAAGAAAAACTAGAAAATATGAATGTAAATGAATTTGTAGATCTATTCTTAATTTAATAATAGGGGGAATTTAGAATGGCTTGGGTTGTGAATAAACAGTCAACACAAGAGGAGCTTGCGAATCGCTTCCGAGCTTTAGTAGAAGCAAATGAAATTTTACAAATTCCAGGTGCTCATGACGCAATGGCAGCTTTAGTTGCGAGAAATACAGGTTTTTCAGCTCTTTATTTATCAGGAGCTGCTTATACTGCAAGTAAAGGGCTACCTGATTTAGGAATCGTGACTTCTACTGAAGTAGCAGAGAGGGCAAGAGATCTAGTAAGAGCTACAGACTTACCAGTTCTTGTTGATATTGATACAGGATTTGGCGGTGTCCTAAACGTAGCGAGAACAGCGGTAGAAATGCTAGAAGCGAAAGTTGCGGCTGTTCAAATTGAAGATCAACAATTACCAAAGAAATGTGGACATTTAAATGGTAAAAAACTCGTTACGACAGAAGAATTAGTTCAAAAGATTAAAGCGATTAAAGAAGTTGCACCAAGCTTATATATTGTGGCACGCACAGATGCTCGCGGTGTAGAAGGCTTAGATGAAGCGATCGAAAGAGCGAACGCTTATGTAAAAGCAGGTGCAGATGCAATATTCCCCGAAGCGCTTCAATCAGAAGAGGAGTTCCGTCTATTTAATAGTAAAGTAAATGCACCTTTACTTGCGAATATGACTGAGTTCGGGAAAACGCCGTATTATAGTGCAGAGGAATTTGCGAATATGGGCTTCCAAATGGTTATTTATCCTGTAACTTCACTTCGTGTTGCAGCGAAAGCGTATGAGAATGTGTTTACTTTAATTAAAGAAACAGGTTCTCAAAAAGATGCACTTTCAAATATGCAAACGAGAAGTGAGTTATATGAAACAATCTCATACCATGACTTTGAAGAATTAGATACTGGAATTGCAAAAACAGTATTATCAGAAGATCAATAGATAAAACAACTAAGGCGATGAGAGTACATCTTTGGCAAACTAAACTGCTTGATGTGAAAATTCATCGCCTTCTGTTTTCAAAAATAAGATATTCCACTCATCGTAGACGTGCATAAGTAGTAGCAAGTAAGGCCGAAATGATAGGGGGATTCAGATGGAGAAAACGAAGTTACCGTGGGATGAATTTTTTTCACTTAATAAAGATGTGAATTATAGTTTCTTTACGCCAGAAGACTTTTCAGGAGATGAAGATTTAATCGCAAAAACGACAGAACAATTCGTTAAACAAGAAATTGTTCCACAAATGGAGAATATTGAACAACATAACTATAAAGTATCTCGTCAACTATTTGAGAAAGCTGGAGAACTTGGATTATTAAGTATCGAAGTCCCAGAAGAGTATGGCGGATTTGAGTTAGGGAAGGCAGTTTCAGGGCTTGTAGCAGAAAAAATGGGATACGCTGGTGCATTTAGCGTTTCATTTAATATACACGCAGGTGTAGGTACATTGCCTTACATATATTACGGAACGAAAGAACAAAAAGAAAAATATTTGCCAAAAATTGCGTCTGGAGAATGGATTGGGGCTTATGCTTTAACTGAACCAAATGCTGGGTCTGATGCTTTAAGTGCAAAAACGAGTGCAGTATTAAATGAAGATGGTACTGCTTGGAAGCTAAATGGTGAGAAGCAATGGATTACAAATGCTCATATGGCAGATGTATACGTTGTTTTTGCGAAGACAAATAAAGGAATGACAGCGTTTATTGTCGAAAGAACATGTGAAGGTGTATCTATTGGACTAGAAGAAAAGAAAATGGGGATTAAAGGTTCTTCAACGGCTACACTTATTTTAGAAGATGTTGTCATACCTGCTGAAAATGTTTTAGGGGAAGTTGGGAAAGGGCATCACGTTGCTCTAAATATTTTAAACTTCGCTAGATTAAAGCTTGCTTTTGGAAATATTGGAACAGCAAAACAAGCAATTGGTTTGTCGGTTCAATATGGAAAAGAGAGAAAACAGTTCCAAACAGAATTAGTAGACTTTACGATGATTCAAGAGAAAATTGCAAATATGATTATTGCTACATATGGAGCAGAAAGTGCAGCTTATCGTACTGCAGGTATAATTGATGAAGCAATTCATGAGAGTGATGAGGATCTTATGAAGAAAATGTCTCAATTTGCAATTGAATGTGCACTTAATAAAGTAAATGCTTCTGAAACACTTGGTCATATCGTAGATGAAGCTGTACAAATTCATGGTGGTTACGGTTATATGCAAGAGTACGAGGTAGAACGATTATATCGTGATGCTAGAATTAGTCGTATTTTTGAAGGAACGAACGAAATTAATAGATTAACAGTTGCTAAAATGTTAATGAAGCAAGTGGAACAAATTGAAGATACTGAAGTAGAGATTGATGTAGAAAATGTCGAAAGAAACCATCGTTACATTTTATTAGCGAAAAAATTGTTGAAACAATCTTTGAAAACGCTCTCTAAAACTCCAGGTTTAAAAATTGATCAAGAGCAAGAATATTCACGTGTATTATCAAATATGTTAACGGACGTGTACGTCATGGAATCAGCATTTTTACGTACGAGTAAAGCAATTAGTAAAAATGGTGAAGAGAAAGAGCGTACGAAACAAATGATAACTGACGTTATTTGTGAAGAAGGCTATCGCAAAGTAGAAGAAGCAGCGATTTCTGTACTTTCCGCGGCTATTACAGAAGAACAAGATAGACACGTGATTTTAACTGAAATTCGTCAATTATTAGTGCCTTTATACACGAACGTATTTACAAAAAAGAGAGAAGTTGCGAAAGCTATTATAAATCGCGGAAAGTATATTGTGTAAATAGGAGGAAAGCGATATGAAAAAGATTGGTTTTATCGGTTTAGGTAACATGGGTCTTCCGATGTCTAAAAATTTAGTTAAATCGAGTTACACAGTATATGGTGTGGATTTAAATAAAGATGCTGAAGCTTCTTTTGAAAAAGAAGGCGGAATTATCGGCTTATCAATTTCAAAACTAGCAGAAACATGTGATGTGATTTTTACAAGTTTACCTTCACCTCGCGCTGTTGAAGCGGTATATTTTGGCGAAGAAGGATTATTTGAAAATAGTCACTCGAATGTAGTTTTAATTGATACAAGTACTGTATCTCCACAATTAAACAAACAGTTAGAGGAAGCTGCAAAGGAAAAGAAAGTAGACTTTTTAGCAGCACCTGTTAGTGGTGGGGTAATTGGAGCTGAAAACCGTACATTAACGTTTATGGTTGGTGGATCAAAAGAGGTATATGAGAAAACGGAATCTATCATGGCTGTACTAGGTGCGAACATTTTCCATGTTAGTGAGCAAATTGATAGTGGTACAACAGTTAAATTAATTAATAACCTATTAATTGGTTTTTATACAGCTGGTGTGAGTGAAGCTTTAACATTAGCGAAAAAGAACAATATGGATTTAGATAAAATGTTTGATATTTTAAATGTAAGCTATGGTCAAAGTAGAATTTATGAGCGCAATTATAAAAGTTTTATTGCATCAGAAAACTATGAGCCAGGCTTTACTGTGAATTTATTAAAGAAAGACTTGGGGTTTGCAGTAGATTTAGCGAAAGAAAGCGAACTTCACTTACCAGTAAGCGAAATGCTATTAAACGTATATGAAGAAGCAAGTAAAGCGGGGTATGGTGAAAACGATATGGCTGCTTTATATAAGAAAGTTAGTGAACAATTAATTTCTAATCAAAAATAATAGACTTATAAACATCATAAAAAAGGAGAGAATATAATGATTACAACTGAAATTAAACGAGTAAAAAATCATATTAATGGTGAGTGGGTAGAATCTACTGGTACAGAAGTAGAAGCAGTTCCCAATCCGGCGACTGGAAAAATTATTGCTTACGTTCCGCTATCTCCGAAAGAAGATGTTGAAAAAGCTGTTGAAGCAGCAAAAGCAGCATACGAAACATGGTCTAAAGTACCAGTTCCGAATCGTTCAAGACAATTGTATAAATATTTACAGCTTTTACAAGAAAACAAAGAAGAGCTTGCAAAAATCATTACGCTTGAAAATGGTAAAACATTAACGGATGCAACTGGAGAAGTACAACGTGGTATTGAGGCAGTAGAACTTGCAACATCAGCACCAAATTTAATGATGGGACAAGCTCTACCGAATATTGCTAGCGGCATTGATGGATCGATTTGGCGCTATCCAATTGGAGTTGTTGCTGGTATTACGCCATTTAACTTTCCAATGATGATTCCATTATGGATGTTCCCACTTGCAATTGCTTGCGGTAATACATTCGTATTAAAAACATCTGAAAGAACGCCACTTTTAGCAGAGCGACTTGTAGAGTTATTCTATGAAGCTGGTTTTCCAAAAGGAGTATTAAATTTAGTACAAGGCGGAAAAGATGTGGTAAATAGCATTTTAGAAAATAAAGATATTCAAGCCGTTTCGTTCGTTGGATCTGAGCCGGTAGCTCGTTACGTTTATGAAACTGGTACGAAACACGGGAAACGTGTACAAGCGTTAGCTGGTGCAAAAAACCATGCGATTGTAATGCCAGATTGCAATCTTGAGAAAACAGTACAAGGTGTAATCGGCTCTGCATTTGCAAGTAGTGGAGAGCGCTGCATGGCTTGTTCAGTAGTAGCAGTAGTAGATGAAATTGCTGATGAATTCATCGACGTATTAGTAGCAGAGACGAAGAAGTTAAAAGTAGGAGACGGTTTCCACGAAGAAAATTATGTTGGACCATTAATTCGTGAATCTCATAAAGAACGCGTATTAGGCTATATTAATAGTGGTGTAGCAGATGGAGCTACTTTATTAGTAGATGGCCGCAAAATTAAGGAAGAAGTTGGAGAAGGTTACTTTGTAGGTGCGACAATCTTTGACGGTGTAAATCAAGAAATGAAAATTTGGCAAGATGAGATTTTTGCTCCAGTATTAAGCATTGTACGAGTTAAAGATTTAGAAGAAGGTATTAAACTAACAAATCAATCTAAATTTGCAAATGGTGCAGTTATTTATACGTCAAACGGTAAACATGCACAAACGTTCCGTGATAATATCGATGCTGGTATGATCGGTGTAAACGTAAACGTTCCAGCACCAATGGCATTCTTCGCATTTGCAGGAAATAAAGCGTCATTCTTTGGCGATTTAGGTACAAATGGTACAGATGGCGTTCAATTCTATACACGTAAAAAAGTTGTAACTGAGCGCTGGTTTTAATATAAAATAAACATTCAAATTAGTTATTAAATGAACCCCTCACTATTAATAGTGGGGGGTTCATTTTGTTAATTACTTTTTTCAAAAGCAAGTTTAATACCAAAACCAATTAAGACGATTCCCGTTAATCCTTGAATATAACGTTGCGTCTTCGGTTTTTTCATAAAAGCACTAATTTTATCAATTAAAAATATATAAAAAGCGAACCAAATGACTGTTAAAACGAGGTAAGTAAGGCCCATTACGAGAAGTTGGATAAACGTATTATGATTTGGATTTAAAAATTGCGGTAAAAACGTTAAAAAGAATACTGCAACTTTAGGGTTTAATAAATTCGTAAGAAACCCTTGTCGAAAGCAAGAGGTGTGTTCATCTTCATTATTCAAAGATATATCGTTCGTATCAACGCCTTCTTTATTTCTTACTGCTAAAAGGGCTTTAATACCAATATAAATTAAATATAGAGCTCCAACGTACTTGAAAATAGAAAATAAAAGAGCTGACTTTACAATAAGTGCGGAAAGTCCGATAACTGCTGCTAAAGTATGAATTAATAGTGCAACACATGTACCAAACACTGTTTTTACTCCGCCCACCTTACCGGCAACTAATGTATTTTTTGTAGCCATTGCAGTATCAGGACCAGGTAAAATAATAAGACAAATAGACATAATGATGAAAAGAAAATAATTTTCAATCATAGTCGCTCCTCCTTTTTTATTTTTAGAATATTTGATTAAAAATAGTGTAGCACATATTTTGATTTAATAAAATTAAATTTTATTAAAAAATATTAAATGGGAAAGAGGCTATATAGTCGTGTAGTTACACTGCTATATAGCCTCAGGTTTATGGGCGGTGAGGGGTAACCCACCACTTATGCGTTAAGTAAGTTAAAGAATCGATTTACATCCTCTTCTGAAACATCACTTAACTGCTTATATTTATAATCCGGGTTTTGATCTTTATCAACGACAACAGAGCGGACTCCTTCGAAGAAATCTGCATGTCTCATGAAATTTTTAGCAAGTACAAGGTCGGTAGCAAAACATTCTTCAACGGATTTATCTTGTCCATCAATAAACTGCTTTAATGTTACTTTTAATGAAACAGGCGATTTTGATAATAACGTTTCTTTCGTTTTTAAAGCAAAGGAACTTTGATCTTTTTCTAATGAATGGATGATTTCTTCAATTGTATCGAATGCAAAATGGGAATTAATTTCTTCTAATGAAGGAGCAAGCTCGCTTTCTAGTTTTGGAGCAGTTGCAAATGTACGAATAACTTCTTTTAAATTAGTATGTACACCATCTTCTTTATGCCAATTTACACTTTCAAGTTCAGTAAGGAAATTTGGTAATGAATCAGATGTCATAAAGTAATCAGCAGCGTTTATAAATAATACGTCAGAAGCTTTTAAAATAGATGCTGTTAAAGCAACATATCGGCCAGAAAACCCTGGGGCTTTATTTAAGAAATAAGCAGCACCGACGTCTGGGAAGAATCCGATGTTCATTTCTGGCATTGCCCATTTCGTACGCTCCGTTACAATTCGATATTTCGCACCATTTGTCAGACCGACACCACCACCCATTACAATTCCATCTAAACAAGCGATGATCGGTTTTTTATATTGATAAATATATGTATCAATTTCATACTCTTCTTCAAAGAAACGTTCCGCATGCTGTAATGCAGCTTCATTTGAACGTGCTTCATAAAGGGTTTTAATGTCGCCGCCGGCACAAAAACCTTTTGTGCCAGCTCCCTTTAATACGATAAGCGCAATTCGCTCATCATGTTCCCATTCTTTCAGTTTTTGCCCAATTGGTTGCAACATGTCATAAGATAAAGAATTAAGTGCTTTTGGGCGGTTTAAAGTAATTGATGCAACGCCGTTTTCGCTAACAGAAAATAAAACGTGTTCAGTCATAATTCATCCTCCCTTACATATCTTCTTATTCTTAATTCTTTATATGTACTGAAATGTCCTTTATAAATTTTGTCTAAAGTTGGCGGTACATGTTAATTTCGACACTGCATATTTTGACGAGTTATATTTGCAGGATTTTGGAGGTTGAAAATGAATATTACAACATTACTGTAATTGTAATTATTTGAATTTATCATGATAAACACGCTATTATATATGTGTAAATTGTACATAATTACTTCAAAAAGAGTATTTGAAGTAATTATAATGAAAGAAAAGTTGCTTTTCATTAGAAATAGAGAAAGGAGAAATCGGAATGCCAGTACCTTTACTATTGTCGGTGATAATTTTGTCTTCTTTAATGATAGGAATAACTCAGTATTTTCATCATACAGATACGACAGAGGAAGTGAAGGATAAAGTACGACTTGTATTTCCGATTTTTATCATATCTATTTCTTTTTGCATTTTATTAAATAAAGATGGGTACATTGTCGCAGTATTTTCATTTTTTGTAGCAATCGTTTTAATTACAGTTTTATATTATGTAATGAAAGACTTTATACAAAAATAAAGATGTCACATGAGACATTTTTATTTTTGGAAATAATGAAATTTCACGTACCGTAATATATGTAAAAATAGAAAACATATAGCAATAGAAAAGTATGTACTTTACCGTGTATTTACTTGTCAATCTTTCATAGCCAATATACTATTAATAATGTAGAGAATAGAAAAAGGGGTTGTATCTATCATGAAATTTGAGATGCACACAAAAATTGTTTCAAATGAAAAAGAAGTAAGATTACATATAGAAGAAAACATATTTCAATTAACATTGGATGGTTATCACTTATTTACAGTTCAAGAAATATTACCTTTATATAAATCAAATGAAGAAAGAATTGGTAGTGCAATGATACAAAAGTTAGAGTGGGAGAACGGAAGAACTACATTAAACTATCAACTCGTATCACTAAATTCAGTAAATTAAAAGGAGCAGGAAAATATGAAGCTATTTCATACAGCGGATTGGCATTTAGGAAAGCTCGTTCATGGCGTGTATATGACTGAAGATCAAAAGATTGTATTAAATCAGTTTGTGCGAGCTGTTGAGGAAGAAAAACCAGATACCGTAATTATTGCAGGGGATTTATACGACCGAGCAATTCCACCTACAGAAGCAGTAGACTTATTAAACGATGTTTTACAAAAAATAGTCATTGATTTACAAACGCCAGTTATTGCAGTCGCAGGAAACCATGATAGTCCAGATCGTATTCATTTTGGTAGTAGTTTAATGAAGAAACAAGGATTATTTATTGTGGGACAATTTCAATTTCCATATGAGCCAATTATATTAAATGATGAATATGGCGAGGTTCACTTCCATCTCGTTCCTTATGCGGATCCAAGCATAGTGAGACATGTATTGAAAAATGAAGACGTACGTTCTCATGATGATGCGATGCGTATTTTTATGAATGAGCTTTCTGAAACGATGGATAAAGAAGCTAGACATGTCTTTGTTGGTCATGCATTTGTAACTTCGGCGGGCGAAGCGGAGGAGAATACAAGTGATGCAGAACGACCACTTTCAATTGGTGGTGCTGAATACGTAAATAGTCATTATTTTGATAAGTTTCATTACACAGCGCTTGGACATTTACATCAAGCGCATTTCGTACGGAATGAGACAATTCGATATTCAGGTTCTCCGCTTGCATATTCTATTTCTGAAGAAAAACATAAAAAAGGATATTATATTGTGGAACTGGACGAGCAAGGTGAAGTAACGATTGAAAAAAGGTTGCTTACACCACGCCGTAAAATGCGAACAGTAGAAGCAAAAATAGATGAATTATTACAACATCCAGTAAGTGAAGATTACGTATTTGTAAAATTATTAGATGAAAATCCTGTCTTGCAGCCAATGGAAAAAATACGCTCTGTATATCCAAATGCAATGCATGTTGAAAGGTCTATTCAAAGACGAGAATTCACAGAGTCAAATGAAGTAACTGTTTCAAGACATAAAACGGATGATTTATCACTGTTAAAGGCTTTTTATAAAGAAATGAAAGGCTTAGAGTTATCAGAAGAGAAAGAACGTCTATTTGTAGAAGTATTACAAACAGTGCAAGAACGGGAAGGTGAACGAGGATGAGACCGATTCAGCTTATTATGACGGCATTTGGCCCATATAAACAGAAAGAAGTAATCGATTTTGATGATCTTGGAGAGCATCGTATTTTCGCCATTTCTGGGAATACGGGAGCTGGAAAGACAACGATTTTTGATGCGATTTGTTATGTATTATATGGTGAAGCAAGTGGAGAAGAACGTAGTGATACGAGCATGCTTCGTAGTCAATTTGCTGATGATAACGTGTATACAAGTGTAGAACTAACCTTTCAGCTAAAAGGGAAGCGTTATGAAATAAAACGCCAACTTGGACATAAAAAACAAGGGAACAAGACGATTACGGGACATGCAGTAGAATTATATGAAGTGATTGATGATGAGCAGGTTCCAGCTGTTGATCGTTTCCATGTAACGGATGTAAATAAAAAAGTGGAAGATTTAATTGGTTTAAGTAAACATCAGTTTAGCCAAATTGTAATGTTACCACAAGGGGAATTCCGAAAATTATTAACATCTGAAACAGAAAACAAAGAAGAAATTTTGCGTCGTATTTTTAAAACAGATCGTTATAAGTTAATGCGTGAGTTACTTGATCAAAAACGAAAACAATGGAAAGACGTCTTACAAGAAAAACAGAAAGAGCGAGAGTTATATTTCCGTAATGTTTTTAAATTACCAATTCGTGATGGATCATTATTAGAGACATTATTCGAACAAGACCATGTAAATACGCATCAAGTAGTAGAGGCATTAGAACAAGAGACAGCTGCGTATAAGGCAGAGGTGGAGCAATTACAAGTAGAACAAGATGTTCAAACGAAGCAATTAAAGGATGCTGAAATACGTTTTCATGCAGCGAAATCTGTAAATGAGAAATTTATAGATTTACAACAAAAGAATGAGAAATATAATACTTTACAAGAAAACCGTACAGTGATTGAAATGAAAGAAACATCTTTTAAACGTGCGGAACAAGCGAAGCGCTTATTACCATTTGAACAGTGGTACGTAGAGGCAATGCAAAACGAGCAGAAGGTTGAAAGTTTGTTAAAACAAATAATCGCCAAAAAAGAAAATATAACGAAGAGCTTCGAGCTTGCTCAGGAGAAATATGAAGAGGTAAAGAATAAAGAACTTGAGAGAGAAAATGCAAAAAAACTCGTTCAAAGATTAGAAGAGTTACAACTGATTATTGCATCATTAGCTGAGAAACAATTGAATTTACAAAATGCAGAAGTTCAAGTAGGGAAATTAAAAGAAAGTATGCAAAACTTAGAAAAACAATTAGAAGTGCATACAAATCATAAACAGCTAATGTCTGATGAATTGCAGCAATTAGAACGAGCACTGGAACAATATGTAGCTAAAGTAGAAGAACTAACGAATATGCGAGAAGATGCAAAAGTTTTAAAGCAAGCATATGATGTTTGGCAAGAAAAACAAAAATTCGAGAAAGAAAAAGAAGCGGCATATAATAACATGCAATTGGCAGTGAACGCATATGAAAATATGGAACGTCGCTGGTTAAGTGAACAAGCTGGTATATTAGCTCTTCATTTACATGATGGTGAATCTTGTCCAGTATGTGGTAGCACGAACCATCCGAAAAAAGCTACAGAGCAAAGTGATGCGATTGACGAAAAAGAGTTAAATGATTTAAGAGATAAGAAGAACATTGCTGAAAAATTACATGTGCAAGTAGAGGAGAAATGGAATTTCTATCATCTTCAATATGAGCAAGTAATAGAAGAGGTTAAGAAGCGAGGCTATCGCTCAGAAGAATTAGCTGAAACATATAGTGCGCTTGTTCAAAAAGGAAAACAATTAGCAACTGAAGTGAATACGTTAAAAGCTAGTGAAGAAACGCGTAAGCAAATAGCTGTGAAAATAAAAGGCGTAGAAGAAAAAGTAGATGCACTTCAGAAACAAAAACGTGAGGTAGAAACAGAGCAGCACCGTACAGAAATGGAGTGTATGCAACTTCGTACGTCATATGAACATGATAAGAAAAATATTCCTGAAAGCTTACAAACAGTACAAGCTTGGAAAATCCAGTTTGACCAAGCTGTGCATGAACTCAAGTTAATGGAAGACGAATGGAAGAAAGTGCAGGAAGTGTATCAACATTGGCAAAATGAAAATATACGTATTCAAGCAGAACAAGAAGGTGCTTCAAATCAATTTGAAAGTACAAAATTAAAGAAAGAAGAGACCTTTGCGCGCTTTATGAAAGAGCTTGAGCAGAGCGGATTTACAGATCAATCCACGTATAAAGAGGCCAAATTAAGTAATGCTGAGATGGATATGTTACAAAATGAAATTCAAAGCTATTATTCATCTCTTGAAGTACTTGCAAAACAAATTGAAGAGTTACGTGCTGAATTAAAAGATAAAGAGTATATGGATATTACAGCGTTAGGTGAACATATAAAAGATTTAGAAATCAATCTTGATATCATTAAAGAAAAACGTCAACGTGCGCAAAATGCGGTAACATATATTTCTGATTTACATGAAAATATTAGGCGTATTGATGAACAAATTCATGAGGAAGAAAAAGCTTTCCAGGAACTTGTTGACTTATATGAAGTAATGAAAGGCGATAACGAAAGCCGTATATCATTTGAACGTTACATCTTAATTGAGTATTTAGAACAAATTGTTCAAATTGCAAACGAACGATTACGTAAATTATCAAATGGACAATTTTATTTAAAACGAAGTGAACGAGTTGAAAAGAGAAATCGTCAAAGTGGATTAGGCTTAGATGTATACGACGCATATACTGGCCAAACACGCGATGTGAAAACATTATCTGGTGGCGAGAAATTTAATGCATCACTTTGTTTAGCACTCGGAATGGCAGACGTCATTCAAGCATATGAAGGCGGTATTTCCATCGAAACGATGTTTATCGACGAAGGATTCGGTTCATTAGATGAGGAGTCATTAACAAAAGCAGTTGACGCCTTAATTGACTTACAAAAATCAGGCCGATTTATCGGTGTCATTTCACACGTACAAGAGCTGAAAAACGCAATGCCAGCTGTATTAGAGGTAACGAAGCAGAAGGATGGGTGTAGTCAGACGAGGTTTGTGGTGAAGTAAGTTCCATTGTAATGCAAAGTATTGTTTGTGATTTTCTAGTAAAGAACTTATGATAAAACAAATGCCATCTCTTTATAGAGGTGGCATTTGTTTGTTATCCAATATTAAATAATTCAATTAGGAGTTATCTGTAGAAGGCGGAGTATTCTCCAAACGATTATAAGCTTTAAAAGCCGAAATTGCGGATATAACACCACCTACTAAAAATAAAGCTGATCTACTAACTAATATGATACGACTGACATACGTTTCGCACGCTTCTTCAACTTCTTCTTATGGTACTGTTGGCATTTGAAATCCCCCTAATCAACATTTATTTTGTAGATAGTATATACAAACGCCTAAAATATGTTAAAATCACTGGACGGTGTTATGAGGAAGTGATTAGTTACATGTGAATGATTTGAAAAATCTTCATTATAAATTTATGCTAACTTCACATAGAGCACATATTAACATTGTATTATGTATATGTACCAAATAAATAAAGTGAATTGTATTTCGTTCTGTTTTCAAAAATTTAAAATTCTATTATTTTTATATAAAGGTTTCCTGTCAGAGTTTTAAATATTTTGGAAATAGATCAAAATAAAAGGAATTCATATAAAAGGGGAATGTCTTATGACAACATATACGAGTGAAATGAGAAAAAGTTTAGTTTCAGAAGAAGATGTAGATATTTTAAAAATTATGGCGCACCCAATCCGATTACAAATTGTAAATGAATTAAGTACGAGAAAAACTTGTAATGTAACTCAATTAACAGAATTACTAAATATTCCACAGTCGACTGTTTCGCAACATTTATCAAAAATGAAGGGCAAAGTGTTACGAGCTGAGCGAAGAGGTTTAGAAATTTATTATCACATTAATAATTTAAAAGCGAGTAAGATTGTAAGTGTTTTAGGATATATAAATTAATGAAGTATTTTCATATAAAATAGCCGCTGCCGGTGAGCAGGGGCTATTTTGTGTTGCTTTATGTATTCGTATTTAAAATTTTATAGTTTTTATGATTTACAATGGTTCGATCAAATTCAAAAGTACCACCGCTTACATCTGTAACTTCAACTAAGACCGATTCAGTATAAAGTTTTAGTACAGATCCTGTAATCTTTAAATTATTTCGTTGAAAAAGTATAGTATCCCCTACGTTTGCTTTCATAGTACCTCCTCATTAAAGACAGAAATATTTTTTTATTATATATATTAAACCACGTAAAGGGATATTAGTGAATATTTAGTTTTATTTATCAAAGAAATATTTGTTGTCTATGTGTGTAGAATTAAAAGAAGTTTTAACAAGACGTATTAAAAATACTTTCATTATGATGGAATTTGTAGAGCCAATTATTACATTTGAAGAAACAATTATAAACGTATAAAGAAAGTCAGGTCTATGAATTAATCTAATAAAACCGTCTCTTGAATATTTATTAAAGAGACGGTTTTATTGTTTTACTATTTAAAAAAGGATTCAAAGACATATGTAAATCGAACTTATACAAAACAATATAAATAATTATTACGTATTTAAAAAGCTATTTTTGTATTTCGTCCTTCGTTTTCTGTAACTGATTCCAAGTTTTTGACGCTCTGTCTTGTAAGTGCTTACATAAGCGGAAACATCTTATACAATGAAGGTGTTAAATCAAAAGAGGTGATCAAAATGAACATGAAAAAACAAAATTTAGCGAAAAGCATTGAAATAGAAAGAGGAGGCGGAAAGGTATGAAAAAATCAAATGTTAATCCATGGCTAGTTGTCCTTGGCACAGTCATCGTACAAATGGGGCTTGGAACAATATATACATGGAGTTTATTCAATCAGCCTTTAGTTAGCAAATACGGTTGGAGTCTTAACGCAGTTGCTATAACTTTCTCAATTACTAGTCTTTCCTTAGCATTTTCAACTTTATTTGCAAGTAAATTGCAAGAAAAATGGGGACTTCGTAAGCTTATTATGATAGCTGGACTAGCATTAGGACTAGGATTAGTACTTAGTTCACAAGCTTCCTCATTAATTTTGCTTTATGTACTAGCAGGAGTTGTTGTAGGTTATGCAGATGGTACAGCATATATCACTTCATTATCTAATTTAATAAAGTGGTTTCCAGAGCGTAAAGGTTTGATTGCTGGAATTTCTGTCTCTGCATACGGTTCAGGTAGTTTAATCTTTAAATACGTTAACGCACAGTTAATTGAATCAGTTGGTGTATCCCAAGCATTTATATACTGGGGTTTAATTGTTACAGCTATGATTGTCCTTGGAGCTTGTTTAATCCATCAAGCTGCTGATCAAGTTGCAGTTCATGAAACAAAAACTCATGAGTATACAACGAAAGAAATGTTACGTACAAAACAAGTATACTTATTATTTATTATGTTATTTACATCATGTATGAGTGGCTTATACTTAATTGGTATGGTAAAAGACATTGGTGTTCAACTTGTAGGGCTTAGCGCAGCGACAGCAGCTAATGCGGTTGCTATGGTTGCAATCTTCAATACGTTAGGTCGTATAATTTTAGGACCGTTATCAGATAAAATCGGCCGTTTAAAAATCGTTACTGGTACTTTTGTTGTTATGGCGAGTTCAGTCTTAGTTTTAAGTTTCGTAGATTTAAATTATGGTATCTACTTTGTATGTGTAGCAAGTGTAGCGTTTTGCTTTGGTGGAAATATCACTATTTTCC
This sequence comes from Bacillus paramycoides, assembly GCF_038971285.1. Taxonomy (NCBI): domain Bacteria; kingdom Bacillati; phylum Bacillota; class Bacilli; order Caryophanales; family Bacillaceae; genus Bacillus; species Bacillus paramycoides. The sequence continues at coordinate 2,219,533 of NZ_CP152427.1, forward strand.
CAGCTATTGTTGGTGATTTCTTCGGTATGAAAAACCATAGTAAGAACTACGGTATTGTGTATCAAGGATTTGGATTTGGAGCACTTGCAGGTTCCTTTATCGGTGCACTTCTAGGTGGATTCAAGCCAACATTCATGGTAATCGGCGTTTTATGTGTCATATCATTTATTATCGCAATTTTAATTCAAGCACCTAAGCAGACAAAAGAACAAGAAGAAGAGTATCGCAGCGTAGCATAAGGATATTAATTTTCTATAACACTATGTTTACAAAAAAGCATCCTGCTAAATAGGGTGCTTTTTTTGAGTTGTTTTAAATAGGTTATATGATCTTTGGAATTTTTTGAGACAAAAAATGAGTAAAATATCTATTTGGATTATATTGGAATATTAAAAATGATATATTATATTTGAACTGCTTATTAAATCTTAAATTATAAACACGACATACATCGGTAATTGCAAGATATATTTTCTCGATATTTTCAGAAAAATGTTGAGAAAATATATACTTGAATTTATAGTAAGGCTTTATACATGAAGGCATCTACAGTTAATCTTCATCAATTTTAAAAAGAGGAGTATAAATCGTATTTTTTATATAAATAATTAGTAATGCTTTTAGATGAAAGTGTATGGGGAAGTACTAAAATATTTTATCTGAAAAATAAAAATAGGTTGACAAGTTTATTGAGAAAGATTATCATTTCGGTGTAACGATATTAAATGAAAAACGTTATCAATGAATAGTGTTTTGTTGAAAAGTACACTTGACCAATTAGTTTAGTAAGTGTATTATTTTTTACATCAATAATGATAATCATTATCATTATTTGTTTGGTTAGATTAAATTTCAAATGAAAGGATAGAGGAAATGAACTTAGGGGAATTTGATGGGAAAACGGTTTTAGTAACAGGTGCAGCCCAAGGTATAGGTAGTGTTGTTGCCAAAATGTTTTTAGAAAGAGGAGCTACAGTTATTGCGGTTGATCAAAATGAAAAGGGATTAAACGAACTCTTAAATGAAATACATATGAAAACGTTTTGCTTAGATGTGAGTGATAGTACCGCAGTTGAACAGATGGTAAATGATATTGAAAATGAAATAGCACCGATAGATATATTAGTAAATGTTGCAGGGATTTTACGTATGGGAGCGATTCACTCTTTAAGTGATGAAGATTGGAATAAAACATTCTCTGTAAATTCTACAGGCGTTTTCTATATGTCCCGAGCAGTAAGTAAATATATGATGCAAAGAAAGTCAGGGGCAATTGTTACAGTTGGTTCAAATGCAGCAAATACTCCGAGAATGGAGATGGCTGCGTATGCTGCATCAAAAGCTGCAACGACGATGTTTATGAAGTGTTTAGGATTAGAACTTGCAGCGTACAACATTCGTTGTAACTTAGTTTCTCCAGGTTCAACTGAAACTGAAATGCAAAGGTTACTATGGGCTGATGAGAATGGCGCAAAAAATATAATAGCAGGTACTCAAAGTACATATAGACTCGGTATACCGTTACAAAAAATTGCACATCCTTCAGAAATTGCTGAAGCGGTATTGTTTTTAGCTTCAGATAAAGCGAGTCATATTACAATGCACAATTTATGTGTCGATGGCGGAGCTACATTAGGAGTTTAATAAAAAATTCAGGGGGTTACTATACTATGAATGAATTTACGGCTGTAAAGGAACTGTCAGAAAAATTACTAGAAGATTATAAGACTGAATCTTCATTCTTTTTCGCTTCACCAACGCGAACAATATTGACAGAAGGAGAGTTTACGACAGTAAAGCATTGTGAAATTGAAAGTTTTCCAGAGCTTGTGCAAGCAGTATTAAGCAATGCAAAACAAGCAGGAAATCCGAATCCTATCGTTGTCGGTGCCTTGCCATTTGATCGTAGAAAAGAAGTTCAACTTATCGTACCAGAATATAGTAGAATATCTGAACGTTTACAATTAGATACAACAAATAAGCTTGAAATAAATGAGAACTTAACATTTGAAATGACACCTGTACCAGAATCTGAAGTGTATATGAATGGTGTGAAGCAGGGAATTGAAAAAATACAGGACGGGGATTTAAAGAAAATCGTTCTATCCAGATCGTTAGATGTTAAATCTTCTGAAAAGATTGATAAGCAAAAACTTCTTCGAGAATTAGCAGAGCATAATAAGCACGGTTATACATTTGCTGTGAATTTACCGAAAGATGAAAAGGAGAATAGTAAGACGTTAATTGGAGCAAGCCCTGAGTTACTCGTTTCACGTAACGGTATGCAAGTTATTTCTAATCCGTTAGCTGGTTCAAGACCACGAAGTGATAATCCAGTAGAAGATAAAAGAAGAGCAGAGGAATTACTTTCTTCTCCAAAAGATTTACATGAACATGCAGTAGTAGTAGAAGCAGTTGCTGCAGCGCTTCGTCCGTACTGTCATACATTACATGTTCCGGAAAAGCCATCCGTTATTCATAGTGAAGCGATGTGGCATTTATCTACTGAAGTGAAAGGTGAACTAAAGGATCCAAATACTACTTCTTTGGAATTAGCAATTGCTCTTCACCCTACGCCAGCAGTTTGTGGAACGCCGATGGAAGAAGCAAGAGAGGCGATTCAAAAAATTGAGCCATTTGACCGTGAATTCTTTACAGGCATGCTAGGGTGGAGCGATTTAAATGGGGACGGTGAATGGATTGTTACAATTCGCTGTGCTGAAGTGCAAGAAAATACACTCCGATTATTTGCAGGAGCGGGAGTTGTTGCTGAATCAAAACCAGAAGATGAGTTAGCAGAAACATCAGCTAAGTTCCAAACAATGCTGAAGGCTCTAGGGTTAAGTGATAATTCACTGAATGAAAAATAGGGGGAAGAAAGAATGTTAACAGGTTATACAAAGTGGCCAAAAGAATTTGCTGATCGTTATCGAGGAGAAGGGTGTTGGCTTGGTGAAACATTTGGCGGGATGTTAAGAGAGCGGGCTGAAAAATATGGCGATCAAATTGCAGTTGTAAGTGGTAATACGCATATTACGTATAGTGAGCTTGATAAAAAAGTAGATCGCTTAGCTTCAGGTTTACTGAATTTAGGAATAAAGCAAGAGGATCGAGTTGTAATCCAGCTACCTAACGTTATTGAGTTTTTCGAAGTATGTTTTGCGCTATTTCGAATTGGGGCACTTCCTGTTTTTGCATTACCTTCACATCGAAGCAGTGAAATTAGTTATTTTTGTGAGTTTGGTGAGGCGAGTGCTTACGTTATATCAGATAAGGCTCTCGGTTTTGATTATCGAAAACTAGCAAGAGAAGTGAAAGAGAAAGTGCCAACTTTACAACATGTAATTGTAGTGGGAGAAGAAGAAGAGTTTCTCAACATAAATGATCTATATATAGATTCCGTTCCATTACCAGACGTTCAGCCAAGTGATGTTGCGTTTCTCCAATTATCAGGAGGGACAACGGGACTTTCTAAATTAATTCCTCGAACACATGATGATTATATTTATAGTTTACGTGTTAGTGCTGAAATTTGTAATTTGAATACAGAGAGCGTCTATATGGCAGTTCTTCCAGTAGCGCATAATTACCCGATGAGTTCTCCTGGAACATTTGGAACTTTCTATGCGGGTGGAAAAGTTGTGCTGGCAACTGGAGGTAGTCCAGATGAGGCATTTGCACTTATTGAAAAAGAAAAAGTTACGATTACTGCTCTCGTTCCACCATTAGCAATGATATGGCTTGATGCTGCATCTTCTCGTAATAATGATTTATCGAGCCTAGAAGTGATTCAAGTAGGTGGTGCGAAATTTAGCGCTGAGGTTGCAAAACGTATACGCCCTACATTTGGATGTACGTTACAGCAAGTATTCGGTATGGCAGAAGGTTTAGTAAATTACACAAGATTAAATGATCCTGAAGAAATTATTATTCATACGCAAGGTAGACCGATGTCTACATTGGATGAAGTAAGGGTTGTTGATGAGAATGACCACGATGTAAAACCTGGTGAGGTAGGTAGTTTATTAACGCGAGGGCCATATACAATTCGTGGTTATTATAAAGCAGAAGAGCATAATGCACGATCATTTACAAAGGATGGATTTTATCGCACAGGTGATCTTGTAAAAGTAAATGAACAAGGTTACATCATAGTAGAAGGAAGAGATAAAGATCAAATTAACCGTGGTGGTGAGAAAGTTGCTGCGGAAGAAGTGGAAAATCATTTATTAGCACATGATGCAGTACATGATGTAGCAATTGTATCGATGCCGGACGATTATTTAGGAGAACGTACTTGTGCATTTGTAATAGCTCGCGGACAAGCTCCGACTGTAAGTGAATTAAAAATGTTTTTAAGAGAACGCGGTATAGCAGCTTATAAGATTCCAGATCGAATTGAATTTATTGAAGCATTTCCGCAAACAGGTGTTGGAAAGGTAAGCAAAAAAGAGTTACGTAAAGTTATTGCTGAAAAACTTATTACGGTAAAACGATAAAAATATAAAAATTGGAAGGAAGTGATTAGATGGCTATCCCATCTATTTCAGTATACAAAATGCCAGTTGAATCCGAACTACCAAAAAATAAAGTGAACTGGACGCCAGATCCAACACGTGCGGTTCTTTTAATCCATGACATGCAAGAATATTTTCTTGATGCATATAGCGATAAAGAATCGCCAAAAGTAGAACTCATTTCAAATATTAAGGTAATAAGAGAAAAATGTAAGGAACTTGGTATACCAGTTGTTTATACAGCACAACCAGGTGGACAAACACTAGAACAACGAGGATTATTACAAGACTTCTGGGGTGACGGTATTCCTGCTGGACCAGATAAAAAGAAGATTGTCGATGAACTTTCTCCTAATGAGGATGATATATTCTTAACAAAATGGAGATATAGTGCATTTAAAAAGACAAATCTATTAGAAATTTTAAATGAACAGGGAAAAGATCAACTTATTATTTGCGGTATTTATGCGCATATTGGCTGCCTATTAACAGCTTGTGAAGCGTTTATGGAAGGTATAGAGCCGTTCTTTGTAGCAGATGCTGTTGCTGATTTTTCACTAGAGCATCATAAACAAGCGTTAGCGTATGCATCTAATAGATGTGCAGTAACGACATCAACCAACTTACTGTTAAAAGATTTACAAAGTGCAAAAGGTGATGAGAGTGAAGGAATCACTTTACAGGAAGTACATGAACTAGTTGCACAATTACTTCGTGAACCAGTAGAAAGTATTGAGACGGATGAAGACTTATTAAATAGAGGACTTGATTCGGTCAGAATTATGAGTTTAGTAGAGAAATGGCGTCGCGAAGGAAAAGAAATCACTTTTGCGGATTTAGCAGAGAACCCAACGGTTGTTGATTGGTACCACTTACTATCTCCGCAAACAGAACATGTACTTTAATATAGACTACATAAAAAAGGGGTAGTAAAGAATGCCTAATAGTCAAAAGGTTCGTCATTCGTTATCATCTGCGCAGACTGGTATGTGGTTTGCACAACAATTAGATCCGCTTAATCCGATTTATAATACTGGGGAATATGTAGAAATACATGGAAATATGAATCAAGATATTTTTGAATTAGCAGTACGTAAAGTTGTAATGGAAGCAGAAGCGCTACATGTTCGTTTCGAAGAGGATGAAATTGGTCCATGGCAAGTTATTGAAGAATTACAGTTTCAGATGCATTTTATTGACGTTCGTAAAGAAGAAAATCCTGAAGAAGCTGCTAAAGTATGGATGAAAAATGATTTATCTATGCCAATCGATTTGAAAACAGATACATTATTTACTGAAGCACTTATTCAAGTTGAAAATAACCGTTTCTTTTGGTATCAGCGCATCCATCACATTGTGATGGATGGCTATGGATTTTCACTTCTAAGCCAAAAGGTAGCGAAAAAGTATACAACACTTATAGAAGAAACAAATAAGAAAGAGAAGCCATTTGGTTCTCTTGCGAAAATTGTACAAGAAGACATGGAGTATCGTGAATCTAAACAATTCCAGGAAGATCGTATCTTTTGGTTAGAGAAGTTTGCAGATGAACCAGAAGTTGTAAGTTTAGCAGAAAGAGCGCCGAGAACATCCAATGGATTTTTGCGAGAAACAGCTTATTTATCCAGTTCTAGCACGAAAACTTTACTAGAAGATATTAATGTTTCTTTAACAAGTTGGCCAGAATTTATTGTCGCTGTAACAAGTATATATATGCATAAATTAACTGGTGCAAATGATATTGTTTTAGGTTTACCGATGATGGGGCGTCTCGGTTCAGCATCTATTTATACACCGAGCATGGTAATGAATTTAGTACCACTTCGTCTCACTGTAACTCCAAATATAACTTTTGCAGAATTATTACAGCACGTTTCTAAAGAAATCCGAGACGTACGTCGTCATCATAAATATCGTCATGAGGAATTAAGAAGAGACTTAAAGTTACTAGGTGAAAATCAAAGGTTATTCGGGCCGTTAGTGAATGTGATGCCTTTTGATTATGGGCTTAACTTTGCTGGGAATTGTGGTATTACACATAATTTATCAGCAGGACCTGTCGATGATTTATCGATAAATGTTTATAAACGTTTCGATGAAAATAAGCTAATGATTCATTTTGATGCGAACCCGGAAGTATATAATGGTGCGGAACTAGCATTGCATAAAGAAAGATTTATGAATGTATTAGAATTAATGATAAGTTCATATCAAAAAGACGCGTCGATTGGAAGCATAAACATTACTCTTCCTGAAGAAAATCATAAAGTTTTATTGGAATGGAATGCAACTAAGGAAGCTGATAAGTTAATCTCTCTACCTATATTATTTGAAAAACAAGTACAAAAACACCCAAATAAAATAGCGGTTATTTGTAACGGTGTAGACCTTACGTATAATGAGCTAAATGAACGAGCAAATAAACTGGCGCACTATTTAGTAGAGCAAGGAATAGGGCCAAATCAGTTTGTAGCTTTAGTATTTCCAAGATCAATGGAAATGGTAGTTAGTATGCTAGCAGTTTTAAAGGCTGGTGCAGCATATTTACCAATAGATCCGGAATACCCAGCCGAGCGAATCAATTATATAGTAAATGATGCAAAACCAGTTTGTATCATCACACATTCATCTGTTTCATCAGCTTTAGTTATAGAAAATGATATGAAAAAGATCGAATTAGATTGCGAAGAAACAGAACTAGCGTTAAAAGCATATTCTCATATGAATCTACCATTTGGAAATGATGAATCACTTTTAAACCCAGCTTATACAATTTATACTTCAGGATCAACGGGAAATCCAAAAGGTGTAATTGTTCCTATGAGAGCTTTAAGTAACTTTTTATTGGCTATGGACGATATGTTTTCATTACATGAAAACGATCATTTATTAGCAGTTACAACGTTTGCATTTGATATTTCTGCACTAGAAATTTATTTACCTCTTATTAGTGGTGCAAGTTTAACAATCGCACAAAAAGAAGTAATTCAAGAACCTTCTTCGTTAACTGCATTGTTACAAGAAGAAAGAGCGACAATTATGCAAGCTACACCGACGCTTTGGCAGGCGTTAGTAACGGAATATCCAGAGAGACTACAAGGGCTTAAAGCGCTCGTTGGTGGTGAAGCACTTTCAGCTCATTTAGCAAATACATTAAAAGAATTAGGTTGCTCTATTACAAACTTGTATGGACCAACTGAAACGACTATTTGGTCTACTGTTATGAACATCGATGAAAGGGAAAGTGGTATACCTCCTATCGGAAAGCCAATTTGGAGTACAGACGTGTATGTACTAGATGAAGGATTACAACCAGTTCCACCTGGAGTAATTGGTGAATTATATATTGCGGGGGAAGGACTTGCAAGCGGATATTTAGGAAAACCAGAGTTAACGGCTGAACGGTTTGTTGCAAATCCTTATGGAGAACGAGGAGAGCGCATGTACCGTACTGGTGATCTTGTAAAATGGCGCAATGATGGTGTGCTAGAATATATGAGCCGTGCAGATCATCAAATTAAAATTCGTGGTTTCCGAATTGAATTAGCTGAAATTGAAATGGTATTACAACGACATGAAAATATTAAGCAAGCAGTAGTAATGGTACGAGAAGACCGCCCAAATGATAAACGAATCATCGCGTATATCGTTGCCGAAGAGAAGGAAACGATTCATCTTTCAGAAATTCGTTCTTATGTTTCAGAAAGTTTAGCGAATTATATGGTACCATCAGCACTTGTGTTGCTAGAAGAATTACCATTAACACCAAATGGAAAGATTGATAGAAAGAAATTACCTGCTCCTGATTTTAATGGCATGAACAATGAGAGAGTTGCTAGAAATCCGAAAGAAGAAATATTATGTGATTTATTTGCAGAAGTACTTGGTGTTTCTCGTATTAGCATAGACGATAATTTCTTTGAAATGGGTGGCCATTCGCTTCTTGCATCGCGTTTAATGGCAAGAATTCGTGAAACGTTAAGTGTTGAAGTAGGAATTGGAAAACTATTTGAATCGCCAACTGTTGCTGAACTAGCGAAGCAATTGGATCAAGCCAAAAATGCTAGATCAGCTATTAAGAAAGTAAGTAGACCAAGTGAAGTTCCGCTTTCATTTGCACAGCGTAGGTTATGGTTCTTACATTGTTTAGAAGGTCCAAGCCCTACTTATAATATTCCGTTAGTCATTCGTTTGTCTGGAAAGTTGAATGAGGAAGCATTACAAGGTGCCTTTTATGATGTAGTCGAGAAACATGAAACACTGAGAACAATTTTCCCTAACGTATTAGGTAGTTCCTATCAGGAAATTTTAGATATGGAAGATTTAAATCTAGAAATGATTAAAACAAAAATATGTAAAGAGAAATTAGAAAGTGTGCTTGCAGAGGCGGTAAGATATAGCTTTAACCTTGATGTTGAGCCAGCAGTTCGTTTGCAACTATTTACAGTGAATGAAAACGAACATGTATTGTTAATTCTATTGCACCATATTGTAGGGGATGGCTGGTCATTACAACCGTTAACGAGAGACTTTACAACGGCATATAAAGCACGATGTCAAGGTGACAGCGTACAGCTGGAAACACTTCCAGTTCAATACGCAGATTATGCACTTTGGCAACAGCAATTACTTGGTGATGAAACTACACCAGAAAGTCTCATTTCAACACAATTAGATTTTTGGAAGAAGGAGCTAGAAGGTTTACCGGACAAAATGGAGTTACCTACAGATTACCAGCGTCCAGTTGAAACGAGTTACCGTGGAGAAACAATTCGTTTTCATATAGATGCAGGTATGCATAGTAGGTTAGTAGAGCTTGCACGGAAAAATGGAGTTAGTTTGTTTATGGTATTGCAAGCAGGACTAAGTGCGCTATTTACAAGATTAGGTGCAGGTACCGATATACCAATCGGTAGTCCGATTGCTGGAAGAAACGATGATGCTCTCTCTGACATAGTCGGTTTATTTGTAAATACATTAGTGTTACGTACAAATACATCAGGAGATCCAAGTTTTAAAGAATTATTAAATAGAGTGAAGCAAACAAATCTTGCAGCTTATGAAAATCAAGATGTACCATTTGAACGACTTGTTGAAGTATTAAATCCAGTACGTACTCGAAATAGTCATCCGCTGTTTCAAGTTATGTTTGCTTTCCAAAATACGCCAGAAGCAATCTTTGATGCTCCGGATATAGAAGCGAGCCTTGAAATTCAAAGCGTTGGCTCTGCGAAATTTGATTTAACATTTGAAATTTGCGAGAGTAACGTAGTTGATGGTACTCCGAACGGCTTACACGGATTGTTAGAGTTTAGTACTGATTTATATAAACGTGAAACGGTACAAAAATTAATAGAACGATACATTCTATTATTAGATGATGCAGCGGAGAATCCTGATCAATCAATTGGTAGATTAGAAATATTAACGTTAGCAGAGAAAAATACAGTGTTAGAAAAGTGGAATGGTGGTTTTCAAATTGTACCAGAAATGACATTATCACAATTATTTGAAAAGCAAGCTCATATAAATCCAAATTCTATTGCTGTCGTCTTTGAAGATGAAAAGTTAACTTATGAAGAGTTAAATAAAAAAGCGAATAAAATAGCTCGTTTGCTAATAGCAAAAGGAATTGGTCCCGATCAACTCGTTGCTTTAGCAATGCCGAGATCTTTAAATATGGTTGTGAGTTTACTTGCGGTTCTGAAAGCAGGAGCAGGTTATCTTCCTTTGGATCCAGATTACCCGTCTGATCGTATTTCATTTATGCTCCACGATGCGAAACCATCATGTGTTTTAACAAATTCAGATGTGGAAGTTGAATGTGATGAGGAACTGAAAATTTTAGTTGATGATGTAAAAGTAAGAGAAGAAATTGAGAAATATAGTGAAGACAATATTGATGAAACGGAGCGCGTGAAGCCATTAACTCCATCACATATTGCTTACGTTATTTATACATCAGGTTCAACAGGTAGACCGAAAGGCGTTATGATACCTCATCAAAACGTAGTAAGACTTTTAGGAGCAACTGATCATTGGTTCCAATTTGACGCAGACGATGTGTGGACGATGTTCCATTCATACGCTTTTGATTTCTCGGTTTGGGAAATTTGGGGGCCTTTATTATATGGAGGACGTCTAGTCGTAGTGCCACATAGTGTGAGTCGCTCGCCGAAAGAATTTTTACAACTTCTTGTTAAAGAAAAGGTAACTGTTTTAAACCAAACTCCATCAGCGTTCTATCAATTCATGCAAGCAGATCGTGAAAATGAAGAAATTGGTCAAGAATTATCTTTACGATATATTGTTTTTGGAGGAGAAGCACTTGAGCTAAGTCGATTAGAAGATTGGTATAGTCGACATTCTCATAACGCACCAAAACTTATTAATATGTACGGAATTACGGAGACGACTGTACATGTTAGTTATATTGAGTTAGATGAAACAATCGTCTCTTTACGAGCAAACAGTTTAATTGGGTGTAGTATACCTGATCTTAAAGTGTATGTGTTAGACAACTATTTACAACCGGTGCCACCAGGAGTAGTTGGAGAAATGTATGTTGTAGGTGCAGGGCTTGCTCGTGGATATTTAGGAAGAGCAGGCTTAACTGCAGAACGTTTTATTGCAGATCCATTTGGCAAGCCAGGTACAAGAATGTATCGTACTGGAGACTTAGCACGTTGGCGTCAAGATGGGACGCTAGATTATATAGGACGCGCAGATCATCAAATAAAAATTCGCGGATTCCGAATTGAATTAGGGGAAATAGAAGCAGTAATAATGAAACACCCTAAAGTTGAGCAAGTAGCCGTTATTGTACGGGAAGATCAACCAGGGGATAAACGATTAGTTTCTTATATCGTCGCATCAAATAATGAAATGATTGATACGAATGAAATGCGTAAGTATGCTGGAGGTAGTTTACCAGATTACATGGTTCCATACGCTTTTGTAGTAGTAAATGAGTTGCCTTTAACTCCAAACGGTAAATTAGATAGAAAGGCATTGCCGGCTCCAGAATTTATCGCATCATCTTCTAGTCGTGGACCAAGAACACCGCAAGAAGAAATGTTATGTGACTTGTTTACAGAAGTTTTAAGTGTGCCGCAAATTGGAATTGATGACGGATTCTTTGATCTAGGTGGGCATTCACTTCTTGCAGTGCAGCTTATGAGCCGTATTAAAGAAGCACTTGGGGTCGAATTAAATATCGGAACTTTATTTGCAGCACCTACTGTTGCAGGTCTTGCTGAACGACTTGAAGTGGGAAATGGACAAAGTGCACTCGATGTGTTGCTTCCATTACGAGCAAGCGGAGACCAATTACCACTATTTTGTGTACATCCAGCAGGTGGATTAAGTTGGTGCTATGCAGGACTTATGAAATCTTTAGGGACAGATTATCCAATCTACGGTGTCCAAGCACGTGGTATTGCTAAAAATGAAGAACTTCCAAAAAGTTTAGAAGAAATGGCGGCGGATTATTTAAAACACGTTCGTGAAGTACAGCCTCACGGACCATATCGTTTACTCGGTTGGTCGCTCGGCGGAAATGTTGTGCATGCAATGGCGGCGCAACTGCAAAATGAAGGGGAAGAAGTAGAATTACTCGTTATGCTAGATTCTTATCCTGGTCACTTCTTACCGAATACGGCAGCACCTACTGAAGAAGAAGCGTTAATCGCATTACTTGCTTTAGGAGGATACGATCCAGATAACATGGATGGTAAACCACTTACGATGGAAAGTGCAGTAGAAATACTTCGTAAAGATGGAAGTGCATTAGCAAGTCTTGAAGAAGAGACGATTTTGAACTTGAAAGAAACATATGTAAATTCGGTAGGATTGTTAGGGAAATATGTACCAAAAGTTTATAACGGAGATATTTTATTCTTTAGATCTACTGTTATACCAGACTGGTTTACTCCTATTTCTCCAAATACGTGGCTAAATTATTTAGATGGACAAATTGTACAACACGATATTGATTGTAGACATAAAGATTTATGTCAACCAGGACCACTTACAGAAATTGGACAAGTATTAGCGAAATATTTGCAGGATAAGAAAGGGGTAAGTACAGTATGACGAATCCATTTGAAAATGATAATTACACATATAAAGTATTAAAAAATGAGGAGGGCCAGTATTCTCTCTGGCCTGTCTTTCTTGATGTACCTATTGGTTGGAATGTCGTACATGAAGAGGCTAGTAGGAATGAGTGTTTACAATATGTTGAAAGTAACTGGGAAGATTTGAATCCAAAAAGTAATCAAGTGGGCGAAAAAATATTAGTAGGAAAACGATAATGAAGGCAAAAATAAATCCAAAAGTAGTTGTAAGCATCGTATATATAACAGCGATGTTTATGGCTGCTATGGATGCAACAATTGTGAATGTAGCACTCCAAACAATAAGTAAAGAATTACAAGTACCTCCATCTGCAATGGGGACTGTTAATGTTGGGTATTTAGTTAGCTTAGCCGTTTTCCTTCCGATTTCTGGTTGGTTAGGAGATCGCTTCGGTACGAAAAGAGTATTTCTAACCGCTCTTTTCGTATTTACAACTGCGTCTGCATTATGTGGAATAGCGAATGATATTACTTCATTGAATCTTTTTCGCATCATGCAAGGTGCTGGAGGGGGGCTTTTAACACCAGTTGGGATGGCGATGTTATTCCGAACATTTTCACCAGAGGAAAGGCCAAAAATTTCACGGTTTATTGTGTTGCCAATTGCTGTAGCACCGGCAGTAGGACCAATTATTGGCGGTTTTTTTGTAGATCAAATGTCTTGGCGCTGGGCATTTTATATTAATTTACCGTTTGGAACCGTAGCGTTACTATTCGGTCTACTATTTTTAAAAGAGCATATTGAAAAATCAGCTGGTCGCTTTGATTCTCTTGGTTTTATTCTTTCAGCACCAGGATTTTCGATGCTAATCTATGCGCTCAGTCAAGGACCATCAAAAGGATGGGTTTCCCCAGAAATTATAAGTACTGGAATAGCCGGGGTTGTATTCATTACATTGTTTATCATTGTTGAACTTAGAGTAAAGCAACCGATGTTAGATTTACGCTTATTAAAAGAACCTGTTTTTAGAAAGATGAGTCTTATTTCATTGTTTTCATCCGCGGGTTTATTAGGAATGTTATTTGTTTTTCCACTTATGTATCAAAATGTAATAGGAGTTTCCGCATTGGAATCAGGTCTTACGACATTCCCAGAGGCGATTGGGTTAATGATTTCTTCACAGATTGTACCATGGTCATATAAGAAATTAGGAGCTCGTAAAATAATTTCTATTGGGTTAATTTGTACAGCGATTATCTTTGTTTTATTAAGTTTTGTAAATCACGATACGAACCCATGGCAAATACGGGCATTATTGTTTGGCATAGGTATTTTCTTAGGCCAGTCTGTTGGGGCAGTTCAATTTTCTGCATTTAACAATATAGCGCCACCTTCTATGGGGAGAGCAACGACTATATTTAATGTGCAAAATCGATTAGGATCTGCAATAGGGGTCGCTGTTTTAGCTAGCATACTAGCCGGTTTTGGAAATAATAGTATACAAAATAATGTTCATTCAGACTTCTTGCCTTATCAAGCGGCATTAATTGGATCTGCAATATTTTTACTCGTAGCATTACTATTTTCTTTACGTATATCTGATAAAGAAGTAATGTCAAAGAAGAAGAAAAAGCCGTTACCTGTATTACAAAAAGAGAAAGAAGTTGTAAACGAATAAGTTATAGCATGATAATATTTTTTGAAATAAAGTGATATTCGTACGAAGAAGGAGAGAGTTTACATGATAGAGAGTAAAGTTGTAGATTCTGTACCAATTCTTAATGAGAATGGTTGTCAAATATGGTGGGCAAAAATTTCAGATTTACAATCATGGCATTACAATTTACTAAATAATGTTGAACGAGAGAAAGCAAATTCATATCATCATTCGGTAGATCGTGCACGATTTATAATAGGTTGTGTAATTAGTAGATTAGTTCTTGGAAAGGTACTTTCTATGTCGCCAGTCCAAGTACCCATTGATCGAATGTGCCCAGTATGTAAGTTACAACATGGTAGACCACAATTACCAGAAGGCATGCCGCAAATATCTGTTTCACATTCGGGTGAGTGGGTTGTTGTTGCATTTACAAAGTCTGCACCTGTAGGCGTTGATATTGAACAAATGAATCCAAATGTAGATGTTATGAAAATGGCAGAGGGTGTATTAACGGACATTGAAATAGCGCAAATTATGAAATTACCTAATGAACAGAAAATAGAAGGTTTTTTAACATATTGGACTCGAAAAGAAGCAGTGCTCAAAGCAACAGGTGAAGGACTAATGATTGCGCCAGTGGATATTACTGTATCAGCTCCCAATGAACCTCCAAACTTGTTAGTTTTTAAGGATAGACATGAGCTAGTAGAAACTACAATGATGGAAGATATAAGACCAAGTGTAGATTATTTGGCTTCCATTGCGATATTTAGTAAAGAAGTAACTGAAATCACACAGATAGACGCAGTATCGCTTTTAAATTATAAAGAAGTTTAATAAAATATTTTATAGAAGAGGTGTTCCTCATGTTAGTAGCGGAAAATAGAACAAATGAATTCACTTATAATGTACAAGCAATTAAAAATATTTTATTTTCTGGAGATACATCATCTATTCATGCTTTAGAAAAGCTTTTGAATGATACAGTTCAGTTTGATGTTCTCGAACAAGAGGTAATTGATAGACAGTACATCCCGAAAGAAGCAAAGAATTTCTTTGATAAAAATGGAACATTTCTTTACCGTGTATCCAATGTTAGTTATAAAGGAAAAGTGTTATCCGAAAATCTCATTTTTGCGGATACCTCGTTTTTACCACATACAATAAAGTGTGAGTTAGAGAGTGGAAACATTCCAGTTGAAAAACTTATAGAAAAGATGGAAGTAAGAAGGAACGTATTATATGAAGGATATCAGCCAGCTGGAAATATTATTGAATTGTTTGATGGATGCTCTGTAACAGCAAATGTGTATCCAACTAGAAAATCTCAAATTGTAAGTAACTGCAAATGCATATTTTATATATGTGAAGTATATCATGCTGAGAATATAAAGGAATTACTGAAATAAACAAGAAACCAGCCTATAAAATGGCTGGTTTCTTGTTTATTTCACAGCTTCTTTTAACTCTTTACCTGCTTTAAATGCAGGAACTTTACCAGCAGCGATTTGAATTTCTTCGCCAGTTTGCGGGTTACGCCCTGTACGAGCAGATCTTTCGCGTACTTCAAAAGTTCCAAAGCCGATTAATTGAACTTTATCGCCAGACTGTAATGCAGTAGCAATTGTGTCAAATACAGATTGTACAGCTGCAGAAGCATCCTTTTGAGAAATATCAGCTGATTGTGCTACATTTTTAATTAATTCTGTTTTGTTCATGTTTTCACCTCATAAAAAAATTTTTTAGAATGAATGATTTAGTATAATAGATAGTAAACATAAAGCTATTTATATTGTTAGAAAGAATGCTATATAGTTATGTTAATTTCGTTGCAAGAAACTGAATCCCTGCTAATATTTAGGGATTAATTAAGAATTGATGCATAGAAAACGCTGTAATATGAGGATGAGGGGGAGTATACGGATGATTTTTCGTGAAAAGAATGAGAAAGAAAGCATATTAATTCGTCAACATGATCATGGTTTTTTAGCTGGAGAGATTGCCAAATATATAAAAGAAGATTTTTTTGAAGATGACACATATTTAAAAGAGACAATTGATGCAATATATGAGCATGATAGAGGGTGGATAGAGCTTGATAAAGTACCAATTTTGAATGATGCTAAAAATATCCCGTATACATTTATGGATTGTCCTAGCTCATTACGCTTTGTTTTTTATAAGATTGGTTTGAATGAAATTGAAGGGTCTAACCCATACGGAGCATTACTTTGTAGTAAACATTTTTTATCATTTCCATTAAATGAAGAAGATGAAGAGATGATGTCATTTTATACAGGGGAATTGGAACGACAAAAAAGAATATTAAAAACGTTAACGAAAGAACAATTTGCGATATTCGATAAACATTATAGATTATTAAAATTTTGCGATGAACTTTCTTTATATGTATGTATGAATAAACCTGGTGTAGAAAAGGAAAATGAAATTGATTTGTTTAAAGATGGTTTTGAAGGAACAGAAATGTTTAATAGTAAAGAAGGGAAACCTATTCAAGCTGAATGGGTAGATGAGGAAACAATTCGAATTACACCGTTTCCATTTCAAACTGAATTTTATACGTATGTAAAATATAAAACTATAAATAAACGTGAAATTGAAGAAAAAGGAATTGTAAAGGCTGATAGAGAATCAGAAATAAAGAAACAAACCATTCATTTCATACAATAGGGGGGCGATTTTGATTGAAAGAGTACATGTTAAAACAGGTGGATTACCATGCTTGGGCTAATATACGATTATTAAATCGAATAAAAGAATTACCAAGCTATGAGACTATTTTTAATGAACAGATACAGAGTGTATTTCCATCAATTAAGGATACTTTCGCGCATATTTATATTACAGATCAAGTGTGGTTACACATATTGCATGGTAAAAGTATGAATGAAGCAATACAAGATCGAGAAAATTTACGAAAACAAATCGAAACTAAATCGTTACATGAATTAGAAAAAATGTTTGAAAACATGGCAAATCAATATAAAGACTTTTTAATTACAATTGAAGATGTGAATGCTGTATTTGTTATCGAGAACCCATATGCAGGAAAATTAGAAACTTCAATTTTAGAGTTAGTGCAACATGTCGTAAATCACGGTACATACCATAGAGGAAATATAACAGCGATGATCCGTCAACTTGGTCATTCATCGACAATGACGGATTTTGTACTGTATTTACATATGGGGCAGAAAGAGAGGGAGTAATATAGTTTGTAAGAAGGAGAGACTTTAATTGAAAAAGTCTCTCCTTCTATTTTATCCCACTTTAATGGTAAAAAGACTGATTTAAGTTTTATCTTATTTCTTAAGAGGCTTTATTTTCTTGTAATTGCTTAGCGTATTGTACAGCCTTAAATGCATTGACTCTACCGTTTTTCCAGTACGTACCTGTACCACTAATTTTATCAGACGTTGACTCAATAATTTGGCGGATTTGTGTATTGCTATATCCTTGGTTTGCTAAAAGAGCAGCGACTCCTGCAACGTGAGGTGTTGCCATAGATGTTCCACTTAATGATTGATACGTGCTTCCTTTATATGTGGAATATATATTTGAACCTGGTGCTGCAACATCTACCCAGCTACCATAAGTAGAAAATGAAGATTTTCTATCTGATTGATCTGTAGAAGCAACTGCAATTACTTCGCTATAATAAGCAGGGTAATTAGCTTTTGTATTTCCAGCATTTCCAGCAGCTGCAACTATAACAGAGCCTTTATTCCATGCATATTGAACAGCTTGTTGTAAAGCAGTCCCACCATTTGGAGCACCTAAGCTTAAACTAATTACTTTTGCACCTGAATCAGCAGCTTCCCTAATACCTTGCGCTACAGCATCAAGAGTACCACTTCCTTGATTATCTAATACGCGGATAGCATAAATTGAAGTTTGTGGGGCAACACCAGCAATTCCAACACTATTATTCGTAAGTGCTCCAGTAATCCCAGCGCAATGCGTACCATGACCATTACCATCATCTGATGTATTGTCGTTGTCAACATAATCATGCCCGTTGATTACTTTAGAAGCTAAATCAGGGTGTGAACCTTGAACTCCTGTATCAATAATAGCTACTTTTACACCAGGATCACTTCGTTGACTATCCCAAGCTTGTGGAGCTTGAATCTTTTGCAATCCATATTGATTTTTAAAATATGGGTCGTTCGGAGTCCAAAAGGCGTGAACGTAATAATTTGGTTCTGCATATTCCACATCTGGATTATTTTTATAACTTTTTATTTTTTCTTTAACAGTACCTTTTGAAAATTGAATGACTTCAAAACCTAACTTATCATCTTTAGATAAAACGTTAGCACCAACAGATTTATGAAAAGATTGGACATTACTTAAAGAGGTATTTTGTTTGAACTTAACGATTAATTGGTTAGGGACGTAATCAGTAGATGATGTTTCAGCACTTGAAGTATTTGTGTTAAAAAAGAAACCACCGATAATGAATGATAAAACAGATAGGAAAACAATGATTTTGTTTTTCAAAAGATTTTTCCTCCCTTTTCTTGGATAAGTTTTTCAGCGACACTTTAATGTCGCATTCCTTTTCAACTATATAGTTAGACCATACGATTTATGTCATTTATGTAAAAAACTTTTAGAGGAATAAAAAAGGAGAAAATCGATATAAATATATTTTTAATGATATTTACTGAGTTAGAAAATGAAAAAAGGAATGCTCATTATGTATGAGTCATTCCTTTTTTATAGATTAACTTGCCTGTTTTTTATGATTTTCTTTTAATTTCTCGGCTTGTAAAAAGCGATTCGTTTCAGATACAACAATACCACTTAATCCAATAAGGCCAATTAAGTTTGGAATCGCCATAAGTCCATTTGCAATATCAGCAAATGTCCATACGATGCCTAGTTTTAAATTCGCACCAATAGCAATCATGACGATAAAGATTGCTTTATAATATTTAACGGCACTTTCTCCAAATAGATAAGCCACGCATTTCTCTCCGTAATACGACCAGCCTAAAATAGTAGAGTAGGCGAATAATATAATAGCGATACCGAGAATCATACTACCAGCAGTACCGAATACAGATTGGAATGCTAATGTTGTAGCTTCAACACCGGTTTTTCCTGACTTCCATGCACCTGTAGTAATTAATACAAGTCCTGTAATGGTACATACAATAAACGTATCTAGAAAAGTACCAGTCATAGAAACTAAAGCTTGCTTTGCAGGTGAATCAGTTTTTGCAGCAGCCGCAGCAATAGGTGCACTTCCTAAACCAGCTTCGTTCGCAAATACACCGCGCGCCATTCCGATTTGAATAGCTGATGCAACTGTTGCACCGATAAAACCACCAGCAGCTGCAGTACCATTAAATGCACCAGAAAAAATAAGTGAAAATGCTTCTGGAATTTGATCGTAGTGATAGAAAATAATAATAAGACCAGCAATGATATAAAAGAAGGCTTTAATTGGAACGACATATCCTGTCACTTTCCCGATTTTTTTTACACCGCCTAAAATAACAATTGCGATTAAAAATGACATTACTATACCAGTTAAAGCTGGGGGGAAAGAGAAATTAATTCGCATCGCCTCTGCAACTGAGTTAGATTGCACCATATTACCAATACCGAAAGAAGCAGTTGTACCGAATATAGCGAATAAAACAGCAAGCCATTTCTTGCCTAAACCACGTTCTAAATAGTACATTGGTCCACCTGAATATTCACCATTTTCATTACTAACTCGGTATTTCACCGCAAGAATTGCTTCGGCATATTTTGTTGCCATCCCGAATAAAGCAGTAATCCACATCCAAAAGATTGCACCGGGTCCACCAATCGTCACAGCAGTTGCAACACCGGCTATATTTCCCATTCCAATCGTTGCCGCCATAGCTGTCATAAGTGCTTGGAAGTGGCTAATATCTCCAGAGGAAGAAGTATCTTCTGATTTTTTAAAAGCTAGTTTGTGAGCGTATAATAGTTTACTAAACTGTAAACCTTTTAAACGCACTGTTAGAATGATACCAGTACCAACGAGTAACAATAATGTTGGTAATCCCCACACATAGTGATTGATTTGTTCTAATACTTTACTTACTGTCTCCATCTGTATTCTCCTTTTTTAGAAAAAATAAAAACCACTTCAAGTAAATGAAATGGTCTCTGGAGAAACAAGGGATAGAAAAATAAACCGATACAAATCGGCATTTTCTTTCGCTTGTCTCTGTCCTTTTACCTGAGAGATTATCCGCTATAGTAGCGGATTTGCTCCTTCGGTGCTCGTTTTCCTCCGCGCTGTATAAAGCGAGAGGGAGTCTCTCCAGAGATTCGTCCCCATGCAGTTCTACTTGTAACCAAGACCTGAGAGTTTCAAAGTTGGTTTAATAACTTTTTGCCCCGTCGGTAGATCAGTTGATCTTCTCCTGAATGGTTCATCCGAATTATAAAATTTATAAAAGCATTGATTGTAAATCAATAAAAATATTATAGACAGACAAAATGTAAATTGCAATCTTTTTTATTTTAAAATAGTAAAAAGTTTTATTTTTTTGCAAGTCCTAATTTCTCCTCAACTTCAGTTAAAGTAGATAAAGCAATGACAATATGTTGATCCGCAAGGCCTAAAGCATGTTTAGTATTTTCAATTGTTGCACTGTTTAGAGTAGAGTTTTTGGCTCCGTCTATAATTAAATCTGCGGCGTTTTTCATAAATTTAGAAGCAGCCTTAAATTCAGTTGTGAAATAAACTAGTTGTTCTTGTATTTGTACTTCTGATATATTTCCTTTAATTTTTAAAGTGTCTATTTCGTTCATAATGTTTTCATATTGTTTGGAAACAGCACTCATTGTAACTAATAGTTTATCTCTATCTACTGAATCTCCGCTCGTGTTAATTTCTTTCCAGGCAGGTAACCAATGTTTATCGATGATGTCATTATAATTATTAGTTAATTCATTAATTTTAGGTTGCAATTTAGTTTTGAATGTTTTTGTATCAGTTGTTTCTACAGTTGCTTTTTCGTTGTTATTTTTAACATTAGTAACGTAGAAAATTGTACCGAAAATGATGGGAATAGAAATAAAAACTGTCCATTTAGTAAAAAATAATTTCTGCAATATGTAACGCCTCCAAAATTTAAAAACTTATAATTATAATATATAACAATAATGTTGTTTAAAGTAGAGAAAATAGGTTAGAAATGATTTAAATTATATATTTTCTATACAAAAATAATTAAAGTTAGTAAAATAATGAAAGTTATATGTGAGAAAAGAGGATTTTTAGTGAAAATGAATAGAAGAAAACTAGTTTCAAATATTTCAATGGCTATGTTACTAATGGGTTTAATTGCATTCATATTTATGAATAAAGAATCTAAAATTAAAGATTTTCCAGTACCAATGTCAGCAATCCATATTAACGATGAAAAGGAAGAGGATTATAAATATATAAGTGTAATGCCTATTACAAAGGCCAGTGGATGGGAGAACTTAGCGGAAAATGGGCATACTGTTACTTTTAAAAAAGGGGAGAGGAATGTAACTGTAATATATTATCCGGGAGAACTAACGTATTATTTATTTGAGAAAAAGGTGAATATGGGAGATAAGATAAAGATGTAATTCGTTAAGGGTTACATCTTTTCTTTTGATTCTGAATTATTTGAAATAAAATCAGATAGATGGTTTGATAGATGTAGTGATAAATATGATAAGTTCTATATGGTGATAAAAAGCAATGAAGAGATCATAAAAATATTATGTAAACTAAAAGTTGTAAGTGGAAGATAAATTATATCCTAAGGGGGAATTAAAAATGTTACTAAAAACAATTTACTGTGAAGTGGAAGAAGAGAAAAAAGAGTTATTTTCAAACGCACAAGAAAAATGGCGCGATATACAGCATCTAGATGGATTTCATGGACAATTTGGTGGATGGAATAAAGATGAGGCATGTGTATTTACTTTATGGGAAGATCGAAGTGCATATCAATCATTTATGAATGGTACTCACGATACAATTTATGTAAATAGCAATCAAGCGGATACTTTTCTTTCATGTGAAATTGAACTGTTTCAAACGTTGTATGATATTACTGATATGTCTTTGAAGGACGTTGTTACTGAAGGAACATTCGTAAGAGTTGCTATATGTGATGTAAAGCTGGGAAAGGAAAAGTATTTTTTACATAAACAAGAAACAATTTGGAATAAAGGGATGGAAAATGCAAAAGGGATGTTAGGTGGAGTTATTGGAAAGTCTTTAAAAACTGGAAATCGTTACATCGTGTTAACTTATTGGAAAGATGAAATGGTGCATCAAAATTATGTAGAAGAGATTTTCCCTGAGTTGTATAAACTAGCTAATATTCATGATGATTTAAAAGATATAAGAGGTAAACAAGCTATATGTAAGGAGGAGTGGCTTGTATATTAAGTGTACAAAACGTGCATAAATGAAAGTATAATAAAGATATTTTCTTATAAACGAGTAATTAATAGAAGACGTTATATACCCTTTCATGTTAATATATTTAAGTTATAATAGAAGGCTTACCCTTATGTATTGTACGGTAGACGTAGTGTGAGCTTGAATTTTTGTTTAGAAAAGGATGTGCCTAATTTGCGTATCAATAAATTTATTAGTGAAGCTGGAAAAGCGTCTCGACGTGGAGCAGATAAATTAATTAATGAGAGAAGAGTAATTATTAACGGTAAGGTTGCAAAAATTGGTGACCAAGTAAATCCAGGTGATGATGTACGTGTAAATGGAGAGCAACTTCGTATTGCTCGAGATCACGTATATATCGCTTTAAATAAACCAGTAGGTATTACATGTACAAGTGAAAAATCAGTAAAAGGTAATATTATCGATTTAGTGAATCATCCATTACGAATTAGTCACATTGGACGTCTTGATAAAGACTCAGACGGTCTAATTTTGTTAACGAATGATGGTGATATCGTTAATGAAATTTTACGTGCTGAAAACAAACATGAGAAAGAATATATCGTTTCAGTAGATAAGCCAATTACACCTGATTTCTTAGAAAAAATGGCAGCTGGTGTGAAAATTTTAGGAACGAAAACTCTTCCTTGTGAGATCACACAGTTATCAAAATATGAGTTCAAAATTATTTTAACACAAGGGTTGAATCGCCAAATTCGCCGTATGTGTGAAGCTTTAGGTTATCAAGTATATACGTTAAAACGTACGAGAATTATGAATATTGAATTGAATAATTTACCCGTTGGACAGTGGAGAGATTTAACTAAGAAAGAGAAACGCCGTCTATTTTCAGACTTAAATTACGAACCACAAGATTGGTAAAATTGAGAAGAGGAAACCAAAAATTTAGTTTTGGTTTCTTTTTTTATTTAATAAAAAATCTTTTTTAAACACTTGCAAAAATAAAATGAATAAGATATAGTAAATAACAATTAATGGATGTACTTATAATAGCAAAGAAAAGGACACGAGTTATTTTACCCGGTTATACAGAGAAGGAAGGAAAGCTGAGAACTTCCTAACGCAGAAAAATAACTTACCACCTTAGAGCTGCACTAGGGAAACTAAGTATCTAGTGCCGTGTAAGCGACGTTATCGCAAAAGAAGCCATTGCATTTTGTGATGGGAATCTGGGTGGAACCACGGATATAAGCATATTCGTCCCTATTTTAGGGATGAATATGCTTTTTTTGCATTCAATTTCATAATAAGCGAAGAAAAGGACACGAGTTATTTTACCCGGTTATACAGAGAAGGAAGGAAAGCTGAGAACTTCCTAACGCAGAAAAATAACTTACCACCTTAGAGCTGCACTGGGGAAATGAAGTATCTAGTGCCGTGTAAACGACGTTACCGTAAAAGAAGCCATTGTATATTTACAATGGGAATCTGGGTGGAACCACGGGTATAAGCACGCTCGTCCCTATTTTAGGGATGAGTGTGCTTTTTATTATGAAATGGAGAGATGAAAAATGAAAGAACAAATGATTGAAATTAAATTTCCAGATGGTAGCGTTAAAGAATTTGTAAAAGGAATTACTTTAGAAGAAATTGCTGGATCCATTAGCAGTAGTTTAAAAAAGAAAGCAGTCGCAGGGAAAGTAAATGATCAGTTATATGATTTACGCCGAAATATTGAAGGAAATGCGGAAATAGAAATTGTTGCTATAGATTCAAATGAAGGGATAGAAATTGCAAGACACTCCGCGGCACATATTTTAGCGCAAGCTGTAAAAAGATTGTATGGTGATATAAAACTTGGAGTAGGGCCTGTGATTGAAAATGGTTTTTATTATGATATGGATCTTCCGAGTAGTGTAAATGTAGAAGATTTACCGAAAATCGAAAAAGAAATGAAAAAAATTATAAATGAAAATATAAAAATAGAGCGAGTTGAAGTTTCACGAGAAGAGGCAAAAAAATTGTTTCAAGAAATGAATGATCATCTGAAATTAGAATTGTTAGAGGCAATTCCTAGTGGGGAAAGTGTAACACTATATAAACAAGGTGAATTTGTAGATCTATGTAGAGGACCACATTTACCGTCAACAGGCTATTTGAAAGCCTTCCAATTAACTCACGTTTCAGGTGCATATTGGCGAGGAGATAGTAACAATCAAGTGCTTCAGCGTATATATGGCGTTGCATTCTCTTCTCAAAAAGAATTAGAAGAGTATTTACATTTCGTTGAAGAAGCAGCAAAGAGAAATCATCGCAAATTAGGTAGTGAGCTGGAGTTATTTATGTTTTCTGAAGAGGCTCCTGGAATGCCATTTTATTTACCGAAAGGACAGATTATCCGAAATGAATTAGAAGCATTTTTAAGAGAAATTCAAAAAGAGTATAAGTATCAAGAAGTACGTACTCCGTTTATGATGAACCAAGAGTTATGGGAGAAATCCGGACACTGGGGACATTACAAAGACAATATGTATTTCTCTGAAGTGGATAATAAAAGCTTCGCATTAAAACCGATGAACTGCCCAGGACATATGTTAATGTTCAAAAATAAATTACACTCTTATCGCGAATTGCCAATTCGTATGTGTGAGTTCGGCCAGGTACACCGACATGAATTTAGCGGGGCATTAAATGGATTATTAAGAGTACGTACTTTCTGCCAAGATGATGCTCATTTATTTGTAACACCAGAACAAATTGAAGATGAAATTAAATCCGTAATGGCGCAAATTGATTACGTTTATAAAACTTTTGGATTCGAATATGAAGTAGAGCTTTCTACTCGTCCAGAAGATTCAATGGGGGATGATAAGTTATGGGAGCAAGCAGAAGCGTCATTAGAAAATGTATTACATTCATTGAATTATAAATATAGACTAAATGAAGGTGACGGTGCATTTTACGGACCGAAAATCGATTTTCATATTAAAGACGCTTTAAATAGAAGTCATCAGTGCGGTACAATCCAGCTAGATTTCCAAATGCCAGAGAAGTTTGATTTAAATTATATAGATGAGAAGAATGAAAAGAGAAGACCAGTTGTTATTCACAGGGCAGTATTAGGATCTTTAGATCGTTTCTTAGCGATATTAATTGAGCACTTTGGAGGTGCATTCCCGGCATGGGTGGCACCAGTTCAGGTGAAGGTCATTCCAGTTTCGAATACAGTCCATGTACAATACGCAGATGAGGTTGCAGATAAATTAGAACATGCTGGCGTTCGTGTAGAACGAGATGTACGAGATGAAAAATTAGGATATAAAATAAGAGAAGCACAAATGCAAAAGGTTCCTTATGTTCTTGTTATTGGGGATAAGGAAATAGAGAACGGAGCTGTAAATGTACGTAAATATGGGGAAGAAAAATCAGAAGTTGTTGAACTAAATGGATTTGCGGAAAGTATAAAAGAGGAAATAAATAATCGGAAATAGAGTTTGAAAAGAAAACACACTACTTCATAATGGTGTGTTTTCTTTTTTATCTTACAAAAATGTAAGGTAAATGTAAGCGAAATCGAGGGAACAAGTTGTAGAAAAATGAGAATATGAAGTAGGAAACAGGTTCATGTAGTCTGTGTAACCCTAATAGGATGAATAATTAAAAAACTCTTAAGAATTTACATGAGAAAAAGATAAGAAATATGTGAGAAATTCATTTTATACAAAAGGGATGGAGTGAAAGAGATGTCAACAAATGTAGTTACTGTAGAAAGTGTAGAAAAAACGTATGGGAAAAGAAATGAGAATCAGTCAAAAGCGTTAAGGGGCGTATCATTAACTATTAAGGAAGGAGAATTCGTCGGGATTATGGGGCCTTCTGGATCTGGAAAAACGACTTTACTTAATGTGATTAGTACATTGGATCAAGCGACAGGTGGTAGTGTGACAATAGCTGGCACAAATATTACTTCTATGAATGGGAATGCATTGTCAGATTTTCGCTCTCAAAAATTAGGTTTCATTTTTCAAGATTTTAACTTACTTGAAAACTTATCAATTTATGAAAATATTGCTTTACCACTTTCTTTGCAAGGCGTACCTTCAAGTGAGATTACTGGAAAGGTGAATGAGGTTGCAAAGAAGTTAGGGATTACTGAAATTTTAACGAAATATCCAACTGCTGTTTCTGGGGGACAAAAGCAAAGAACAGCGGCAGCACGAGCTTTAGTACATAATCCAGCAATCGTATTAGCAGATGAACCGACAGGGGCGCTAGATAGTAAAAATGCAAAAAGCTTATTAGAAGCGATGCAAGATTTACATGAAAATCACAATGTAAGTATTTTAATGGTAACGCATGATGCATTTAGTGCGAGTTATTGTGAGCGTATATTATTTATTCAAGACGGCCTTTTATATAAAGAGCTAAAGCGTCAAGGAACACGAGAAAATTTCTATCAAGACATTTTAGGTGTGCTCGCTCATATGGGTTCAGCTACTGAGTCTAAGTAGGGGGTGAGATTATGTTATTCAAATTATCACGTCATAGTATGAAAAAGATGTTAAAAGATTATATGGTTTTACTTATTGGCCTCGTTATTAGTATTAGTATTTTCTACATGTTCCAAACGATGGCGATGAATAGTGAATTTACGAAAGATAATAGTCTTATTAGTAGTATTAGACTCGTATTCTGGGTAGGTGCCATACTATTATCCTTCATTACTGTATTTTATATTATATATGCCAATTCTTTCTTACTCACATTAAGAAGAAAAGAACTCGGTATGTATATGATGCTTGGCGCGAAAAAGAAAAAAGTAGCACAGTTATTATTTATTGAAACATTCGGTATGGGGATTGTAAGTATTATTATCGGTATTTTAGTAGGGATGTTACTTGCAAGTGTAGCAGGAAATTTTTTAATGAATGGTATGGAAATTTCAGCAAAAGGTAGTTATTCATCTGTATATACACCAGCAATCTTAGTTACAGCTATTTTCTTCTTAATACTATTTTTTATTACTGGTTTAATGAATAGCATCCGATTATTACGTAAAACAGAATTGGAGTTAATTCGTGAAGATGAAACGCTAGATGAAGTAAAGAAAAGTAAAACTCGCATTATAATAATGACAGTACTTGGTGTATTACTAGTAAGTACAGGGTACTATTTTATGATCAATGTAAAAATATATGCTGAATTAGGTTTTATTATAGCAACCATCGTTACAACACTTGGAACATATTTTATCTTTAGTTCATTGCTCCCATTTTTTGTGATGAAAATTAAAGGAAATAAAAAACGAAATGAAACGGGCTTAAATAGTTTTACATATGCACAGCTACGATTTCGAGTAAATAGCTTATCGAGAGTACTAGGTACGGTAGCGATGTTAATTGCATTAGGAGCAGGTGCGATGACTGCAGGTATGGCTTTCCAAAAAAATGTAGGTATTATGACGGACCTTTCTCGTGTATATGATGTTGCAATTCATGATCCAAACGAACAAGATACAGCAGCATTAAAAGAAATGGAAATTGTTGAAGAAAGCAGGTACAAGTATAAAGTAGATGGGGAAGCGGTGTATTACTTACGTAACGACTTAGTAGCGAAACCACCACTAATTTCCGAACGCTTTGATACGAAAACTTTAAAAGAACCTGCGCGTAAACGGGTGGCTGAACCTTTAACTGAACCCGTATATTCTGCTTTGGAAGTTCCGGAAGCAGCGAATAAGCTTCCTCGTATGCCAAGAGATTGGGAAGATGTGATTGTAAGAGAAATACAAATTACACATAATCAATTTAACGGAAAACCTGTAAGAATTGCAGATGAAGAGCATTACAAAGAAATTCAAGGAACGGAACATAGTGTAACATTAGCAAAAGTAGATGATATGAAAAAATATAAACCGTTGTTAATTGAAATAGACAAGAGACAAAAAGAACAAATTGAAAAAACAACAGGTACAAAAGTAGACTTATTTACGAAAATGACAATTTATCAGTTTATGAACAGTTTCATGAGTGGAACAATGTTTATGGGGTTTTTCCTCGGAATTGCCTTTTTAGCAATGATGGCAAGTTCTCTTATGTTCAAAATATTAACAGGTGCTTCTCGTGACGTACGCCGTTATGAAATGTTACGAAAAATCGGTGTGAGACGTAGTATGTTAACGAAAAGTATTTATAAAGAAATTTCATATTTATTTATCTTCCCAGCAATTATTGGAATTTCCCACGTGTTAGTAGGGCTTAACTTATTTAGCTTTATATTAGTTGACCCGTTTGTAAAAGTGTGGGTGCCGATAGGGATTTTCTTAGTCATTTATTTCATCTATTACTGGATAACTGTCCAACTTTATAAAGGTATGGTAATGCCGAAAGAAGAGGTAGCTAAATAGTTTATGAAAAGAGTCTTTGTTTAGAAAACAAGGGCTCTTTTTTTATGTTTTTTATAAAGAAGGAAAAGATTGGATAATGGTCGAAAAATATAATGTAACTTCCAAGAAATGACTAAAATAATACTATTTTGTCGAGAGAAAGGATACGAAGTATGAAAGAAATGCTACAGTTATTTCGCAACAAAGTGTATGCACGTTTTTTTCTAGCAAATATTTTAGAGCGACTCGGTTCTATGATTGCTGGAATTTCTTTAATGTTTTACTTGCTAGATCAATACGGAAAACAACCAGTTTACGCAACGATGACACAAATTATGATTGCATTAATCTTTTTTCTATTAGTAGGGACAGTAGTGGATCGTTTTGATAGACAGCGTATTTGTACAGTAAGTAACATATGTTGTTCGCTCTGTAATATTGGAATCCTAATTTCACTTTATTACGGAATGATTATACTCGTCTTTATATTTTTATTTTTAGAAAATGCATGTATACAATTTTTTTCTCCATCAGAACAGTCGATGATACAAGGAGTAGTTGAATCAGACCAATACGGTGCAGCAGCAGGGATTAATCAAATGGTAAATAGTTTGTATGCTTTATTTGGTGTAGGAATTGCAACGATGGTGTACTGGACTTTTGGAATTTATGGGAGCGTTTTAGTAAATACGCTCACCTTTATTATGAGTGGTATTTTGATTCAAACGATATCCATTCCAGAAAAAGTTCGTTTGCCAAATGGTAGAACAAAATGGAAAGAAGTTAATTTGAAGATGTTAATAACAGAGTTTCAAGAAGGGATCAAGTATATATACCAAAATGAAACAAGAAGGGATCAAGTATATATACCAAAATGAAACTTTAAAAAAATTACTTCTAGGATTTATCGTATTTGGATTATTGAATGGTATTTTAAGCGTATCAACAACTTACATATTAAAATATAAATTAGCAACAGCAACGTATGAAAGTTTAGCGATGGTAGGCGGTGTAATCGGAGGGATTTCCTTACTAATTGGAAGTATAATAGCAACAAGTGTAGGTAAGAAATATGCACCCAAACCTATTATTGTATTTGGTATGGCGGGCTCAGGGGTCTTTTTCGGTATGTGTTACTTTGTAAACTACGTATGGTCTTTTTATGTATGTATCGCTTTTGCGACTTTCTTTTTACCATTTATTAATGTTGCAATCATGGGCTGGATGTATGAAATTGTAGAAGAATCATTTATGGGACGCGTTCAAAGTTTACTTAGCCCATTAACGACAGGATTTCAGCTTTTATCTCTTGGCGCGATAGCGATGCTGTTCCCGAAATGGATTCGTGCAGATACATTGTATATTATTTTATTTGGTTTATTATTTTTGGTTACGTGTTTATATCAAGCTATTTTACCTAGTGGGAAGAAGCGGGCGCAAAGTATAGCTGAAGAGATGTAATAGATCTGTCTTTTTGTTTCTGAATATTCTATCGAATGGTAAGGGGAAAGCGTTATGTTGATGCGAATTGTTAAATGGTGTGGGGTTACTTGTTTACAGTTAGTAGCTGCTATTTTATGCATAATCTGCCTAGGTGCACTGCCACGTTTATTTAAGGGATTGCAAATTAATTTAATTGGTTTTTGGAACACGATTGTATTTCTTGGAGGGAAGTTACTTCAACCGGGTGAAATAACATATGGATTTTGGGACTCAAGAAAATTATTTCCGCAAATATGGATTCATTATATTGAAACGATGATTGTATTTATCGCAGCGTTTTTACTATCTTTGCTTATAGCGTATGTACTTGTCGTTTGGGTATTGCAGCGTTCTCATATGAAACAGAAAATGTGGAACGGGATTTTTCTTACGCTTGAGAGTATACCAGATATATTACTTATTTTATTATCACAACTTCTTGTCGTAATTCTTTTTCAAAAAACAGGATTTATGCCGGTCAAACTAGCTGGATTAGGGGAAGAAAGGATACGTTTATTACCGATTATATGTCTTACAATACCAACAACATTATTATTTATTAAATTATTGTTATTACGGTTTAAAGAAGAATTAGAGAAAGATTATAGTTTGTTTGCCAAGAGTAAAGGGTTAAGCTTACAGCATATTTTGACACATCATATTTCAAGAAATGTTTTATTGACCACAATTTATTATGCGAAAACAAATATATTATTTATGCTTTCCAATTTATATATTATTGAATGGATATTTAATACATATGGTATGTTTGTTTTTGTAAAAGAAAATTCTAAATTAGAAATATTTACAGTGAGTCTAGTAATATTATACGTACCGCTTTTTATACTATTTCGTATATTACATACGCTCTTACAAAATGTGATAAAGGAGCGTGTGTAACATGTGGCAAGTTGTAAAAAGAGATGTGAGATTTTGGATAGGTATTACTTTTTTAAGTGTACTAATGATTGTTAGTATTGGATATACGGTGTTTTTTGATGGGAATATTCGCGAACTTACGATGATGTATAACGAAAAAGGAGAACTAGAGGCAGCTCCATTTTCACCATCAAGTAAATTTTGGTTTGGAAGTGATGTGAAAGGCCGTGACCTTGTTCAATTAATAATAGAAGGAGCGAAATGGACAGTTGGAGCGAGTGTAATTATAGCGATATTACGAGTTATAGTTGGAGGGGGAATTGGTTTACTTCTTGGTATGTATGGTAAATGTTCTTTTCCAGTTATTTCATCCTTTTTTGATCCTTTTAGTATTGTACCGATGGTTATGATTTCTTATTTTATGCTAAATGAAGTTTTAACGTTTGACAGTGGAGCAGAAGTTGTGCCGTTATATTTGCGTGTGGCATTTCAAATTATAGTTCTTGTATGTCTTGCTGTACCAACGGTTATGTTGTATGTAGCGCAAGAAGTAAAGCGTATGAAGAAAGAGGAATTTATGTTGGCAGCTACTGTGCTCGGTGGAAGTAAGTGGCATAGGTTGAAGCGCCATATATGGCCGCATATGTTACCACCATTTCTTTTATTAGTAGCTCAACAATTTGTGAGTACTTTATTGCTTCTTTTACACCTTGGTTTGTTGCAATTATTTTTTGGTGGAACTATAACCTTCAGTGGAATGGATCCAGATAGTGTAACAAAAGAATGGACGGGCCTAATTGGTCAAAACTTCCGTCACTTAACTATACATACATGGATTGTACTTATACCAATTGCTTTTTATAGTATGACGATCTTGTCAGGCAATCTGATTAGTAACAGTATGCAAGATGCGATTAAACTAGGAAATGTAAGGATACCGAAGAGGAAAGACAAAGAAGTGAAAGTAGAGAAGCAAGTACAATCTAAAATGAATGATTTTTCTTTCTATAGAGAGGTACAAAAATAACGAAAGATAGCTGAAGACAAATCGTTTTCAGCTATCTTTTTTCTTTGCATTTAGTGATGTCCAGCTAATAGAGTAAACAAAATTATGAGGAAAAAACCGCTAGTAGCCCATGTTAAAAATGTAAGGAAAGAGAGCTGTTTCTTTGCCTTCCAAAGCATTTCATGAATTGTAACATAGCCAAGTGAACCGATAGCACTCCCCATAATGAGCCCTTGTAAATGTAGAGCTTTGCCTTCCATTAAAATGCCAAAAACAGTACCGGTACCGAGAATAAGTGAAAGTAATAAAGTCGTTAATAAAAAGGAAATATATTTATGTTTTGTAAAGAGGAAGGGAATAATTAATGCTAAGCCTTCAGGAATATGGTGAACGACGATTGCTATTAAAAAAGGAATGGCAGAGTCAGCATGATTAATAAAAGCTGTACCTAAAGCAAATCCACTCGGCAAATTATGAATAAATATAGCGAAAGAGAGAAAAAGAAAAGTTTGCCATGCTTGTTGATCTTTTTTATGTATCATTGGAGGATGACAATAGGTATCTAATAACCTCATAACTAAAATACCGATAGCTATGCCAAGTATAGGCCCAATCATTTCAAAGCTTGAAAATGTTTCAGGAATAATTTCAAGGGATAAAAGGCCAAGCAAAATCCCGCCGCATAATGCGTATAAACGATGCATTTTCTCTTCAATTAGCTGGCGTGTAGCAATGCCAACAGCACCGCCTAATAGTAATCCACCGAATGAAAAAAATGTAACTATCATAGGAATCCATAATCGTTCCATCGTATCACACTCCGATTTTTCCACTTATTTTTAGCTTACGAAAAGGAAAGTTAGATTAGTCCAAGTAATTGTGTTTGATTATAGAGAAAAAACTAATAATTCGTTATAATTTATATATTAAATTTAAGTGGAAATATGAAATGGGGAATAAGTTTGCAAACAAAGTGGAGTCTATCTGAATATGAAAATCCAAAACGATATGATGTGGAAAATAAAAGTTTGTCAGATTTTCCGTTCTTACTATCATGGGCACAAAAACTAAATATACAAAATGAATGGATTCTAGATATTGCTTGCGGAACAGGAAGGGTTACAATTCCATTTATAGAGAACAGATATCAAATGATTGGTGTAGATATACATGAAGGTATGCTTGCTGAAGCGAAGAGAAAATCTACGGATTGTAAAAAAGTAAAATGGCTACAACAAGACTGTTTACAATTGAAGATTGAAGAAACGATTCCGTTAGCATTTATCCCGCGTTAACGGACAGTAAAACTCCCACCTCAAAATTCAGTTGGAGCAAAGAAGTTAGGTGGGAGATCAACTGTCCGTAAACGTCCGATTGGTGAGGGCTAATAATCAGTGGGGGGATGACCCCTCCACTGATTAAAGTTTCACTTTATGGTTGGTCATGGATTTCAACACTTTCTTACGAATACAGATCAAAATAAGTTATTAACATCTATTCATCATGTGTTAGCTGATAATGGTATATTTATATTCGATACACGTTTTCCTTCAAAAGAAGAATTAATACAACCATCTACAGAAGAGTATTGGACAACCGTTAGTGATGAAAAGGGAAGAAAATGTGATCTATATACTGAAATGACATACGATTCAATTCAGCAAATACAGCACTACATAACAACAAGAAGGTTTTATGAGGATGATGTGGAAGCAGAAGAACTGAAAACAACGATTGATCTTCGCTATACGTATCCGCAGGAGTTAGAAAGGGTATTAGTGGCGAATGGCTTTGAACTATTACATATATATAATGATTGGGAAGGAAATGAGTTAGAGGAAGATTGTTATTCAATGGTAGTAGTTTGCCGGAAGAAAAAATAGTGTTATTTAAAAAATATGAGTGTAAAAAGTTTTTGAGGAGAGAAAAATATGTCTTGGTACTTAGATAATGTTTATGAATTAAATAAAGGAGCACCATATACATTTTACCTTCCTAGCTCAGAAGTGTTGGAGAAATTAAAGATTGGAGATTTGGTAAAGTTAATTTTTGTAACTAAAAATGAGGAAGAAGATGGGTTTAATGGTGAAAGAATGTGGGTAGAAATCACTGAAAGAAATGAGAAGAAGTTTGAAGGGGAACTGAGCAATGAACCATATCGATTAGATTTAAAAATAGGTGATAAAATTTCATTTGTAATCGAAAATATATGTGATACGGAATATCATGATCCATCTTCAAAATATTGGGATTTTTATTTTGATACGAAGGTAATTGTTAGTAATGATGTACTTGAAAAAAGAGAATTTAACTTTATGCTTAAAGAGGATTCAAGAGAAGATGGTGATTCGGGTTGGTCAATATTAAGTGGCTATGAAAGTGATGACTATGTAAATGATCCTAAAAACTTTCAAATTATTTCAATTGGAGTCATATTGAATATAGATGATTCTATTTTGAAATTTCTCGAGGAACCACCGTTATGTGCATATGAAAGAAATGATGAAGGTAGATTCTATAAAATTGAAGACTATGATTGGAATGCATATTTAAATGGATAGAAGAAATTTAAAATTGATGAAAATTGAAGAGAACAGTAGTAAATGGAGGAATTAATTATGCAACAAATTAAAAAAATAGAAAACTCATTTTGGTATATGACACCGGTTTCTGAAACAGATAGACCGATTTTAGGAATGGTCGTTGGACAAGAAAAAACTTTAATGATAGATGCAGGGAATTCAGAAGAACATGCACAATTATTTTTAGAAATGCTAAAAGAACAAAATGTATCAAGTCCGGATTTCGTAGCATTAACACATTGGCACTGGGATCATATTTTTGGATTGCCTGTACTACAAGATGCATTAACTATTGCTCATGATGAAACAAAAAAGGAAATGCAGTCACTAGTATCTTATGAATGGACAGATGAAGCGTTAGACGCACGCGTAAAAGAGGGTACTGAAATTGAATTTTGTGCGGATTGTATCAAGAAAGAGTTTGAAGAAAAAGCGAGAAATATTAAAATTATTCCTCCGGTCTTAACGTTCCAAGATCAG
This sequence comes from Bacillus paramycoides, assembly GCF_038971285.1. Taxonomy (NCBI): domain Bacteria; kingdom Bacillati; phylum Bacillota; class Bacilli; order Caryophanales; family Bacillaceae; genus Bacillus; species Bacillus paramycoides. The sequence continues at coordinate 2,255,025 of NZ_CP152427.1, forward strand.
ATTGAATTAGACCTTGGTGGAGTGACATGCGTATTAAAACATGTCGGCGGAGATCATGCACATGATTCAGTTGTTATTTACGTGAAAGAAGAAAAGATATTGTTTTTAGGAGACTGTATATATGCAGATATCTTTTCTTCAAAGTGGAATTATACGACGAAACGAACGTTTAAATTAATAGAAGAGTTGGAGTCGTTTGATGCTGAAACTTATATCCTTTCTCATGGGACAGCCATAAGTCGGGATGAATTTTTACAAGAGATGTATTTGCTAAAAACAGTAGGAACATATACAGAAGCTCATAAAGGCGATGAAGAGAATATAAAGGAAGCGTATAAACGAGACATAAATAGAGAATTAAATGAAGATGAAATAGAAACAATAACGTTTTTTGTAAATGGTTATGAAATGAATAATTTGTAAGACACAACATTAATCAAATTTAATTAAATTGCACAAAAAGAGTATTGAAATGTAATTCAATACTCTTTTTAATAGTTAAATATGTAGTTTTAACCAAATTCTAAATATGGGAGTTCATCGTCTGAAGCGATGTCATTCTATTTATTTTTCGTATATATAGTGGTTCAAGTAGAAGCTTTCTTTGCTAATTCAGTTATATAGTTAAAAAATCCATTGTGGTTTACATCATATACTACATTTACAGGTCGTCCATCAACAGTTTCCATTGTACGCCCCTGGCTAGGTCCATATGTATGAACAGTACTATTAATTGTTTGTGATTTTGCAAGACCAGATTTTCCTACAAACGCAGCAGTTAATACATCCCACAAATAGTAAGTAGAGTTTGTTGAGAAGTGAACGAGAGGAGGGACCATTGCATAGCATTGACCAAGAAAATCAATACCAATATATTTTCTCTCTTTTGCCCAACGTTCACGTATGTCTATAGTTAATGGAACTTGGTTTGTACTTTCTAACGTTACTAAGTCAATTTCAATTTTTGATTCCTATACACGAGCTACTGCTTCAGGGTCCCAAAATGAATTCCACTCAGCTGTTCCATCATGTTCTGGTTCATATACGTTTCCGTCAGTACGAAATGTGCCTCCCATCCAAATAAGACGTTAAATTTTTCTTCGATTATTGGTGCTTCATATAGTGCACGCGCTAAATCGGTAAGTGGACCCGTAAATAATAAAGTTGTTTTTTCTTCAGTTTGTAGTAGAGTTTCAATTAAATGATGATGTGCAGGTTTTTCTGCTACGAGTGTTATAACTTTTCCAGACTCATTTAATATTGGTAAAGCATCTACATAAAATGCATGCATCCGCCAATCTTTTGGAAATAGATTTTTGGCACGGGAATTTGATGCGGCTACTTCAATATTTCCTTTGCCGAAGCGATCAATAATTTTGCGACTTGCAGACATTGCTGGTTCTAAATAGCAATCTGCAGGGATAACTGAAACCCCTGTAAGTTTGACATTATCCATCTGAAGTAATAAAAATAGTGAAATTAAATCATCTACACCACCATCATGATTAAAGTACACTTTTTTCATCATTGTAATCTCCACCCTATATGATTTAGTTAGGAATTAAATATAAACTTCGGAAAAATCATCAATAATTTCCATCACTTCAATTTTTCCATTGCTTAGTAACTCAGGAAGTTCATTACTGAAGTTTCCTTTCCAGTACTCTCTAGCTTGTTCAATTTTTTGAGAGAAAGGAATACCGTCTTCTTTCGGTAAAAGATTTCCGTTGCCTTCAAAACAATGTCCTATCACTCGTAGTTTAACAATCTGCAAAACTTCTCGATTATAGAAATCAAATAATGCTTTCCATTTCAAAGCATCTTCATAGCTCCTTGCAGCATATAAACAAGACAATCTTGACGGATAATCAGGATACTCTTGTAGCCTAACCATCTCCACAATTGTTTCTCTAACGGCTCTAATTGTTTGATCCATATAATCCATAACTACTGTAGCATTTTCATTCTTTATATGTATTTCTTCATTTGTATAATGTTCTTTCAAAATTTGTATAGCATCTTTACTGTTAGAATTTAAATGTTCTCTTTCAAAAAAGAAATGAAATAGGGTATTTGTTTGATTTTTATCGAAATGTATGATTTGTCCCATCTTCATTTTTTTCCTTGTAACGATGTGGTATGCGTAAAACTCTTGTTCATACAAGGGTATCCTCCTAGTAGTAATGTAATTTAATGTTAAATTTAGTAATTCAACATTGAAATATATAAAACCTTTATAAGTAAAAGTGAGATTTTGAGCAGAAAGGAAAGAAAATATGATAACGCTTTAAATTTGTTCACAAAATGTTCACTTACGAAGAGGTTTCCATAATCGATATAATGACAAAGACTTAAACAGAAAGGATGATAGAAATTGCCAACAACAAGAAAGGAAAACCTCCAGTTTGGTATGATGATGTGCCTTGGGATGGTTATTGTAATGATGTTTTATAATTTATTGATGAACGGAACAGGGGGACAAATTCATATTAAGGAGATTGCATTAGAACTAATAATTGGCTTCATTATTGCACTATTAATTGAAATATGTATCGTTGGACCTTGTGCGAAAAAACTTGTCTTCGCGTTACCATTTGATAAATCTGAAAAAGTAAATATTATTATTGCGATGGCAACAACGATGGTAATCGGAATGGTGTTCTTCATGTCGTTTTATGGTATGGCTATGATGTATTTGCATAATGGGTTACATGATGAATCATTCGTTTCAATGTATTTCTCGATTTTTATTAAAAACTTCATTATGGCGTATCCATTACAATTAATTATTATGGGGCCGCTTGTGCGTTTCTTATTTGGAAAGTTTGTTTTGAAGAATAAATCTGTTAATGTAGCATAAATTAATACATATTATTAGTTTATGAAAATTATATAATATTAATTCGATCTAGTGAATGATTGTTGCATGCTGATTTATAAAATACGTTTAGTTAGGTTAAAACTTTGTAAAAATAAAAGGGCATTAAGAGTCAAAAGAAAAAATATAAGTATGGCTATGTGCGAGAATGAGATTTTAAAGCGAAACAGTAATATTAGAAAGAGGGTTGCAATTACAACTCTCTTTCCACACTTCTATAAGATTTTCTATATCTTGGAATATGATATATAAGAGTAAGTGTAAAGAAATCAAATGATTATATGTGCATTGATAGGTTTATTGCTTCGATTGAACCAACTCAAAAAAGGATTGTACGTTTTGTGGATTTGAAAAATTGTCAAACACAATAAAATCGTCTTTATAGTTCATAGTTATTTTTTTGATAAAGGGGATCGCAGACATTTCTAGCACTACCCCATCTGTATGATTGAAATTTTGAATCTCAGTGTATAGAAATTCCCATTTCAGTCCTTTTCCAAACATGGCATCAGAGCAGAACAATAATTTTTTATTTGTAGCAGCTAAAATCCCAGATCTACTTATATAACCAAAATTGATTACGCAGTAGATTGTAGAAAGAATATCTTCCTCGTTGTTTACGTATTCTCTTATAGTTTTTAGATTCGCCTTCATAAGCAGGTCTCCTTATTTTTGAAAGAAATTTTTATAGTCATTAAATTTATTTTATCATATATAATTATTAATGGATTTATATTTATATAAGTAGAAAAAATTTCTCTAGAATGGGAATTTGTAGTGCTGGCTTGTAGGTAAAGGATGAGAAGGGAACTATTTTCAGTTTCTTGTACAATAAAAAACAAAGAATAGTGGTATATGTGTGTAATATAGCGTAAATACATTCTAGATAGAAGGTAAAAGAAATTGGATTTTATACTTTGAGCTGTTTTAATGGAAGCGAGAGCCGATTCAATCACTTCCCGATAGTTGTTTTTTTGTAATGAAGTAGGTGAGTATAAGTAATGGTTTTAGAAAAAGAGAATATGACCGGAAATTAAAATATTACTAAATATACGTAACTAATGAATACAATGTCTTTTTCAGTTATTATGTTGTAAATAATTTTATGATAAAATCTTTAACATAATGAAATAAAGGGGTAGTATTCTATGGGGTATTTCTCAAATGGTTTATTAGTTCTGTTTGTGCTTATCGTATGTAGTTGTATAATTTTTGGTTGATCATATAATGAGAGTCTTATACAAAAGAAGTTATCTTAAGTGAGATAACTTCTTTTTATTTTATGTTGAGAAGGAATTATCTTGTTCTCATGGAAGTTTGTTTAAGTTAATTTCATATTAAAGGTAATTTTATGAAATACAAACAATCGAGAGTATAAGGAGTATTCACATGAATAATAGTATAAATTACACAATGGAACACCCAACAGATTTCAATGAATTATTAGCGATGTATGAATCTTTAGGATGGAATTCTCTTCAATTAACGGTTAACGAGTTAGAACAAATGTGTAACCAAAGTTGGTATGCAATGTATGCTTTTGATGATAAGAAGTTAGTAGGGATGGGGCGTATTATATCAGATGGCGTAATAACAGGCGTTATTTGTGGTGTTTGTGTATTACCAGAGTATCAGTCCATTGGTATTGGAAAAGAAATAGTAGAACGATTAATCCATCACTGCGAACAAAACAAAGTTATTCCTCAACTTATGTGTGTGGAAAAATTGCAATCTTATTATGAATCTATAGGGTTTGAGGCATTTTCTGTTGGAATGACAAAACATATTATAAGATAGTGGAGCTTTATATTTCCAGTTTACTCGTACATATCTTCAAACTTCAGTATAAAGGAGAGTTGCTATATGGAGATTGCCAAAGGGGTAGAAATGTTACAACTTGAGTTTCAAGAATTTATTATTCACCCAATTCTTTTATGGGATGATGAAATGGCAGTTTTAATAGATACTGGTTTTCCTGGACAATTTGAAGATATACAAGTAGGGATGGAAAAGGTTGGGGTATCATTTGATAAGCTAAAAGTGGTGATTTTGACGCATCAGGATATAGATCATATAGGTAGTCTTCCGGAGTTATTGCAACGCTGTGGAAGTAATATTAAAGTTTATGCGCACGAGTTAGAGAAGCCATATATTGAGGGAGATTTACCTTTATTGAAGGATGGAAAAATTGAGAATCCACCAAAAGGAAAAGTGAGTAATACTGTGATTGACGGGCAAGAACTTTCGTATTGCGGTGGGATACTAATTCTACATACTCCAGGGCATACGCCGGGGCATATTAGTTTATATTTGAAACAAAGTAAAACTCTTATTGCAGGAGACTCAATGTATAGTGTGAATGGAAAGTTAGGAGGAATTCATACCCCAACAACTTTAAATGTTAAAGAAGCACAGCAGTCTTTGAAGAAGTATTTAAATTTAGATATTGAATCTGTAGTTTGTTATCATGGTGGATTAAGTAAGGGGAATATAAATATTCAAATTCAAAAGTTGTAAAGGTGGGAAGTAAAATTTTTTTGTTAAATAGTGCTAAAATATAATTTAATTACGAGTATGTAAATAATAAAAGAGCATGTTTGAATTTTCAAACATGCTCTTTTATTAAATGGAATCTATTAATATTAACAGCCTAATCCGTTCCAATAAAAAGAAACGATTTCTTGTGCTAATTCATCTATATTTGTAAGAATAGGATTGTGATTCTCATCTTTAAAATTCCCAATCGATAATAAAGATACGAATGCATGAGCCACAAACTTAGCGTTTCCTTTTGGGATTTCTCCAATTTGCATCGCGTTATCGAGTGCTTTTTCTAGCACTTCATACATGCTATCTTCAGCATTTTTTAATTGTTTCAATTGTTCTTCAGATAACGATAGCTTTGCATCTTTCATAAAATTTTTCATATCAATATCCATTGTTGCGTGTAAGTAGACTTTAGCAAAGTCCAATAATCTTTCTTTTAAAGTTTTATTTGTAGAAAGGATTTGAGACATATTCTCGCGTATACGTACCATCATTTGAATCATAGTAGCGGTAAATAAATCTGCTTTTGTTGAATAGTAATAGTAGACGGTTGCTTTCGTAACACCACAAACTTTTGCGACATCATCCATGGAAACGACTTGATAATTTTGAGTAAGAAATAGCCGAGTTGCCACTTCCAAAATGGTTTCTTTTGTAGATTTTGTATTTTTATTTTGACGAGGCCTTCCAAGAGGACGTTGTTTTTGTTCCAAATCTATTCGCTCCTGACATGTATTGTTGAGATAATTATAACACAAATTTTTATTCATTCTTGATTAATTAACCGACCAGTATATATAATTAATAGTGGAAGAGAAAAGAAAGGTGGGTTTTTATGAAAAAGCACCCGTTACATATGTTAGGGAGGCTTGTAGCAGGGAAGCATACACAATGGATAACTTTATCGGTATGGATTCTTATTACATTAGTACTTTCATTTACGTTACCGCAAGTAAATAGTACGAAAGAACCGAATCCGAAAAATTTACCTGAAACAGCTATGTCGCAGCAAGCGGAAGCACTTATGAAAAAAGAGTTTCCGAATAATGCAGGGAATCCTTTATTAGTAGTATGGTATAGAGATGGTGGATTACAGTCGCAGGATTATAAACTCATACAAGATGTTTATAAAGAGTTAAAAGCTGGTCCTTTAAAGGAGCAATCAACATTACCACCATTTGATACAATCCCGGAACAAGTATTATCAAAAAGTGCATCAAAAGATGGTACATCATTTGTTACACCAGTATTCTTTAACAAGGCTGCTGGAACAGATATATTAAAAGGAAATCTTGATGATTTAAGAAAGATAGTGAATAGTAAGGTCGATGGAGATCCATTTAAACAAAAAATAAGTGATTCTGGATTACATGTTCGATTATCTGGACCAGTAGGCATTCAAACAGATGCAGTTAGTTTGTTTAGTCAAGCAGATGTAAAATTATTAATTGCAACTGTACTACTCGTATTAGTCCTATTAATTTTACTGTACCGTTCACCAATCTTAGCAATTTTACCTTTACTTGTTGTTGGCTTTGCATACGGTATTATTAGTCCGACGCTTGGTTTTTTAGCTGATCACGGATGGATTAAAGTAGATGCACAGGCGATATCAATTATGACCGTACTATTGTTTGGTGCTGGGACGGATTATTGTCTATTTTTAATTTCGAGATATCGAGAATACTTGCTAGAAGAAGAAAGCAAATATAAGGCATTGCAACTTGCAATTAAAGCTTCTGGCGGAGCAATTATAATGAGTGCGTTAACTGTTGTACTTGGGTTAGGAACACTATTACTTGCTCATTATGGTGCCTTTCATCGATTTGCAGTACCATTTAGTGTTGCTGTATTCATAATGGGAATTGCTGCTTTAACGATTTTACCAGCGCTATTATTAATTTTCGGTAGAGCTGCATTCTTCCCATTTATACCGAGAACAACTTCAATGAATGAGGAATTGATAAGAAAGAAAAAGAAAGTAGTAAAAGTTAAAAAATCAAAAGGTGCCTTTAGTAAAAAACTTGGAGATGTCGTAGTACGAAGACCGTGGACAATAATTATGCTCACTGTATTTGTATTAGGTGGATTGGCATCATTTGTACCACGTATTCAATACACATATGACCTATTAGAATCGTTTCCTAAAGATATGCCTTCACGCGAAGGATTTACGTTAATTAGTGATCATTTCTCAGCTGGTGAACTAGCGCCAGTAAAAGTTGTTGTTGATACGAAAGGAAAAGAGCTTCCTATAAAAGAGGAACTAGAGAAATTTTCGTTTGTAAATACAGTTAAAGACCCAAAAGAGGGTAAAGAAAATAAGGAAATACAAATGTGTGAGGTTTCTTTAGCTGAAAATCCATACTCAATTGAAGCGTTAGATCAAATCCCTAAATTGAAAAAAAGTGTAGAAAAAGTATTAAAAGATGCTGGGGTTAATAATGCAGAAGATCAACTATGGATTGGTGGAGAAACAGCGTCATTGTATGATACAAAGCAAATTACGGAACGTGATGAAGCAGTTATCATTCCAGTAATGATTAGTATTATAGCTTTATTATTACTTGTTTACTTACGATCAATTGTTGCGATGGTTTATTTAATTGTAACGGTTGTATTATCATTCTTCTCGGCATTAGGAGCAGGGTGGTTATTACTTCATTATGGTATGGGGGCACCGGCCATTCAAGGTGCGATACCTTTATATGCATTCGTATTTTTAGTTGCTTTAGGTGAAGATTATAATATCTTTATGGTTTCAGAAATATGGAAAAACAGAAAGACACAAAATCATTTGGATGCAGTAAAAAATGGGGTTATACAAACAGGTAGTGTCATTACATCAGCAGGTTTAATTTTAGCAGGAACTTTTGCGGTATTAGGTACACTTCCAATTCAAGTTCTTGTTCAATTTGGTATTGTAACAGCAATTGGTGTATTACTAGATACGTTTATTGTTAGACCGTTACTTGTACCAGCAATTACAGTTGTTCTAGGACGCTTTGCTTTTTGGCCAGGAAAGCTTTCAAGAAAGAGTGAAGAAGTACAAAAGGTGGATGCATAGCTAAGAAAGCCAAGGATAATTTTCCTTGGCTTTTTTCTATGTAGTTTATTAATTTTTTGAAGTCAAATCTTCAGTTTCAGCGTGATCAGCATCTTCAATAGCAGTTTCTGGCATTCCATATAAGCCGTTCATTGCTTGTTCTTCGATATTAAGATTTGCAGTATTATCATTTTGAATAGGTGTAGCGTTTTCGGTAACATTTTCTTTTTTATTTACATTTTTATTATCCATGTAGGCATCCTCCAAATTTCATTTGATTTATGTATAGTATGTGGTTGGATTTCAAGAAATATGTGAATAGATTTTTGCAGACGTTATATAATTAAATAAAAACTTGAGGATAAAATTAAATTGTATGGAGTGAATAGGTGTGGTGAAAACAAGAAAGTTAGCCTTCTAAAATAAAATGAAATTTTAGGAGGCTATTAAAATGAGGTTTCATATAATTGACAGAGAAAATTGGAATAGAGAGCAGTATTTTGAACATTATCTAAAGTTGAAATGTACATTTAGTATGACTGTGAATGTTGATATCACAAGGTTATTAAAGGAATTACATCAAAAGGAATTACATCAAAAGGGAATAAAATTTTATCCCGTTTTTATATATTTAATTTCTAGAGTAGTAAATAATCATAAAGAATTTCGAACATGTTTTAACGATGAAGGAATTTTAGGATATTGGGAGCAAATGATACCAAGTTATACAATCTTCCATAAAGATGATAAATCTTTTTCAAGTATATGGACGAATTATTCTAGTGATTTTCACATTTTCTATAAAAACTATGAAGAGGATATGAGATGCTATGCTAATGTTCATGGTCTCTTTTTATTTATTAATACTAAGTAACAGTGGAAAATATAGGTTGATATGTAGTTTAATAGTAAATATAGTTGTTAATTTTAATTTTCTTTATTTTATAACTATATATTTCGAAAAACTTCTTATCTTGTAACAATGAAGGGGAAAATAAAATGACAATAATATCTATAGAAAAAGCTTCAATTTTAGATGCCGAAAAGTTAACAGAAATAATGACAAAAACATTTGATGAAGAAGCAAAACGATGGCTATCCGGTCAAGGTAATGTTATTGACTATAACATCCAACCACCAGGATATTCTTCAGTAGAAAAGATGAAATATTCGATTGAAGAGCTGGATTCTTTCAAAGTGATAATGGATGGAAGAATAATCGGAGGAATTATAGTAACAATCTCTGGTAAATCATATGGCCGAGTTGATCGTATTTTTGTAGATCCTGTTTACCAAGGAAAAGGAATTGGATCACATGTTATAAAATTAATAGAAGAGGAATATCCGAACATAAGGATTTGGGATCTCGAAACATCCAGTAGACAAATAAATAATCATCATTTTTATAAAAAAATGGGCTATGAAATCATTTTTAAATCTGAAGATGAGTATTGTTATGTAAAAAGAATCACTGTAGATTCAGCTGAAGAGGACGTAATAAAAAATAAAGATATGAAAAATAGCCAATACGAAAACTGTAATCTAGCAAATACAGAGTATTATCAAGTGAATTTAAAAAACGGTTCCTTTGTTGGTAGCAATATGATGAATATGAAGATGAGTAATTGTAATTTGAATCAATCAAATTTTAGAAATATAAATTTTAGAAATTCTTCATATGCAGATTTAAATCTTTCTGGTAGTAAATTTGATTTTGTGACTTTAGGTGGAGTTCAATTTAAAGATACAAGTCTCGGAGAAGATAAGGATCCTATTTCATTTAATAGATGTGATTTAGAAGGTAGTACGATTAGTAATAGTAATCTGAAAAATATTGAAATAGAAAATTGTGATATATTCGGTATGAAAATAAATGGTATGCCAATTGAAAATTTACTTGAGTTATATAATAAATTGAAAAGTTACGTGGTGTAGATAAGGTGTTCGTAAATCAGATGCAAAACTAAAATAATTGTGTAAAAATAACATAAAGAAATAAAGGGAAGAAGGACTTTCACCCAGGGTTCTAGAATGAATTATTGTTATGGATATGGAGGAGAGGAGATATGGGGATCAAAGTAAGAGCGGTAGAAATTCAAGATGCTAGAGCCATTCATCGTATTGTGAACTTAAAAGAAAGTTGTACACTTTAAAAGGAAGTTATACATGTTAAAAGAAGGTTATACATTAAATAATATAATTGTTAGGTAAGAGCATAATACAAAAAACATGTTGTTTTTTGTATTATGCTCTTTATTATGAATTCAAAGTTTTTCATCTCCAAATTTAGACCTGATACGTTTGAAATATGGTTGCTATAATAAAGAGTTTTATAAACAAATAAGAAAATAATGTTTCATAAAAAGTGCTACCTCAGTTAAATCCCTCGTTTTGTTTTATATACTCATGAATCTATTTATATATAGAAAACACATTATAAAAGATAAGACGGTTGGCAACTAGATAATGATATTTAAGAATTTCCTTTCTGTTCCTCGCAGTCATTTCCAGAAACAAAGACTTTCCTAACAAAAAAGAGTTACTACGTAAATCTGTTTTTTAGTATACAATTCATAGCAACATATCTTTAATCCTAATAGGAAATCATTCTATCTTATCCTATGAAAAGAGAAATAAATTTGTGTACGAGTCACAATTGAAAATTAATTGTCCAAAACACTAGGATACTTATATACCTTGAAATCCTGATAAAATATAGAATATACAAGTTGTAAACATTCATTATCATAAAAACTTTTATATGTAGGTAGTCTTGGAAATAGGGGATCAGTTATGTCTACATCTGCATAATTTCCTTCATGTGACATTTTATCAGATTGATGATGCCATGATTTTGTTATGATATGGAGTGGAGATTTTTTTAGATTATATTTCATTTCTAACGCACGAATTTTTATGTTAAACCGCTCAAGGTAAATATAATTGGAAACAAATTGCTCTTCTCCAAGTATATATTGTTGATCAATATGTGGGTCTAAGTAAGCCTGCTGCTTTTTTATATGCTGAATATAATATAAATATTGTTTGAACGAAAATCCTTTCACACTGTTTTCATCATTATAAAGGAAGTGTTTAATAGGCTTCCATTGCGGTAGCTGATATCCTGGAGGACCTATATGTGAAACGAAAGAACTAACCGCTCTATAATAGGGATTTCTGACTAATTTGTATGTCTTTTTTTGATTCTTTTGTAACGCTTTTATCAGTTTACTTTGATAGGTGGGTGCTACTTTATATACCTCATACTCGTAATTATGAATAAAAGAATGATATTTAAATGCTGTTTTTAATTCATTAATTTGATAAAAAAACCAATGCGCAAGGGAGGTACAACCACTTTTTTGACTCCAAAATAAAATGAGAGGAAAATCTTTTTGAAAATGTGGTATACGTTCTTGTGCAACTATAACACTAGATGCATTTGAATTTGACATCACGTTTTTCTCCTTTTTATATATTGATGCTATCCAATAATTGACGTATCCGATGATCATAAGTATGCTCCCGTAACGTTCTTTTATATGCATTCGTTGCAATTTGTAATCGTTCTTTTTCATGCGCTAAATAATACTCTGCTTTTGTAATGAATTCTGTAGAGGAATGAAACGTTTCTATTTCAGAACCTAATGTGTAATGTTTCATAAGATTACAACGTACATCTGTTAATTGAAAAGCACATGCATTTGCAATTTCAAATGTCCGGTTATTGATAGAATGTGCTTCAATTTGTAAAGAGTTACAATTCAATGTTTGATCCTGTGTAGTACGATGCATGTTGATATTAATTTTAGTAGATGTATAATACTGTAAGCTCTCCTCATATGTCCCTAAGGCTTTCAATTTAATTTTATCTTTCAATAATTCATAATTCTGTAATTCCTCCCAACCGTAACCTATAATACATGTGTTTTTTTGTTTCAAATAATCTGCAATGGAATCAATAAAAGACAATCGATTTTCAAATGCAGTACCTAAAAAAGTAATATCATATAAATAAGAGACATTATTATGTGCTGGTTTATATATACTTGGGTCTGATGCTAAAGGGATGTAAAATACATGATTGCAACCTATTTTTTTGTAAAAATCGATTATTCCAGAATCTTGTGTAAAGACATAGTCATACTGTGGCACAATGTGTTGTGTAAGATCGGAATAATAAGGATCATCTGTTAACCATAGTCCCGTTTTAAAACCATAATCTTTTAACATGGGAATGACCTGATTGAAATCTGGATGTAAACCGTGTAGAACTAGGATGAAATCTGGTTTTGTTTTGATTGCTGTTTTAATAGCTTCTTTACTGGAAACCATTGTGACAGTTTGTACGGCTTTCTTAAGAGCATTATATATAGACATTTCTAATGATGGATAATAAAAAGGGATACCAGATTGCACGAACAAAATATTTATATTTAAAATGCTCATCCTTGTCTCCTTTCTAAATTCATATTAAAAAACGCATCACACAATACATTAAATTATTATTTTGAAGCGTGAACCAGAAAAGCTAATTTTGAATATTGTAAATGATATCATCATTTACACTGCTCTAATTTTTAACTTTTTTATTAGTGTATTGTAGCGTTCAATGTTAATACCTTTTATGAATTGAATAAAATTTAAAATTCAATTGTATTTATATCATACTATTACTTTTTATGAGGATAGGAGCGAATTTATAATGTGTGAAACTGTCAAAAGAGTCATTACACATGGGGGGCGCATCCCTCACTTTCAAAAAGATTTTCCACTTATTTTATTTTGGAGCCATAGAAGCGGTTGTACATCTTTTGCAAATTGTTTTTTTTACCAAATTGGGTTACATGCTGAGGCTATTAAATATAATCCTTTCATTAATTATTATGAATTCCAAGTATATAAAAATAAAACAAGTTACCATGAAGAATTAGAAAGAGAAGTTTTACAGTTAAAAAAAGATACTTTTAAGTTGGTACGAAATCCATTTAAAAGAGCAGTTAGCTCATTTCTATTGCTGTATGACAACCCTTATGCAGAAAAACAATGGAAAAGCATTAAACAATATTTCTATAATGACCAAAATAGTAATAAAGGAATATCTTTTAAACAATTCTTATATTACGTGAAAGCACTTGACCCGAAATCTAATTCTTTAGATCCTCATTTTTCACAACAGTATATTCAAGGGGAAGAAAAAATGATTAAAAACCATATAAAGCTAGAAAACTTTAATGAAACAATCTCTAAAATTGAACAAGAATATGATTTACTACAATCAGATTTATCCCTTCTTACACACCCCCCCATCACAGAGCACATCAAATGACTGTTAAAGGGAATTATGCAGATGTAGATATAACAGATCCTTCATTACCGAAGTTACCGACATATAAAAGTTTCTATGATAAAGAAACATTAGACCTAGTTGTGGAAATATTCCAAGATGATTTTCTAATGTACCAGTATCCCAAAGAAAGCTTTTGATTTTCATTTTATAAAAGAAAAATCTTTAGTAAACCGCTATTTCATTCATATGAATTAGGTTATCTAAAATTTAGTTATATATGGTAAAGAGGAGAATTATATAATGAGTATTTCAATCATAATTATGGGGATGGTTGTAGGGGGGCTAGTTGGAATGACAGGAATAGGAGGAGCTGCATTACTGACGCCCTTTCTATTAACGGTAGGCATTACCCCATCTATAGCCGTTGGTACAGATCTACTATATAATTCTATCACTAAAATGTTTGGGATAACCCAACATTGGAAACAAAAAACAATTAACTACAAACTAGTAAGATATTTAGCTTTAGGTAGTATACCTAGTGCAATTATCGCAATAACAACCATTCAATTCTTACCAATTTTGCATCAAAATCGAGAAGAATTGCTCAAATATATAATAGGTTATGTTCTAATTGTTGCAGCCATCTCTATTTTTATAAAAATCCTTTTTTACGATCAATCTGTTCCAAATTACTTTCAAAAACAAACTGTAGAACAAAAGAAGAATGTAACTATTTTTATTGGTGCTATACTTGGTTTTGTTGTTGGACTTACTTCTGTTGGCTCTGGTTCTTTATTTGCTATTGTTATGATATATTTATATCAAATGAAGCCATCTGAATTAGTAGGAACAGATATTACGCATGCTTTTATATTAGTTACTGTTGCAAGCATACTAAATATGAAGTTAGGAAACGTAGATTATATATTAACAATCAATTTGCTTATCGGTTCTATTCCAGGAGTCATCATAGGTAGTAAATTATCTAGCAAGATTCCTGTTAAACCACTACAATTACTTTTAGCTTTAATTATTTTCGTTAGTGGACTAAAATTAGTCATTCTGTATTGAAATTTAGAAAACGTGACAAATTTTCGTTTAAAAATATTTTAGTTTTTTATCTAAAAAGTTTTTCACCTTATCTAGATTATTATGGTGTTTATTTCCTATTCTATAATTTATCTCCTTGACAAGTTTTTCAGGGCTTTCCAGTAGCTTATCAAAATGTACATCAATAATATCTTTGTTTTCTTGCTCAAGTAGATTCCGGTAATATAGAAGGTTTTCATGATAACGTGTCAAGATACTCGCAGCAGTTTGTTCGTCAATCTTATTCCTGTTTACAAGAGAAGATACAGATTCTTGTATTGGTCGCCAAGTAAATATATATGTAATGTCCTTTAACTGATTCAGATATGGTTTCCATATATCAAATGTTAAAATCATTCTAGGGTCTTTCAATCCCCATAGAGGTTTAATATGTTTACTTAAAAAAGAGAATATATCACTTGATAGTTCGATGGAGCAACGAAGCTCTTCTCTTTTAGGTGGGTTATTCCAAGCGGCACCAATTGAATTAAGAATTTTATCATTTAGATGCACAAAATCCACATTTTCAAAGTAACCTTTTGGATTAGTAGATGAAGGTTTTAATAACGAATCTCCCATATGTATCCCTAAGACATCCAATATTCCAGCTGTCGCACTGGAACCAGAACGATGAGAAGATAATATTAAAAATAGTTTACTTTTATTTGGAATACTCAAAGAAACTCCTCCTTTTAACAACTTTCATTATTTTTTGATAAATATATTTAAGGGTTTCTTTATTTCAAAATAAACTTTAGCAAAAAAATAGTATAAGAAATTACTGCTCTCATCATTCACACCCTCCAAAAACGTGCATATAATATTATGTATGTTTATATCCAATATAGATCTTGGTCAAAAGAGCACTATATCTAGGTTTTCTTTTGGATTTTATGTGGATAAGCATTATATACAATAACATAGGTTTATTAGAAAAGAGCCGCATTTATAGTATTATAAATGCGGCTCTTTTCTTTTTCAGGTACATCAGGAGTAACAGGAAATACATTTATGTATTGTATACATATGTTTGGTTATAAAAATTAGAATAAAAATAAGAAATATATTTGGTATTCCTTTTCTATGATTTCTGTTCAAGGTTCTAATTGTTGCCTTCATAAACAATTAAAAATACTAATGTTAACTTTAAAGCATTGACAATTAATTGAAATATGGTGGATTTATAAAAAAGATGTGGATCTTCTAGTTATAGAGACACAATAGGTGCATCGTTGATACATTTGAAGCTCATTTAAGAGAAAGATATCTCGATGCATCTCATTATAGTTTAATCGTAACAGGCGACCTCGGACACGAAATTGCTTATGACTTACAACATAAACATGGAACAAAAGTAACAAGTAAGTATTTTCAAGATTGCGGAATACTCATGTATAGAGAAGGGCAACCTGTAATAGCCGGAGGAAGTGCCCCAGGCTGTTCGGCAACAGTCGTATACGTACATTTATTACCGATTACATGCTCCGGTAATGCCCTCGTTCACGGGTGCGATGGAAGAAGCTGCAAAACACCGGAATTATCGGTGTAATTCCTGGCATGTTTAAAGTAACAAGTACCGGTGTATCAGCAGCTATCATTTTCAGATTCATCGACACACTACTATTGAAAGCAAAAGGAAAAGAGATATTTGTATGACAGTAATTGCTAGTGTAAAAACTTGTCTCTCATGAATGTATGCTAGAAATGGAAAGCGTCATTGCTGATTTAAGGAATAGGGTTTTAGTGTTAGAACGTGAAGAACCTCAATATAAAGGGTTTTATTAAGTAGACTGGAGGAAATTACTATGTCGTACCTACCTGAATGGACACTTGTCATTCTCCGCTCTGTATTTATATTAATTATTTTATTTGCTATCACAAAATATTTAGGGAAAAGGCAAATCTCTCAACTTTCTTTTTTCGAGTACATAGCTGGAATGACAATTGGTAGTATCGCAGCTCAAGTATCTACAGGGCTAGACCAAAAGTTTTTCCATGGCGTCTTTGCAATACTTATTTTCGCTTCAATCCCTTTTGTTGTGGGGGTTATTTCTTTAAAAAACAAAGCCGCAAGAGATTTCTTTGAAGGTAAGTCTACAGTTTTAATAAAGGATGGCAAAATACTTGAGGATAATTTAAAGAAAGAAAAGTATACAAGTGATGAATTACTTGAACTTCTCCGAGGGAATGGGACCTTTAGTATATCCGCAGTAGAATTTGCCATTTTGGAACCGAGCGGAGAATTGAATGTATTATTAAAGAAAGCTTCTCAGCCCCTTACTGCAAAAGACCTCGGCTTAAAAGTACCAAATGAAAAAGAACCGCAAACTGTTATTATGGATGGAAATGTACTAGATGAGCCTCTTTCAGCAAGCGGGCATAACCGCGCTTGGTTACATTCTGAGCTTGAAAAACTCGGTGTTGTTATTGAAAATATCTTTCTTGCTCAAGTGGATTCATACGGACAACTTACTATCGACATTTACAATGACAAACTCCAAATGCCTTCTCCTCAAAACAAACCTTTATTGTTGGCATCTTTAAAAAAATGTTATGCGGATCTTGAACTATTTTCTTTAGAAACGAAATCTAAAAAGGCAAGTAAAATGTATAGTAAAAATGCACAACAAATTGAAGCTATTTTAAACAGGATAACCTACCTTTTAAAAGAATAAAAAGGATGTTCTGTTATCTTTGTTTTAGCGAGTGAAAACAATATATAGGGGGAGTACCTCATGCACATCATGCTAACGGATTAAAAGCTGCTAATTAAACAAAAATAGCCATAATCTATTTATAATTAGATTGTGGCTATTTTAAGTGGCCCAAAAAAGAAAGAATTGTTGTTGTGCACCAAAGATAAGAGGTCATAAAAAAAAGATAATGTATTGAAACACGTGATGTTTCACAAAGATATAATGATGAACATTTTTATATTATGTATATATAATATATAGTGAGTGAAAAAATAAAAGAACCCGTTTTTTATAAACGGATTCTACTCTTTAGGTGTGCAAGAAATTCAAGGTAACTGGACCAAAGCACCTTTTAGAATTTCTTTTGATATTAATGTATTCAAATAAATTAAAAACGGTAATGGAAATTAACAAAATCTCTATTTGAATATAAAAAGCTCTAGAGGGGACTAGGACTTTTTACATAATAAATCTTTCTGTAGTTAAAGGATTTACTAAAGATAACACAAAAATGTTTCATAAATGTATCAAAAAAGTGAACAAAATCGTTGTTTTAATTGGTTTAGTCCCTTGAAGGGCGCTTCAAAGAGCTAAGATTCAAGGGATTTTAAACTCTTGTTTAATTACATGAGAACTTCCTAAGGAAAATCTAGGGTATTTTAACACCCAACTGATTATTTAGAGAATTATATATTGATAAAAGAAACCCGGATTGTCCGCGGGACTTCTAAGGGTAAGTGTCAAGTAATGACGTACTCGACTAATTAAACATATCACGAATTTATTTGGTAAGAATATGGTAAATATATTCAGATATATAAGGTCATCATTTTGAACAAAAATACTGTTTTACACAACATGCAGTTAATAAAACTAAATGCTTGTTGTACGAAAGAAATGCCTCGCTTATAAAAATGATTAAAATGTTATACAGGAGTATAACAACAGTACATCTGTCCCAAATATTCAGTAAAGTATTAATTCGAGTACAAAAGGGTAATGTAAAATTAAGATTTTTTGTTAAAGGAGGATTATATGAATTTTATTTTGGAAGCATTTATTTTAATTTTGAGCGGCATTCTTTTATTACGAATAGCAGGTAGAAAATCTATTTCGCAAATGACGTTAGCACAAACTGTAGTAATGATTTCTATTGGTACAATTATTGTACAACCTATTGTAGAAAAAAGTGTATTAAAGGCTATTGTAAGTGCACTTATATTTGTCATTTCAGTGGTTATTTTGGAATATCTACAATTAAAATCAAATGCATTTGAGAAGTTTATTACTGGTAAATCTAAAACAGTGATTGAAAATGGCATTTTAAATGTTGTTGCTCTAAAGAAAATGCGTTTAACAGTGGATCAATTAGAAATGAGATTACGTAATAAGGGAATTTCAAAAATTGAAGATGTAAAAACTGCAACGCTAGAACCCAATGGTCAATTAGGGTAT
Organism: Bacillus paramycoides; assembly: GCF_038971285.1. Classification (NCBI taxonomy): domain Bacteria; kingdom Bacillati; phylum Bacillota; class Bacilli; order Caryophanales; family Bacillaceae; genus Bacillus; species Bacillus paramycoides. Next base: position 2,274,029 of record NZ_CP152427.1, read on the forward strand.
GAGTTAAAAGAGGATGCAAAACCATTAACAGTTGGAGACCTAAAAAAGCTAATTCAACCACAATTTTTAAATCAAAATATGATGTCAAATAATCTAAAAGATTTACAAGAAAAAATAATAATTCAAATATATTCCAAGAAATTAATGCTCACTCTCATCAAGAACATCATGATTTAAAGTGAAAAAATAAAAAGAGCAGTTAGCTTTTGCTAGCTGCTCTAATCATGGACGTGGGGTCTGCTATAGTATTATCGTAATAGTCAATTTTATTCAGTTAAGTGTGAATATGGTTAAAAAATAAAATACTGCATTGATACTACTAACATGTATCTAATTGTAATTGTGTTTGTGCTACTGTTATAATAGAGCATATATACTTGAAAATAGTGATCTGTAGCTAAAAATTAATAATCTTAATTTTGTGCAATAAAGCAATTAGTAAATGGAACTAACTGCTTTATTACATCTTACAAGCCCACACTTACAACAATGATTTGTAGCCTTGATTTACAAACGTAGTATAAATGACATTAGAAATAGTATGCGAAACGAAAGCGGATTTAATGAGTATTTTTTATTTTTTGTATAGACAGGGTGCACCTAGTGGAAGTATTAAATATTTAATGAAATTGCATTAGCGATAGGATAATGCTTGTTTCCCTAATGCTTCCCACGATTGAACGAAAATATCTTGGCTTACTTTGTGTGCTTTTTTCACAGTTAATGGGTCATTGATATAAATGTATTTGTCCTCTAAACCTACAATAACAACAGCGTGTAAATCCAAAGGAGCTGTAATTTTTTTGTCATCATGTTTCCAAGATTCCCATCTATCTGGAAGGCGATAATCTCCTGTAGTCCATACTACCACAGGTTTACCGAGCTTAATTTGAGCTAACATAGTATTAAAAGGTTTTCCTGTTAAGTTTACTGTGCGATTTGGTAGATAACGTTCCATTAATTCTTGCAACGGTTGAACGTGGACAGCGTATCCCTTATTTTTCCCAGTTATATCTCCGACAAAACCTTCTTTAGGATCTCCCCATTGAATGATGTCTCCACTTTTATTTGTAGACAGTGGAGTAGGATCTTTTTTTATCTCGTTAGCTAAATCCATTTTATTAACTTTAATACCTGCATGCTGTAATACCATCGCTAAGCTTGTAACTTCGCATCCATATTTTAATTCTGGCTTTTGTGATATAAGCGGCACATCTAAAATGATTTTTTTAGTGGCTGAAGTGGGAGATGGTTGTAAAGGTTTACTTTTTGGAATTGAATGTGTTGTATTTTGAATCAATTTGTTATCTTTTTGTTTAACTTGTAATTCATTCTTTTTAAGAGAGGATGTTTTTTCTGAACATCCCGCTAAAATTAAAACTAAGGTATACAAAGTTAGAAATCTTTTCATATCATTCACCTTTTAATAGTACTTACTTAATACCATAATATTTTATTATCCGATACTTTTAGAGGTATAGAACGTTTAATAAGCTTCATTTTATGTGGCAAATTCCAAATACCTACGTGTAGTAAAAAGGAAGCCCACGCGCACCGATTAATAATTTGTAACCTTAAGTTACAGTTATAGTATAAGCGAGTTGAAGAGAGCTATGCAGGAATAAAAAGTATTAAAAGCTTTATTCCCAAAATGACTAATGAACCGGGTATATATCTGTCTAAAATGTTTCGTTAATCAAAATGAACTTTTTTGAACATTTTATGATTTGTAAAGAGAGAAATGAATATTGAATCCTTTAACAAAATAGGAAGTGAGTATATTTCTTTCTTTTTATACAAATTATTAAGTGTGAAATACTTATGAAATCAGTAGCTTTAATTAAGAGATTGTAAATTGTCGAGGTGATTCAATACATGCCAAAGTTAGATGTAGAGGGATGTAGTCTTTACTACATAGTAAAAGGAGAAGGGACTCCTATCATTTTTATACACCCACCTACACTTACCTGTGAAAATTTTGAATATCAGATAGAAGAATTATCTAGAAATTTTAAAGTAATCGCTTTTGATGTCAGAGGACATGGGAACAGTCAGAGTTCAAGTCAGCCAATTACGTATTCACTAATTGCTAAAGATATGAAGAGTTTACTGGACCACTTGGAAATAAAAAAGTCTTTTGTATGTGGGTATTCAACAGGAAGCTCAGTTGCCTTGGAATTTTTATTAACATATCCCGAAAATAGTTTAGGGGGAATTTTAATAGGTGGAATGTCAGAAGTGCGTAAAGGGTACTTAAAAAACAAGATTTCTCTAGGTGTCCAATTGGCGAATGCAAGAGCAATTTCATTTTTAGCATTTGCCATTTCGTGGGGGAATTCTAATACAAAAAAATATTTAAAAGAATGTTTCGAGAAGCTCGGAAAGGTAATGCAAAAAATATCGAACAATATTATCGCTATAGTTTGCACTATAATTGTACCAATCGCCTTAAAGACATTCATCTACCTATGTTATTGGTTTATGGACAAAATGACAAAACTTTTTATAGTCATGCAAACTTACTACATGAAGAATTGCCATGTAATGAATTAAGATTTATTACGGGTGCAAAACATCAAATACCAACAAAAGCGGCTACAGAGTTAAATCAAATGATTGAGCAGTTTGTTTGTACGCATTCTAAGGTTTCTAAAGAAGTTCTTAAATCATAAAGTATTATCTCAAATCTAAAAGGGATTTAAAATTAATATTTTCAAAAAGGATAACGGGATGAGTTTTGTTTCTAACTTGAGAAATTATGATGAACAGTAGATCAATTAGAAATGAAATCGTGGAAACAGGGGATTTTCGAAAATTGAAGATAAATAAAAAATTAACAAGTGTAAATGTTAAAAAGTTAATTCGGATCATCATATCCAAAAAAGAAACTTGTACGTATTAAACCAGATTAGCCGATTTCCTGTAAAATAAGGAACCGGCTATCCGCTTTTTTATGGAGTTGTTGTCTTTTAATAGTAACAGTTATTAGTTTGGATTATTTTGTTTCTTTTGTGTGTTAGGCGTAATTTCATCAGCAAACTCTATATTTGCCAAGTTTACTTTGGATGGAATAAATGTTCTTATTTTATTTTGAAAACCGTGAAACATATGTTTTACAGGTCTCATCATACTTGAATTACGTGATTTAAGTGAATTAATTGCTGGTTGTTATAATACAATTAACATGATGAGTACATAGATTCAGCAAGCACCAGATCCCGAATTAAACCAATTATTGTAACAACATTTTCCATTACATGTGCAGGATTATAATTTAAAAGTTGAATTCGTACAGAGTCAAAGTGGACCGAATGTTGATAAATTTCAGACATATAAGTTAACGTCTATACTATCTTCTTACTTAAAAACACCTGTTGAAGAGTTGCCACCTGTTACTCCGGATGTAAACGGAGCACCACCTAATAACCGAGCAATTGCAACTGGATACTTATTAAATCAAAAGTCGGCAGCTTTAAATTATGCTGGTTCTGTATTAGAATGTGCAAACCCTAGCTTAAGAACATTCTTAGAAAATGCTTTCTTAAATAGTGGTAGACATGCATACGATGTATGGCAATATATGGTCAAAAAAGGATATTATCCATTATCTACAGCTCCAGAATCAGAAGTGCAAACTTTAGCTAATATATACCAACCTGTTAATCAATCTTTTTAAGCATACAATTAATTTTGAATTCATGTAATTTGATTTAAACACTGTTAAGAATCTTGATTTGAAAAAAGAGGATACGCAATTAGAAAACGCTAGTTTTTTTACTTAGGAATTTTTCATTTCAAATGGCCTGTTAGGATGTTAAATGGTGAGTAGTTCAATTTAATACAAAATAATAAAAACCAAACAAATATCTGTTTGGTTTTTATTATTTTATATCAAGAGAGGCAATCTATTTCAAGCATCTATATTGCTTCATATAAATAAATTTCCCAAGCTGATGACTTCGATGTAAATATTTTTTCAAGAGATAAATTGTTTTCTGCTACATTTTCAATTGGGACAGCAGAAAATATGTAACGACCACCCATTTTTTTGAAATGCTCTATATTTAGTTCTACATTTTTCAAGCGTCTGTTCGAGTTTTTTGTAAACATATAGTGTTTTCCAAGTTCCTCGGTAAAAATATAACAGCGGCCACCCCATTCGTCAAAATACGTACGAAGCGTTTCATTTTTCGCTAGTTCCTTCTCGATTATTTTTCGGAATTCATATTTATACGATAGAGGATAAAAATTATTATATGTATCAAGTGTATAGAATCCATTGTACTGAGCAATAGCAGGATGTAAACCAATACTAGCGACACGGTACTGTTCCAAAGGTAAATCGATATACTCTTTTATCTTCTGGAATTGTTCTTCTGCAAAAAATTCCTTTACTGAAGGTTTATTTTGAAAAATAAGTTCTTCATTAAAAAAGCTTAACAAAATAATTTGAGCTACCACAAAGCCTGTTACAGCGTGTCTCCATATTTTCCCTTGTAACCATAAAACTTTTAATCCAAGAGCGAATAAAACATAGATAATTAACGGGCGTAAAAAATGATAACGTGCAAAATTAAATGTATCTAAAATGTGAAAACGTTTTGTTAATGGAAGCCAACCTTTATAAAACCAAAAAGCATACCAAATTGACAAAGCTATGTTAAACCAAAACAAAAAAACAAAGACTTTTTCTTGCTTCCATTGTTTCTTAGTAATGATAAAATACAACGCAATAAGTATGACAGGTAAAATAACAAATGTATGGACTGTCATGACATGGGTATGTCCGAAAAGGAAATTTTTCAATGTGAGGCGGAGAGACCGCCATAACGATAATCTTGCATGAAAATATTCATCTCTACTGTTAGGTGCAGTAGATAAAAAGAAGGAAGATACTAAGCGATATTCTACAATCATGTAAATGAGCGTCATATAAACAATTGAAAAAAGAAAACGAAAGTTCCATTCTTTTTTTATTACTAAGTCCACTAACCAAAGGACTCCCATTCCGCTTAAAAAAAAGAAAAAACCTAAAACAATACTCGAATATAGAGGAATAAGAGTGAGTACAAAATAGTTCTTCCACGACTTTTCTCCTTTTCGAATATTTAAAAATGCCCAAAGTGCAAGAGGCATTCCGAGAGTACTAAGCATTCCTGAAGGCCAGAAAGGAGTAAGAGCAAAAGCTAATGAAACTCCTACTGCAATGACCCTCCATTCCTCTCTAGGTAAAAAATGTTGTTTTAAAAGAACATACATCCCTATAAACGCAACCACTCTTGTAATCGTTTGACTCAATGCATATGCAACCATATTTGGAAAAAAAGCATACAACCAAACGATACCACTAAATTCCGTACTAAATGCGTTTCTTGACAATTGATTGTTTATCACCTGTGGAATGGTAGCATCAATCGGGCCTATTATCTCTCCGCTCCTTGCCAAAACCTTATACCAGGACAAATTGGAATCAAGATTATCATGAACGCGAATATGCGCATTTTCTCCAAGAATAAATAAAGGAGACAAATAAAGAATGAGTATAATTGCTGCAAAAACAAGTAATTTTATTTCTTTGTTATTCTGGTTTAAAAACATTGAAGGCACCTCAAAAAATTTTCAAAAAGTTTATTTATAAAATTTCCTAAACGAAAGAAATTATCCCTGGTTAATAAGAGGTTGTGATTTTTTGTAAATAAGAAACTTCTTGTATAAACATGAGTGTGGAAGAGGGAAGAATACCAGAGGAAAATGGATCTGTTTCTTAATTTTGATTAGTTTTATAAAAAAGAAAAGTCTTAACAGTTAAGTCGCTCAAAGACTAGATTGTAAACATTATTTAATCTAAATAAAGAAAAGAATTATGGCAGTGAAAAACACGTGCTACAATTCTTTTTAGTATATTTAAGATTTATTCAATTTGTCTTTATCGTCTACAGCTATACCCTCTTCTATATTGACAGTCTCTTTTACAACATAGATTGGTCGATTCTTACTTTCGTCATAAATACGAGCGATATATTGACTGACAATACCAAGACCAAGAAGTTGCACGCCACTGAAGAATGTGATAGCAACCATAAGAGAAGCCCATCCAGTTTGAATGTCTTGTCCAATAAATTTAACAATAACTGAGTATATTAAAACTGCAATAGAAATTAATACAGAAATTAAACCTAAAGTCATAACCATTCTTAATGGCTTTGTAGAAAATGCAATAATACCATCTGAGGCAAATCTCATCATTTTCTTTAAGGGATATTTTGTTTCGCCCGCAAAACGTTCATTTCTTACGTATTCAATATATGTTTGACGGAATCCAATCCAAGACATCATTCCACGTACGAAACGATTTCGTTCTGTCATTTGTTTGAATACATCTGCTACTTTACAATCAATAAGACGGAAGTCACCTGTGTCTTTAGGAATATTAATATCAGACATGACATTTAAGAAGCGGTAGAAATATTTAGCTGTTACAAGTTTAAACCAAGTTTCACCCTCACGCCGTTTTCTTTTTGCATAAACAACCTCATAACCTTCTTCCCATTTCGCAATAAGTTCTGGGATGACTTCAGGTGGATCCTGTAAATCAGCATCAATGATGACCATAGCATCACCTTTAGCAACATCAATTCCTGCTGTTACAGCTATTTGATGTCCAAAATTACGAGCAAAGTTTATGATTTTAGCACGAGAATCTTCGGCTGAAATACCTTTTAAAATTTCCATCGTCCGATCGGTACTACCATCATTTACAAAGATAAATTCATAATTAATATTATTTTGTAGCATAACAGACTTTAAACAATTATAGCATTCTTGTGCTACTTCTTCTTCAAAATACATAGGAACGATAATTGAAATAAGTTTCTCCAAGCTTTTATCCTCCTTGTAGTAGGGATTTGTTGAATTATTGCAAATGATTTTGTTTGTTGAATGTCCAAAGTTTATGAAGGAAAAAATTCATTATCATGCCAACACTGATAGAAAAAAGTTGTGAGATAAACTTATTGATAAAAAGTTTATCAACTGATATGAATAAGGTAATTGTGTTAAAAATTAATACAATTAAATTTACAGTTAGGAATTTCAAAAATAATGATATCTCTTTATTTTTGAATTCAAAAACCCAATTTTTATTCCAATAATAACTGTTAATAATACCAATTAAATAAGCTAAACAGTTAGCGATAAGGTAATTAATACCAAATTTAACCAAAGTTATGTAGCTAATCATTGTAATAAGTGTATTTAATATTCCTATCAAGCTAAACTTTAAAAATTTCTTCATAATGTAGTATCCTCATTTTTATAAAAGATATAAAAATATATAATGATAATTTGCAGCTTTTATATAAATCAATGATTACTTTAAAGGTTTATTAGGTATCACCATTTCAAAAAGAAGATTGTACATTTAGACATAAATGAACCGGTTCCCTGTAAGATAAAGAACCGGCTATCTATTTATTGTTGCTTTGATGAGATTTTTGTCTTGTAATGGTGGTGATTATTAGTTTGGTTACCATGTCTCTCTTGGTTGTTAGGCGTAATTTCATCAGCAAATTCCATATTTGCTAAATTTACTTTGGATGGAATAAATGATCTTGTTTTATTTTGAAAACCTTGGAACGTATGTTTTATAGGTTTCATCATACTTGAATTACGTGTTGCCAATAACCCTAAAACTGTTCCTAATCCTAGTAAAGAAGCCCAAATCCATCCTTTATTGTTTTTCTTTTTATTTCCGAATAACTCAAGTATTAGTTGGATTATTTTCCCATAATTCAATGGTGACATCAAAAAGTTAAATATATTCAATTTTGTCCCCCCTATAAAAAATCATAAAAAGAAACACTAGGTTCATTTCCACATTATTTATAATGCGATATTTTATAGAAATTTATGATACCAACTTATACTAATAATTCTTGATTTTTAAATTGGAACCCTTAATGTTACCTGAGTATTTTGTTAAAATATGTGAAATTCAAAAGTGAGATAAAAAGCTATATATTATTGGATTGGAATTTTATAAATTCTTTTTTAATAGCCGGTTATGTAAAGTCGAAAGGGTGAGTAACGCAAGAATCGAGCCTACTAAGGCAAGTGACATATCCCATTGTGCATCCCATATATCGCCTTGCATACCTAAAAAGTCTTTTGCTGTTGTTCCTCCCTTTGCTATTTTAAAAGCTAACCATTCGATGATTTCGTATAATGCAGCAATAGCAAGTGAAATACTTATACTAATCGTAATTAACCAAGGGCCTTCGGTAAGTTGAGTTTTCCGTAATAAGATTTCTCTTATCACAATGATAAATAAACCTTTTATCAGATGTCCAAATCGATCGTAGTGATTTCGTTTTAAATCAAAAATATCTTGTATCCAATTAAAAAGAGGCACCTCTGAGTATGTGTAATGACCACCGACAAACATTGTTATGGATAATATTGTAATAATCATATAAGAGAGAGTGGTGAGACGAAACTTATTGTACGTTGTAATTACAATGAATAAACTGAAAATAGCAGGAATAGCTTCTGCTGCCCATGTCGAGTATTTTGCAGGGTTAATAACAGACCATATAAAAACAGCGATAACAACCAATAATAAAAATAAGTGAATAGCTGCACGTTTGTTTCTTATCACTTTTTTCACTCCTATTGAAAGTTTTTTTACTTGAAGTATTTGGAAAACCACAATTCGTATACAGAGTACTTAGAATTGTTAACCTTGTTTTATACTTACGAACAGCTTTTTAATGAGTAGAATAATAAGAAAGGATCTGCATACTACATATTTCTCTTTCGGGAGGGAATAATATGTATATAATATTTCAAAAATAAAGGAGAACATCTGCATGAATTACAAAATGTTTAGGGCTATCAATCGTCTAGCGGGTCGTAATTCAACTTTGGATACATTTATGATATTTATTTCACAAAAGACTCGATTCCTGTACGTTTTTTTATTAGCCTTAATGTGGTTTAGAGGAAATTCCTACAAAAAAATTATTTTATTTGCTGGGGTATCAGTTGGGTTCTCATTATGTATAAACCGTTTCATCCAGCTGTTTTATTTTAAGCCTCGTCCGTTTGTTATACATCGTGTGCGTTTACTTATCCCATCAAAGAATAATTCTTCATTTCCTAGTAAACATACAGCCTTAGCATTTGCCTTATCGACCTCTGTCTTACTTCGCGAATGCTTGTTTGGCTCAATTATGTGGTTTTTAGCAATCTTGACAGGTTTCTCACGTATTTGGCTAGGACATCATTATCCATTTGATATAATAGGAAGTGCTTTTATAGGAATCTTAACCAGTATGGCTATTAATAATACTACATATTTATTTAATTCTTTTGTTACCTGGATTATAAGGATCTATAGAAAAATAATTTTTGTGAACTAGAGACACTGCTTACAACACCTTCGATAAATCATAGTACATAATCTTGCATATTTTTTATTAATGCTACTTTTCCTCGAGATATGTTTTGCAGTAAACTACAAGCATTTAGTTAATTACTTGAAGAAAAGAAAATATTTACTTGCTTTTATGTCTACTATTTTATCTGTAGGTTTTTTATGCGGTTGCAATTGCGTTGATGAAGATGAGCCATATCCAACAGAAGAAATTCGAGAAATAATTAATAATATAGGGGTTATCATTCACATACTATTACCAAACAGCCTAATTGGAGTAGAGCGATATATATAGTGATTTAATGGAATAGAACAAGTAAAAAAACACCTCTTACTATCGTATTTATTAAAATACGATAGTAAGAGGTGTTTTTAGTTATAATAGTAGCATTTCAAAACTCATGTACTTTTTGTTTTTTCTAACAATCATCATGCTACCATGGTATTTAATTATAATTATCATGATTGTATAACAAAAATTTTAATATTGAACGCTACATGTCCTTCTTTATTTAAAGATGCTTGTTCATACGTAATTTCCGGAATTTGTATAATGTTTCTTGGACATGGAATGAAAGGATGATAAGCATGAAGTGGCTTATAATTGGGATCGGGATTCTGTTATTGACTATTTTATTTATATTGTTTTTGAAAATATCTTTAAAAATTACTTTATTATATACAGAAATAGAAAAACAGTGTTTACTACAAGTTGAAATATGGAAATTTAGATATACGTTTGATGTGTTAGAAAGAATAAAAAAGCAGCAAAAAAAGACTGGACAAAAAATTGAAAAAGCAGAAAAAGAGGGCGGTATTGAAAATAAAGTAATGGCACAGATTGATAGTATTGGAGAGATAGTAAAAAAGTTGCAAGAGATTCATTCTGTACTTAAAAAAAATCTGAAAAAAGTTAAAATCAATCAATGGAGATGGCATTCACAAATTGGAACAGGGGACGCAGCTAGTACTGGAATCATAACAGGTTTTGCGTGGTCAATAAAAGGAATGGTTGTCGGAATTGCTGGAGAATATATGCACATTATTGATATACCAGAGCTTGAAATTACACCTGTATTTCAAGGGAAAGGTTTTGCATCTAGGTGTGAATTAACAGCGTCATTTCATATTTATCGTTCAATAATAACTGTATTTATGTTACTTATATTCGTGAAAAAACAACAATCTGTAAGTACAGAAAAATCTGTTCAAACATAAAGTACTTTGAATTATTTTATGTTTTATTTCAAGGAAGTGAAACAAGCATTTTATAGAGAGATAAAAAAGCTTTGATTTTAGGGATTCCTCAGGAGGTAAATTAATTAATCGGATTGATCTTAATTTTGATGTCTCTACTATTACTCATTGAATTGAAATGTATACAATGGTACTACCTGATTGGGGATTAATTCCAAATGGAGCGTATAGTCTTTTAACGGGAGGCTTTCAAAATAAGACAATGAATCTGTTCCTTCTAAACTGCGGTTAAAAGATGAATTTGTTTGGAGTATCTTTATAACACTAGCTGTTACAGAAAAAGTAAAGTTAACTTATAATAACATTGTTTATGGTGTATTAGAGTTAAAAGAAAAATACGTACCAAATAAAGTTGAAGAAGTAAAAAAGGTGTTTCAAATAATAGATTCTCAACACCATGAAATAGTTGATGAATCAATTTCAGATGATATTCAGTAGAAATTAGAATGAAAAGCTAAGAGGTTTTATAGACTTATCTCAATTGTCCGGAAGCTTTTATACCATATTTGTAATAGTCTCCAAAGAATTACAGATAGGATAATCCATTTATAAGTATTGGATTATTTTTCTGTTGATGTTTACACAAGATGTATGTATAATTTAAATCGTAATCATTACGATTTAAATTGGAGGTTTCATAATGAAAATTGCATTTACAAAGAAGGTAGGTATATTAACTATTAGTTCAATGTTGGTATTAGTAGGCTGTCAGACTTCAGGTTCATCTAAAAAGCAAGAGCAAACATCTGAAAGTCATACGCATGAAAATGAACACGATTACAGTCATAATCATAGTCATGCTCATGATAAAGAAACAGAAAAAATTTATGAAGGGTATTTCGAAGACAACCAAGTGAAGGATCGATCACTCTCCGATTGGAAAGGAGATTGGCAATCTGTATATCCATATTTACAAGATGGAACGCTTGATGAGGTATTTGCTTATAAAGCGAAACATAAAGGTAAAATGACAGCTAAAGAATATAAGGATTATTATAATGAAGGGTATCAAACAGATGTTAACCGTATCGTGATTCAAGGGAATACTGTAACATTCTACAAAAACAAAGAGGAGAATTCTGGTGAGTATATCTATGATGGGTACGAAATTCTGACATATGATGCAGGGAATAGAGGTGTAAGATACATATTTAAACTAGCAGAAAAAACAGATGGAGTTCCTCAGTATATCCAATTTAGTGATCATGGTATTCAGCCGAATAAAGCTGGTCACTACCACTTGTATTGGGGTGACAATCGTGAAGCTTTATTGGATGAAGTCATACACTGGCCTACCTACTATCCATCAGATATGGATGGACATGATATTGCCCATGAGATGATGGAGCATTAAATTAGGAGTCAAGATGATCTGACCTTTCGTAAGAAAGGGGAATTAATATGTTGGTGAGTACAACATTGTTTGTAATCTAGTTGCTTTAGTATAAAAGGATAAGATGTGACGCTGTATGATGCGATGAAAGTCGTACGTACAATGTTAAGCGTGGGAAGAGGTGGAGATAACTTCAAAGGCTTACCTATCGTAACGAATGGAAGAAACCTTTTTGAAAAGGTCCTTTTGTGAGGGTAAGTCCTTTTCAAAAAGGCTAGTAACAAAGTTTACGTTGAGGCTACTTATTATAATACAAGATATTACTTATTGCTTCTATATGTTTAATGTTGAAAAATTTATGTTCTTAATAAAAACTTCATTTTATAATAATTAAAACATAAAACACGAGCACTTCGGAAAGTGCTCGTCTGTAAAGACTATCCATTCTAAAAAGAAAGGATACAACATATCATATAAATTTATTTTTACTTAAGTGTGTATCTTTTGTAAAAAACTACATTTTGCACAACAAAGCAGCTAGCTTAATTGGCTAACTGCCTGTTGTACAAAAGAAAATTAGGCCCTACAAGTAAATGATATGTAACTTTAAGTTACGATTATAGTATGAATCGAATTTAAAATGTTATTCGAGAACAACTTAATAAAAACTTTATTTTACAAAATACTTCCATAAGCAAAAATCTTTGTTTTTCCACTTTGTAGTGTTTTCATGTGCCCACTCCTTATATATTAAAATATTTCAAGCTCCATTTATTATAAAAATTCCTGATTTTGAATAAGAATTTTCAAAATCAGGAATCATACAAAAACTATATTATTTTACAATCAGTACAGGACATTGAACCCTTTTAGCTACTTTATGGCTCACACTTCCTAGTACCATTTCTTGCAACGCATTGAGTCCACGACTGCCAGGTACCACTAATTCAAAATGTCCTTTATTCGCATGCTCTACAATGGTTGGTCCTGGTTCACCATGTAATATTTTAACTTCATAAGAAATACGATTTGCTTTTAATTTTTCCTCAATAGGTAAAAGTCTCTTACGACGGGATAACTCTAATTCTTCTTTCCTTTGTGCATGAATAACTTCATTCTTTGCTTTTGCATAATCAACTACTAATACAATTTCAACTGTACATTCATTAGCTAAAGATGCAATTTTTATCGCTTCTTGTGTAGCACGTAAGGAATGTTCAGAACCATCTACAGCTAATAGGATTTTTTTATACATATTTTCCACTCCTAATCATGAATTAATGTGAAGAAGCTTTTCTATTTGGGTTATTATATACAGCTAATTTTTCTACCACTGTTTTATACACCTCATATCATTTATTTTGTGGCTTTTAAGTCTCATAAAAGCCGTGTTCACGATTTAATAAAAACAGTCTAACACTTATCGTCCCAAAAAGGAACCTTTTTGATACTAATATTACAACTCCAAGTTATGGTATGATAAAAGAAACATCTAAATTGTTAGGAGAGCATGTATGTTAATCGGATATATGAGACCATATCAAGATGACTTGAAATGTGAAGAACAACTCAAAAGCTTAGAGAAATATAATTGTACGATGATTATCTCAGAGGAACATTCATTGGCAAAAAAAAGAGTACAACTTAAAAATATGATAGATAACCTAAAACAAGATGATAAAATTGTTGTTACAAAACTTTTCACATTAGCTGATTCAACACGTCATCTTGTTGAGTTATTACAAGTCATTGATAATAAAGGTGCTTACATTTACTTTGTTCAAGAAGATATTGATACCAGTAATGCAAATGGGTATCATTTTGGAGATGTTGTAAAACATCTTGTGGATTTTCAAAGTGATGTAATTAGTGAAAAAACGAAGAAAGGCTTGTATGAAGCGAAACAAAAGGGAGTTACAGCAGGGCGGCCTAGAAAGCCTGATGAGAATGTGAAACGTGCTATTGTTATGTATCAAAGTGGTGACTATAGTTTAGCTGAAATACGAGAAGAAACTGGAATAAGTAAATCAACTTTATATAGATATTTGGAAAATTAAATAAAAAAAGCTTTTATTCGATAAGCAAATTTTAACCAAAAAGTCACTTTTCTGTACTCTTAGGAAAGTGACTTTTTGATTATCTTTGAATGTATTATGGTAAGGATGAATGCTTAAATAATACGGATACACCAAGTTCCAGGAGTTTTTGTATGCATTAAACATCAAGCACCTTTAATGAAACATCCGGTTAATATTAAGAATTTTAAGTCTCATAATTTTATTTATCCTAGCTTAAAGGATAGAAATAGCGATGAAATATTCTTGGAAAGTGAAATTATAGATGAATTAATAGGAATTGCAGAAGATGTAAAGTATTTATTGGATAAAAACTTTGCATCCTTTTCACAAGATTTTTATGTTAAAAAATATGAAACACTTTTGAAAGTTAACGGGATTGGATATCCCGTGCTAAAAAGACATCAGCGACTAAGTGAGTTGCTTCAAGACCATTATTCACAAAAACTATTAAGGATGTTAGAATCAACATTTCAAATAGATGAAAGATTATCATGGATAAATTATATTTTAAGTCATAGTAGTATCCAATTTTGTCATCCAATTAGACACATTGAATATTGTTTGACCTAATATCGTTGCAACAAACGCTAAGCCAATAAAGCACAACCAAGTTTGCGTAGCGTAATGGATGAAAGATTCTTGCTGCATGTAAGCAAATATACCAAGAAAACAGGCGCTACTTCCATAACTAATTACCGAATATGGTATAAGTGATACATCTTTACGAACATGTTGGCTAATGAAAAAGTAAGCTGTAATAATTCCGGCCGCAATAAACGCTAAAATATCTCCGTATAAAGCTTCTCCGCTAATTTGGAAGTCTTGCCATCCAATGATGATACTTCCTGAAATAGCGATGAGGCAACCAATAACTGCGCCTTTCGTAAATCTCTCCTTAAATAGAAAGTAACCGCCAACCATCGAAAATAAAGGTTGTAGCGTTACGATTACTGTAGAACTTGCTACAGAAGTATATTGTAAGGATTCAAACCAAAGTACATAATGTGCAGCTAAAAATAATCCAGATATGAATCCGAATATCCATTGTCTTCTTGTTACGGATTTTAGCTCGCTTCGATTATTTTTATTAAAAAGTAACAGGGGTAACAGAATTAGTGCAGCAAAGAATAATCGATAAAAAGCAATGATAGCCGCAGGAGCATCGGCTAATTTTACAAAAATCGCTGAAGTTGATAAGGCGAATACGCCGAAAAATAAGATGAAATATGAATAAATAGGTGATTTCACAGTTTGTTCCTCCGATACAATGTTTATTATAATGAACTTAATACGATATAATGTACAAAAGTAAGTATATAAGTCCTTGAGGCGATAGGAAAGGATTATTTGTCTTTGTTTACTATGTCAGCACAAAGGCAATGAAAGATGCAATATGATGGACGAAAGGAAGTTTTTACTATGATACATGATAGAATCGGCAAACTGTATTAAGTTATCGTAAGAAAAATAAGATGACAATTCGAGAATTTGCTAATTATGCAGGGATTAGTACTTCATTAATTAGTCAAATTGAACGAGGAAATGCGAATCCTTCTTTAAGTGTATTGGAATTAATTGCGAAAGCATTAAATGTTCCACTATTTACACTTTTTATTAATGAGATTGATACAGATTCTCTCATATCTAAGAAAAAAGATCGAAAAAAAGTATATCGAGAAAATAATGATCACATTGTATATGATGTATTAACACCGGATTTTATGAAGGCGCGTATTGAAATGTTAATGATGTATTTAAATAAACAAGCAAAAACAACGGAAAGTCACTATTCACATGAAGATAAGGAAGAGATTGCTGTTGTTATGAAAGGGGAAGTGTATGTGGAGTTAGAAGGAAAAGAGTATTATTTAGAAGAAGGTGATGTTGTACGTATTCCGCCAAATGTGAAACATCGTTTTTTAAATAAAAGTGATGAATCTAATCATATTTTATTTGTATTGACGCCATCTTTAGGATGAGTATAAAGTGATGGGGGATAAAAATATGGAAAATAATACTATTTTAAGAGAGGGCCTTTCAATTATTTCACAATGTAAAAGACAAACAAATGATATTTGGCATGCACATTTCGGAGCAGCTGCAATTGCTAGTTATTTTTTCATAAAAGATAATTATATGGAAGAAATAACTCGTAATATGTATTCCCAAACAAAAATAATGCTGATCAAGAAAAATCTAGGTGAAGTCATCGATAAAAAAGAAGAAATTGATTTTCAAAGTGCTGAAAGAATGATTATAAAATCATTGGAACAAACAATTGATGAACTTTATTGGGTGGGGCATAATGTCATTTATGCTGCATTAAGTTTATTAGCTATAAAAGAGTTACAAAAATGGGGAGATAATCAAGAAATTGAAGGGATTACTAATCTTATATTATCGTTTCGAAAAACAATTCCAGGCAGATCATGGATTGGTTTTACAACAAAGGAAGTAAAACAATTACATATAAATGATGAGATAGTAAATAAATTAAGAAATCCGAAACAATTATCTACATTTATTTTAAAGGAGCTCTCGCAATTTCATATTATTTATAGAGCGGAAGCGCACCATGATTTAATTGGTCATTTACTTACTTTTTCTCATGCAATAAATATAATGTATGACTTAGGGCATAGAGATATATTCCACCGAGCGTTGCGTCCACTGTTAAAGCTAGTATACGTGTTACGTGCTAGTCAAAATCTTATGCCGAATACTGAAATAAACTTGCACTCACCTATAGATCGTTTACCTTTAATCGAATCTAAACGTGCTCATATATTACCAACAGAAAATCAATTTTGGCTAAAAGACTATAGTGCATTTGATTGGGATTTCGGACATGTCTTTAAATTTTCATATAGTTACTTTGATCATATTAAAAGGGCTCCGAAATATAAAGATATAACATTGGAGAAATTCCGATTTATTATTAATACGTAATGATGTCTAATGAATTGTAAAAAAGGGATTAAATATTAAATTTCTTAGTTGATAGTATATTATTTTTATATTTGTAAGATTTTACATGCGTATTTTACTTTTACTAATTATGTAAATAGGCTATACTAAAATACATACATTTTAGTATTGGAGAGAGAAGTAAAACGACATGGAATTAGTGAAATTGGAAAAAGTCATTGAAATAAAGAAAGAAGAACTTTTATATTTAGTATCGGATTACGGAATTCAACATGAAAAAGTATTGGCATTAAGCCAAGAAATAGACAAATTAATTAATTACTTTATGTTTTTAAAATAAGAAGAACTATGACATGATTTGAAAATGTTATAGTTCTTTTTTATTTGAAAATTCAAATGTATATTCTATATACTGGTAATAGATAGAATATTCTGTTTCTGAGGAGGGGGATATATGATATTACATACGCACATTTCAGGTGAAGGGGAACCGATTGTACTTTTACATTCTGGTGGTATGACAGGTTTAGTAGAATATGAAGAGCAGGTAGCATTTTTTCGAGAAAAAAATTATCAAGTCATTCGTCCTGATTTAAGAGGGCATGGAAAGTCAGGGGGGACATTGGAGAATTATTTCCTAAGTTCCGTAAAGGATTTACATGATACGTTAGTACATTTACAAATTGATAGATGTCATATAGCTGGTGTTTCACTAGGAGGATTAGTCGCTTTACTATTTGCAAAAAAATATCCACATAGAGTGAGAACATTAACTTTTTCAGGTATTTTTCCAGTTAAGAGAGAAAATTGGGAGCAGTCTCAGGAGTATGAAGCGAATTGTCATCAGCAACTGATGGAAAATGAAGAAGTAGTAACGTATATGAACCAAATTCATGAAAAAAGTGATTGGAAAGCATTGCTTGAATCATGGCAAGTTAAAGATTGGTACCCATTCGAAGAAACTGGTGATGTAGCTAATCTTCAAGTACCTACACTTTGTATTGCTGGGGGAGATTTAGAAGATGAAGTTGTAGCTGCTACAACGTTCAAACAATTAAATAACAACATTCATATTGCTGTTATTCCGTTTGCTGGTCATTTAGTACATAATGATCAACCAGGAGTCTATTCGAATATATTGTCTAATTTCTTACAGAATGCGCAAGCTGCTAGTCGAATATAAGGACTTTTGGGTATAATAAGAAAGGAATTATTAATTGTATCGGTTAGGAGCGCAGCACATATGAAAACAGTTGTTGTTATCGGTGGAGGTATAACGGGACTTTCTACTATGTTTTATTTAGAAAAATTCAAAAAGGATAATAATATAGAATTAAATTTAATCCTTGTAGAAAAAGAAGAGTACTTAGGTGGTAAAATCCATAGTGTAGAAGAAAAGGATTTTATTATGGAATCAGGAGCGGATTCTATCGTTGCTCGCAATGAACATGTTATGCCACTTGTAAAAGATTTAAATTTAGAAGAAGAAATGGTATATAACGAAACGGGTATTTCTTACATATATTCTGATAATACTTTACATCCAATTCCTTCTGATACTATATTTGGGATACCGATGAGCGTCCAGTCATTATTTAGCAGTACGCTAGTATCAACGAAAGGGAAGATTGTTGCTTTAAAAGATTTCATAACGAAAAATAAAGAGTTTACGAAAGATACTTCACTTGCTGTATTTCTAGAAAGTTTTTTAGGGAAAGAGTTAGTGGAAAGACAAATCGCCCCAGTGCTTTCAGGTGTATATTCCGGTAAATTGAATGAACTTACTATGGCATCGACATTACCGTATTTACTGGATTATAAAAATAAATATGGAAGTATTATTAAAGGTTTTGAAGAGAATAAAAAACAGTTTCAATCAGTGGGGAACAAAAAGTTCGTATCATTTAAAGGTGGCCTATCTACGATTATTGACCGTTTAGAAGAAGTACTGACTGAGACAGTAGTTAAGAAAGGCGCTATAACGACAGCTGTAAGGAAACAAGGTGATCGCTATGAAATATCCTTTGCCAATCATGAATCAATCCAAGCTGATTATGTTGTTGTAGCAGCTCCGCATGATATCGCAGAAAATTTGTTGCAGTCTAATGAGTTAAATGAGCAGTTTCATACATTTAAAAACTCATCTCTTATAAGTATTTATTTAGGATTTGACATATTAGATGAACAATTACCGGCGGACGGTACAGGATTTATCGTAACGGAAAACAGTGATTTACATTGTGATGCTTGTACATGGACAAGCAGGAAGTGGAAACATACATCTGGAAAACAAAAGCTATTAGTACGAATGTTTTATAAAAGTACCAATCCAGTATATGAAACGATTAAAAATTATAGTGAAGAAGAATTAGTACGAGTTGCTTTATATGATATTGAAAAGAGTCTCGGAATTAAAGGTGAACCAGAAGTAGTTGAAGTTACAAATTGGAAAGATTTAATGCCGAAATATCATTTAGAACATAATCAAGCGGTTCAAACATTACAAGATAAAATGTCGGATTTTTATCCGAATGTATACTTAGCTGGTGCTTCATATTACGGTGTCGGAATTGGTGCGTGTATTGGAAATGGCAAGAACACTGCAAATGAAATAATTGCAACATTAAATGAACCGTCAAAATAGAATACATATATAAATAAAGCGTCCTTCCAATATTGGAGGGACGCTTTATTTATTTCACTTGAATGGAGATTTTTTTATTAGTTGTATTATTTTCAGTAATCGTTAATGTTATGTCCCCGGACTCTTTAAATGAATAGGAGGAGAGTTGATAAATTTCTTTTATACCGTGTTTCTCTTTTAATGTATTAGCAGGAAGTAACGTTATGTTCGGTTTCCATGATTCTTGTTTTCCTGAAGGATAGTTTACTATTATTTCTGGATTATTTAATTGCATTTGTTTCCAAGAAGCCAAATGTAGTTCAACTTCTGTATCTTTTTTTAGTAACTCTTCTGAGAAATATCCAAGCTCCCCAACATTACCGAAAACAGTAGAGTTTTGATTTTGTAGTGTGATATCTAAATGTTTAGGGTGATATGTTGCTGCGTGGTAGATTCCATAGGAAAGGGAAAGAGTTGCGGCGATTAAAATGGTGATTGAAAATGTTTTAAAGCTATTTCCTTTAAAACTAGTCATCATGAATGAGTTTGGAGCGAACTTTTTTGCGAATAAAAATATGAGTAATATGAGTAAGAGGGATAAACCGATGAATATATACATAGAAAATATACACCTCCATAACAAATTATGTTTTAACTATACTTTACCATAAATGTATGGGGGAGGGTGTTAATTTAGAAGGGAAAAGTGAGCAAGGAATCGAATTAATAAGACATATTATTAGGAGCGGAGTGATGGGAATAATACAATTAATTTTAAAACTAGAGAATACAGAGATAATCATAGTATTTTGATTGTCTCTTTATTTTTTCTAGTCCTATAAAAGTAAGAAGGGTTACTCTTAGTTCGTATTGAATTAAGAGAATAAGCTTCTCTTGAAATATTTGATTAATGGGACATTAAGGACTTTCCTAATTTAAAATATTTTTTCTGCTATAATGAATGAGTAGAAAGAAAGGAATGATTCTATGGCATTTCCTATATTAGAAACTGAACGTTTGCGTTTAGTTGAAATAGAACAATCTTATTGTCAAAAAATATATGAAATCTTTTCATTAGATGAGGTAACATGTTATTACGGTATGAATTCTTTTACGGAGTTTGGACAAGCTTCACGTATGATTGAATCTTTTTCAAAAAATTATTTCGAGAAAAAGGCGATACGATGGGGGATTGTATTAAAAGAAACAAATACTTTAGTAGGTACAATTGGGTTAAATAATTTACAACTATGGAGTAAACGATCTGAAATTGGATATGACTTACATCCTCGGTATTGGGGGAATGGTTATGCGTCAGAAGCGGCCAGGGAAATTATTCATTATGGATTTCAAGATTTAGGCTTATTTAGAATTGGAGCTATTACATACCCTGAAAATGTTACTTCTTGTAAAATGTTATCTAAAATAGGCTTTCATAAGGAAGGGTTATTACGTGGATATATTCATCAAGGAAATAAGCAACATGATGCACTGCTGTATTCTATAGTTCGAACGGATGTAGAAGAAATAAATTTATAACAAAAAACCCCTCTTTTAAAAGAGGGGTTAAGTAAAAGTTAACCTAACTTAGGTAATAAACGTTCTCCGCTTTTCATGCTACTTTTACATAAAGGGCATTTAGGCTCTTCTTCAAATGAAAAGTTCTTTCTCATCCATCCTAAACAATCCTCTGCTTCACATTCCCAAACAGGGGTTTGTTCTGGTGGTACTTCTGCTACATCGTTCTTTCGATTGCGATACATGTAACCACTCCTTTTATGTAAAAAATTTTAGTTATATATTAAAAAGGTTGTTAACCGTGCTGGTAACAACCTTTTTATTGTTTGAAATTATAGCTTTACAACGTTTTTAGCTTGAGGTCCACGGTTACCGTCTTCAACTTCGAAGCTAACTTCTTGACCTTCGTCAAGAGATTTGAAGCCGTCGCCAGTGATAGCTGAGAAGTGAACGAATACGTCGTTACCGCCTTCAACTTCGATGAAACCGAAACCTTTTTCGCTGTTAAACCATTTTACTTTACCTGTTAATGTCATGGTAATGCCTCCTAAAATTTAAAAAGATTACAATATGATCGGCCTTATTTGAATGAAAAATAAAAGTTCACATATTATCAAAAACCCATAAGGAGTATAAAATGTTCCTGATTGATACTTGATAATATGCAAAGAAAATATATTGTTAAATTGACCTTAATTACTATCTTACAACAAATGGTGGGAAATAGCAAGTGCTGGTAATACCCGTGAATAATCTTGGTGATAATAGTAAAACGCACAAAGTCATCTTTTTTATTTATATATTATGCCTAATTTGGTTTTAAGCTAAACAGAGAACATTTTTATTGAAAATTTGTATTAGAGAAACGATATATAGTATTGACATATTTTTTATGGAGGTGAGAATATTGCAATTTACTCAATTTAAAATAATTGAAGCAGCTAAAGAAGGAAGAAGAAAGGTTCATCCCGTATTCGCTGTTATACTTGCAATTGTATTTTTAACTTTAGGTGAATTGTTCATGTTATTTATGCTGTTTTTGCCGAAAGCAAAAACACTTTTAATGAAGGCAATTTATAGTGATATTGAGATGATATTGACGTTTGGCGGAGCTATATTTTTTGTTTTTTTATGGATTAGATTTGTAGAGAAAAGATCTATTTCATCCATTGGCTTTTGGAGAAACGAGTGGATTAGAAAATATTTGAAAGGTGCATTGTTAGGATTTGTTTTCATTTCAATACCAGTCCTGCTACTTTTAATAACAGGAAATGTACAACTAGAAATGCAAAGAATTACACCGACTGCCATACTTGGAATTGCAGGATCTTTAGTTGCTTTTTTAATACAAGGCGCAACAGAAGAAATCGTTGTTCGAGGCTGGTTATTTCCAGTCCTTTCTGTTAGAAGCCGTATATGGATCGGGATTGTTGTTACTTCTTTTTTATTTGGTTTTCTTCATTTACTAAATCCAGGTATTACAATTCTTTCAATATCGAATATAATATTAGTTGGTGTATTTGCAGCTTTTTACGTTTTGAAAGACAGTAGTCTTTGGGGGATATGTGCATGGCATTCCATTTGGAATTGGGCACAGTATAACGTATTTGGTTTTGCAGTTAGTGGAATGGCAATGTATTCTACACCACTTTTTAAACCTGTCACAAACGGATCGGAATTCCTTCATGGAGGTTCGTTCGGAATTGAAGGGAGTATCATAACGACAATATTGCTTTCGATTGCTTCAATTGTTTTATGGAGACAGTTATGGGGGAGAAAAGTGAAGTAAAGAGATTAACTTAATGAAAGTGGGAGAAATTATGGGGATTATAGCGTTTGAGGGAGCGAGTGCGGTTGGTAAAAGTACCACGTGTCGTGAGTTAGAAAAAAATTATGGTGCGTACATTATACCTGAAGTGAATGTATTATTTGAAAGACCAAAAAACGAACATAGAACATGGTATTTTGAAAAACAAGTAGAGCGCTGGAAAATAGCAGTGCAGAAGTCAGAGCAATATGAGTTAGTAATACTTGATGGCGATATTTATCAGCCACTTAGTTATAATTGGTGTTTCCATTTTGATATATTTGATCAGCCATTATCTTTAATAGAAAACTTTTATAAAGAAAAGCTGATCAATAAGGAAATTGGTTTTCCCAATCAATATTTTTACTTATATACAAATGATTAAGAACTGAGAAAACGGAAAGAATCTGACGAGACAAAAAGAAGAAGAAACTTTGAAAAACATTTACATATATCAAAATCGTTTCAACGTTATTATGAAAATTTAAATACCGTTACAGACGGGTACTGCAAAATGATTGAAGCGAAAAGTGTAAAATCGAATGAATTAGAAATTGTAAACAGTTTGAACTGTTTACATGTGTGTGAAGAGAGCCGTTTTGATGTTTCGAGGTTAGATGCGATTACGAAGTGGTTAAAAGAACAACGTGCATAAAAACAACGAGCGCCTTATAAGGCGCTCGTTGTTTCTTTATGTATTATATATTGAATTTAAAATTTGTAAGTTTGCTTTTTCATTTTTTTTAATAGCATTTGTATATTTAGCTAGAAGGAGCTGAGAAGGATAAACGGGTAGTTCCCCACAAATATCGATACCATAGACATTTTTATTCTTAATAAGAGAATGAATACATTTTAAAAGTGTAGAGAGTTTCATTTGCCCTTGATCCCAATTCGTAATAGTTACTTTTGAGTCTAAAACATCTTTATCGATGCTTACATATATAGTGTTTGTATGAATATGCGAAAGTATTGTATGTGTAGATACTTCGTTTGACGTATCTATTGGGAACACTACTACACATGAATAATCATTAGAATGAATTGTTAAAGAAGAAGGTCCAATAATAATTACTTTCTTTAATTTTGGGTTATTTTGAAGAGCGAAAGATACCCATGACCCGCAAGAAATAAGAGTATGTTCATTTTCTCCTTTTAAGTCCATGTCAGTGTGATGATCAAATAAAATAAGGGTAAATGGCTCAACTATTTCTTTTAGTAGTAAATAAGATACATAATGATAATTTCCAGAACCGATAAAAGTGACTCCTTTTTGCTTTCTACGGTTTAACTCCTGTTTTATCCGCATTAAAGAAGGAGGCTCGCAATACAGGTTTGCGTGCTCTAAATGACTAAAATCAATATCTTCATGTGAATAAGAATGAAGTTTATTTTGTAATAAATATGTATCATCAAAGTTTAAAAAAGTTAAACCGCTATACAATAAACTCATATTTATTCATCTCCTTTATATGTAGGCTAGCATATATTTTTATCAATTTAAAACGAAATGCTTAGAGGTGGATTTGTATTTGAAAAAGATGGGGAATTTTTACAGAATAATCTTTCAATTTATAAAGAAAAGAAATATAATATGAGGAAATATATATGTGGTTTAGAAAATAGAAAATATGAAAAGGGATATACGGGAGGAAACAAGTAAGATGAAAACATTATTTAAAATAATAGGTATTATAGCTGGTATGGCAGTAAGCGGCGTAGGTGTAACATATGGTATGCTGTATTATTTGAATAATAGTAAACCAGCTGCGAAAAAGGTATCACCAGCCGCGCCGGCTGCAGAAGTACTAGCTGATAGCAATGTAAAAGCTGAAGATGCAAAGCTTTTAGAAAATGGCAATCATTCATTACCGAATAGTGGTTTTAATAAAAAATTTAAATGGACAGATGAAAATATACAGACAGCATTACATGAAATGGCACATCAAAAAACGAAAGCTGATCAAAAGTGGGGTTATATTTTTATTACACAAGAACGAATTGAAAGTTTGCTTGATATTGTAAAGAGTAATGATCTTGTACAAGGAAATACATATGCAGACATTTTAGAGAGGTGGAAACAAGGGAAATATGAAAAGATGGACGCGGATCACAATAAGATTTGGAAACTACAAAGCGGGAATTTAGGCGAAGGTAAAGGAGTAATGTCAGAAGCGGAACAAAAAGAATTAATTAATCAAGTGTTTATGCAAAAAGGTACATATTCAGGAAGTAAATTAATTGCAGGTGGAGGACAGACTAATAAATAAGATAATGTTGGAGGAGAGTAATTGCTTTTTAGGCAGTTACTCTTTTTTGTGTGCACTTTTTAGTTTTTCTCTAGTAAGGAAAGAAACGATTGTAAAACGGGTGAAATCCATCTAGATTTATGATAGATTACATGGCTTTGAATAACTGCTGGTGTTTCAATAGGCTGAAAATAGAGTTGCTCTTTTTCACAACTTTCTTGTACAACGATGTAAGGAAGAATTGAAATTCCTAACTCACACATGACAGATTGTTTA
Organism: Bacillus paramycoides; assembly: GCF_038971285.1. Lineage (NCBI taxonomy): Bacteria > Bacillati > Bacillota > Bacilli > Caryophanales > Bacillaceae > Bacillus > Bacillus paramycoides. Next base: position 2,299,531 of record NZ_CP152427.1, read on the forward strand.
ATGACTTCAACATTGGAAGTTTCAAAGGTTTTAGCTGGAATATTTCCGCTTTGACGTAAAAACCGATCTACCATCGGTCTATAGCCGCAGCTTTGTTCTGTAAAGATAAATTGTGTATCATTTAGTAAACAAAATGGATTAGAGTGTGTAGCGTAATGGGGAGGTAAAATCCACCCAAATGCCTCATTACAAAAAGTACGCGTAATAAAATCATTATGTTCCATACTTTCTCCAATTATGAAAATAACATCTGATTCTCCTTCACGTAGCTTATTCATTGCTTGTTCGTTTGTAGTTGTTTCCAGTACGATATTTACTTTCGGATTCTCCTGTTTGTACATACGTAATAATTGTGGTAATCGGTACACGGCTAATGATTCGTTAGATGTAATCGTTAATGTTCCCTCTAAATTATCACCATTTTGAGGGATTTCTTGCGCTTTTTCATAAATAGCTAGTAATTCTAGAGCATAAGGATGAAATTGATGACCTGCTTTTGTAAGAAGTACTTTTTTCCCTAATCGATCAAAAAGAGGGAGGTGTAAATCGTTTTCTAATGCTTTCATATGCGCTGTTACAGTAGATTGCGCATAACCTAACGCATGAGCTGCTTTAGAAAAATTACCATACTTAACGATGGCACAAAAAGTTTTAACATGTCTCATTTCCATAAGCGATCCCTCTTTTATTATCATGATTTGTGAATGATTATATCACGTATTTCAATTTTCCAAATGATTAAATTCTTTATAAAATGAAATTATAGAAATATTCATTTAAGTTATATTGGAGGAGAAATGATGATCAAAAAGGGCTATCATGTAGCTGTAGTTGGTGCTACAGGTGCAGTAGGACAGAAAATTATTGAACTGTTAGAAAAAGAAACTAAATTTAATATAGTTGAAGTGACATTACTTTCGTCAAAACGATCCGCTGGCAAGGTAGTTCAATTCAAAGGACGAGAGATAATAATACAAGAGGCAAAAGCAACTAGCTTTGAAGGGGTAGATATTGCCTTTTTTAGTGCAGGAGGAGAAGTTTCTAAACGATTTGTTAATCATGCAGTGTCTAGTGGTGCAATCGTAATTGACAATACGAGTGAATACCGAATGGCGCGCGATGTACCACTCGTTGTTCCAGAAGTAAATCCGCACACATTAAAGGAGCATAACGGTATCATAGCAGTTCCGAATTGTTCAGCATTACAGATGGTAACAGCTCTTCAGCCAATACGAAAATCATTTGGTTTAGAACGAATTATCGTTTCAACGTATCAAGCTGTATCAGGATCAGGAATTCATGCAATTCAAGAATTAAAAGAACAGGCTAAGTCAATGCTTGCAGCTGAAGAGTTTAAGAGCACGATATTACCTGTGAAAAAAGATAAAAAGCATTATCCAATTGCGTTTAATGTACTGCCACAAGTAGATATATTTACAGATAATGATTATACATTTGAAGAAGTAAAAATGATTCAAGAAACGAAGAAAATTTTGGAGGATCAAAACTTGAAAATGGCAGCAACTTGTGTGCGTGTTCCAGTTGTTTCAGGACATTCAGAATCTGTTTATATTGAGCTTGAAAAAGAAGCGACCGTTGCAGAAATAAGAGAAGTACTGCTAGATGCACCAGGTGTTATATTACAAGATAATCCTAATGAACAGCTGTATCCAATGCCGTTATATGCAGAAGGGAAAATAGGCACATTTGTCGGGAGAATTAGAAAAGATCCTGATACGCCAAAAGGGTTCCATCTTTGGATTGTTTCCGATAATTTATTAAAAGGTGCTGCTTGGAACTCAGTTCAAATTGCAGAAACGTTGGTAGAGGAAGGGATTATATAGTAAATTAAAAAGCTAGGAAACTGTAAATAACAACAGTTTTCTAGTTTTTAATCTATAACTGTTTTTTATTCAATCCAAATTTGATTTGAAAGACAGTAAAAAACATCAAGAATGAATAAAGTCCTTTTAGTATGATATGGATATAATCAATGCGAGGGGGAAATGTGATGTATGAAGTAAAGGGGTATTTTTCATCATTAAAAGGAAGTTATTATGATATCGGAAAGCAACAAGGAGAGTTTGTGAAAAATCATCTGTATCTTATTCCGCAATTCATACAACAAGAACATATAGTATCAGATAACTATTGGACAGAATCTAGAAATATATTAAATCAATATTGTCCTGGAATTAATGAAGAAATTGAAGGTTTTTGTGAAGTATTGAAAATTCCTGCTAAACATATGATGTATTATTATCAAACATTATTAAAAGCAGGATGTAGTCATTGTGTCGTGTTACCTAAAAAAACAGATTCAAAGCACACATATGTACTAAGAAATTATGATTTGTCTCCAAAAATAGATGATATGCGTTTTTGCTCAACACATGTTGAAGGTGCATATGTGCATAGTGGCTTTTCTACTCAATATTTCGGACGAACAGAAGGAGTTAATGAGCATGGGTTATCTGTTACATTTTCAGCGTGCGGTCAACCAGTAGGAAATATTGAAGGTTTACGAAAACCAGTGTTAAGTGGCTTACAATGTTTTGCAGTAATACGAGTATTATTGGAGAAATGTAAAAATGTGCAGGAGGCGAAATTACTAATAGATGAAATGCCAATTGCAAGTAATATTAATCTAATTGTAGCGGATCCTTTAGACGTAGCAAGAATTGAAATATTTGACGGGTATAAATCCATAACCACAATCGATGAGGAAAACCAAGATTTTATCGTATCAACAAACCATGCGATTAGTTTACCTATTCAAAAATTGAATAATAGAAGATTAGAACAATCAACAAACAGATATCACACATTGTATGAATATTTAAATCAAAATGAGCTAGTGAGTATGGAGTCTTTAAAAGGATTAGTAGAAAAAGAGTATCCTACTGGGCTGACAGTACACAATTATGAAGAATGGTTTGGAACTTTGCATTCTGTCTTATTTGATTTACATAATCGTACAATGAATATTTGCTTCGGTTCTCCACTTTTAAACGACTGGTACTCATTGAAAGTTGGAGAACGTCTTCCGTTTTCTAAGGCGAATGTGAACTTTAAAAATAAAACGTATGCTGACTTTTGGAGAGAAGAGCGTTATTAATTGATTTCAAAAAGAGCAATGGGGTAATATGGTAATAGTGAGGCCTACATACGGGAGGGAATGCCATTGCTAGAAGTTATGTTACCGATTGTTCTTATCTTATTTGTTGCCGTTTCAATGTATATTACTTATGAAAAAAGAAAAAAAGCAGGGGTAAAAGGATTGAAGAGTGCGTTAACTTCAATTTGTTTCTTTACACTAGCAATCTTGAATTTGTTTGCATATTGGTTTACCTTTGGCGGGATTTTTATTTGATTCATTTCAATTGTTTTATTGCTAGTTGGAGCATATTTTACGAAATATATTCCAATATCTAAAAAGGTACATTGAAGTTTATATGAATCTTAATATAATGTTATATTTTGTTTTGAAAAGAGATGATTCTACTAAGTCGTTGTGAAACGGGTTCATAGGATAATCTCTTTTGTTCGTTTAGCTTTGTAAAGAATGCACCGTTCTTTTTAGTTGCTCAATAAACTCTCGAGTTGCAGCACACATATATTTATCTTTTCTATAAATAAGTCCTATTTCTATTGTTGGAGTAGGATTTTCTACTTTAATAGCTCGAATGTTTTTATTTTGTAAAAAGTCTATATATGGTTTTGGTAACACTGTAATTCCCATTCCTTTTGAAACCATGTGGATTAAAGATTCCATCGTACTAATTTCTAAAATTGCTTTTGGTTTAAAGTTGAATTTTTGACAATGAGATGTAAATAGTTCGGTTAAAAAGAAATTTTTAGGTAAAAGAATGAAAGGGTAGTTCTGTAATTCAGCAATAGATACATGATTACGTTCAGCTAATCGATGACCGGTTGGTACGACTAATGTAAGTTCACTTTTGTATAGGGGGATAGAAATAATCTCCTTATCTTGCACTGGGAGAAATGTAATGCCAATGTCTAGTTCATTTTGCAATAATTTTTCACGAATATCTCCGGTGCGAAGCCCTAATACAGAAAGTTCTATATTGGGATATAAATGATTGAAATTTAAAATAGCTGGTGGTAGTAAGTAATTTACGACGGTTAACAAAGAACCAATTGTTAAGGTACCTTGCTGTAATCCGTTTAAATCTTGAATAGCAGAACGAGCTTGTTCGATTTCATGAAAAATGATTTTACTATGTAATAATAAAATCCTTCCTGCATCAGTTAAAGATATTTTTTTACCAATGCGATCGAAAAGAGGCACTCCTACTTCATGTTCTAATGCACGTATTTGCTGACTGAGAGAAGGTTGTGAAATATTTAGTTTCTCAGCTGCTTTTGTGAAATGCAATTCTTTTGAAACAGCTAAAAAATATTCAAGTTGTCGTAATTCGATTGGAATCACCTCAAGTTTAATGATAGGTTATACCTATCATTATTATATAAATAATTGGATTGAACAATGATTTTCCGAGTTTTATAATCAACCTTATATTACAGAGGTAATAGTGAAAACAAAATTGAGAGTGAAAAGTCATGTTACACCTTTAAAGGAGGAAATATAATGGGTAATGAATATCAATTATTATCTTTAAATATAGGGTTGCCAAAAGAGGTTACATACGGCGGAAAGGTAATTCATACAGGTATAAATAAAAAACAAGTAAAGGAACCGGTGTTTTTATCCTTTGTGAAATTTAATGGGGATGGCCAGGCGGATTTGGTTCATCATGGCGGAGTAGATAAAGCAGTGTGCGTATATTCGGCGGAACATTATGATTACTGGGAAAAAGAGCTGAATAAAGGTCTTGTATATGGAGCATTCGGAGAAAATATAACAATTAGTGATATGCGTGAAGAGGATGTTTGCATTGGTGATACATTTCAAATTGGAGAAGCGATTGTACAAGTAACGCAGCCAAGACAACCTTGTTTTAAATTAGCAAAGAAATACAATATTCCAAAGTTACCATTATATTTTCAAGAAACAGGATATACGGGGTTTTATTTTCGTGTATTAGAAGAAGGTTGGGTATCACCTGTTGATACATTAAAGTTAATAAAGCCTGATCCGAAAGGTATTACAGTAGCATTTGCTAATCGTATTATGCATAAGGAAAAACAAAATATGGAAGGGCTAAAAAGGATCTTAGAAGTACGTGCGCTTTCTACAAGTTGGAGAAATACATTTGAAAAGCGAATGAGGGGAGAAGAAATTAATACGAAGGAGAGACTAGAAGGAAAAAAATAATAAAAAATATTTTTTTTATAAATGGTGTATTTCTATGAGTAAAAACGAAGTAGAAAGCACTATTTTTATATAATAAACTTATTAATATTCAATAATCTTAATATTATTTTATTCGACTTATTTTCGAATAGTCAAAACATAAAATTAATTAGACTCTTTTTTTATATTTTATGATAGTATATTGATTGGTAAGACCTATTACATTAAGAGCAGGTCATATAACTAAATCTAATTTGATGGAATTAAGGTATGGAGGGACAACATGGGGAATGTTGAAATTTTTGAAAAACTTCTTTTAGCAGAACCGAAAAGAGAGCAGTTATTTCCTTTATTTGAAGAAGTGTTTGGAATTACAATTCAAACATTGAATGATTTTTCAGAGAGAGGTTATTGGGATGATACATACAAAGCCTTATCATTTTTACATAACGATAAAGCGATTGCGAATGTTGCGGTATTTTCGCTACCATTGCTAGTAAATGGTGAAAGAATAAATGCAGCGGGCATTCAATCGGTAATGACTCACCCTAATTTTCGTAGACAAGGACTCATGACGCAATTAATAAGTAAAATGATAGAAGAAATCGATAAGAAATGTGAATGTACATTATTGTTTACGGAAAAACCTGAACTATATGCATCATTTGGGTTTAAAGTTGTGCAGGAGTATTTAATGACTATTCTATATGATAAAAAGAATAATAATGATTCCTTACTTAGAAAGTTAGATTATTATATGGAAGAGGATAGAAAGTTAATACATGAAACTATTGAGAGTAGCCAAAGACTTTCAAATAATTTTTCAACATTAAACTTCCGTCCTTCGTTTTATTTGAATATATATGATTCGGAATGGAATGAGAAATTGTATTATTCAGAGAAACTAGATGCTCTAATTGTGTATGAAGTAGATAATGAAAAGTTGAAATTATATGGAGTATTTGCACCAGTAATTCCAGTTTTAGATGAAATATGCGGGGAAATCGCCGAAAGGTTTACAGAAATCGAATTTTACTTCTCTCCAGATCAATTAGGGATTGAGGATGTACAGCTTACAGAATTACAGTCTAGTAAGTATTTAATGGTTCGAAGTAATAAAGAGTTAGATTTTAAAGGTTATAAATTCCCAGTATTAGCGGAGTTTTAAAGGTTTGTATAAAGGCTTTATTATGGAGGAACTATGAATATATCATATATACCTAAACATGTTGAGCAGCTCACTATAATGAATTTCCCTGAATATTATAAAATTAATGACAATCAGGCGTTTATTGTCCGTTCGAAAGCAGAAACAGATTTTTGGCTTAAAACACATTATGGTTTTGAAGTAATGAATGGTCATGTATTTTATAATGAAATGATGACAGACTTTCAAGCTGAAGTACAATTGTGTATGAATCCAAATTCAAAATACGATCAAGCAGGTCTTTTTGTTATGATTTCGGAAAAGTGTTGGTTGAAAACTTCATTAGAGTATATTCCGGATGGCCCTTCTCATTTAGGAGCTGTCGTAACGAATAATGGATATTCTGATTGGTCAACACAAGACTTTCCAACAGAATTAGCTAACGAGCAACTTCGTTTTCGAATTGTTCGTAAACGTGGCGATTATATAATATATGTAAAAAAAAGCTGTCAATGGGAACAAATAAGAATCGCTCATTTGATGGAGGATATAGGGAATGCACCTGTTAAAATAGGTTTTTACACGTGTAGTCCTTCTAAAAACAATGGATTTGAGACTGAGTTTTTAGATTTTACAATTGAAGAGATATAGATGAAAAACCGTATTCTTTCTACTTAAGAATACGGTTTTTCTATTTGCGTAATATAAAGCACATTTATTGACCAGAAAGTCATAAATGCTTATCATTTAATAATGTTAAATATTAATTTACATAATATAATAGAAATAAGAAAGAAATTACAAACTACATCGTTTAAATAAGGAGGGTATAAATTATTAAATGGTAATTTCATAGGAAAAAGGAGATTATGTATGAAATCATTTCGCAAGTTATTACAGTATTTAAAACCATACATGTTCTTCGCTATTATTGGACCGCTATTTATGGTACTTGAGGTTGCGATGGACTTAATTCAACCGACTATTATGCAACATATTATTGATGTTGGGATAGCAAACCGTGATTTGAATTATGTAATAAAAATGGGGCTTCTTATGATAGGAGCTGCAGCGCTCGGTTTAGTTGGAGGACTTGGGTGCATGATGTATTCTACAAAAGCAGCAGTTAATTTCGCTACAGACATACGAAAAGATGTATTTGCGAAAATAGAAACATTTTCTAGTGAAAATCGTGATTCATTTGGAACTGGGAAATTATTAACGATTGTGACAAATGATATTACTTCAATTCAATCGGCGATGACGATGACATTACGTGTTCTTGTTCGTGGTCCTTTGTTATTTATCGGAAGTATAATAATTGTTTTTGTAACAGCACGTGAGTTATTTCCTATATTACTCGTAGTCGTTCCAATTTTATTGCTTGCGATTATATTTATTGCAAGTAAAGCGAGCGGAACGTTCAAAAAAGTGCAAGAAGCATTAGATAAAGTGAATACAAAGTTACAAGAAAATTTATCTGGTGTACGTGTTATTAAAGCGTATGTAAGACAAAAATATGAAATCACTCAGTTTGGAAAAGTGAATACAAATTTAACGAAGATAAATATTCGAGCAGTGCAGCTTATTTCTTTAATGATGCCAAGCATTATGTTAGTTGTAAGCGGCGGGATTGTCGCAACATTATGGATCGGTGGAGAAAAAGTATTTAATGGAACGCTTCAAGTAGGAGCTATATTAGCGTTTATTAACTATTTGAATATTATTTTAATGTCACTTATGTCTATCAGTATGGTATTTATGCAAATCGCGCGAGCATTTCCGTCCGCGGATCGTGTACAGCAAGTTTTAAATACTGAGGTTGATATTAAGAGTGAAACAAATGCGCTTGTACCTAAGAAAATTGAGGGACAAATTGACTTTAAAAATGTTAGTTATAGTTATACGAAAAATAATGAATATGTTTTAAAAAATATTTCATTTCGCATATGTAAAGGTGAAAAGGTAGGGATTATCGGTTCTACAGGGAGTGGTAAATCTACTTTAGCAAAACTGTTACCGCGTTTATATGATGTTGATCAAGGTGAAATATGCATTGATGGAATAAATGTTAAGGCGTATGATTTACAAAAACTTCGTGCTTCTATAGGCTTTGTACCTCAAAAGGCATTGTTGTTTTCAGGTAGTATAGAAGAGAACTTACGTTATGGTAAAGAAGATGCAACGAAGGGGGAACTTGAAGTAGCAGCTTCAGCAGCTTGTGCGACTGAGTTTATTAATAAGTTAGAAGATTCATATCAATATCATTTAACACAAGGCGCGACGAATTTATCAGGCGGACAAAAACAACGTGTATCAATCGCAAGGGCGCTTGTGAGAAAGCCATCTATTCTTGTATTAGATGATTCTACATCTGCAGTAGATGCTAAATCAGAATCTAACATTCAATCGGCATTAAGAACAGAATATAAAGGAACAACAACATTATTAATTGCCTCTAAAATTTCATCTATAATAGATGCTGATAAAATTCTCGTTTTAGATAACGGTGAATTAGTAGGTGATGGTACACATGAAGAGCTGTTAGAACAATGTGAGGTATATCAAGAAATCTATCTTTCCCAAGGTGGTAATTTATATAAAGAAGGTGGGAAAGAACATGCGTAATTTCCAAGGGCAATTTGCAAATAAAAGTGGGCGTAACGCGCCTAAGATGGGTAAAGCTAAAAATACGAAAGGAACTGTAATGAGAATATGGAACTATATGGGCTATCAAAAGGCTGCTCTTACGTTCGTTATATTTTTAGTATTTGTTACGACGTTACTTGGGTTATTAGGTCCGTATTTAATGGGAGTAATTATTGATCAATATATTGTACCGAAAGATTTAAGCGGTACGGCGAGAATGTGTTTGTTACTTATCGCGATTTATGGTGTAACAGTATTGTTAACATGGTTACAAACATTTGTTATGGTTAACGTTGCATTAAAAACGATACAAAAAATACGACAAGATATTTTCGAGAAAATCCAAACGCTTTCTTTACGGTTCTTTGATGTACGTTCTCAAGGGGATTTAATGAGTCGTGTGACAAATGATATAGATAATTTGAATCAAGCGTTAACACAAAGTGTTGTACAAATTATTTCATCAGCATTAACCTTTATAGGTGTAACAATTGCGATGTTCGCATTAGATTGGATTTTAGCAATTGTTACACTAATTACAGTACCTATTATGTTTTTCGTTACAAAAAAATTAGTTGCTTATAGTGGTAAAAACTTTGCAAAGCGTCAAAAAGATTTAGGAGAATTAAATGGTTTTATTGAAGAAGCTATAACTGGAGCGGATGTTACAACGTTATACGGGAAAGAAAAAGAAACCGTACAAAATTTCAATAAAATTAATGAACAACTTAGAATGTCTGCTACGAAGGCGGATACATTTTCAGCTTTTATTTTTCCAAGTATGAACTTTATAAATAACTTAGGTATGGGGCTTGTAATTGGGACTGGATCAGTAATGGTTTTAAATGGAATGACAACAGTAGGTGTCATTGCAGCTTTTATTAATTATTCTCGTCAATTCTCAAGACCGCTCAGTCAATTCGCAACTTTAATGAATACGATTCAAGCAGCAGTTGCTGGTGGAGAACGTGTCTTTGAAATTATGGATGAAGTACCAGAAATCCAAAATAAAAAAGATGCATTCATCGTACAAAATTTACAAGGACATGTTGCGCTTGAAAATGTTTCATTCGGTTATGAGGAGAATAAAACGATTTTAAAAGAAGTGAGTCTTAAGGCGCAACCAGGGGAGACAATTGCTTTAGTTGGCCCAACTGGGTCGGGTAAAACAACAATTATTAATTTGCTAACGCGCTTTTACGATATACCGCAAGGGCAAATTCATATTGATGGAAAAAATATAAAAGATTATGATATGAATTCGTTACGAAGTAAAATAGGAGTAGTTTTACAAGATACGTATTTATTTGCTGGGACGATTATGGATAATATCCGTTATGGTCGATTAGATGCTAGCGATGAAGAAGTAATTCATGCAGCTAAGGCAGCATCTGCGCATTCTTTTATAAAGCATTTACCGAATCAATATGAAACAAAAATAGCTTCAGAAGGATCGAATTTAAGTCAAGGACAAAAACAACTTCTTGCAATTGCACGGGCAATTTTAGCAGATGCAGATGTATTAATTCTCGACGAAGCAACATCTAATATTGATACAAGAACAGAATTACAAATACAACAAGGGCTAAACAATTTAATGAGAGGTCGAACAAGTTTCGTAATCGCTCATCGATTGAAAACGATTGAAAAAGCGGATCAAATCCTTGTTATAAAAGATGGAAGCATTTTAGAAAAAGGAAATCATGAATCTCTTATGGAAGATAGAGGATTTTACTTTGACCTGTATACGAGTCAGTTTAAAATTTAATGAGAATTTTGATACGGTGCGGTTTCCCTAGAAAGGAGAAACCGCATTTTTATATTTGTAAAGATAATTAGAAATATAGAGTTGAGGTTTTTAGATACACGGATTATTAGTAAAAACTAGTAATATCAGTGCCGGATGGAAAAATTAATTTACGAGGAATTGTAATAATCTCAAAAGCCATCTGGGCTGAATAGAGAAGTATTGGAGTTAATTCTAAAGCATGAGTTAATAATAATATAAAGCTTGTTAGGATTGCAAAGCTCCCCCAAAAGAAACTTTTTGAAGTGTAACGGAAATCTTTTATTAAAGAAAAGAAAGAAAAAAATGCTGTAACAATGAGTATCAAAAATTTATATTTATCAGTCATTAAACCCCTCCTTGAGACCAGTAACTTATATTATAACTCGTTTTTTTGTATTATAATAAAAAGATTTTGAAATGAATAGTTTAAAGTCGTAAATACCGCAACTTAAAAATATTAGTTGTGGTTTTTATTTTTGAGTTCTTTGTTATAGAAAATAGATAAGCTAGAATTGAAAATTTGAAAATAGATTAATGCCCAAATTTTGTTTGGTGGAGAAGTATTGGATATTTGACCGGAAAATAAGACGAGCTTTGAATATAGTAATAAAAAAGGGATGTGAAACAATGGCTAGATATAGTTTACACGCAGGACATAATAGTATTGTACAGGGTGCAAATTATGGAAATCGGAAAGAACACATTATGGATCGCCAAGTTAAGGATGCGGTTGTTGCTAAATTAAGAGCATTGGGGCATACAGTTTATGACGATACTGATGAAGTAGGGACAACGCAAGCCCAAAATTTAAATAATATTGTATCAAAACAAACTCACATGTTGTAGATTTAGTAGTTTCATTTCACTTAAACTCATATGATACGAAAGCTAATGGTGTTGAAGTTTTGTACTATGACCAACAAGCTTTATCAGCAAAAATAGCGGCGCAACTTTCAAAAGATATTGGGTGGTCAAACCGTGGTGCAAAGGAACGAAAAGACCTTTATGTATTATCGAATACGAAAGCGCCTGCAATCTTAATCGAACTTGGATTCATTGATAATGAATCAGATATGGCAAAATGGAATCCAGATAAGATTGCAAATTCAATTGTGTATGCTTTAACTGGACAATCTGGTGGGACAACTCCGCCATCTAAAAAAAATATAATACAATCAGGCGCTTTCTCACCACATGAAACACCTGATGTAATGGGAGCATTAACGTCACTAAAAATGACAGCTAAGTTCTTCTTATAATCTGATGGTCTAACATATTTTATCTCTGAACCAACTTCAGATGCGCAACTTAAAGGCATGACGGATTACCTTGATCGTAAAGGTTGGTGGTATGAAGTTAAGTAAAGTTCTAGTTTAGTAGAACAGAAAATTTTAAAAACGATAGGACATAAAAAGAGGATTACTTATTATGAGTATTCCTCTTTTTATAATTTTACCTCGTATAAATATGATTAGATATAGAAGATTTCTGTTTTAATACATAATAAGTAATACATGTAAGTGAGAGGTTCATCTGGAATTTCAAGTATATTTACAAAACATATATTTAAAAAGAAAAAAATGAGAATTTGAATTTAATTGACTACAATTGAAATGGCACTAAAAACTAATAATACGGCCATAATGATATTAAATGATGTAGTATGCTTTAATAAAAGTTTTTGGAACATGGAACCAAATAAGCTCCAACTGAATGTACTCATTAACCCGACTACACCTAGAAATAATGAGAAAAGTAGAAAACTTGAATATGAATTATAGTAAGGGAGAATAAAAGTTGACACTACAGTCAGCCCGAATAGTATCCCTTTAGGATTAACAAATTGAAGAAAAATCCCGACTGTAAATAAGTTTTTATTATGTTTTTCATCTGGATCTGTACTAGTTTTACTAGTGAGTATTTTAAAGGCTAAATATAGCATGTATGCTACACCTAAAATTTTTAAAGGGAATTCAATTATAGGTAGGATATTAATTAGTACAATATTAAAGAAGCTACATAATGAAGTGAGGATGAAAAAACCGAAAGCTACTCCAAAGCAAAATTGCATACTCCTTTTTAAACCATGTTGATTGGCGTATGTCATAGCTAAGAAATTGTTAGGACCGGGTGTGAAGCTACTTATAATAACAAATAACAAAAAAGAAAATATAGGCATTTCAAAACCCCCTAATTATTTGGTGTATGTTATAATGACCGAAAAGAACAATATAACGTGTGCTTTTTATTATACATAACGGTCGTTATATTGTATATAGTGTAGGAGTGTTTCTTATGGAAGAAATTCAACTTATTCTGGCAAAAAATTTAAAAACAATACGAGAGAAAGAAAAATTAAGTTTAGAAAAAGTTGCCCAATTAACAGGTGTGAGTAAAACAATGATTAGACAAATTGAACGTGGAGAATCGAGCCCAACATTAACAACGATATGGAAAATAGCTAATGGGTTGAAAGTGTCTTTTACTTCTTTAATTAATAATCCCCAACCGGATACGAAAGTCGTTTTACGAAGTGATGTTCAAGTATTATTAGAAGACAATGGGAGATATAAAGTGTATCCATCTTTTCCTTTTCAAGATGATAGGAACTTTGAAATCTATACGGTTGAAATTGAAACAGAAGGAAAATTAAGTTCGGAAGGCCATAAAGAAGGGACCGAAGAATTTATAACGGTATTTGAAGGGGAATTGACAATTGAAATAAATGATTGTCAATATACATTAAATAGCGGAGATGCAATTCGCTTTAAGGCGGATAGACCACACTTCTATCATAATTCCGGAAGTACGCTAACTCGGTTAAGTATGACCATTTATTATCCAGCTCATAAACTCGAAATGGCATCAAGAATATAAAGAAATGTGTTTTGATAAACCATCTATAAAAGATGGTTTTATTTTTTGAAATTCATAAAAAAAGACACTCGTTTGAGTGTCAACATAGTATTGCTCTCGCGTATAGGATTGGAGTATGTTTCTCAAAAACGTATTGAGATGGTTCGTATTTGAGAAACTGTCTTCTTAGTCAATGTAACATCGGCAGGAAGAAGTGTAAATTGATAATGTATATACGGAAAATTTAGTATAGATATTTTCTACTATTAATATAGTACAAAATGTTTTTTATTGCTTAATCACTATCGTGTAGTTATCGAAAGAATAGTAGCTTTAATAACGTAATCGCTTCCATTTGACCATTTAAGAATGATTATTATAAAAAGAACGAATCATTTTTTAATCAATTCGTATAATTGTTAAAGAGGCACCAGTTGAACCACCTCCAACTAAATTAACTACGGATAATACGCCGAATAGTTGAAGTGAAATTGTATTACCGGCAATAAAATTGGTTATTAAATTATTATTATAATTTGAAGTTGATATTGCGGGTGAAAAAATAGATCCAGGAATTGGAGTTGAAGAGTTTAATAGTAGCCTTGTACCAGCAAGTAGTGCGGTTGTCGTATTTACTTGATAGGTTAAATAATATCTCCCAGTAACAGGAATTGTAAATATATCATTTGAAGCATTCACTGTAAAATTACCGAGACTTTGGTTATTAGAAAGTGTAATATTAGTTCCACCTAATATGACTGAAATCGGACCACCTAACGTATTATTAGCGAACATAGAGTTTGTTGTGATAATAGGCCCAGTAATGCCTGTAGGTCCAGTAACGCCCGTAGACCCAGTAATGCCCGTGGGCCCAGTAGGACCTGTAAGTCTGTATGGAAGAATAATTACAAGAGCCAGTGATAATAGTTCTTTTTTTATTTCGTCATTCTTATCTTGAATATAAATTACCTCATTTTTAAATTAGAACGTAACGGATTTAGTATTTTGAAATGGAACTATCATTTTAGTATATGAATACTACTAGTTATAGCAACGGTAAAAAGTTTACTATATGTAAAAATCATTTGAGAATGAAAAAAGTAGTGATGGAATCCTTCTTAAAATGATAGATGTATTATTTTGTTAAGTAGTAAAAAAATGTGGAATGAGGTATTAAATTGAACCGCAATGACAAATTATCGTTGAATAAAGGTATGATAAGACCAGAAAATATTGGACCTACCTTTCCGGTTATTCCGCCAATTTATATTCCAATGGGAACAACAGGTCCAATGGGAGTAACAGGTCCAACGGGAGATACTGGCCCGACAGGAGCAACAGGAGCGACTGGTGCAACTGGTGGTGGAGCTATTATTCCGTTTGCTTCCGGTACAACACCAGCTCTGTTAGCTAATACAGGAACTCTCCTTGGATTTGGATTTAGTCAGCCAGGTATAGCTCCAGGGGTTGGAGGAACTCTCACATTACTGCCAGGTGTTGTAGGTGATTATGCATTTGTAGCACCGCGCGATGGTGTTATTACGTCATTAGCAGGTTTCTTTAGTGCAACAGCTGCATTAGCTCCATTATCACCTGTTCAAATTCAGATGCAAGTATTTATTGCACCTGCAGCAAGTAATACGTTTACACCAGTAGCGCCACCTCTATTATTAACACCAGCATTTGCCTTAATAGCGATTGGTGCTACAGCAACAGGAATCCAAGCTTATAATGTTCCAGTAGTTGCTGGGGATAAAATATTAGTATATGTTTCATTAACAGGAGCTAGTCCAATAGCTGCAGTTGCTGGATTTGTAAGTGCAGGTCTTAATATCGTCTAATTTGTTACAATGTTAATAGGAAATTAAACAGGGGTTTGTATATAGTCCTTCCTAATAAATTTAGGAAGGATTATATTTTTGGGGGAAATAAGTAATAAATTAAATGAACAATTACTCTTTGTTAAGTTCGTATAAAAAAGTATAATTTACCCTTTCTTATTTAAGGAATAAATTATGTAACTTAAAAAATTCCAATCAGCAAAAAAAGATGAATTCTTTTAAAAAAGAATTCATCCATAAAATAAACTATTTATTTTTATTACAGTTACATCCTTTTTTCTTTACATAGCCTTGCTGAGTTAAGTCTCTTTGCGATTGGGAATTGGAAGATTGCGAATTCGAAGATTGAGAGGATGCTGAAGAGCTACTATTTTTATTATAAGAGTAGTTTTTTCGATAGTTATAATTACTCATAGTACTATCACCTCCAATTTAATATATAAATATTATATGTATGTACTCTATTAATTGTTACGAAAAAATAGGAATGGAGGATATACAATAAAAAAATCTCCTACGTATTTTCCGAGGAGATAAATAATTGTCTTTTTATGATATAAATCAATATCCCCAGTAAAGAGGAAAATAGTATGAATCTTGGTAATATAAATCTTGTTGTGGACTAGGAGGCTGAGTTGGTGGGTTTATCATTCCACGATTTTTATTACAGTTTGCTGGAGGACCAATTACTGTAGTGGATTGAATAGGGGATACCGCTTGTTTCCATTGTTGTTCATCGAGACAGTAAGTATGAGCCATTATATTAGCGGGAGTTAATCGTAAAATATCAGAACCAAAAATAACTTCTGGCGTTGGGGCATCGAAAATTGCTAATAAATGAGTGTTATCTGCTGTAGCAATTTCATAATGCCACCACGCTTTTGGAATGTTGGCAACTTGCCCTGGTTTTATCGGTAAGTTTAATATTTGGTTTGTAAAAGGATTAAGTAAAGAAACGACAGCAGATCCTGAAATACAGTAAACAAGTTCAGCTGCATTTTGATGAATATGCGGCTCTACAACATTTCCTGTACTTAAATAAATATCTAATAAAGAAGTATTTTCTAACGTATTTAATTGTTTCACGCCAAGTACGTTTATATAATTTTGAGCATCTTTCTGAAAAAAATTACTTTTACTCAAATCATGGGTGAAATTAGTTGAGGGCGAAGTGTAGTCGATATTAGAAGTCATTTGTATTACCCGCCTTTCTTATATTTTCATACAATTTGAATTTAGGATATGAGTCTAGTTATTGAAATGTGAAAGCGTTGCTGCTCTTGGTTTGTAAAGTGATAAAATTGTTCGTTTGTATGCAATATAATTACAATAGTTTCATTGCGAAAAAGGGTGCTGTTAATTACAATTAATGTAAAAGGTGGCGCTTTTTTAATTTGTATTATAAGGGGAGTGCAGAAAATGAATCATACTATTTTAAAAGAATTGGAAGTTGAATTAAAAAATTACTTTCAACCGTTTTTGAATGCACCTGCAACAATAGAAGAAATTCAAGATGCTGAAAATGAAATGGGAATTGCGTTTCCAGATGAATTACGTAATCTTTATCTTGCACATAACGGTGAGGATAAATCAGGACCAGGGTTATTTTTTGGTTTACCATTTCTTTCATTAGATCAAGTTTTGGATGAGTGGAGAATATGGAAAAGAATTGAAAAGGATGATTTTTTTAATTTTGATGCATTTTCAATACCAGCAGAATGTATTAAGGAAAGATATGTGAATCACAATTGGATACCTATTAGTAAAGATTATGGCGGTAACAATATAGGAATAGATGTTGACCCAGATGAAAAGGGGAAAGTGGGACAAGTTATTAATTTTGGACGAGATGAAGAAGTAAAATATGTAATTGCGAATAGAATTTCAGACTTGTTACTATTTATTGTACAAACGCTAAAAAATAAAAATTTCACCATTCACCAAGAAGAAGACTATTTATATTGGAGTTATGGTGCTAACGATAATATACATTTTTTAGACGCTTTATTTAATATTGAATTACCTGTTTTACATCCTCAATTAATATTTCAATCTGAAAAAAACATTAATGATTGGTACGATAGTTTAGATGAGAATTGGAGAAATATAGTGGGTCCACCTGAATGTGCAGGCAAGTTTATGAGGGAGAAGAGATTATATTTAGGTGGAAATGGATTAGTAGATATAAGTCCATTACTGATGTGTACAGAAGTGAGAGAACTAATTTTATCTGGAAATGAAATTCAAGATTTAGCAGGATTAGAACAAATGAATGCTTTAAAGAAGTTATATTTAGTTAATAACCCAGTTCAAGATTTAACTCCAGTATTACACTTGCAACACTTACAAGAAATGAGTATAAAGAATACGAAGATAAATACTCTATCGGCACTTGTAGAAATATCATCATTAAAGAAATTAGACATTTCACATACTAGTATTCAAGATTTTTCATTATTACCGAAGTTTCAAAATTTAGAATCTCTTACAGTACATATTTCAAATTGTGAGCAGCTCTATGCAATTTCAAAAGTAGATTCTTTAAAGTATTTATATATTTTAGGTTTAGAAAATGTTAGTGAACTGGATTTACTTGTTTTGCAAAATTTGAAAAAATTAATATCAATTGAATTTGAAAATAGCACCATTTTTAATTTAAATTGTTTACAACACAATTCATCAATTCGAAATATAAAGTTGACAGATACAAAGGTAAAGGATGCATCGGCATTAGGTAAAATGAAAGGACTAAAGGAATTAGAGTTAGATGGCGCAACAATTGATAACCTTGAAACGATTTGTTGTTCTCATTCATTAAAAATATTTACAGGATCGTTTGAACAATTTTATATGTTAAAAGACTCATTTGATAGAAAAATAGATTTTTCAAAAATAATAGGAGAAATGAATGAAGAAGAAAGAGAAATTTGGCATCAGCATGTAATGGATTAGAAAATAAATTATGTATTACTGAATGTCACATCCCTCGTTAATCGTTCGTCTTGTATGTAGAACGGATAAGGAGGGATTTTGTTATGGAAAATTTTGATGTAGCAATTGTTGGTGGTGGGCTTGCTGGATTAACAGCATCTATATATTTAGCGAAAGCTGGAAGGAAGGTTCTTGTATTAGAAAAGTCCAGTCACTTCGGTGGTCGAGGGATGACTATAAATAAAAATGGCATTTGTATGAATCTTGGCGCACATGCTTTATATAGAGGGGGAGAAGCGTTTATAACTTTTAACGAGTTAGATGTAAATCTTCCGGGGGGAATCCCATCTACAAAAGCACATGGAATATGGAAAGGAGATATTTTCACCATCCCTACAGATTTTCGCTCTATTTTATCTACACCGTTACTTTCATGGTCTGCAAAAGTACAGTTCGCTCGTCTTATGATTCATTTAGGGAACTTAGATGTGGAAAAAGTTCCGAAAATGAGCCTAACTACATGGGCAGAAAATGAAATTAAAGATCCAATGGTTCGAAATATATTTTATGCATTATGTCGAACAACAACATATACGTATGCTCCTACAATACAATTAGCATCTTCTGTACTACAGCAAATACAGCTTTCTATGAAAGAAGGAGTACTTTATGTAGATGGCGGTTGGGAGACGATAATAACAAATTTAAGGGATATAGCAAGTACCAATGGTGTGCAATTTCTAGCTAAAAAGAATGTGGTGAAAATAGAGTGTTGTGAAGGAAAACAAAGAATACAATGTTTTGATGATGAAGTATTTGAAGCGGGTGCAGTCATTATAACAACTCCACCGAAAGAGGCTTGTAAAATTATAAAAGGTGCAGAAGGAACAAGTTTGCAAAAGTGGTGTGAACAATCTATACAAGTAACCGTGGCAGCGTTAGATATCGGTTTAAAAAAATTACCGAATCCTTTGCATCATTTTGCATTAGGATTAGATCAACCTATATTTTTCACAAATCAATCGAGAGCAGCTAAATTAAGTGAAGATGGATCAATTGCTGTGAGTCTAATTAAGTATCATAACCCTGTGTTAGAGCTGAATCATATTCAAGATGATAAAGAGCAGTTAGAAAATACGATGGAATTGTTACATCCGAATTGGGGAAGGGAGGTAGTTGCAAAGCAATATTTACCGACAATAACAGTAGTACATGATTTTCCTCATATTAACCGTATTGAAGATCCTGGTCCTAATATACCTGAAATACCAGGTGTTTATGTAGCAGGAGATTGGGCAGGGCATGATGAAATATTAGCTGATGCTGCAGTGGCAAGTGGAAAACGTGCAGCGTTACACATTTTAAAGCAATCCGAAAGTGAGGCAGTTCATCATGGAGACGGAGCAGTTATATGAAGCGTATCAACCATTATTATTTTCATTAGCATACAGAATCCTTGGGAGTGTTATGGATGCTGAGGATATCGTTCATGACGTTTTTATCTCGTTAAATAAAATAGAGGGCGTTCAATCTATAGAAAATATGAAAGCATATTTATGTAAAATGGTAACAAATCGATCAATTGATAAATTACGTTCAGCAGCACATAAACGGAACGTATATGTCGGAATGTGGTTACCAGAACCATTTGTGGAAGAGACTGATGACCCATCAGAGTCATTTGTAATGAAAGAATCAATTTCTACGGCATATTTATTACTTTTACAACAATTGTCTGAAGTAGAGAGGGTTGTTTTCATATTAAGAGAAGTTTTCGGTTATGAGTACGAAGAAATCGCTTCAATTGTTGATAAGAGTAGTGTGAATTGCCGGAAAATCTTTCAACGTGCACGAAAAAGTATTTTAGATAAGCCGAAGCAGTCACAGTTAAGTACGAAAAAAATGGCTGCTTATGTGGAAAAATTTGTATCATCATTACAATGTGGGGATGCGCAAGGCATGTTAGAAGTATTAAAAACAGATGCGATATTGAAAGCAGATGGTGGTGGCAAAGTTACAACTGCAATTCATCCAATCTATTCTGCAGATAGAATTATTCGTTTATTTTCTGGAATTGGAAGTAAGTTCCCATCAGCGTACAATGTTGATTATAAGATAGTAAATGGTGCCCCAGGCGTTATTGTTAAAGTGAAAAACAAAGTGACTTATGTACTTTCATTCACATTTGAGAATGAGAAAATCTCAAATATTTATATGATGGTTAATCCTGAAAAACTGATGCACTTAAATGGAATAGTATAAAAAAGACGCATTTCTTTAGAAGTGCGTCTTTTTTATTATTTCTCTAACATTTCAAGAGGTACATCTTTTTCGCCGGCTACCTCAAATTTTATTTCCCCATCTTCTTCATAAATACGTGAAATAATCGGTATAGTAATCATTAATTTTTTATGCTGTTTTCGCTTTCGAGCAGCATCTAAGCTAATCACGTTCATTGTAAGCATCCTTTCTTCTAATAAATATATAAACAAAAGAAAATGCGTCCGGAAAGGGCGCTTAATTGAATTTGAAATACCGATTCATTTAAATGAGGTTTATATGATTTAACAACTGCAATTGAAATAAAAATAGTATGAATGGAATAATTGCACGTAGAAATTAACTTTACCAAAAAACGAAACAATATGCTATAAAAAATTTCAAATCTTTGTTATATAACGAGAAAAAGCTTTTCGTTTCGCATATAATGAAAGTAGACGGGCAACAAGAGCTTTCTCATCATATTGCTTTGGAAAGGCGATGAAAAGAATGGATACGTTAGATTCATTATTACTTCAACTTGAACAATATGGAGAAGAGCATGATCGAAATAAAAAAACACGGGAAGAAAAATTACGGAATATTTCACGTGAGATGGGGCAGTTTTTATCAATTTTAGTAAAAGGATGTAGCGTAAGAAACATTTTAGAAATTGGAACTTCTAATGGTTATTCTACATTGTGGTTAGCTAATGCGGTAGAAGAAACAAAAGGAAATGTAACAACTGTGGAGCTTTCTTCAGAACGAGTTGGAGAGGCGCTTGTCAATTTTGAAAAGGCAAACCTGTTGCAAAGGATTGATGTTCATAATCAAGAAGCAGGGGCATTTTTAGATGCGCAACTAGATCATTCATTTGATTTTATTTTCCTAGATTCAGAGCGTACGCAATACATGTGGTGGCTTGAGCATATAAAACGCATTTTACAACCAAAAGGTATTCTTGTTGTTGATAATGCAACTTCTCATGCAAGTGAATTAGCCGAGTTTAGAAAAATGATTGAAGAAGATGAAATGTTTGAAACAGTGTTATTGGCATTTCAAAACGGAGCATTTGTAGCGCGCAAGAAGAAATAGGTTTAAGTGTAATATAATTATCACATTGAAAAAGGGTGAATGTCAAAAGATTGAGTACAGTAGGATAGCAAGAACATAATTTCTACAGGTAACATACGAAGAATCGGCCTTCAGCATGTGGTTCTCTAGGTCTTAAGTCTGAGGAAAATTATGTTGATTACAGGTATACTTATAGTAAGAAACAGGGAATGACTGCATAAACAG
This sequence comes from Bacillus paramycoides, assembly GCF_038971285.1. Lineage (NCBI taxonomy): Bacteria > Bacillati > Bacillota > Bacilli > Caryophanales > Bacillaceae > Bacillus > Bacillus paramycoides. The sequence goes on from NZ_CP152427.1 coordinate 2,321,580, forward strand.
ACATTTCTAAAAAAATCGATTTCAAGCAGTCAGAATGCATATGAAATACGATATAATAGATGAAATATAGTGCATATAAATTCGCACATATAAATAAAGGAGCGATTTTGTTGACTGAACTCGAGAAAAAAGAACCTGTATCGGTTGTGAAAGATAATAATGTAGAAGTAGTAGTGGATACAGTTATAAAAGATGAAGAATTAGAGGAACTGAATAAAGAAGCTGATCTTTATGTACAAAAGTTAAATAGCGAGCAAAATACAGATTTATCAAAAGTATTGTCTCAGCTAGGGGATTTAGGGGATAAAGAGCAACAAGCAGCAGGACAAACGTTATCAGCATTAAAACGTCCTGTCACAGCGATGATGAATGGAAAGAACGAAGAAATTCCAAATACATTGTTAGAGTTACGAAAAGTGGTATCAGAGCTTGATCCGAATTCATTAAAAGCAAGTGGTATGAAAAAAATTATGTTTAAAGTATTCAAGAAAAACCCACTTGAAACATATGTGCATAAATATCAATCTATAGATAAGCAAATTGAGGAGATTATAAGATCCCTTCTAATTGGCCGTGATAATTTACAAGAAGATACAGTTGGTCTTGAAATGCTTAAAGAGCAATCACATGATAAAATTCACGCTCTTGATAAGCAAGTATACTTAGGGAAAAAACTTGCTGGCATGCTGGAAGCTGAGAAACAAAATCCAGAACGTCAAAGAGATATTCCAATAATTAATGATGCCTTAGAAAAGATTTTAGTGCGTACGCGTAATATGCAGCAAGCGAAAAGTGTGTTATTACAATCTATCGCATCGGTAGACATTATTAAGAAAAATAATGAAAAGTTAACGGAGGCAATTCGTAATGCAATTACGATGACGCAAAACGTTGTAACAGTTTCTGCTGCTATCCAACTAGCATTAACAAATCAACGTAAAACAATTGATGCAGTGAATGCGACAAATGAAGCAATTGAATCGATGGTATTAAGTAACTCACAAGCATTAAAACAAAATACAGAAGAAACAACAAAACTTCTTGAAAATCCTGCAATTAGCATGGATAAATTACGTGAATCATTCCAAAACGTATTCGCTGCGATTGAAGCTTCTGAGAAATCGTCAGAACGTATTATCGAGTCAAGTAAGAAATTTGTTATTGAACTAGACACATTTAATGATGAAATGAAACAAAAACTCATTCAGCGCCCAAGAAAATAGCAGACTTTTAGAGGAGGTGAAAAAATGAGTTTCATTCAAACCGTATTAGTACTATTAGGTACATTGCTTTTAATCGCATTTACTGTCGTTGTTTTAGTTGTATATTTCGGACGTAAACTGTATTTTTCATGGACGAAGCCATATAAAAGAGCACATGATTCTTTAGAAAAGTTATCGAATAAATCATTACCGTTTCTACAAGAATTTACACAACACCCACTCTTTTATCGTTGGATTCGTACGGAAGGAAAGAAAGAACAACATACATTAAACATTCTTTTCTGTGCATCAGGTCAACGTACGAGAGAGCAAGTATTCTCAATGTTACCGAAAGAAAAACAGAAAAAAGTACATGTAATGGCAAAAACAACGAAAAAACTTACAAATGAAGATATTGATATAGCGGCGATGAAAGTAAAAGATTTTTTAAGACAAGAAACGCAGCAAACGGTAAAACCGACAGACTTATCGTTTTATAAATTGTATTTTTATGATCGATATCCAGATGTATTAAATACAATTCAAGCGTATAAACGCTCAATAAATCCTTCATTACAAAGAACGGTTGATGACATTACAATTTCAGTATTAAATGCACTTCCGTATTATCAAGAACAACGAATGTTTGAGCAACAACATAAACTCGAAACGTTCTTAATGAAAGATTTAACGTCGATGCTATCGTTAGTCGTACAATTACCACCTTCACAACGACCAGAAAAAGAAGAAGAATTAAAAATCTACTTGCAAAATTTCCAAAAAGAAATGGAAGTAGTAGAACGAGATATCCGCGACTCGATTGATCATGATTTGAATGTGAAGATGAGAGCAGCGACTGAGAAGTTTAAGAATAAATAATAAAAGCGCCTTAAAGCTATAGTTCTTAGTGAACTGTACCCCGAATCATGGACACTTAAAAAAAGCCCCATGATTCGGGGTTTTTGTGTATTTTTATCAAAAAACCTCGTTATAATGGAACCAACGATAGAAATGAGGTACGGAGAATGAGTAAAATTATTTTTAATGAGATTCAAATGAAGCAGCTGGAAAAAAATAAAAATGTAGTAAAAGCGTCGGAACGTTCGATTAGCTATTGTCCAGATTTCAAAGTAAGAGCGGTAAAAGAAAATCAACAAGGAAAAGGTCCTAGCCAAATCTTTTTAGAGAATGGGTTTGACTTAGCTGTGATTGGTGAGGAGAAACCAAAACAATGCTTGAAACGTTGGCGAAGAACCTTTGAACAATTTGGTGAAGAAGGATTTTATACAGAACGCCGCGGGAAAGGAAGCACGGGACGTCCTTCGGAAAAACCTCTCTCTTCCGATGAAAAATTAAAGAAAGCGGAAGCGCGTATTGCGTTCTTAGAAGCGGAATTGACATTCCTAAAAAAGTTAGAAGAACTCGAAAGGCAGGCGTTACAGAAGAAGCGTTAACACCACGAGAAACATACACACTGATTGAACAAACCATACGTCGATTCCAATTCCCACGTATGGTGCGTTATCTTTGCACACTGGCTGGGGTAAGTCGGAGTGGATACTATGCGTGGCTTCATCAGACAGAGAAACATCTAGAAAAAGAACGCAATGATGAAACAGATTATGAATGGATCCAAGAAATTTTCAATCGAAAAAGGAAAACATGTGGTGGTCGTTCTATCAAAATGGTGTTGGAAAAGACAAAAGGAATTTGTATGAACCTCAAACGTATTTACCGTATTATGCGTAAATATAATCTTGTGACAAAGATTCGCCGAGCGAATCCTTATAAACACATCGCAAAGGCGACACAAGAACATAAAACATGTCCGAACCTTTTAAAACGCCAATTCAATCAAGAAGAGCCTGAAAAAAGTATGTTAACGGATATTACCTATTTATTTTATGGAAAAGGAAAGAAGGCTTATTTATCATGTGTAAAAGACAGCACAACACGAGAAATTTTAGCCTATCATGTCTCCTCTTCTTTACAAATGGATATCGTCTATCAAACATTAAATAACTTGAAAGAGAGATTAGGAGAAAGCATCCATTCTGAAGCGCTTCTACATTCAGACCAAGGTATTCATTACACACACCCTGAATTTCAGAAACGCGTAAGGGAAATGGGAATCAGACAATCTATGTCCCGTAGGGGCAATTGTTTAGACAATGCACCAATGGAATCCTTTTTTGGTCATATGAAAGATGAATTAGATTATAAAGATTGTCAAACCTTTGAATCCCTCGAGCTCAACATAAGGGAATATATGAAGGAGTATAATTATAATCGTTATCAGTGGACATTAAAAAAGATGGCTCCGATTGAATATCGGAACCACCTTTTAAGTGCTTGATTTTTCAGGGCTTTTTTATTAAACTGTCCATTTTATAGGGTACAGTTCATAGCTTTAAGGCGCTTTTTTATGAGATGTTATTTTGCTTTAACTGTTGTATGACTAGAAGCAACACTTTCATTATGCAATCGATCAACTGCAGTTACTACATACGTATACGTTTCTCCAGAAATAGCTGTTTTATCTACATAAATTTCTCCAAGTTTTGTTTTTCTTACAGTAGTAAGTAAATTTTTGGGGTTTTGTATATCCACTTCATTTTTTCCATTCACACGGTAAATGGCGTAATAAGCAGAGTCATTCTCTCTATCATCAATGATACCTACAGCAATACCTTCCTCTCCTGGAATGGCTCCTTTTAAAGTCGGTTGTTTTGGTGGTTCATGATCAAGCCAAGGCATAGGCGGGATTAATGCAGGATGTTTATATACGTCTTTTGCGAGTCTATCTTTAACTCCTAGTGGATTGTTATTAATATCTTTTAAGCTAAAATGCATACTACCTTTTATTTCTGGATATAACCGATTTAATGCAATTTGTCTTGGATATTCTTCCGGATCAGACCAAGCGGGGACAGAATTATTATTAATTTTATAGGCCGCCTGACCGATGTATAGGTGAATCGGTTTATTATTTGTTTCTTTTACCCACCAGTCTACTAATATGTCATATGCAGCTGGTGTGAAACCAATATTCCAATATATTTGCGGTGTAATGTAATCGATATAGCCTTTTTGTATCCATTCACGTGTATCAGCATAAAGATCATCATAGTTTCTTTGACCTGCAGTTGTGTTAGATCCAGTTGGATCGTCAGCTATATTTCGCCATACGCCGAATGGGCTTATGCCAAACTTTACGTATGACTTTTCTTGTTTTATAGCAGTATTTAAATCTCTTACAAGTTCATTTACATTGTCACGTCGCCAATCCTCTATATTTGTAAATCTACCGTTATTATATGTTTCGTACGTTTTTTGATCGGGGAATTGTTCACCCGCCACTTTATATGGATAAAAATAATCATCCATATGTAATGCATCAACATCGTAATTTTGTACAATTTCTAAAGCACCTTCAGTTATAAATTTTTTTACTTCTGGAATGCCAGGGTTGTAATATAACTTTCCTCCATAAGGTACAACCCAATCCGGATGCTGTTTTGCAGGGTGATTATCCGATAATCGATTTATATCAGTGTGATTCATCGTTATTCGGTATGGATTAATCCATGCGTGGAATTCTATATTTCTCTTATGAGCTTCTTCAATCATAAATGCGAGAGGGTCATAACCAGGATCTTTTCCTTGTGTACCTGTAAGGTATTCAGACCAAGGACCGTAATTGGAAGGGTAAAAAGCATCAGCAGTGGGTTTTATTTGTACAACGACCGCATTCATACCAGTGTTTTTTACATCGTCTAATAATTTAATAAAATCTTGTTTTTGATTTTCGATAGGTAAGCCAGTTTTTGTGGGCCAATCAATATTAAGAACAGATGCGATCCATACAGCACGTAATTCATGTTTTTTGTACGTAGTATTTACTTCAGCATAAGTAGAGTGAGGAGAAATGAAAGAGAAAGGAATAAAAAAGATGACGATACAACACGTCATTAATAAACGTTTCATAATCATTTATACGCCTCCCTATTATATGGTTAACTAATATGATATCCGAGTTGAGGTTGTACTTACAATTGAGAAAAATAAATATTGAAACATTAATTTAATAGGAAAAATATTTTTACTGAAATTTACTTTCATTATAACTAAATCGTTTCATTACTTCATATGCTTGTTAGTAAAGTGAAACTTCCTTTCATTTGAAGGGGAATAAATTATAAGTATAGGAGGATTAATAAATGAAAGTATTGTTCGTTTGTTCTGGAGGAATGTCCAGTGCAATTGTTGTAAACGCTTTAAAAAAAGAGGCAGAGAAAAAAGGTGTAAACATGGAAGTCCATGCGATTGGAACAAATGAGGTAGAGGAAGAAGTAAAGAATGGCTGGGATGTTGTAATGGTTGCACCTCAAGTCAGACATCGATTTGACTCTGTTAAAAAATTCGCTGAAGAGGAATCTATCCCGTGCGGTATTATACCGCCGCAAGCATACACGCCGCTTGGTGGACCGACTTTATTAAAAACGGTAAACGATTTAATTAGTTAGGGGGAAGGGGTATGAATAAATTTGTCACGTTTCTTGATAAAAATTTATCTGGACCGATGGCAAGGCTTTCTGAACAGAGGCATTTACAAGCAATCCGTGATGGAGTTATTTCTGCATTACCATTTATTATTGTAGGAAGTTTCTTTTTAATCGTAGCATTTCCACCGTTACCGAAAGATAGTTTCATATCTGTTTGGGCATTAAAAAATCAAACGAGTATATTAATACCATATCGTTTAACGATGTTTATTATGTCTTTATATATAGCGTTTGGAATAGGATACAATTTAGCGAAAAGTTATAAGCTAGATGCTCTATCAGGAGCACAGCTTGCAGTATGTTCATTACTACTAACATTAACACCTGAATTAATTGATAAAAAAGGATTCATGCTTCCGATGACAAATCTCGGAGGTCATGGATTATTCGTGACGATGATTGTTTCTATTTTATCAGTGGAGATATTAAGATTTTGTAAGAAGAAAAATGTGACAATCAAAATGCCAGAACAAGTACCACCATCAGTAGCACGTTCGTTTGAAGCACTTATACCTGCGGCTTTCGTTATTATGATTATGAGTCTTATTACTGTTGTTGTTAAAGTAGATGTACATTACGTTGTGGATAAATTAGCAGCGCCGTTAGTTAAAGCTGGTGATAGTTACTTTGGTGTTATCATCCCTGTATTTTTAATTACATTTTTCTGGTCTTTCGGGATACACGGTGTATCTGTTGTAGGTACTGTCGCAAGGCCGCTTTGGGATGTGTATTTAGGGAAGAACGGTGAAGCTGTAGCAAGTGGGGCAAGTCATTTTCCATTCATTGCACCAGAGCCGTTTTATCAATGGTTTATTTGGATTGGTGGATCGGGAGCAACGTTAGGACTTGTGTTAGCTATGATTGTATTTGGCCGATCAAAATATTCGAAAGCACTATCGAGAACTTGTATTGTGCCCGGCATTTTTAATATTAATGAACCGGTTATATTCGGTTTACCAATTGTCCTGAATCCAATCTTAATTATTCCATTTGTTATTACACCATTAGTAACAGCTACTATAGCTTATTCTGCAACTGCAATGGGATTTGTAACGCCAACGCATATTATGCCGCCGTGGACCTTGCCAGCTCCAATTGGTGCATATTTAGCTACAGGAGGAGATTGGCGTGCAGTTGTATTAGTATTAATAAATATAGCAATATCATTCCTTATTTATCTACCATTCTTTAAAATGTACGACAAAAATATGCTTGAAATTGAAAAGAATGGAGACGGAGAATCTGTTAATTCGTAAGCTTCATACTGTATTTATGAGTGATAGGCATTCTGTCTATCACTTCTTTTACATGAAGTTCAGAGAGGATGAATTGGAATGAATATAAAATTTAGTTATAAAGGGGTATTTTTATTACTATTTGGAGTAATATGTTCAAATTTTCTTTTTGTACCTTTATTAAGAATGCTACATCTATCACAAATGCATAGTATATGGATCGTTACAAGCATTGCGGCAAGTATTTTACTTACAGTAGTTGTTTCTTTTATTGATGGATTATTTGCATCAAAAACTCAGTTGTTTTTTAGATTTATATTATTTTCAATCGGTTGTACGTTTGTAACTTACATGATTGTTTTTTAATGAAGAGGAGGTCATGCATATTATGTATACTGCAGGGATAATGTCCGGTACTTCGTTAGACGGAATAGATGTAGCGCTCGTTCACATTGAGGGAAGTGGTGTAGGTTCTAAAGTTGAACTCATCCATTTTACTACTGTGCCATTTTGTAATGATATGAAAAATGAGATCCAGCAGGCATTATCAATAAAAAATTCAAATGTACAACTTATATGCAGTTTAAATTTCAAGCTCGGTTTACGCTTCGCCAACGCTGTAAAGGAAGTTTGTAAAGAGGCCAATTTTCCTTTGGGACAATTAGATTTAATTGGTTCTCACGGACAAACGATTTATCATCAGCCACAGCAAGATGGAAGTATGATTCCTTCCACATTGCAAATTGGAGAACCAGCAGTTATAGCGTATGAAACGAATACGACGGTTATTTCTAATTTTCGAACGATGGACATGGCAGCTGGGGGACAAGGTGCACCACTTGTACCGTATTCAGAGATTATTTTATATCGTCATCCAACTAAAAATAGACTACTACAAAATATTGGCGGGATCGGGAATGTTACCGTAATACCAGGTCATATAAGTGATCAAAGCGTTATAGCCTTTGATACAGGTCCAGGGAATATGGTAATGGATGAAGTATGTCAAAGGTTATTTCAGTTGCCATATGATCAAAATGGTAAGATTGCAAAACAGGGAGTAGTTGTAGAAGAGATCTTGACATATTGTATGAATCATCCATTTTTGAAAATAAATCCACCGAAATCAACAGGTAGAGAACAGTTTGGAGAAGAATTTGTCAAAGAGTTATTGAAGCGGTTTGAAAAGCATAGTAAAGAAAATATATTGACGACTGTCACGATGTTTACTGCAAGTTCAATTGTATATCATTATAAGGAGTTTATTTTGCCGTATTATGAAATTGATGAGGTGATTCTAGGTGGTGGCGGAAGTTATAATGATACACTTGTAGAAATGATACGGCATGGATTGAAAGAAGAAAAATGTACATTATTCCTTCAAGAAGATATAGGCTATTCTTCAGAGGCGAAGGAAGCAATCGCCTTTGCCATTTTAGCAAACGAAACATATTATCGTAATCCGAGTAATGTGCCGAGCGCAACAGGTGCAAAGCAATCTGTAGTTTTAGGGAATATAACATTCCCTCCAATTTGAAATGAATGAGGCGAAAATATGAAATATATGATTGGAGTAGACGGCGGGGGAACGAAGACAGAAGCAATGGCATTTGATAAAGGCGGAAATGAACTTGTAAGAGCTACAAGTGGTTTTGGAAATATATTAATAGATTTTGAAGAAGCTCTTGTGCATATTATGGAGGTGATTGATCAATGCCAGAAAGGTGTATTAAATGGGCAGTGCGTTTGTATTTGTTTAGGATTAGCGGGTGTAAGTGGAGTAAATACGAATGAATTAACATTACGTCTAAAAAAGAAGTACGGAACACCAATTGAAGTTTTTAATGATGCGATGATTGCACATGCAGCTGTTTTAAAAGGGAAAGATGGAATTTTAACGATTGGTGGTACAGGTGCAATTTGTATTGGAAAGAAAGGGGAAGTGTACGAGTATAGTGGTGGATGGGGACATATTTTAGGAGATGAAGGAAGCGGATATTGGATTGCATTACAAGGTTTAAAAAGAATGGCGAATCAATTTGATCAAGGAGTTGCAATTTGCCCATTAAGCTTAAGGATTCAAGATGAGTTTCAACTTTTGACGTCGTCTCATATAAAAAGACTAGTTTATAGTTCTTCAAAAGATAAAGTTGCAGGAATAGCCCCACTAATTATTGAGGAAGCGAGAAATGGGAATGATGACGCACGTGAAATTATCTTGCAAGCTGCTAAGGAATTAACGAGAATTACGGTGAATATTTATAATAAAATGAAGTTTGATGTATCAACTTCAATTGCAGTAAGTGGCAGCATAATGCGTTTCGTTCCAGAAATATATGCTGAATTTAAGAAATGCTGTGAGAAAAGTATAGGAAAAGTTACATTTGTATTACAATCCGAACCAACGGTGAGAGGAACATATTATTTAATGAAGAATTTATATTTAAATAAATAGCTGTATGAGAATTTTTGTATGATTTGTAAATATATGATGTTAAAATGTATAAAGGGAAGTGGATAAAAAAGTACAATATACATAGTTCATGAATATTGTATAAGTACTTCCATGTAGAAAGTGAATGATTATATGATTAATAGTATGCAGTTTTTGTATTTGGTCGCTTCTTATTTATTTGGAAACATATTGACCGCTTATATAGTAACGAAATGGAGATATAACGTTGATATTCGAGATGAAGGAAGCGGGAATCCCGGCGCAAGAAATATGGGGCGTGTATATGGAAAAGGGTATTTCATCGCTACATTTTTAGGTGATGCAATTAAAGGGGCGATTGTAGTTTCTATTGCAAAATACCTTTTTGGAGATTCTACATTTGTAATGTTAGCTTTACTGGCTGTTTTACTTGGACATATTTATCCAATTGTATTTAAAGGCAAGGGCGGAAAAGGTATATCAACATTTATAGGAGGGTTAATCGCATTTAATTATTTGATAGCGCTTACCCTTGTTGCTGTTTTCATTATATTTTATTTAATCTTTAAAGGATTTACTAAGCCAGGATTAATTACAATCGCTTGTTTACCAGTTTGCATGATTTTGTATTCTTATTCTATTATTACGACTGTTTTAAGTGCTCTTATCATTGTGCTTATTTTATATGTAAATCGAGAATGAAACGAACTTTTAATAAGTGGAGTAAATCTCCACTTATAATTTTTATTAAATACATAAAGGAGAGAAGGCATGGGGTTAATTTATAAAGTTGCTGATCAAGATTGGGAATTTGAACGTATACATAAATTGAATTATAAAACATTTGTAGAAGAAATTCCGCAACATGAAGAAACGAAAGAGCGTGTTCGTATAGATCGTTTTCATGATGAAAATACATATTTAATTTGTTTAGATGAAGATAAGTTAGTAGGTATGGTTGCATTGCGAGGAAAACGACCATTCTCATTAGATTATAAAATTTCAAATTTAGATTTTTATTTGCAAGAGCATGGAGAAAACGTGTATGAAATTCGTTTACTTTCAGTAGAACGTGAATATCGAAATGGAAGAGCATTGTTAGGATTAATCCGCTTTTTACATCGTTATTTGCTTCTAAATGGATATGAATTAGCACTCATTTCTGCGACAACACGTGAACTACCTTTATATGAGCAAATGGGATTCAAATCTTTCCATACGTTAGTTGGTACTGAAGAAGCAGCCTTTCAGCCAATGTATGTTACTCCTGCTATGTTTGAAGCATCGAGTGTTGGTGGGATTATGACGAAAGAATATACATTTTTACCAGGTCCAGTAGATATTGAAGAAAATGTTCGAAAGGCATTTTCTACTAAGCCGATTTCGCATCGTTCTAAGTCATTTCAAGTGACGATGGAAAATGTGAAAAAGCGTTTACTGCAAATGACAAAAGCGAAACGTGTGCAAATTATGTTAGGAACAGGGACGTTAGCGAATGATGCTATTGCTTTACAATTACGCTCTGTAAAAGGGAAAGGGCTAGTATTAACGAATGGGGAATTTGGCAATAGATTAGTTGGACACGCAATTCGTGCGCAATTACATTTTGATACGTATAAAAAAGAAATGGGACAACCATTTATTTATACAGAATTAGAAAAAATAATCGAAACAGGAAATTATGAATGGATTTGGTTTGTTCACCATGAAACATCAACCGGAATGTTAAATGATTTAGACGAGCTAAATGTTTTATGTGAAAAGTATAAAGTGAAACTATGTGTAGATTGCATTAGCTCAATTGGAGCGATACCGATAGATTTAAAGGATGTATATTTTGCGAGTGGCGTTAGCGGAAAGGCAATTAAAGCGTTTACTGGATTATCTTTCGTTTTTCATAATCATAATGTGAAAGTAAACGAGACATTACCAGTCTATATGGATATTGGCATGTATGAAGAAAATGAAAGTATTCCATATTCACATTCATGGAATTTAGTTTATGCATTGCAAGAAGCGTTGAAGAGATTTGAAGATGAAGGAGTATTTGAAAAAATAAAAGAGACGTATGCATATATTGAACAAGCTATTACTACTATAGGGTTAAATCTAGTTTTACCGAAAGAACATGCTGCGCCAATTATACTTACTATTCAATTAAATAAAGGTCTTTCTTCTAAAGCGTTAGGGGATGCGTTAGCGTTACAAGGATATATCGTCCATTATGAATCAGCGTATTTACAAAAGAATAACTGGATTCAAATTGCATGCCTAAATCATTACAAAGAACGTGATTTGAAAAGAATGTTGAATTGTTTACAACTGTGTGTATTACAGAGTGAGGTACATATATAAAGACTTTTTCTTAATATAGATGGTTTCGTATAAAGGAGTTGCTACATACGAAAACTTAGGTATAGATCATTGGAAGAGGTGTTAGTATGATAACTAAAAAACTACCGTTACATATAGACGGTATTAAAAAAGCTCAAAACATTCTAGACAGAAATGCTCGTAAAACGCCATTAGTAAAATCATTTTATTTGACTAGTAAAACAGGCGGAGAAATTCACTTGAAATTAGAAAATATGCAATTAATGGGTTCTTTTAAATTCCGTGGTGCATTTAATAAAATGTCACAGTTAACAGATCAAGAAAAAGAGAAAGGAGTAATTGCTTGTTCCGCTGGTAATCATGCACAAGGAATTGCTTTATCAGCTCATTTACTTAGTATTAAGAGTAAAATTATTATGCCAATTTCTGCACCTCAGGCGAAAGTTGAAGCAACTAGAGGATATGGATCAGAAGTGATTTTATATGGTGAAACTTTTGATGATGCGAAGGCAAAATGTGAGGAGATTATTAAGGAATCAGGTGAAACGTACTTACATCCATATGACGATGTAGAAGTAATGGCTGGTCAAGGTACAATAGGATTAGATATTCTTGATGATATGTGGGATGTAGATACTGTCATTGTACCAATTGGCGGGGGAGGAATTATTTCTGGTATTGCTGTTGCATTAAAATCTTTTAATCCATCCATTAATATTATTGGTGTCCAAGCAGATAATGTTCATGGGATGAAGGCTTCTTATGACAAAGGTACGATTGTAGAGCATTATGAGGCGCCTACAATAGCAGATGGTTGCGCAGTTAAAATACCTGGTAACTTAACTTTTGAAGTTGTAAAAGAATTAGTAGATGATATTGTAACAGTATCAGAAGGTGAACTAGAAATAGCAATGAAAGACTTATTACAACGTGGAAAAGTGCTGGCGCATTAGCTACTGCTGCCTTACTTGCAGGGAAAGTGGATACATATATTAAAGGGGAAAAAGTAGTAGCGGTTATATCTGGTGGGAACGTAGACTTACAGCGCATTTCCAGTGTTTGTGAGCAATTCTTTGTAGCTAATGAAGTGAAATAGTATTTAAAAAATAGTGTTAAGAATGAGGAGCTAAGAGAATTGATCTTAGCTCTTTTTAGTTATACTTGAGCTGAAGTAAATAATGACTCCATTTTCATTTTACTCTTTTCTCGAATTTCAGCATCTGCATGGCGCATTACAAATTTATGTGCTATAGCGATTGCTAAAACATCATCTAATAAGCCAATCCCAATAATAGCAGCTATATCTGGAATGAAGTCGATTGTTAATACGTAATAGGATAAAGCGGCTAATATTATAAATTTCGCTTTAGTAGGTAACCCTTTTTTTCTCATTGTGTAGTATAAAATAATACTTTCATATACGCTAGATTTCCCGAGGTTTGCTGAGCTTTTTTTAAATTTTTTCCAAAGTGTCTGTTTCTCCATATAAACACTCCTTTTCCAAAAAAAAATAGATTTTTTAAAAGGATAGACAAAGAAGTGAGAGTTTAATCAATTTTATAGTTTTTCTTAATGTATATTTCCATAAAAATAGGGAATTACCTGTTCAAATTAATAGAATGTTGGTTATGTAACGACTCACAGTGTTTTGTTACATAAGTATGTACAGTAAAATGTATGTGGATGATGTATTTAGTAGTAATAAACATTAAATAACGGGTATGGGGGAAGAAAAATGAAGATAATAGAACTACCAATTGAATTTGAATTTAATGGGGCAAAACAATGTATTTATCCGAGCTTAATTATAATAAAAAATGAATTAACTTTAGTAGATACAGGTCATATGAATTTTTTACCTTTAATTGAAGACGCAATTTTAAAACACGGGTATGAGATAAAAAATTTAAAAAATATAATTATTACTCATTATGATGACGATCATATAGGATCTTTATATGATTTCAAAGTGAAATATCCTCACGTTAATATTATTGCTAGTGAAATTGAATCCCACTACATTAGTGGTGAAATAAAATCGGAGAGACTAGTTCAAGCTGAAGAAATGTTAGAACGTATGCCAATTGAAGAGAAAGAATTTGGTGAGTGGTTTATACAACAATTAAAAAATATAAGACATGTTTCTGTCGATGAAAAAGTATGTGATGGTCAAATGATTTTGAATGATGGATGTCAAATAGTAGCGACACCCGGGCATACTTCGGGGCACATTTCATTATATTTTCCGGGTTTAGACTGTGTAATTACAGGGGATGCGGCTGTTCAAGATAATCATGAATTAGTAATAGCTAATCCAAATTTTTGCTTAGATATAGAAAAAGCGGAAGAGTCTTTAAAGAGAATTAAAAACCTTAAAGCAGCATGCTATTATTGCTATCATGGAGGAAAGCTTACTGTATAAAATAATAAAAAAACCGATCTTTCCCATTTCGAAAAGATCGTTTTTTTTTTAATTCATAGATTCAGCAATTTGAATTAAATCCTTTACGTTATATTTACCTTTTATATAGCGCTTGTTACCAATTGCAATTGTATATTGAAAACCATTCTGCTGGAAAATAAGCTCATATGCTGAATCAAAATGAGGATTATATAATGCTTTTATATTATTTTTTAAGGTGTAGAACTTAGCTCCCCTAAGTACATAGAAGCCTAATTTGTTTTGAACTGGTGAAACAGTGATTTTAAAAATCCCATTAATATCTTCATTGTAGTATTGGAGGTTTAAGTAATCGTTATAGATGTACCCTTGAAATTCGTGAATTTCGAACGGGAATTTTGTAGGAATAAGTATATGTTCCTTACACTTCATTTCATATTCTTTTACAATAGTAGCTTCTTTCATAAATGGATTCGTTCCATCATAAATTTGATTAATTTGAGATATTTTATTATTTTTTGTTACTATTTCTAAAATGTGACCGAGAGTAAATCCATCATCAGTGTCTTTGAAATAAGAAATAAGAATTGTAGTATCTTCTTTTGGAGATGGTACTATTTTAATTTCATGAATTTGTTTATTTGTTTGGAAAGTAGGGAGTTCAACCCCTTCTGTTACATATGACTGCATTAATTTTTTATCATTTTTGAGTAAAGCATGTTTGAATTCACTTATTATATCTGTTTGAGATTTCGCCATAATAATTGAGGCCGATTGAAAATATAGTAAGAAAAATACGCAAAATATCTTTATGCATGTAGTGGTCAATTTCATCACCCTGTAACTATATTTCCGTAACATTGAAATATATATGTATAGGAGGGGAGAAGATGAGTTTATTGCTTGATGTAATAATAGATATAATTTTATTTTACCCTCGAAATGATATGAAATTAAAACACCATATTGCAAAATTAAGTGAATTTGAATGGTTTCGAAGGCTACATGAAGATACAAAGTATACAAGACTCATTTGGAGTAATAGAAAAATTAAAAAGTTCATTTTGTCTACGATTAACATGGAAACATTAATAAATTCCGAGAAAAAACAAAAAGAATTTGTCCAACTAGTGCACGATGAATATAAAAAAAGAAGATAAGAATTTTTTTATTTTTCATATTTGGCGAAACAAATGGTACAATGAAAGCTAATGTGAAAAATAAGGAAAAGAAGTGGTCTATTTGAAAAACTTTTTAGAATTAGGAATTAGTGAAACTTTTAATCATACATTACGTGAAAATGGAATTACAGAAGCAACACCAATTCAAGAGCAGGCAATTCCTGTTATACTGTCAGGTAAAGATATTATTGGGCAGGCAAAAACAGGTACGGGTAAAACGTTAGCATTCGTGTTACCGATTTTAGAAAAAATCGATCCAGAGTGTAGTGATGTTCAGGCTTTAATTGTTGCGCCAACAAGGGAACTAGCACTGCAAATTACGACTGAAATTAAAAAAATGCTTGTTCAAAGAGAAGATATTAATGTACTAGCGATTTATGGCGGGCAAGATGTAGCACAGCAATTGAGGAAATTAAAAGGCAATACACATATTGTTGTTGCGACACCAGGACGATTATTAGATCATATACGACGTGAAACAATTGATTTAAGTAATCTTTCAACGATTGTACTAGATGAAGCGGATCAAATGCTTTATTTCGGTTTCTTATATGATATTGAAGATATTTTAGATGAGACACCTGGTAGTAAACAAACGATGCTATTCTCAGCAACGATGCCAAA
This sequence comes from Bacillus paramycoides, assembly GCF_038971285.1. Taxonomy (NCBI): domain Bacteria; kingdom Bacillati; phylum Bacillota; class Bacilli; order Caryophanales; family Bacillaceae; genus Bacillus; species Bacillus paramycoides. Next base: position 2,337,556 of record NZ_CP152427.1, read on the forward strand.
AGATATTAAAAAATTGGCGAAACGTTATATGGATGAGCCGCAAATGATTCAAATACAAAGTGAAGAAGTAACGGTAAATACAATTGAGCAGCGTGTCATTGAGACGACAGATCGTGCAAAGCCAGATGCACTTCGTTTTGTTATGGATCGTGATCAGCCATTTTTAGCTGTTATTTTCTGTCGTACAAAGGTTAGAGCAAGTAAGTTGTATGATAATTTAAAAGGACTAGGTTATAATTGTGCTGAACTTCATGGTGATATACCTCAAGCGAAACGTGAAAGAGTTATGAAGAGTTTCCGCGAAGCGAAAATTCAGTACTTAATCGCAACGGATGTAGCAGCTCGTGGACTTGATGTAGATGGTGTAACGCACGTATTTAACTTTGATATCCCTGAAGATGTAGAAAGTTATATTCACCGCATTGGCCGAACAGGACGTGCAGGTGGATCAGGTCTTGCAATTACGTTCGTTGCAGCGAAAGATGAAAAGCATTTAGAAGAAATTGAAAAAACGCTTGGTGCACCACTGCAAAGAGAAATAATCGAACAACCGATGATAAAACATTTTGATGAAAATGGCAAACCGGTACCAAAGCCGGCTCCAAAGAAATCAGGTCCGAATCGTCAAAGAGATAGCCGTGAAGGATCAAGAAGTGAATCAAGACGTGATTCGAGAAATAGCTCAAGAAGTGATTCAAGAAGTGATTCAAGAAATAGTTCAAGAAATGAAAACAACCGATCATTTAATAAGCCAAGTAATAAAAAAGGTAATACAAAGCAAGGTCAGCAAAGACGTGGCCGTTAAATAGTTATAATTGTAAAGAGTCGCAAAATATTGTGGCTCTTTTTTTGTTTGTATAGAACAAGGATGATGGCAAGAAAAAGCAAAAATTTCATTCACCGTATTTAAAACTTATAAAGGAGATTTTATAGTCCAAAACCAGTAGAGAAAGGGTATTACAACCATGTTGCAATTCAAGAACAAGTGCAAATTACGTATGAACAATATTTAATCGGAAAAAATTGAGAGAAAGCAATTCATACTAGCTCCTCTGATGATGATACGAATTATGAAAAAATTAATTGGTATAACAATATGAAAACAACTTTTACTAACAAAGAATTGGACGATTTGTTGAAAGAAATTCGTAACATATTCAAACGGTACTGGAATGTTATGCTGTAGCAAAAAGAGAACGAAACTTATTATGTTTACTATTTCGGCAGAACACTTTGGTTGAAAGAAAAGGTATTGAAGCGATCGAGTATTTTTATTACACATTCCGCAATTATCGAAATGGAACAAGAGAAGTTTATGAAGGATTAAAATCGTATTGGGGTACGATCGTTGGAAACTGGAAAACTAATTTGTTAGTTTTGTTCAATGGGGAACTCGAAAAGCACCACTGCCATCCTTATTGATAAATTGCTTACTACGACGATGAAGGTAATGTAGTGTGAAGTTAACAGAAGGGATAGTATGCGAAATAAGAAAAAAGGACTAGCAGTCGTACCTGCCGCCCTTTAATAGGAGAAAAAGTATTCTTGTTTAGAACTACGCATAAACAGAAAATCTGCTTGTAATTAGTTTCACCCTAAATGTTCGTGTCTATACAAAAAAGGGATAAGTAAAAAATACTTATCCCCAGGAAGGGAAATCTCAAGCACCAAAATGGCTCGTATTGGTCTGCAGGTACAAAAGTAGTATATGTAGAACGAAAAAATCTCATACAAAAAGCAGACAACGATTTTTGTTGTCTGCCAGTGAGTCGAATGAGTTAGCTAATTGTGATAAATTGCATTCCCATTACGAGAATAGTGAAGCTGCTAGTTCAAACAGCTTGTTGGTATTATAATCGTACTTTAGTATCAATGAATGCAAGCAGTGCTCGACTGGTGAAGAATTACGCCAATTGGGTAGATATTTTGATACACAACTTAAAAAGAATAGTTTAACACCTAAGGTTGTCAGGAATTTAAATATACAAGGTATACCGGATAAAGATACTATGACCTTAGCCCCTTGTATGTCGGAAAAAAAACAATGGAAACAAGCGGGTATTTGGAAAGGACCAACTGATATGAGGGGAATAAAAAAGGCTAGGATTTCTCCTAGCAAAGAGTTATGTCGTACGGAAAGATAGTTGCGTGCAAATCGAATGTTTGTAAAATCATTATATAATGATTTTTGGGTGGATAGGTTGAATGATAATAATCTTTACGTAGATTTAACATGAGATTGCAGTGATTGATGAATACTAAATTTGAATTTTATTAAGAGATAAAATAGTGAACAAATGTGAATAATTAGATGCTACAAGGATAAAAGAACAACTTTTCTTTATAAGGTTTCTTTTGGAGAATCAATCTAACACTCACATTCGTCATCACGGTAATATTTATCAGACGAATCATTCTTATCATTGCAACAGATACAAAATGTTTTTTTGATCAATACTTCAATGAAATTAAGGAATTCGGTATTATTTGTGAGAGTAAGACTTTGAAAATCTTCAACTTGAAATACTCTTGTTTCATTTGTAGCAAGAGTCGCGATAATTGGTGTGGGAAAACTTCTTGTTTGGATAGTTACTTCAATAGGGGAGACATCTTCAGGAACAGATATTTGAAGTAATGTTTTATTATGGTTATTAGTCAAATCTTCAAATACTCTTCTTGAAGTGGCGGAGGGTACGATGATGGTTACAGGGACATTTTCAGTTGGAGTGGTATCTGAACCAGCTACGGTATGAGTTTCGATAAAACAGTTATCTTTTTGAAAAAAAGAACATGATTGTTCTTTATAATACTTTTTATGAAAATCATTTTGATTATTACAGCAGATACAAAATGTTTTTTGAATAAATATACTAATGGTGCTACCGGTATTGGTATTATTTGTGAGAGTGAGGTTTTGAAAATCTTCAACTTGAAATATCCTTTGTTCACCTGCAGTTATTGTAAAGGTAATTGGTCCAGACCTTCTTGTTCGAATGGTTACTTCAATTGGTTGAACACCACCAGGGACGCGAAAATCAAGTAATGTTTTATTGTGATTATTGGTCAAATCTTCAAAAGGTGTTCTTGAAGTGTTAGCTGGTACACTAAAAGCTAAAGCACTATTTGAACCAGATATTGTATGAGTTTTGATAAAACAGTTATCTTTTTGATGGTGAGAATACGATTGGTTTTTATAATACTTTTTACCATCTTTATAAAAATAATCAGCCATACTTTTGTTACTCTCCTTTCTTTGAGATATCTATATATTGTATAAAAAAAAGAAAAGGGTGCTTGTACATAATAATAAAATCCGCTCTTGTAAATAAGTAAAAATGTTATTTGATATGTAAATGTAAGAGGGACAGTTAAATTAATTGAGGAAATAAAAGAAATACGATAATCCCCCGGTTGTGTGATATTAATTGTGGTAGGATTTAACAGAGAAACTCCTCCTACCAAAGGTTCAGCCTGATTAAAAGAAAAAGGAGCTCCGAAAGGGACTGTAATGAATTCCGTTTGCCAAAAAGTGCCATGAGCTACAGATTGTAATCCAGTAGGTCCGGTAACACCAGTTGGTCCAGTAGGCAGTGTGAATGGTGGAATAGGTGGTAATGTAGGTCCAACTAGATTAGAGTTTATTGAAGTAGAAGATAAAAACTCATTCATTTTATTTTCACCTCTGAAAAGTTCGTGTTACTAATAGTAAATGTGGTAGGAGAACAAAATGAAATGGACAAGTGCTTGTATTTATGAAATCTAAAACAATAGTTATTTTATTAAAGAAAAAACATGCACAAAAATTACGCATGTATAATAAAAAGCTATGTCTTGTCTATGTTAAATATGGGCTTAGATTATATAAACTGTGAATATGTTTGAGCAAAATGGTTATTTATTAACAAATATAAAGAGCGCTTTTTAAGGCGCTCCATGACTAAAAATAATATTGAAAAAGAATACCACATGATATTTTATGTATATTCTTAATAAATGTGCATTTTAAACAAAAGAAACGCTGCGCCTACAAAAATAATATGAACAGGGTTACAAATATTATTTAGAAATAAAAGACAACAAAATAAAAAAGAGCACCATGCATAAGTGCTCTTTAAGATAGGAGGTAACACTTTGAGCTGGATGTTTAGGTTAAAATTATATGACGTAGAAAAGAAATAAGACCTAAAAATTATTATCAATTCAATACAAAAGAGCAGCTAGCAAAAGCTAACTGCTATAAGAATATTATATTTACGAATTTAAGCGGTATAAGTATTTGGTGAGTTTTGTATAGGATAGATGAAAATAACAAGTTTATGTAACAAAAATTAAAATAGAGCAGTTATTTACATTAACTGCTCTATTTGATACAACCTGGCTTAGAAGCAGATTATATTATGATTAGTATTAGTAAAATATTGAATTTTATTAAGTTCTTTAACAAAACCCTTAGTTGTTACTAAATAAGGAGCACCGTAAAAGGTGCTCAATGGCTAATTCTGAAATAATCATGAGTATTGTATGTATGTTTCTAGTATATGTGCATTTTTTTATATAAAATCTTTATTAAAATATAAAGAGCGCTTTTCTTAAGCGCTCTGCCCAAAAATATAAGTTGAAAGAGGAAACAAGACATTATATTCATGCTGTTTTAGAGTGGTGTGTGTTAAAAACTTGATTTTCATAAAAAAATAAAGCACACATATAAGTGTGCTCTTATGAACGCTTTAGATTTGTATGACTAGATAGTCACCATACAATAAAATATGCTTGTTTGATATAAATGTGTGTCGAATCTATAACATATATTTTGGTGTATAAAAGGAACATTAAATGTTAATTAGCCAAGCATATTGTTTTTATTAACGAATCTGTGCAACTGTTAATGCTGCAGAACGAATATCTACTGTACCAATTACTTCAACCGGTACAATTTGAATTAAATCACCAGGGTTTAAGTTAATTAGAATGACACCACTGGATACATCGACTTCACCGGTTCCGATAATATTAGAACGGACTGCGGTTCCAGATCCTGCAATAATATTAGTTGATGTGTTTAATGTCAAGAAAAAGCGCGCTGCTTCCGGGGCTACTGGAACGTTATCGAGGCTGATTGTTAATGTATAACTGATTTGATAAATACCAGCTACTTGAATTCTAATTCCAGTTCCAGTACTAATTGTATCATTTATTACAGGGACAGTAATATTAGGGTTTGGGCCTGTACTAGGTAATAGTAATGGCGTAAATAGTGTTGCAAATTGAGGTGAAGTAGCATTGAAAGCAAAACCGAGAGCTGGTAGTGTACTAGGGGCTTGTGCTCCACAATTAAAGTTTGTGTGCTTAAGACAAGATGAACGCATATTTTCACTCCTTTCTTTCATTTAGATCGCGTGAGTAATAACCTCACGATTTGGACAAGCGTAATATAATATATGAAAATTTATATTGAATAGTGCAGAGGTGTACCGTTATGGGTAAAACTAACTGTTTGTTGTACAAAAGGAAACACTACGCTTACAGAAATAGTTTGTAACCTAAAGTTGAAAAAATAGTATGAACAGAGTTAAAAATGTTATTTAGAAATGAAAGAAAACATAATAAAAAAGAGCACGCATATAACATGCTCTTTGACAAGAAAGGTAGATTTTTATGAGTGGATTCCTCCATACAATAATATATGCTTGTCCGATTAAAAGTTGAAAAAATTTATAAAAAGTTATTTAGTAATTGATAAAAAGAGCGCCTTGGGAAATAGACGTTCATTGACTAAGATTTATATAGTAAAAAAGGTTCACATCATATTGTATGTAGATGTTTAAAGGTTGTGTATTGTTGAAACAAAATTTTTATTTGATTTTTAAACATAAAAGGAGTGTTCTCGATTAGTAAAGTAGAATCGAATTTTTATAGCTGAATTAAAGTACTCAAGTTAATTGCTTTGTTATGAATCCTATAATAACTAGAAGAACAAAAGGATTGCTTAAAATTGCAAAAATACCAAATAAAATGTAGTTCCGAATGTTTTTGGGAATGATTATAGCCAAAATGATTGTGATAATAAGATGAAGATATATTAGATAATCTATAAACGCTAAATAAATTAGAGCAAGTAGAGGTAATAAAATTGAAATAATGTAAAAATACAGTTCCATTTGGCACCCTTTCGAGAAAAAATTAATAATAGTTTACCATCGTTCGTTATGAATTTAAATGGCGAAAGATTAAATAGAAATGCTATTTTGTGCATGCGAAAAAAGGAGTGCTTTATTAGGGAACCACTCCATTCGCTAATAAATACCCAGTCTCATTAACATATATGTGAATTTTAAATAATAATGATTATAAAAATTTCACTTTTTTATAAATCAGAGCAACTTTTTCAGAAATAAAATATGCACTAACCTGAAAATATTTATAAAAATCCTATTTTTATACTTCGAGTGACGAGCTTAATTTATAAGAAAAGAATGAGTAAATTATATAAAAAGTTGTTTGAAAATGTCACAAATAAAAGAGCACCTTCGAACAATGCTCTTTCTCGGAGTGAATTATGTTAAAAATTTTCTAAAACAGAATTGAAAAGTAGAATACTCAAGCTGTGAGTCATGAGTAATAGTCCTCAAATATAAGAATGATTTTGATTTTCTATGTATAGTATGAATCACCATGTATATAGGTGATAAAAAGTAAAAGAGCAGCTAGCAAAAGCTAACTGCTCGCCTCTCGACCAAGAGAGCAAGAGTGGGAAGAATTTAAAACTACCTTTTAAATTCTTATATAGTATCGGAAAGTATTTAGAATTTTATTCGTGTAAAACATAAAAGGCAGCTAACAATAGTTAGCTGCTAAGCCCTCGTTTATGTAAGGAATAAGAAACTGTATTTATGGAATTGACGGAATGTTAAGTTTTATTCAGGTGATTACGTTATATGTTTGATGATATAGTCTTGTATTAGTAAAAAAGCTGCAAGGAGAAACATTACGTCAATCGAGAACCAAAACATCTCTTTTTGAGGTTTTTTAAACTCTGATATTATGGAAAACATTAAAAATAAGGCAATAGCTATTACAATACAGAGTTTAATTATATCAGACATTTATAGCACTCCTAACATTTAATCTTTTTTATTATATAGCTATTTCCAATGTTGAGAGATTTTAAAAGTGTTTTATGAGAATTCAAACAAAATGACCTTTTATAAGAAAGCGAGGTTAGGAGAATAGAGGATAACATAAGGCTTTTAGGTGATGATGGGATGTTAGGGATGGAGTTTAAAGAAAGTATGGTCAATGTTTATATCGATGAAGGATAAGTGATGGAATTGCTTTCAACAAGAGAACAGGTTCAAGAAGTGATTGACTACAATTAGGTAAGCTTTAGAACGATGATTTAAAAGTGCGAGAAGAGAAGTTGTTAAAATGGTTAGCTATACTTGGATTTTAAGGGGAAAACTCCTATAGAATATAGGAGTTTTTTTCTTTGTCTAAAAGTTCTTGAAGATATATAATAATTTTCTGACTATTAAAATTTGGAGGGGTACAATTGAAAAATGAAACGTTGCATACTCAAGAAGATATTATTAAAATGCTTGATTCGTTATTAAGACCGGCAGAACCATTTTGGAATGAATTTTATGCGAATAGAGAAAAAGATGTTCCGTTTTTTGAAAATGTTCCTGATGAAAATCTAGTTTCTTATTTAGAAAAAGAATGGATTTCCAAAGGGAAAGTGTTAGAACTTGGATGTGGTCCGGGTAGAAATGCAATTTATCTAGCAAATGAAGGGTTTGATGTAACAGCAGTGGATTTATCTATAGAAGGCATTAACTGGGCGAAAGAGAGGGCTTTAGCAAAAGGGGGAGAAATTGAATTTATTTGTGATTCAATTTTTAATTTAGAGGTTCAAAATGATTTTGATTTTGTATACGATTCGGGCTGTTTACATCATATTCCACCACATAGAAGAATAAATTATGTGGATTTAATTAAAAACTCATTGAAATCAGGTGGTTATTTCGGATTAACATGTTTTGCGGCAGGCGATTTAGATGAGCGAAATGGCTCAGAAATAACAGATTGGGACGTATATAGAGGATGGAGTCTGCAAGGTGGTCTTGCTTATTCGGAAGAAAAATTAAGAGAGATATTTAAGGGATTTGAAGTGATTGAAATTAGAAAGATGGAACAGATTGAACAACCAAATATAATGTTTGGAGAATCATTTCTATGGACAGCATTATTTAAGAAGAAATAAAAAAGTATTTAATTGACAAACTCTTCTTTTTTATAGACAATACATTTATAAGAATATATGTTCGGTTTTTACTTACCGGTGTATGTTTTGCATAAATACATAACAAGGGGCTGTCTCTATATGAGTAACACAAATCAAAAAATTACTACGTTTTTAATGTTTGAAGGCAAAGCTGAGGAAGCGATGAACTTTTACACGTCGCTATTCGATCAATCAGAAATTGTAAATATCTCTCGTTACGATGAAAATGGACCTGGAAAAGAGGGTTCTGTCATTCATGCAACTTTTACGTTAAATGGCCAAGAATTCATGTGTATTGATAGTTATGTAAAACATGGTTTTACATTTACACCATCTATGTCTCTTTATGTAACTTGTGAGACAGAAGAAGAAATTGAAACGGTCTTTCATAAGCTAGCGCAGGATGGATCCGTACTAATGCCTTTAGGTTCCTATCCATTTAGCAAAAAGTTTGGCTGGTTAAATGATAAGTATGGTGTGTCTTGGCAGTTAACGCTTGCGGAATAAAAATTTAAAAAGAAAAGCGTAACTATAAATAGGTTACGCTTTTCTTTTTAAGCATTTTGCTTTCTTGTAATAAACGAAAGCAGCTCTAGAGTATTGATTAAAATATTCATTACTAGAATGTGGTATAATTTACATACAGGGGGAAAGTAGATGACACAACATAAAGAAGAACAGATGAATGAAGCATTAGCATTATTTTACTTTGCATATAAAACATTTACTGAAAAGCCAGATGAAATTATAAAAGAGTATGGCATACAACGAGTACATCACCGAATTTTATTTTTTATCGCACGCTTTCCAGGGATAAGTGTAAATGAGTTATTATCACTATTAGAAATAAGTAAACAAGCTCTTCACGGACCACTAAGACAACTTGTAGAAAAGGGTTTAATTGAGAGTAATGAAGCTACACATGACCGTCGTGTGAAACAGTTATCATTAACAGAAACAGGTACCCAATTAGAGAAAAAATTGAGTGATGTACAAAGACAACAAATGGGTGCTATTTTTTCAAAATTTGGTGAATCGTGTGAAGAAAATTGGCATCAAGTTATGAATGAAATGGCAAATAGCCGATCAGGTTTTGATGCCTGGATGTCGAAGCGAGAAGTTGCAATCGATCAAACAAAATAAGAAATATATCTGTTTTATAGTTTGAAAAAGAACAAATTTTATCCATACATTTGGCAACTATGGTTTGATCATAGAGTGAATGGATAAAAAGATACATTACTAAATACTTTATACGTGTACGCAATGGAACAATAAAATTCACATTTCCGAGAGGGGAATTATTATGATAAAACTTGTACTTATTCGTCACGGACAAAGTTTATGGAATCTTGAAAATCGCTTTACAGGATGGACAGATGTAGATTTATCAGAGAATGGATTAAGTGAAGCGAGAGAAGCAGGAGCGATATTAAAGAAAAATGGCTATACTTTTGATGTCGCTTATACATCTGTATTAAAAAGAGCAATCCGGACGTTATGGATTGTACTTCATGAGATGGATCTTGCCTGGGTCCCAGTACATAAATCTTGGAAGCTAAATGAAAGACATTACGGTGCATTGCAAGGGTTAAATAAAGATGAAACAGCGAAAAAATATGGTGAGGAGCAAGTTCATATTTGGAGAAGAAGTATTGATGTAAGACCACCTGCTCTTACTGAAGATGATCCTAGATATGAAATGAATGAACCAAAATATAAAGCACTTAAAAAAGGTGAGTTTCCATTGACTGAATGTTTAGTGGATACGGAGAAAAGAGTACTTAATTATTGGCATTCAGAAATTGCGCCATCATTAAAAAGTGGTGAAAAGGTGATAATTTCATCGCACGGTAATACAATTCGTTCGCTAGTAAAATACTTAGATAACCTTTCAAGTGATGGTGTTGTTTCATTAAATATTCCAACAAGCATTCCGCTCGTTTATGAATTAGACGATGATTTACGTCCAATTCGTCATTATTACTTAAGTATGGACGGAGAAGTACCAGAAGGGGAAATTCCGAAACATATTTCTTTTTAACATGAAAATTTGAAACGCATGCTTGTCTACATATACAATGTAGATTCAAGATAAAAGACGTGGTACCTTCTAATGTATATGCGATATTGCTAAGTTTAGAAGCTTGTCCACATCTTTTGTCATAAAGAGAGCTGCTTGTGCATGTAATGATATCGTGAGTAGTTTTTGAATGGAGGGTGATGTCATTGGTGATCTCTAACATTCGAATCGGCTTATTTATTTTAGCAATCGTTTTTCTAGTTCTTGTTTTCTTTTACTGGAGAAATGAAGAGTTGTACGAAGAGAAGAAGCAACGGATTAGAAAGACTTGGTATGGGTTGTTTATAGTATCAGTCACCGTGTATTTCATGATAAAAGGAATTGATTTAACCCTCTGGAAAAATCTTTTAATGTTCACTGCAATGGTTATTTTCGTTGATATTGCATTTATTTTAACACCTAATATTTCAGAAATATGGGGAGCGAAATTTAGCGATATCGGCAAGACTGTTCAATCGATAAAACGGTCATTAATTGCTTCTAAAGCAAGAGGAGAAATATACACAACAATTATTCAAAATGTTAATCCAGCAGTATTCGGTACAATGGAATGGCATACGGAAGAAGAATATACAAAAAGTTTAAACGCATTTTTAGATTCGTATGGGGAAAAGATTGGAGCGAAAATTGTTGTATTTGAAGCGGCAAAGGAATTGAATACAAACTTTCGCGGTATTCGCTCGCAATTTAGTATTATCGTTCCGTTTGAACACATTGAGCAATTGAATGAGCAGAAAGCGGTGCAAGTAGAAAATGTCGGAATTATACCAGCAAAAATAGTGAGTGATGTTTTCATTGTTATTGATGGGAAGAAAAATAACCTACAAGATCGGGATTTTGAAAATGTATATAATTTAACAATACATCATAGTTATTTTAGTAAGTAGGACAGAACTTTCTGTCCTACTCTTTTATACATAAATTCGGAATAAATCGGAAAAAGTTGAATAAAATCGGACAATCATCCCTACACTAGCACGTAGAGGTGATTGTAATGATAAAAGATTATGACAATGATTTTTTTAAAGAAGATAATGAAGATACAACAGATTTCTCGTTAATAAAAGGAGATACATTACAGCAAGTAGAAGAATTAGAAGAAGAATTAAAAAGAAAATGATACTTGTACATGCTGCGTACATTTACGATATAATATAAATAGAAGGTTGTATCTTTTTGAAAAGGGGGAGAAGAGATGGCTGAAGTAAATGTACAAAAGTCTTCATTTTTTAAAGAAAAAAAAGAAGAACCAAATACAGATTTCTCTCTTGTGAAAGGTGCGTTAACAGAAAATATAAATCGTTTAGAGAAACTGATGAATAATAGCAGTTCAAAATATATACGAGTGAAAAAAACAAAAGAAAATGCATAGAGCATTTTCTTTTGTTTTTTATTTAGCATTTAACTTTTCTTTTACTTTTGCAGGTAAATCAGCTTCCTGAACCTCTTCATATGACTTCACTTCAATTGATGATATTTCATTTTTGCTCTTATCATCTTGATTTACATAAAGACATAAAAATGCATTTTCATTTAATTTATGTTCGTTTGATGCTTTCTTACTTCTAAATGTAATTTGTTTTTTTACTCCGTCTTCGTCATAAGCAGGCAGTGTGTAGTTTCTTAAGTTTTTACCTTCAACTTTTTCGATAGTTCCTTCGCCTTGTATCTGTACGTAATATACATCTTTACCAATTCGATTTAGTGGTGCTCTTTCACATCCAATAGTAAAACTAGAAAATAATAAACATAGTGTAATAATTACTAAAAACCTTTTCATTTTTTTATCTCCTTCAATTTGTTTCTTTACACAGTATACGGCTAGTATGAAATGAGAAAAATCGATATAGATTACAACACCCTTACAGTGTTGTCCATAAAATGAACAACATATTAAACAGTTAAAAGAAAGGTAAAATAATGAATCATGGTATAATGATAAAAAACCTACATATTATTTTGTCATTTTGAGAGGAGCTTAAAAATGTATTCTACTTTAGAACAATTAGCAAAGCACCCTGTATTTTATCATTTTGCAGAAATTTCAAAGATTCCTAGAGGATCGGGTAATGAAAAGAAAATTAGTGATTATTTAGTTGGCTTTGCAAAAGAGCGTAACTTAGAAGTGATTCAAGATGAAGCGTTAAATGTCATTATTAAAAAAGAAGCAACTACTGGTTATGAAAATGTACCAGCTATTATTATTCAAGGTCATATGGATATGGTATGTGAAAAAAATCAAGCAACCGTACATGATTTTGAAAAAGATCCAATTGAATTACGAATCATTGGGGACATGTTATATGCAAATCAAACGACTTTAGGCGCTGACAATGGTATTGCAGTGGCGTATGCGATGGCTTTATTAGATTCAAAAGACATTCCGCATCCAGCACTTGAAGTAGTTATTACCACTGAAGAAGAAACAACAATGGGTGGGGCTTTCGCTGTTGATGCAAATCACTTTGATGGTAAGATTTTTATAAATATTGATTCTGAAGAAGATCATAAATTACTTGTAAGTAGCGCAGGTGGTGCGAAAGCTGTTGAAACAATTCCAGTAATATGGGATGAAGCGCCAGCGAATACGGATGCATACCGTCTATATGTTGGTGGGTTAAAAGGCGGACATTCTGGTATGGAAATTGATAAACAACGTGGTAACGCAAACAAAGTATTAGGACGAGTATTACGTGATTTATCAGCAAATATTCAATTTGATATAAGTGAAGTTCACGGCGGATTAAAAACAAATGCAATTCCGCGTGAAAGTGTAGCTATAATTGTATTACGTACAGAAGATGTAGAGAAAGTAGAAGAAAAACTAGAATCTTGGACGAGAGTACTACAAGAAGAAATGCGTGCTGTTGATCCAGATGTTCACGTTACACTTACAAAATTGGATGAGAAAGTAGAAAAAGTATTTGCTAAAGAGACACAAAAGCAACTTATTTCATCATTATTCTTAATTCCAAACGGCATTCAAAGTATGAGCTTGGATATTAAAGGTCTAGTAGAAAGTTCAACAAATTTAGGCGTTATTGAAACGTTGCAAGATGAAATTAAATTACGTAACGAAGTGAGAAGTTCTGTAAGTAGTTTAAAACAACATGTTGCAGATGAGATTAAATGTATCGCCGAGTTAGTTGGTGCAACATTTGAAATAGAGTCAGAGTATCCAGAATGGCCATACAATCCGAACTCACAAATTCGTAATTTGTTTGAAAAAGTGCATCAAGAAAAATACAATAAAGAGATTGAAATCTTTGCAGTGCATGCAGGTATTGAATGTAGTGCATTCGTTCAAAAGATGCCTGAATTAGATGCAATTTCATTCGGTCCAGATATATTCAATGTTCACACTCCAGATGAACATATTAGTATTTCTTCTGTTGTGAATAACTGGGGGTTCTTCATTGATGTAATGAAGGGTACGAAGGAATTAGCTAAATAATAGTAATGAAATGAAAAGTAGCCTATAAAACTTTATAGGCTACTTTTTTGTATAGCGTTTTATTAGAAATTCATTTTTACGTTAGTATTTAATTCTTGCTTTTATTTCGCGAGGAGATTGTACCAAAGGCTGCTCCAGTTATTGCTCCAATTAAAGTCATAAAAATTGCACTCCATGCTGCAAATGACATTTTTACACCTCCAAATAATAAATTATTGTTTCTTAGCCTTTTGAATAGAAATGATAATTGCAACAACTATTAAGAAAATAAGTGGAGACCAAGAATAGAAAGACATGTAATACTCTCCTTTTAATATTAATTTTAAATATTTTTATAAATAAATTATCGCATTTTTAAAGATTGAACATATAGAATATGCAATATTGCATATTGAATTGTAGAACTTAAAGAGGTGGAAACAGTTGTTGAATAAAAATGATAATTTATAAAGAAAGTAAGGAGTTTTTAAACCTTAAAATGGTTTTTGTTTAAGAAAAATAGTATCCAATATTTTTTGATAAGATTTAATTATTTTGAGATTTTAAAGCTGCCCCCATAATAATAATTTTCTCCAAGTTTCATAACAGCTACATATGTTCCAGGATTATAGGCCTTAGTAATAGGTGTTACAAATCTACCATAATTATGTTTCAAACCCGAGTCATAAATGGTTTTATATCTATGCAAGTTTATTTCATCATTTTCATTTCCACTCAATTGATATATTTTTACAATACCAGTATCTTTACCACCAGTATATATAGTAACATCGAATGTATCTCCATGTTTTAAGTCACCAACTGCTAACTCTTCTATAAAATCTGCATTATGATGTAATAAAAAATAGCTTTGCCAACGCCAATTATCTGAAAATCGTGATTCTTTTTGTGTAAGTTGCGATTCAGCAGACACAGGTGGGAGCGTACCAATTGTATTCGAAAATAAAAATCCTCCAACAGTCAATGCACCAATAATTGTTGATTGCCTTAAAAGTTTCATGTTCTAAACCTCCTATTTACTTAAGGATTCAGAAATCGTTTTGTGAAAAACTAGCTGTGAAATCTAATGGATGATAATATCTTCTATAATCATATTAACATTTATTGATTTATCAGACAAATTAAAATGTAATAAGACTATATCGAGGAAGTTACGCCTAATACAGGAAAGAAGTTAGATGTATAGTTAAGAAGTCTTTATCCTATGTAATTGGGATTTGTTATTTGAAAACTCGATTGTTTTAATGTTTAAATTTCAATTCACACTTTAAGTTTCAGTACATCATTTTACAATTTGACTTATGTAGTTTAACACGTTATGATTTTTTTATTATAACAGAAAGGCTTGAATATAATGATTCGTCGTTTGAGAAAGCTAAAAAATGTAGCAGTCGTATTTAGCTTCTAAGTGAATTAGAAAGATCTATAATACTTAGAAGCGAGGAATAAAGTTATGAAGCATCCATTATATAATCATTGGTCAGAAACGAAGTATTTAAAAGATATAGTTACAAATCCACTTATTGAGGTAGGAGAGTACTCCTATTATTCAGGGTATTATGGTCACCAAAATTTTGAAGATGGCTGTGTAAGGTATTTGTGGGGGGATGCAAAGTCCCGAGCACTTTTCAATCCAATTGAACAGATGGGATGGCATCTTGATAAACTCATTATTGGGAATTATGTTTGTATTGCCAGTGGAGTAGTCATTTTAATGGGTGGTAATCATAATCATCACTCAGAATGGATTACAGTATATCCATTCGCTGAGCAAATTGAACATTCATATGAACCGAAGGGTGATACAGTCATTAAAAGTGACGCTTGGATTGGAATGAATGCTATTATTATGCCTGGCGTTACAATTGGTGAAGGTGCAATCGTTGCAGCAGGAACTGTCGTAAGTAAAGATGTTCCGCCGTATACAATAGTTGGTGGAAATCCTGCTAAGGAAATAAAGAAGCGGTTCACTGATACAGAAATGAATCTGCTGATGGAAATGCGTTGGTTTGATTGGAATAGAGAATTAGTTGAGAAGGCAATGCCTATATTATCTAGCTCATCTATTGAACTATTATATGATTTTTATAAAAAGGAAGTAAAAAATAGATAGGTCTGTGAAAAAACTACATTCTATATAGGATGTAGTTTTTTATTATAAAAAATTAATAGTCTAGACTAAGGAAAATTCATCTCTAGTATGAGTATAGCAAATAGCTGAATTAAATAATTAAAATCCTTGATAGCTAATAAACGAATATTTGGCTGCCAGTTTGCCTCGATATTTAATCAGGACACACTCGTTTTATTTTTTTGTAAATATGGAACAAATGTATTACTGAGATTGTCTATTAAGTGTAATCCTAAAAAAAATGAAAGTGCGAATCATTTTGAAAAATACAAAGGTGTTAAAAGTATGGGTACTAAATGTCAGTCTGTCTAAAAGAGCGGGATGAGATGTTCTACATGAAAGTGGTCCTAATGTCTTATATTTAGAATTTGATAACGTTGTCTATTTTTTGAAGGATTACGTTAGAATAACGTTTTTTGAGTGCAAAGATATTGGAGGTAACAGAAGTGAAAGATGTGTTGTGCAAGAGATTTATTGTAATAATAACAGTGCTTACACTATTTTGTAGCATAGTTGTTATATCTGGAAGTGCATCAGCGGAAACAGTTTCTGCTATAGAAGTAGAAGCAGGATCAGCAATTTTAGTAGAAGCAAATTCCGGAAAAATTTTATATGAAAAAAATGCAGATGAATCATTAGCAATTGCTAGTATGACAAAGATGATGAGTGAATATTTAGTTCACGAAGCGGTGGAGAACGGAAAACTTAAATGGAATCAAAAAGTTAAAATCTCCGAATATGCATATAAGATTTCGCAAGATCGTTCCTTATCAAACGTTCCATTAGAAAATGGCGGTTCTTATACGGTCAAAGAGTTATATGAGGCAATGGTAATTTATTCTGCAAACGGTGCAACAATTACTTTAGCTGAAGAAATTGCTGGAAAAGAAGTTAATTTCGTAAAAATGATGAACAATAAGTCAAAAGAGTTTGGAATGGAAAATTATAAATTTGTAAACTCAACAGGTTTAACAAATCATGATTTAAAAGGACATCACCCAGAAGGGACAACTACAGACGAGAAAAATAAAATGTCCGCAAGAGATTGTGCGATTTTAGCACAACGCCTTATTCAAGATTTTCCGGAAATATTAGATACTGCAAAAATTCCCAAAAAAACATTCCAACAGGGTGGTAAGTATCCAATTGATATGACGAACTTTAACTGGATGTTAAAAGGTTTAATTAAGCAATACGAAGGTGTAGATGGGTTGAAAACAGGAACTACCCCAGAAGCTGGTGATTGTTTCACTGGTACAGCAGAAAGAAACGGTATGCGTTTAATCTCTGTCGTGATAAAAGCAAACTCTCATGCAGCACGTTTTGATGAAACGAAGAAATTATATGATTATGGATTTGCGAATTTTGAAATGAAGAAAGTTTATGGAAAAGATTCAGTAGTAAACGGGCATGAAACAGTGCGAGTAGCAAATGCAAAAGACAAAGATGTAGTTGTTCAAACGAAGCAAGCTGTTTCACTTCCAATACCAAAGAGCAACAAAGACGTATATAAAAAAGAATTTAAAGTATTGAATAAAGAACAAGAAGCGCCTATTAAAAAAGGTGTAACAATTAGTAAAATGATTATCTCGCCTAAAGATAGTAAAGATCCTGGGTTCTTATTAGATAAATCATTACAAGTAGACCTTGTAACAAAATCTGATATTGAACAAGCAAATTGGTTCACACGTTTTATGCGTAACATCGGATCTTTTTTTAGTGGTATGTGGGATCGTGCGGTTGATATAGTAAAAAGCTAATTTTATCCTGCATTAACGGGCAGTAAGACCCCACCTCAAAATTCAGCGGAAGCAAAGAAGTTAGGTGGGGGATCAACTGCCCGTAAAAGCCCGATTGGTGAGGGCTGATTAAAGTTTCACTTTATAGTCTGAAACAAAAGGTTTCAAAGTATTATAGATTTTTATGTTGATCGCTTGGAATTGAAGAGGGTATTATTTTCTAAATTTTGTAATTAGGAACTTTTGGTATTGCTATTAAGCTAAAATAAATTTGTATCTATATAATCAAAAAACGCTATTCTTTTTGTAGAAATATACAAAAGGATGGCGTTTATTTTGATTTTTTAATTTAAAGCACCCTGGTACAAGGATAGTTTAATAAATTTACACAGGATGAAAGAAGATTCATTATTCAATTAAATTACAATGGAAATAGATATACGATGTAAACTATTATATAGTGTAGATATGAATACAAAAAGGGGGACTACATATGTGGAAGCGATTTGTAGCGATTGGTGATAGTTTTACCGAGGGCATAGGGGATGAAGTTGAGGGAATTGCATTAAAAAGCTGGGTAGATCATTTTGTTCAACTGTGTGTAAACGATATAGAATATGCCAATTTTGCAAAGCGTGGGTTAGTAACTAAAGAAATTCGCTCGCAGCAATTGGAAAAAGCATTAACGTTTAATCCAGATTTGGTAAGTCTAATCGCAGGTGCAAACGATGTATTAAAAGGACGTTGGAATCATCAAGAATATAAGAACGATATGGAATTTATGATAGATACATTAAGTAGAACAGATGCTGATATTATTATAGGAAACCTTCCAGATTTTACAGTTAGGCTTCCTTTATCATCTGAAAAAAAGCAAGTAGTAAAAGAACAATTATTAGAGGCAAACGAAGTTATACGTTCACTGAGTAAAGAGTATAAGCTTCATCATGTTGACTTTTGGAATCATCATTTAGTTAATGATGATACGGTTTGGTCTAAGGATTTAATTCATCCAAACTCAAAAGGATATGTGAAAGTTGCTGAATTAATTCATAGTAGTTTACCTGTACATGACTCTTCTAAATAAGCTTTAGAGTGAACGAATCCCCAGTCGCATACAGCATATGGGTTTCGATGCGGAATAGAAGATATACAGCGTCTATAAATTAAACTTTAAGTAATTCTTTTTTATTGTATACACTTTGTTATTTTTTGTTGAAGGACCCTTAGAATAAGGGTCCTTTTTCGTATTAAATATTTACAAAAAGATAAGAGCAGGGAACCTAAACAAAAAGATATTTTAAATAATAGTGTTAAATAGATCCGCTTCTATTGTTTGTAAGAACCTTAAAATCTTCTCCTCCGAATGTAACTTGATCATAAATTAATTTTTTTGTAAATGTGGAACAATTTCATTACTTATACTGTCTATTAAGCGTTACAACATTTTTTATTTAATTTATTAAGAAAGGAATAAACATTTTTAACTAAGGGAGAAGATTGAATTGGAAAAATTATGGATGCTGCTTTTCTTTTGTTTTGCAGTTATATTGGTAGGATGTAATAAAAACGAATCGCCAAAACAAGCATTTGAAGAATATATAAATTTATGGAATGATAGAGAATTTGCAAATATGTATGATCATTTATCAGATCATGCCCAAAAAACGATTTCTAAAAAGGAATTCACAGAGAAATATCAAAAAATTTATGAAGGGATTGGCGTTAAGAATTTAAAAGTTAAAACGAAAGGAGAGAATGCTAAAGATAAAGAACTTTTTCTTTTTGAAGTTAAGATGGATACGGATGGAGGAACAGCTTCATTTATCCATGAAGCAAAACTGGTGAAAGATAAAGATGCTTGGAAAATAGATTGGACACCAGATTTCATTTTTCCAGGTATGAAAAAAGATTACAAAGTACGTATGCAAACAGAAGATGGAAAACGCGGAGAAATATACGATCGAAATGGGAAAGGTCTTGCAACGAATGGTAAAGCGACTGAGGTTGGAATTATTCCAGAGAAACTAGGCGAAACGGCGGCTCAAACAAAAGAAATAGTAGCACAGTTACTGGATTTGTCTATAGAAGAGGTCGATCAGAAGCTTACAGCGAAATGGATAAAACCAGATTCCTTTGTACCAATTGGTATTTTAAAAGAGGGAACTAGACAGAATGATTATATTGAATTAGAAGGAGTATCATCTCGCCCAGTAAATATTCGTACGTATCTATTAGGAGAAGCAGCGGCATACTTAACTGGCTATATAGGAAATGTGAATGCAGAGGAGTTAAAATCGCTTCAAAAAAGAGGTTATCAAGCTGATGATTTAATAGGTAAGACAGGTTTAGAGAAAGTACTGGAGAATAAATTGCGTGGTGAAAAGGGTGGACGCGTATTTATAGAAGATGAGAGTGGGAAAGAGATTAAAAACGTAGCAAAAAAAGAAGCGAAAGCAGGGGAAAATGTTACGTTAACAATTGATGCTGCAATTCAAGAAAAAATCTATAATGAGATGAAAAATGAAGCAGGCTCTAGTGCAGCGATCAATCCTAAAACAGGTGAAACAATCGCACTAGTAAGTAGCCCTGCTTATAACCCAAATACAATAGTTAGAGGAACATCAAAGGCCCAACGAGAAGCATGGAATAACGACTTGAAACTACCAATGATGAATCGTTTCACACAAGCATTTGTACCAGGTTCCGTATTTAAAACGATTACAGGTGCAATTGGTTTGGAAACAAACACAATAAAACCTAAGGAAGAATTTAATATTCAAGGACTAAAGTGGACAAAAGATTCCTCTTGGGGAAATTATTATGTAACACGTGTGAAGGATGCAAGTCCAATTGATTTTGACAAGGCAATGAAGTACTCAGATAATATTTATTTTGCTCAACAAGCCTTGAAGATGGGAAAAGATAAGTATGTAAATGAATTTAAGAAATACGGATTCCATGAAAAATTACCAATCGAATACGAATTTCCTATTTCAATCATTGCAAGAGATGGGATAAAAAATGATATTCAACTAGCAGACACGGGATACGGACAAGGACAAGTATTAATGACACCACTTCATTTAGCATATAACATATGCACCGATTGTAAATGAAGGGAATATTCCATCGCCTCATCTTTTAAAAGAAGCAAAAGTAGAAGGGAATTGGAAAGAAAATGTGGTTTCTAAAAAGAATCAAGAGATATTAAAGAGTGCATTAATAAAAGTCATTAATGACCCTGATGGCGCGGGGAGAATTGCTAAGGTTGATGGTATAACTCTTGCTGGTAAAACCGGTACAGCAGAACTGAAAGAGTCGAAAGAAGCAGAAGGAAAAGAACTTGGATGGTTTGTAGCTTTTGATGCAAATGAGCCGGACATGATTGTTACCATGATGATCGAAGATGTAAAAGGAAGAGGGGAGAGTAACGTACCAGGTGAAAGAATAAAACATATTTTCCAAAAATAATAATTAATTATAAAGTAAAATCTTTTACTCCATTTATTTTTTGCTTAACACAAAGGTATAAATCATGCAAAACAAAGTATAATTAAGCTTCGAAAAAGCATTCTTCTTAATCGAGAATGCTTTTTGTTGTGTGTGTAGAAAGTTGATATCCCATCTTTATTTTCATTTTTGAAAGGGTGACATTGCTGATAGTAAATAGAAGAGGTAAATAAATTGAAATGGACAAGTGAGGGTAATTTTAAACTTTAACAAAACAGTTATGTAGTAAAGAATAAATAGAGCACACAAATAAGTGTGCTCTAAGAAAAAAGGTAATACAAGTAGAATATTGCGTGAAATTCAAAATAATAATCAGATTTTTATGAGTGTATTTTTAATATTGTATGCGTTACTTGTCTTTTAGGAGCCTGTCATGTGAAAGAATATATAGCTGATTATTTTATGAAAGTAATTGCACACCTTTACATTTTTAGTAGGTTTTTCTATTGAAAAAAAGATAAACAATGGAACAAATGCAACTTGTATCTTGTCTATATATTGAAACCATAATAAAAGTGAGGGTAGTTTTATGTTTATTCAAATAAGTTCGAGGTGTGGAAATGGAACAGAAGTTTATTGAAAAATGTAATCATGATGAGCTTGACTATGTTATAAACGATTATTGGCAAGATGTATGGAATTATTCATTTATTATTACGAAAGATCCACACTTATCAGATGATATCACGCAAGATGTATTTATAAAGGTATTTAAAAACTGGAATTCATTTCGAAAGGAGTCATCTATTAAAACGTGGATATTAAAAATTACAAGAAATACGGCAATAAACTATTTGAAATCCTCCTATTTTAAAAGGATATCTTTAGTAGGATTTTTTAGTGATGATAAACAATCTCCATCGGCAGAAAAAGAATTTTTTAATCAAGAGGAAATGAATGAAGTGTGGGATGTTGTATTAAAACTACCTAAAAAACACCGTGAAATAATAATTTTAGACGCGAAATATGAATTATCTTATGAAGAAATGGCTGAAACACTAGGAGTATCTATTGGAACTGTAAAATCTAGATTAAGCCGAGCGAGAAGTAAGGTTTCAAAATTAATTGGGGAGGGTAGTAGTGATGAACAATAAACAAAATCCCGACTGGTATAGTAAATTAAAAAAAGGTCCCATGGAGAAGCGTAAAGATGAAGGAGAGTTTATTTTTAAAATAAAGCAGTCTATATATGAAAATAATGAAGCGGATCTTGTAAAACATAAAAAACCGTTTCGTAAAAAAGTGCTGCCTATTGTAGTTGTTTTCGTTTGTACAATGTTATTTGTTATTGTGCAACAACCTTGGCTTGATGAAAATAAATCACCGGTCCAAAGCAGCACTCAAATTAAGCCTAAAACGAAAGATGAGTCTGCTCAAGATTCAACATTAAAACAATTTATGAATGATTTATATCAAAGTACAAATGCAAAAAATGAAAATGACTTGAATAGAGCGTTAAATGATGAAGTTTTATTTAAAGGGAAGAGTTATAAGAAGGATGAATTGAAGTTTGATGAAGATATTTTTCATGAGTTGCAAGTTGCCCTTACAATGGGGGGAGAATTTACAAATGATACAAAGCAAGCATACAAAGTACCAAGTGGATTGACAGAAAGTAACGAACAAAAGCAAGCACATTTTATATATGCAACTGTTACTGGAAATAAAACGAAAATTTTAGCTGAACCAAAACGAGAATCACGAGTTTTATATGAAGTATCTAATGAAATGGTAAAAGCTTGGATTCCGGAAAAAGTGCAGAATGATGGATATATAAAAGTATCGACAATTAGCGGTAATACTGGATATGTACAAAAAGAGTATGTTTTAACTGATATTAAATATTCTTTCATATTCGAAAAGGATCGTGAAGGTAAATGGAAAATAACGAATATTGATTCTATATGGTAAAAGAGGAAGGTTCACTTTAATGAACCTTCCTCTTTGTTTTTATTCTCTTTTTGAAGTGTATTCCAAGACTCTAAAATTTCTGATGTAACGAGAGCAGCGATGTTTTTCTCTGAATTACTACCAGGAATAACGACAGAAACGGCAATTTGTGGATCTTTGGTAGGAGCATATGCAATGAAAAGAGAATGATTGATCATTCTTGCTTGCTCATTCGGAAAACCTGTAATTCCTGTTTTACCTGCGACGTCAAAGGGCAGCTTTTTAATCTCCTCTATATTTTGACTCATTCCACCTTGCACGACATTCCAAAAGTTCATCGGATAATGATTTGAACTTTCTAAAATGGGTTTAAATTTTTTTGTTTCCTTACCATTTGGACCAATAATAGCACTTACGATGTGAGGTTTATATTTGTCACCTTTATTAGCTAAAGTTGCTGCATATTGAGCAAGTTGAAGAGGAGTGTGTACTTCATTTCCTCCCCAAGAGGCATTTAATAAAGCTGAGATTCCATTTTCAAATTTATTAGATGGATGAAGCTCATATTGTCCGTCTTCTTCAAATGGTAAATCAACCCCCGTTTTAGAACGAAGACCGAATTGCATTAAATAATCGGTCCATATGTTTGCTACTTTTTCTATATTACCATTATTTTCGTTGAATAAAGGTAGTGCTACTTTTGCTGTCATAAATGTGTTAGATGAATTAATGATAGCCTGCCGCGGTGTAATCTCCCCAGTTGGCGTTCCAGGTGCATTCACAATGTTATTTTGATTATCATACTGAAAACTACCCTTATCTAAATAAGTATCTTCAGGTTGAAAGAGCTTTTCGTTTAATCCAATTAAAATAGAAAGTGGCTTTATAGTAGAGGCCATATTTACATAAGATTCACCGTACTTTAATTTTTGAATTGCTTTATTTTGCGAAAGTGATTTAATGTTTTCTTTTCTAGAAGATACATGTGTATTTAATATATTTGGATCAAAAACTACCGAGTTGGCCATAGTTAAAATTGCGCCAGTTTTTGCATCGCTCACTACAGCATAACCAGCTTTAGCATCAGGTGTTTTCTTAATTTGAGATCTTAATGCTTCTTCTGCCTTTTGCTGCAACTCAGAGTCTAAAGCTAGCCGTACATCTTTACCTTTTTGTACTTTTTGAATGTTCCATAAGAACTTTTTATTAGTCAATTTAAAAATAAGAGTTTTACCCGGTTTTCCTTTTAAATCATTTTCATATTGCAGCTCAACCCCACTTTTTCCAACAGGCATATGCTCTGAATTAAGTTCATTTTCCACATAACCAATTACTTGTGAACCAATTTCATGCTTAGGATAATATCGAATCACTTCATCTTTAATTATTACATTATTGGGTTTGTTCTTATTTACGAATGTAAGTTCACTCTCATTTATGTCAGAGTATAACGGTATATCATTCATAGTTGGCTTTTTACAAGATTGTTGTAAGTGTAATTTTATATCTTTTGCAGAAATGTCATGTTGAAACTCGCTTGAAAATTGTTTGAAAAAAGCTAATGTGTTTGATGTATCTAGTTTCGATATCTTTTCATCATTAAAAGTGCAATATAGAGACTTAACTTTCTTATTTGTAGCTAGTATTACCCCATTTTGATCAAGTATTTGTCCTCTTTCGGCTGAAGTAGTTTCGATAGTAATTGAAAAGAAATGGCTTTTAAACAAAATTATTAATATAAAACCTACAATAGAAAGAATCGCTATAAATCTCCACCTTTTTATTTTTGTATGTAACATAAAACCCTCCCTTTTTAGCTTATTCCATATTATAGTTAATTATTTTTTTTGTAAATGTGGAACAACTTTATTATTTAGGTTGTCTATTAAGTATTACAGCATGAAGAAAGGAATAAATAGTATGAAATTTTACTTTTAAGATGGGTCGTTATACAGTGAAGCATTTCTAATGCAAGCGACAAAAATAGAGAGAAAACAAGACAGGAGAGTTTTGAATTACGTAGCAAAACGAAAAGAAATGGATGCTTACAATGGTTTAGTGAAAAAGTCGAATCGATATTTATAATCGGCCATCGTTACGTAATATATAAGCAAATATATGGAGGATTTATGGAAAAGCAAAAAGGAAATAAGAAGACATATATATCTATTCGATTAAATCTAATGTTCCTTTGCATATTTTTATTATTTTCAGCTATTATTATGCAGCTAGGAAAAGTGCAAATCGTAGAGGGAGAGGCTTATAAGAATCAAGTGGAAAACAGTCAAAATGCAACAACTAGTATTCCAGTTCCACGTGGACAAATACTAGATCGAGAAGGAAAAACAGTTGTTAATAATAAATCTCTTCGAACGATTACGTATACAAGGGCAAAGGGAATTACTAGTGAAGATATTTTAAAAACTGCAAAAGACTTGGCAAAAGTACTTGAAATGCCTGAACAAGATATAAACAAATTAACAGATATCGATAAAAAAGATTTTTGGATGCAGTTGAATACGAAACGTGCGGAGACAAAGATTACGAAAAAAGATATAGAAAAGTTTAAAGAAAAAGGTATAGAGGGAAAAGAGTTAGATAAAAAAATAGAAGACTTAAGACGAAGTCGCATTACAGAAGTAGAATTGGCAGAATTAACAGTTCAAGATTTAAAGGTGTTAGCTATTAAAAGTAAAATGAGCTCAGGTTATCAACTGACACCACAAATTATAAAAAAAGATGTAACAAATCAAGAGTATGCACAAATCAGTGAAAATCTTGCGGAGTTTCCTGGGGTAGATGCAACAGTTGATTGGGAGCGCAATTATGTAAATGGTGATTTATTTCGTTCCGTGTTAGGTAATATTACGAGTAGTGAAGAAGGTCTGCCAAAAGAAAATTTAGATTCTTATTTAGTACGCGGATATAACCGTAATGATCGTGTAGGGAAAAGTTATATTGAACAACGATATGAAGATGTGTTACACGGTACAAAAGAAGAAGTGAAAAATATTACAGATAAATCAGGAAATATTATAAACACAGAAATAATTTCTAAAGGAAAAAGTGGTAATAGTTTAACATTAACGATTGATATGGAATTACAAAAGAAAGTGGAAGAAAGTTTAGAGAAAAATTTGAGAGCTTTTAAGAGTTCAGAGCCACTATTGGACCGAGCTTTTGTCGTTATGACGAATCCGAATAATGGACAGATTTTATCTATGGCAGGCAAAAGAATTGTAGAAAAAGAAGGGGAAATGGAAATCGAGGATTTGGCATTAGGTAATATGACAACTTCGTATGAACTAGGGTCAGCTGTAAAAGGTGCAACTTTATTAACTGGATATGAGACAGGGGCTATACAACCAGGAGATCAATTTTATGATGCACCGATGAAATTTAAAGGTACACAAGCTAAGAAATCGTGGAATGTATCCGGATTTGGTAATATTAATGATTTACGAGCTCTACAAGTATCTTCGAATGTATATATGTTCCAAACAGCTTTAAAAATTGCGGGCGTTAATTACGTACCAAATGGTTCATTGGATATAAAACAAGAAGCATTTAATACGATGCGCTATTATTTTAAGCAATTTGGATTAGGAGTTCCTACGGGTATTGATTTACCGAATGAAATAATTGGACAAACTAGAAAAATAGATAGTCAGCCTGGTTTTTTACTAGATTTTTCTATCGGCCAGTATGATACGTATACGCCATTGCAATTAGCGCAATATATTTCAACAATTGCTAATGGCGGTTATAGAATGCAACCTCAAATTGTACAAGAAATACGAGAGCAATCAATAAAAGAAGAGGTTGGCAAAGTTATTCGTTCTATAGAGCCTGTCGTATTAAATCGGATTGATATGAAGACAGAGCATATTGATCGAATAAAAGAAGGCTTTAGATGGGTATTCCAAGAAGGTGATGGAACTGGCGTGAAGCATTTCAAAAATGCTCCATACAAGCCAGCAGGAAAGACAGGAACAGCTCAAACTGTATATGGTGGAGATGATCCAATTGGTAGAAATGCAAAAGGAGAACGTATGGAATGTTACAACTTAACGTTAGTTGGATATGCTCCCTATGATAATCCAGAAGTCGCATTCTCTGTAGTAGTTCCATGGCTTCATAACGATAAAAGTGGTATTAATTCTATAATTGGAAAAGAAGTTTTAGATGTATACTTTGATTTGAAAAAGCAGCGTATACAAGGTGAAGCTACTAGTACAGATAATCCGAATCAAAATCAGTAAAACTTGTCCCCTTTTCTAAGGGAAGAGATTCTGTTTATCCCGCTTTAATGGGCAGCCCGACCCCCACCTCAAAATTCAGCGAAAGCAAAGAATTTAGGTGGGGGTCGGGCTGCCCATAAAAGTCCGATTGGTGAGGGCTGATAATCAGTGGGGGATGAAGAAAACCCCCACTGATTAAAGTTTCACTTTATATAAAAGTTTTTATAAGTAAAAATGAGATTTGAAATAAGAGATAGTGGCGATCATTGTTGCTATCTCTTATTTTGTTAATTCGTTATAAAGTTTTTAAATTGATGGAACAAACTTGTTTCGGTGATTGTCTATTATGTGTAAGTAAAAAAGTATTAAGATCTTGAAAGGAATGATGATTTTGAAAAACAAGAGGATGCTAAAGATAGGAATATGCGTTGGTATATTAGGTTTAAGTATTACAAGTCTACATGCTTTTACAGGAGGGGTGTTCCAAGTTGAAGCGAAAGAAAAGACAGCACCAGTTAAACATAATAATCATGGGACGTATAAAGAATTCTCTCAACTTGAGAAAAAATATGATGCTCGATTAGGTGTGTATGCTATTGATGCTGGTACAAATGAAACAATCTCTTATCGACCTAATGAAAGGTTTGCTTTTGCATCAACCTACAAGGCGTTAGCGGCAGGGGTATTACTACAGCAAAACTCTACTGAGAAATTAAATGAAGTTATTACTTATACGAAAGAAGACTTAGTGGATTATTCACCTGTTACCGAAAAACATGTAGACACTGGAATGACGCTAGGAGAAATTGCTGAGGCTGCTGTTCGTTACAGTGATAATACTGCGGGAAACATTTTATTTCATAAAATAGGCGGACCGAAAGGATATGAAAAAGCACTTAGACAGATGGGGGATCGGGTTACTATGTCTGATCGCTTTGAAACAGAATTAAACGAGGCAATTCCAGGAGACATTCGTGACACTAGTACAGCGAAAGCAATTGCTACAAATCTTAAAGCTTTTACGGTTGGAAATGCACTTCCAGATGATAAACGTAAAGTACTTACAAATTGGATGAAAGGGAATGCAACTGGGGACAAACTTATTCGTGCTGGCGTACCAACTGACTGGGAAGTTGCAGATAAATCAGGAGCTGGAAGTTATGGGACACGAAATGATATTGCTATCGTTTGGCCACCAAATAGAGCACCAATTATTATCGCAATTTTATCCAGTAAAGATGAGAAAGAAGCTACCTATGATAATCAACTTATTGCAGAGGCGGCTGAAGTTGTCGTTAATGCTCTTAGGTGAGAATCTCTCAATTCTTTATGTAATGTAATTGAAAATATAAACTTGGAAAGCGATTCTTTTTAATGTGAAAAGAATCGCTTTTTGTATTCCTAATACATTTATAATCCGGGTAACAAAAGAATTAAATAAATATGTAATATTGCAAATAGCTATACTGGTTATGTACATTTTTAGTTTAGTCACAAAAATTTATAGAAAGCACACTCCCCTATATTCTCTTGGCATTATTAACTTGACATTGATATAGAATTAAACCTTTTAGAGCAATTGACGAAGGCTGTGAATATCTACTAGACAAAAACACTTTCATCATTAAAAGAGCTGTTCTTGAGTGTAAAATAAGGCAAACAGTGCCAAGTACTTTGTATACGAAAGTGTGTTTTTTCAAATACTTTAAGCAGAAAGCCTTTCAATAGGAGTGAAAAAAGTGATAAGAGACAAAAGTAAAATGATTCATCTATTTTTATTATTAATTGTTACTGCAGTTTTTATATGGTCTGTTATTAAGCCTGCAAGATACTCGTCATGGGCAGCGGAAGCTATTCCTGCCGTTCTCGGGCTAATCATTATAATTGTAATATACAATAAGTTTCGCTTTACTACTCTCTCTTATATCATTATTGCAATACTAGCCATCATAATGTTCATCGGCGGTCATTACACATACTCAAAGGTTCCTCTTTTTAATTGGATAAAAGATGTCTTTGATTTAAATCGAAATCACTATGATCGATTTGGACATTTGATGAAAGGCTTGTTTACAATTGTGATAAGAGAAATATTATTACGGAAAACTCAACTCACCGAAGGTCCTTGGTTAGTTACGATTTGTATAAGTGTTTCGCTTGCTATTGCTGCACTATACGAAATCATCGAATGGTTAGCTTTTAAAATAGCAAAGGGAGGAACAACAGCAAAAGACTTTTTAGGTATGCAAGGCGATATATGGGATGCACAATGGGACATGTCACTTGCCTTAGTAGGTTCGATTCTTGCGTTACTCACCCTTTCGACATTATATAACCGACAATTGAAAAAGAATTAATAAATTTCCAATCTAATAATACATAACTTTTCAGTTCCTTTTTGATTTTTTATAAAACTATTTTTTATATTTCAGTAAAAACCACTTGAGTAATATTAGAAAGTTCCGGTTTAAAAATCAAGAACTATTAGTATAAGTTGGCATCATAAATCTCTATAAAATATCGCATTATAAAATATGTGAAATTGAAAAGAGTGTTTCTTTTTACGATTTTTTTTCAGGGGGACAAAAATGAATATCCTTAATTTTTTGATGTCATTATTCGATTCAAAAAAAATAACTCAACAAATGTTTGAGTTATTCGGAAATAAAAAGAAGAACAATAAAGGTTGGATTTGGGTTTCTTTACTAGGATTAGGAACCGTTTTAGGTGTATTAGCAACACGTAATTCAAGCATGATGAAACCTATAAAAAAATACGTTTCAAGGTTTTCAAAATAAAACAAGATCATTTATTCCATCCAAAGTAAATTTAGCAAATATGGAATTTACTGATGAAATTACGCCTAACAACCAAGAGAGACATGGTAACCAAACTAATAATCACCACCATTACAAGACAAAAATCACATCAAAACAACAGTAAATAGATAGCCGGTTCTTTATTTTACAGGGAACCGGTTAATTTATTGCGTATTTTTACATGGAAAATGAGTAGAAAGGACATCTTGTATGGCTTAGTTAGTATAAGCGATAATTTTATTGAAAAGTGTACGGGGGTATGATAGCTCATGCGCCTTAGTAAGTATAAGTAAAAATTTCATGATTTCTGCGCAAATTGAGTGAGCCTTGTTTCATATAGGGGTGTAGAGGTTAAAGTTCATAAAAAAATTGTGGAAAAGCGAGAGATTGTCATTTTTGAAAGAGGTAGATAAACAAATTATAGGAAAAATCCAAGCCGAAACAAAATAAGAAAAAATGTTACGTCATCTAAAGAAAGTGATAGTTAAGTGTACAGTGGGGAGCAAGTAATTGAGGAATCTCTTTATTATTACACCAAACAAGTCCTATAAAAGAATGGTTGCGAAGAAAGATGGAAATAACGAGAGATCGGAGTGCAGATCGATAGTTTCTTTAAAATTATGACGGATGCTTTTAATGAGTTGTAATCTGTTTGTGCACTACAGTTGTGGGACTCCACACAATTAAGAGTTGTTGTTAGCACAGTTCGCAATAATAACAGCAGCTTGCAGCATTTCCGCCACTTCTTATACATTGACGGTAACATTCCCAACGCGGGTCGGTTTGTTGCCCATAGGCATAAGTCTGATATTGCTGTGAACTATATGGTGTTACTATAGGTGCTGTATACGATGGTTGTACTGAGTAGGAATAAGTAGGAACCATGTAAATAGGTTCACACCATATACGGCAATAATCGTAATCATGCCCACTATTTAAACAAGCTTGCATACAAGTTGGACGACGAAACATACGTATCACTCCTTGTTTTGATATTCGTTCCCATATAGTTTATTGAATTTAACATAAATTAGATGATTGTCTATTCATAAATAGGTAGTTGTCTAAATCGGTGGGGCTGATAGTTAAGAAAGACTTAAATACAAGTGGTTACTAAAATAGTGTTTTTCTGAAATTGTTCTCCTTTAATGTATCTCATGTATCAGTCTCCTTATCTCATTTTTCCTACGATTCATCTCAGCTCCAGAAACCGTGTAACGGAAACTAAAGAAACATGAAACCAATTAATATAGTAAAAGAACAATTTAAAAATATGTTGAGATTATAAAATGGTGCCAAGAAAGGATTGCTCATTTTATGCTTCTACAGTTCATACAATAAATTGATGAATTTCTAAAAACGGAAACATATTCGGAAATTTATGCTGATGGTGAGTAAAGTGAAGAAGCTTGGGGTTGTGAAAAATTAGGGAATGTAAAAGGGGATTTTTTATGAAGAATGAACGTGTAGTAACTTGTAATAAAAAAGGAAGTATTGCAGTCGTTACAATTCAAAACCCACCAGTCAACACTTTAAGTTTAGAAGTAGTTCAACAATTAGTAGATGTATTAGAGGAAATAGAAATTGATAATGATATTTCAGTCGTAATTATAACTGGAAGTGGAGAAAAGGCTTTTGTGGCAGGAGGGAATATAAAAGAATTTCCAGATTGGATGGGCAAAGGTGAAAAATATGCCGAGATGAAATCATTAGAATTGCAACAGCCACTTAATCAACTAGAGAATCTGTCTAAACCGACTATAGCTGCTGTTAATGGGTTAGCACTAGGTGGCGGATGTGAATTAGCACTTGCTTGTGACTTAAGGGTAATAGAAGAACAAGTTTTAATTGGATTACCAGAAATTACGTTAGGTTTATTTCCTGGTGCTGGAGGAACCCAACGCTTACCTAGATTAATTGGAGAAGGGAAAGCAAAAGAGATGATGTTCACCGGGAAATCGATTACAGCAAAAGAAGCAAAAGAAATAGGTTTAGTTAACTACATTACACCTCGAGGAGAGGCGTTAAATAAAGCAAAAGAGATTGCAAGGGATATAAGTAAATTTTCTCTTCCAGCTCTCGCCTATATGAAGTTGGCAATTCGCGAAGGTGCAACAGTACCTTTACAAGAAGGGCTTGAGATTGAAGCGCGTTACTTTGGAAAAGTATTTCAAACAGAAGATGTGAAGGAGGGGGTAAAGGCATTTATTGAAAAAAGAATGCCGTATTTTACAAATAAATAGAATGGGACGCAAAAAGGTATCAAGGTTTAGTCTACACTATGCCAATATAGATGCTATTTTTAAAGCTATTTATTTGGTTTTCGAAACACCTTTCAGATCTAGTTCGTCTTAATAAGTACATTTGTAGTAGCATGTATATTTTAAAAATGAAAATAAATAAAAAAGCGGAGGAATAGAATGGAAAATGGTACAAATGAAAAGGAAATAAATCAAACGCCTTTAGTAAGTGTATTAATTCCTACGTATAATCGTCCACACTACTTTGAAAAAGCTTTATGTAGTGTATTAGAACAAACATATCCTAATATAGAAATTATAATAGGGGATGATAGTACAAACGACGAAACAGAGAAAGTGTTACAAAAGTACTTGTATGATCATTCAAATATTATTTATATAAAGAATAGGTCAACTCTTGGACAATTTGAGAACTCACTTATGTTATTTCATAAAGCGAAAGGTGAGTATATAAACTTCTTAATGGATGATGATTTATTTCATGTAAATAAAATTGAAAAAATGATGAAATACTTTTTAAATGACCTAGATAATGAAATTAAGCTTGTAACATCCCATCGCCAAGTAATGGATGCAGAAGGAAACCTATTGCCAGATGTTTATTCAACGATGCGTTTATTTTATACAGATACGATTATAGATGGGCCACAATTAGGAAATATGGTGATTATGAATCAAAAGAATTATATAGGAGAACCGACAACGGTTTTATTTCGTAAAAGTGATTTAACAGAACCGTATGGTGTGTTTGATAAAAGGCGGTATCTTTGCAACGTAGATGTAGCTTCATGGTTATCCTTACTGAGTAAAGGGAAAGCAGTATATATAGCGGAGACCCTCAGTTACTTTCGATTACATTCAAATCAGCAGTTAAATGAATCTAATAAAATGATGGATGGGTTAGAAGATTTTTCGCATAGTATTATTATAGCTGGAGAAAAATATGGTTTCTTATCTTCCGAAGAGGAGTTAGACAAAGCTATTACTAATTTTCTAGACTATGCAAGAAGAATTGTTCCATCACCCATACTATATTCATTGGACTATTATCAACAAATCAAGCTAAAGAAAATAAATATAGAAAAGAAAAAACAGCGTATGAATATCAACTCGCACCTTCCAAAAGTCAGTATACTAATTCCTGCCTACAATAGACCTCATTACTTAGAATTAGCTCTCAAAAGTGCTTTGAATCAAACCTATGAAAATATTGAAATTATTATTTCTGACGATAGTACAAATGATGAAGTAAAAGCAATGATCCAACCATACTTAAAAGAATATGAGTGTATAACATATGTTAAAAATGAAAATCCATTGGTGGCTGAAAATTTTAATCAATGTATAGAGCTTGCTACTGGTGAATATATAAATTTTTTATTAGATGATGATTTATTTCATCATGAAAAGATTGAGAGAATGATGAAATACTTTTTTGAATTAGAAAACATTGCATTTGTGACGTCGTACCGTGAACTGATTGATGAGAATGGAGAGATATTACCACCCTCAACATTGAATGTGAAAATTGCCACAGAAACTACAATTTTTGAAGGGGAAACACTAGGGAATTATATGTTGAAAAACTTGAAAAACGTAGTTGGAGAACCGACAACGGTTTTGTTTAATCGCAATTTTTTTGGAGGGAAATTTGGTTATTTTAAGGGAAAAGCGTATTCTTCCATTAATGACATTGCAACTTGGTTAGATATGATGAGGAAAGGGAAAGTAGTTTATATACAGGAACCTCTTAGCTACTTTAGACAACATAGTGGACAAAATCAAAAACAAATGCACTTTATATTAATGACAATTGAAGAATGGATTGAATTAATTACAGATGCACATAATAGTGGTTTTTTAAATGCTGAACAAGATTATAAAGAGAGCTTATCTTATTGTTTGGAGAATGCAGGATTTATACTGAAGGATGCAGTAAGAAGTGGAGAACTAAATCAAATTTATAATGAAAAGATAAAAAGCGGGTTAAATAAACTAGTTACTCATATATTCGAGAAAGATATTTGTTATTGCCAATATTGCAATCAACAATTTGAAAAATTTTCCCCTTGGCCAGCAAATTATGATTTTCTAAAATATCAATTTGAGATGTGGAATAAAGATACAGGTATCTGTCCAGTTTGCTATTCGATGGATCGTGACAGGTTGTATCGTGCGTACATTGAAACAGAAACCGATTTGTTAAGTAGAAATTATACTATGCTGCATATTGCACCTGAAGTGAAGGTAAGAGGATGGCTTAACCAATTTAAAAACATTACTTATATATGTGGGGATTTAGAACCAAAGGATTCTTTAATGGAGGAAATTGATATTACGAGAATTGCATACGAAAATAATACCTTTGATGTTATTTTATGTAGTCATGTATTAGAACACGTGCCTGACGATGAAAAAGCAATGCGAGAATTATATAGGGTACTAAAGCCAAATGGATGGGGAATTATTCAGGTGCCAATAGTAATGAATGTAGATTTTATTATAGAGGATAAATCTATTGTAACCCCATTATTGAGAAAAATAGCCTTTGGTCAAGAAGATCATGTAAGGATTTATAATCGATCGGGATTTATTCAACGATTAACAGATGCGGGCTTTAAAGTGGAATTGTATAACATAGCTGAGAAACAAGGAATAGAAATTGCTAGGAAATTCGGATTATCTGAAACGGATATGCTTTATATTGTCCGAAAATGATAGGAAGGAATAGATAGATATGGAGAATATTCCTTTTTTACGTGCTTCAACTGTACCTGTAATAGAGTATTTGGACGAATTGAAGGAAATTGATACATCTCACATATATACAAATTATGGACCTATAAATCAACGTTTTGAAGATACGATTATGTCGGAATTTTTTCAGAACAGGGGAGCTGTTACAACAGTAGCAAACGCAACGCTAGGGTTAATGGCGGTAATTCAACTTAAGAAAAGAAAAAAAGGAAAATATGCTCTTATGCCTAGTTTTACATTCCCTGCTACTCCGTTGGCAGCTATTTGGTGTGGCTTGGAGCCTTATTTTATTGATATTTCATTAGATGATTGGTGTATGGATAAAACGGTACTTTTGGATAAGATTGATGAATTAAAAGAAGAGGTTGCTGTTGTTGTTCCATACGCAACATTCGGATCATGGATGGAATTGAAAGATTATGAAGAATTAGAGAAAAAGGGTGTTCCGGTTGTTGTTGATGCGGCACCAGGGTTTGGATTAATGCATGAGGGTATACATTACGGTCAGAATTTTAGTGGTATGATTGTATATAGCTTTCATGCAACAAAGCCTTTTGGAATTGGTGAAGGTGGTATGATATATAGCTATAATGAGGAAGAGATAAATCAAATTAAAAGAATTGGGAATTTTGGATTTGATCATAATCGTGAATGTATGATGATGGGGTTTAATTGTAAAATGACTGAATATGCAGCAGCTATTGGGATTGCAACGATAAATAAATGGAATCAAAAAATGCAAGAACGAAATCGTATCTCTGAATGGTATAAACAGTTATTACAAAGTACGGGATTAATGAAAAAAGGTTGGCAAGTTCAAAAGACAGAAGCAGCTATTCATCAATTTATGCCTATTCTCTGTCCAGAAAAAATTAACAATATGCAAGTAATAGAAGTGTTGAAAAAGCAAAAGATAGAAGCTAGATCATATTTTTCACCATCTTGTCACCAACAAGATTTCTTTAAAAACTACAAGTCTACAGATTTAACAAATACAAATAAAATAGCAAAACGAATAATTAGTCTACCTTTATGGGAAGGAATGACGAAAGAAATCGTGGAGCAAATTATAATGTGTTTAATGCAGAAGGTGGTGTCCACAGATGAATAGTTTTTATAGTCAAGAAGAGTTGAGCGAAATTGGCTTTCTATCTGTCGGGGAAAATGTATTAATAAGTAAAAAAACCAGTATATATAATCCAGGTGCTATATCTGTTGGAAATAATGTAAGAATCGATGACTTTTGCATTTTAAGTGGCAAAATTACAATTGGAAGTTATTCGCATATAGCGGCATATACAGCGTTATATGGAGGAGAAATGGGGATTGAAATGCATGATTTTGCAAATATTTCATCAAAAACAATTGTATATGCAGCAATTGATGATTTTAGCGGAAATACATTAATGGGACCGACTGTTCCACATCAATATAAAAATGTGAAGGCTGGAAAAGTTATCTTAAAAAAGCATGCCATTGTTGGTGCGCATTCTATTATCTTTCCAAATGTAGTAATAGGAGAAGGAGCGGCAGTTGGCGCGATGAGTATGGTAAAAGAAAGTTTAGATGATTGGTATGTGTATGTCGGGGTGCCCGTAAAAAAAATAAAAGCTCGTAAAAGAAAGATAGTAGAATTAGAAAATGAATTTTTAAAAAGCATTAATTCCTGAGTCTTTAAAAGATTTCGCTGCAAATTATCTCAAAAAAATAAACAAAGGCATGTGTGTATGAGGGGATATTATGCGATTACTAGTAGGGTGCAAAAAGTTATAGAGCTGTGCGGATAAAATTTTGATTTAAACCATAAATTTGCCGTTTCGGTAAGGTTATGGTTCTTTTTGTTTGTGGAAGAAAACTTGTAATAGAGGGCACCACATGTCCATCACCACTAAGACGGCTTTAAAGTAGACATAAATTCGTGAACTACTCGCGACTTAGCAAAGCTTAAAGTGGAAGCTTCTCAGTTCCGCGACGAAAGTAACCTTTCGACTCCCTGAGCGTTACTTCGGGGTGTTCCACCCCTAGATGTCCAACGCATGGACGCTCTTTTGGTACGGTTGATATTTTACGCAGGAACCGAATGGCTTGGTTTTCGCACTCTATTTTCTTCCTGCAACCTTCTATATCAAGTTATCAAAGAACTTCATATAGCTAGTTTATCAAAAGTTTTTGGCTATGCCAAACCGAAATTCATCTCCCACCTATCGTTGGGCTATGCCCTTCACACGCTTGAGGAAGGAGAATTCTTTCGGGGAATATATTAATCTTATGCCAACACTTGATGAAGTGCTTAACCATTTTCCAGATCGTTCTTTTCTTATTCATATTAAAAGTGATGATGAAAATGAAGGAATCCAATTGGCTACTTACCTCAAGAAACTACCAGCGAAACGCCTTTCTCAACTAACAGTATATGGTGGTGATAAGCCGATTGCTGCGATAAGAGAGCACATCCCTAATTTACGAACGATGTCAAAAGCAACCATGAAAAAGGATCTTCTTACTTATATGGCGTTAGGGTGGACTGGTTACATACCTTCAAGCATGAAGCATGGAGAGTTACATATACCAGATAAAGTAGCTCCTTTGCTTTGGGGATGGCCTAATCGTTTTCTTAATCGAATGGATAAAGCAGATACTCGAATTATCGTTGTAGGAGGAAATGGGCTTGAATTTTCAAGTGGATTTGACTCATCTGAAGATATAAAACGCCTTCCAGATGATTATACAGGTGGAATTTGGACAAATCGTATTGATAAAATAGCACCTCTATTTAGAAAATAAGGATGACATTAAAAGCGGAGTTTTTTCATGTATTTGGCCCTTTATATTTTAAAACAAGACCTATAGAAAATATTGAAGTTTAATCTACCGAAAAAACCCTCTGATTTCATATATATTATGGAAATCAGAGGGTTTTTTAATGAATGTGACTTATTCAATTTATATTCAAGCAAAAGTCCGACATGGATTAAAAAATAAACTGCTAGATGTACAAAATGATCTTTATCTATATAAGTAACTAAATGTAGATAAAGTTTGGAGGTACTTTCAAAACATTTAGTTGATAGGCAGTGGCGGTGCTTCTATCTAATTTTTAAATAAAGTCATGATGTTTATAAAAAAGTCGCGACGTTTTGCCCCTTTGGATTTGTTTATCTAAAGAGCCATTTAATTCAGTAAGAAGGAAAATTTATTAGACGAAGAGACATGCTCTAAGCACATAGCGTACCGTAACTTTATAAATATTTTTCTGTTAATTCAGATAAATATTTATAAATATAAAATATAGAATTTTTTGAATATTTTATATTTACAAACAAATGAGTGTGGAATATTATAACAACATAAGCTTTTTAGTACATGAAAAGGAGTTGATAATCATGGAAAAAGTTAAAGTTAAAGTTAACATTAAAGCTGAAGAGTTAACATCTTCACTTGGCGAGCCACGCGCTTAATCCAAGTGTGGAAATTATGACAACATAAATTTTTAGTACATGAAAAGGAGTTGATAATCATGGAAAAAGTTAAAGTTAAAGTTAACATTAAAGCTGAAGAGTTAACATCTTCACTTGGCGAGCCACGTGCTTAATCTAAGTGTTGTATATTATTACAATTTAGGTTTTATTACATAACAAGGAGTTGATAATCATGGAAAAAGTTAAAGTTAACATTAAAGCTGAAGAATTAACATCTTCACTTGGCGAGCCACGCTATTAATTCAAAGTAGTAATTGGGCCTATTTACATTAGGCCCAATTACTGATTTTTTGATTTAAAATATGAATAATATTTAGTTTATATATTATATAGATTTTCAATATTTTATTTTAGAGAGGTTACTATAATGAAAAAACAAATTGAATTCCCTATAGTATCATCGTCGATTGAGCCTATAAAACTGTCGAATGGAGATATATTTCTAAACAGCCATATGGGGCGTCATATGAGAATTGAAAAAGCAGAATCTATACTTGAATGTTTACTTGAAAAATGTGATGGCACTAAAAATATACAGCAAATTGTTAATGAATTAAGATTAGAAAATTATGATATATCAGAAGTAGAAATTGAGGAAATATTAGAGGCATTTTCTGAAAATGGAATTGTAGTTGAATGTAATAAAAGAAAGATTCCAGAATGGCTTTCTAATGAACAATATGATCGGTATTTTACCTTGATTGATTTGTTTGAAAATTTCCCGGATTTTAAAAATAATCCATGGGAAGCTTTTGAAAAAATTAGAAATGCCAAAGTTGGAATTATAGGTATGGGAGGAACAGGTAGCTTATTAGCAATGATGCTTGGAGCTACTGGTGTTGGTTATCTTAAATTAATGGACGGAGATCAAATTGAATCCTCTAATTTAGTTAGGCAGATTTTTTATGATGAAAATCAAATTGGTGAATTTAAAGCTGAAATTATTAAAAAGAGAATAAATTCATTTAATAGAGATGTTAATGTGGAATGTATTAATAGTTATGTTGAAAATTTAGAAGATGTTTATTCGTTTGCTGATGGTCTTGATTTTATTTTTGTAGAAGCTGATGAACCAAGATTTATATTGAATAGGTGGGTAAATGAAGCGTGTATAAAGTTAAAAATTCCTTATATAGGAAGCTTTGCTCAACAGATTGGTCCATTATTTATACCAGAAGAAACAGCTTGTTTTACATGCTATGAAGAATATATAAGACAAAATTTAGACAAAAATGATTATGAGGATTTAATTATTGGGATGCAAAAGAAACGAGGAAGAAAGTATCCTTCTGTTGTTTCAGGAATTACATTATCATCACATTATCAGTTTTTAGAATGGTTTTCTTGGTTAACAGGTACATATGAGCCTTTAACTAAAAATAAAGTTTTAACTTTTAAAACAGGTGATATTGTAAGAACAGAGGATGTTTTGAAAAATGAATTTTGTGAATCGTGTTCTATATAATTTATTAATCTAATATTTGATAGGAGATGTTTAATTAATGGAAAGAATAGAAGATATATTTACTATTACTCTAGAAGAATCTAAATTGAAATATGAAGCAAATGAATTTTTATTAGCCCTTTTAGATACATATAAAGAATTATTAAGTAAGCATGAAATAGATTTTTCAGATGAGTTAAAATACCATCCATCTATGGCTTGGTCAAT
Organism: Bacillus paramycoides; assembly: GCF_038971285.1. NCBI lineage: Bacteria > Bacillati > Bacillota > Bacilli > Caryophanales > Bacillaceae > Bacillus > Bacillus paramycoides. Next base: position 2,377,876 of record NZ_CP152427.1, read on the forward strand.
TTATCGTGATCCTGACAATGTTGAGCTTTTAAAAGAAAATCTTGCTATCTCAGAACAAGATAAGTCATGGTTTAATTCTATAAATGATAATGAGTGGGTTAGTCGTTCACTTGATATTTTATCTGAAAGTAATTCAAAAGATTTAAATAGAGAAATTGTGTTGAAAATGAATGTTCCAACTACAGAAGAATGTGAATTAATTAATAGAGCTTTAAGTATTATTGAAGAGGCTTGGCCAGAAGCTTATAAACAAATAAAATTATTATCAAAAAAGGTTGTTGTGATTGGTTCTAATGGTGATAATTTTACTTCGGCTACTGGAGCATATTCATTTGGGGCAATATTTTTGAAAAATAAACCAGGTTGGAATGCTATGAATTTTGTTGATGTTTTAATACATGAAAGTGGACATCAAGCATTAATGGTTAAACAAACATTTGGAAGAATGATTGAGAATTTAACTAAAAAAGCAGATTCTCCTTTAAGAGAAGATAAACGTTGGTTAAATGGTACGTTACATGCTACATATGTGTTATGGAGAGTTTTAAAAGTATTTTCTAAAATAAAAGAATCTGAAGTTGTTTTATCTGAAGAGGAAAAAATAACAATGGATAACTTGGAAAAAGAATTTATTTTGAGATTAGAAAAAGGTGTGGAGATTTTAGAAAACGAAGCTGAGTTTTCTAATTTAGGGAAAATCTTTTTTGATGAAATTAAACAAGAATTGAGCGAGTTTTTATTAATTTATTCTTAAGGAGAGTTTATGAATTTATTTAAGTATTTGAAGCAAACGTTTCATTTTCCTGGTTTTCAAAGTTTTTTATATTCCGGTTTCTTAACAAGTATTGCGAATTGGAATTATGTAGTTGCAATGACCGCTTTGATTTATCAGCAATTTGGAACTACAGGAGTTGCGATATTTGGTCTTACAAGACAAATTCCATATATACTTTTTTCACCTATATCTGGTTATATAATTGATAGATTTCCGAGGAAAAAAATAATTATTTTTATAAATCTTTTAAATGTACTATCTATGACAATGCTTATTATATTTTCTTTCTTAAAAATTAATTCTTTATATGTGTTTCTTCTAGTTTCCTTAATTCAGGTGTTTGTAGGAACTATAGATTACCCTATTAGATTGACTATTGGTAAAAAATTAGTTGATAAGGATTCATTATTAGCAATGAATACACTTACGACTTCATTAGGCACAATTTCTCTTATGATAGCCCCTATTATTGGAGGCGTATTGGTTGGTTTAAACAATTTATTTTGGGCGTTTTTAATTAATGTTCTAGTATATTTAATTTGTTTAGTTTTAGTGTGTTTTATACCAAAATCTATCAATCAAAATTTTGATGGATTGTTGCAAACTGATCAAAAGGTTAAAATTTCAGATTCTCTAAATAATATTGTAGAAGGTTTTAAATTTATTTTATTCAATAAAAAGATTTTTTCTGTCTCTATTATTTTATGCTTTATTCATATAGTTGTAGGATCAGTCTTTGTTTTTGTACCATATCTTGCTGATATAACTGGACAAGCAGGTTCAGGTACGGGATATTATTTAGCGATTAATGGATTAGGTTGTGTTATCGGAACTTTATTAGGTGGACACTTTGGTAAGAAAAATCTTACTTTTATAATTTGGATAAGCGTATTAGGTTCTTTTATTGCTTGTATTATTTGTGGTGGAATAAATCATGTTTTCGTGGCATATTTAGCAGTTTTATTTATAGGTATTTTTACTATGTTGCCGGAAGCACCTATTATGACTATTATTCAGGAAGAAACTCCTGACAATGCTTCGGGAAGAGTATTTGCAGCTATTGATGTTTTAATTATAGGTGGTATGGGAATAGGTTCATTTTTAGTTGGTTGGTTATTTGCTAATACAACATTTATGTTTACTTTGTTTGTTATTGGTATTTTGCCAGTTATTGTTTCACTACTTATGAATAAATTTTTATATGTTAAAAACGATCAAGTAAATAATAGCTCTATTACAGAAGCATGATTTTGTAAGTAATAATATTTTTATATTTAAGTGTATACCCTAAAAAATTAATGATTGCTATGGGTAATAAAATTAATAATGAACATAAAAACCTTTAGGATTTTCTAAAAGTTTTTATGTTCATTAATTTTTTAAATACGATATAAAAATTTTGATTTGTCGGTGAAATAAAACGTATTAAGGATGGACAAAATTGACCCTAATGTTTAGAAATATAGCAATTACCAGTTTAATGAAGATAATGAATTGAATAATCAAATTTTTTAATTTAAACCTGTTTGATATATCTATTGATAATATTCTAGATTTTAAAAAAGAGTAAATCAAGATATATGAGTATTGTTAAATATGATATTAAAGGAGCGATATAATGAATATTAAGCTTGAATTTCCTGATAAATCAGAACATGCTATTCAAAAATTATTTGAACAGCAAGTGATTCAGAATCCGAATTCTGTTGCGTTGGTATATAAAGAACAACAGTTAACTTATAAGGAATTAAATGAAAAAGTAAATCAATTAGCTTTTTATCTACAGAAACGAAACGTAGGACCTGAAAGTATGGTAGGGGTTTATATAGAACGTTCTTTAGAGATGATTGTAAGTATATTAGGAATAATAAAAGCTGGTGGCGCATATGTCCCGCTAGATCCCGCATATCCAACAAAGAGACTTGAATATATCTTGAAAGATGCCAACATACAAGTATTGCTAACACAAAGTCATCTAACACAGTGGATACCTAAAGAAATAGACTGTATTGATATAAAAGAACATGAAATGAATATTTCGAGAGAAAAAAGTATAAATCCTACAATTGAAGTTAAACTAGATAATTTAGCATATGTAATCTATACATCTGGATCTACAGGAAAACCCAAAGGGGTATTAATTGAACAAAAGAGCTTATGTAATTTTATTATTTCTAGTATTAATTTAACAAAAATGAATGCAGACAGTAGAAATATTCAATTTGCTTCATTATCATTTGATGCTTCAGTATTTGAGATATTTACTAGCCTAGTTTCAGGTGGAACTTTATATGTATGTAGTCAACACGATATTATGCCAGTTGAACCACTTACTCAGTTCTTGCAAAAAAATAAAATTACACATGCACTTTTACCACCTACGGTACTTAATTTGTTAGATGAATCTGCATTTAAAGATTTACAGGTTGTTACTTCTGCGGGATCAGCATGTAGTGAAAAAGTTGCAAAACGCTGGATGCAAAATCATCTCTTTATTAATGCGTATGGTCCAACAGAAACCACAGTTTATACTGTCGCGGGAATATATAAAGGAAATGGAGCACCTCCTATTGGTCAGCCCATGCCAAATGTAGAGGCATATGTATTAAATAAAGATCGTAAGCGTGTCCCTATTGGAACAGTAGGTGAACTTTATATAGGAGGTATCGCATTAGCACGAGGATATTTGAATCAACCTGAATTAACAAAGGCATCATTTATCCCACACCCATTCAAGAATAGCTCTAATGATAGATTATATCGGACAGGTGATTTAGTTAAATATTTACCTGATGGAAATATAGAATATATAGGAAGAGCTGATAAACAAGTTAAGATTAGAGGATTTCGAATTGAGTTAGGTGAAATTGAAATAATATTAGGAAAACATCCAGATATTAAAGAAGTTACTGTGGTAGCGCAAGAAGATACATTTGGAGATAAAATTTTAGTAGCCTATATTGTAGGTGAAGGAGATACACAAGAGTGGAGAAAACATGTAGAGGTACATCTTCCAAATTATATGGTACCGGCTCATTTTATCAAGATAGAATCATTACCGTTAACTGTTAATGGGAAGGTAGATAAAGATGCTTTACCTGCATGGGATTCTATTATACAAACGAGCGAGGGATATATAGCACCTCGGAATAGAGTAGAGAGAAAATTGGTAGAAGTTTGGTCAGAGGTATTAGGGATTGACTCCTCTGTCATTGGGATAAACGCTAATTTTTTTGAGTTAGGTGGACATTCTCTCTTAGCAACTAAAATAATTTTACGTTTAGGTGTTGATTTTTCAATTCTAATACAAGTACGTGACATATTTGAATACCCTACTATTAAAAGTTTCTCAAAACGTTTAACATTTTTATTGGGGAAAATGGGGGAAAGCGATGTTTTAACACCATTACAATCAGTAAAACGTGAACAATACGAACCATTATCTTTCGCTCAACAACGTTTATGGATAATGGATAAAATTGAAACAAATAGTGCACTTTACAATGTCCCGACTGCATGGCGTTTAAAAGGGAAATGGAACGTTGAGATGTTAAAAAAAGGATATGCTGCAATGATACATCGCCATGAAATTTTACGGACAGTATTTCAAGAAGTTGACGGAAAACCAGTGCAAATTGTTCAAAAAGATATAACAGTTCCCTTATCAGTAATTGATTTATGTTATCTTTCTCCGGAAGATAAAATATCGAAAATGGATAAAATATCGAAAATAGAAGCTGAAAAGCCGTTTGATTTAAGCCAAGGGCCTTTATTGCGTGCTCATTTAATAATAATGGACAATGAAGAGTTAGTACTTCTTTGTACCGTCCATCATATTATTTTTGATCGCTGGTCATTAGATACTTTTATCAATGAATGGATGAGTTTTTATCATGCATTTTTGGAAGACGAAACTGAAAAGCTTCCCCCTTTACCTTTTCAGTATATTGATTTCACAAAGTGGCAAAAAAGCTGGTTAAAAGAAGATGTTATACAAAAACAATTAGCATATTGGAGGAATGAATTACGTGGCTTACTTCCTATATTGGAACTCCCATTTGATTATCCTCGTCCAACAATACAAAGCTATAATGGAGATACGTATCAAATTGTCATACCCAATAAATTGTTAGAAAAAATAAAGGTATTTAATTATAAGGAAGGTGTTACACTATTTGCCACGTTATTAGCAAGTTATCAAGGGTTTCTTTCTCGTTATACAAATCAAAAAGATATTTTAGTAGGCAGCCCGATTGCTAATAGGAATTATCCAGGAGTTGAAGATCTTATTGGATTCTTTGCGAATACTGTAGTCTATCGTGCAGATTGCTCAAATAATATAACATTTAAAGAATTGGTCCAACAGATAAAGAAAAAAATGTTAGATGCACAAGAAAATCAGGACGTTCCTTTTGAAAAAGTTATAGAAGCCATACAACCAGAACGTGATATGAGTTATTCTCCACTATTTCAGACAATGTTTGTTTTTCACAATCAATTAAAAGAGTTACCAAAATTATTAGATCATAGCGTAGAAAAAGTGCCTAGACATATGAATGGAGCAAAGTTTGATATAACTATAGCAATGGAAGAGATACCAACAGGATTACAACTGGACTTTGAATATAATACAGACTTATTTAAGGTTTCTACAATAAAAAGAATGGCTCAATCTTTTGAAATTTGGCTAGATGAAATTTTACAATTTCCGGAGGAACCTATTGAGAATCTAAGAATAATTACTAGGAAGGAAGAAAAGCAATTATTACATGAATGGACTAACATAGAGGGGAATTATCAAAAAGATGTGGTGATTCAAGAGTTATTTGAACAGCAAGTGATTCAGAATCCGAATTCTGTTGCGTTGGTATATAAAGAACAACAGTTAACTTATAAGGAATTAAATGAAAAAGTAAATCAATTAGCTTTTTATCTACAGAAACGAAACGTAGGACCTGAAAGTATGGTAGGGGTTTATATAGAACGTTCTTTAGAGATGATTGTAAGTATATTAGGAATAATAAAAGCTGGTGGCGCATATGTCCCGCTAGATCCCGCATATCCAACAAAGAGACTTGAATATATCTTGAAAGATGCCAACATACAAGTATTGCTAACACAAAGTCATCTAACACAGTGGATACCTAAAGAAATAGACTGTATTGATATAAAAGAACATGAAATGAATATTTCGAGGGAAAAAAATACAAATCCTACAATTGAAGTTAAACCAGATAATTTAGCATATGTAATCTATACATCTGGATCCACAGGAAATCCAAAGGGTGTCCTTTATGCACAAAAAGGTCTATGCAATTTTATTAATGCCAGCATTGATTTTACAAAATTAAATACGAGTAGTAAGGTAGTTCAGTTTTCTTCAATTGCATTTGATGTTTCACTATATGATATTTTCGCAACTCTGGTGTCGGGTGGAACTTTATATGTATGTGGTCAACACGATATTATGCCAGTTGAGCCACTTACTCAGTTTTTGCTAGAAAATAAAATTACGCATGCATTTTTACCACCTACGGTACTAAATCTGTTAGATGAATCTAAATTTGAGGAATTACAAACTGTTATTTCTGCGGGTTCAGTCTGTAGTGAACAAGTGGCAAAACGGTGGGTGAAAAATCACCTCTTTATTAATGCATATGGTCCAACAGAGGCATCGGTTGCTACTATAGAAATTTATAGTGGTGAAGGGACACCACCTATTGGTCGATCTATCCCCAATGTAGAGGTATATGTATTAAATAAAGCTCAAAAACTTGTCCCTATTGGAACAGTGGGTGAACTTTATATAGGAGGTATCGCATTAGCACGAGGATATTTGAATCAACCTGAATTAACAAAGGCATCATTTATCCCACACCCATTCAAGAATAGCTCTAATGATAGATTATATCGGACAGGTGATTTAGTTAAATATTTACCTGATGGAAATATAGAATATATAGGAAGAGCTGATAAACAAGTTAAGATTAGAGGATTTCGAATTGAGTTAGGTGAAATTGAAATAATATTAGGAAAACATCCAGATATTAAAGAAGTTACTGTGGTAGCGCAAGAAGATACATTTGGAGATAAAATTTTAGTAGCCTATATTGTAGGTGAAGGAGATACACAAGAGTGGAGAAAACATGTAGAGGTACATCTTCCAAATTATATGGTACCGGCTCATTTTATCAAGATAGAATCATTACCGTTAACTGTTAATGGCAAGGTAGATAAAAATGCTTTACCTGCATGGGATTCTATTTTACAAACGAGCGATGGGTATATAGCACCTCGGAATAGAGTAGAGAGAAAATTGGTAGAAATTTGGTCAGAGGTATTAGGGATTGATCCCTCTGTCATTGGGGTAAACACTAATTTTTTTGAACTAGGTGGGCACTCTTTAAAAATTATGAGTACTTTAGTAAAAACATTTTCTGAAGGTTGGAATGTAACTATTAAAGATTACTTTGAATTAAAAACTATTAATAATATATCTAAAAAAATTCAATATGGATATAGAGTAAATTCACATTCAGATACATTAGATATTAAATTGTTAACACCTCCAAAGAAGCTAAAGAAAACAAAAAGATATGCATTTAGTAATGGTAGCAAAATACTTTTAACAGGAGCTACAGGATTCTTAGGTATACATCTACTAGAACAACTATTGGATACTACAGAATGTAAGATATATTGTTTAGTTCGTGGGGAAAATAAACTAGAGGCGAAAAATCGTTTATTAAACATGTTACAATTTTATTTTAAAAATAAATTTGTAAGATATCAATCTTTAGTAAATCAACGTATCTTTATTGTGCAAGGTGATTTAGCTAAACAAAATATGGGATTAGAAAACGAATTATACAAGGAGCTTCATCAACAAATCTCAACTGTTATTCATGCTGCGGCTTTAACAAAACATTTTGGCGAGTATAGTGAATTTGAAAGAGCGAATGTCCAGGCGGTGAAAGAACTTCTTGCATTTGTTGGTGATACTAAGGATTTACATCATATATCTACAACTGGTGTAGCAGGACAATTTGTATTAAGTGAAAAGGAAACAATATTTAAAGAAAGCGATTTTTATGTAAAACAAAATTACAATGATAATGTGTATGTGAAAAGTAAATTTTTAGCAGAATATGAAATATTCAAGGCAATATTAAGGGGAACAGATGCTACTATTTATAGAGTAGGAAATCTTACAAATAGATATATTGATGGACAACATCAATATAACTTCACCGAAAATGCATTTATGAGCAAATTGAAATTTATATTACAATATGGTATTGCGACGGATGTATTATTATCAAGTGAAGTTGAATTTACACCTGTAGATTATTGCAGCAAAATTATTACAGGGTTTGTAACATCAAATGAAGTGCATGAAAATAGTGAAAATTGCGTAAATCATATATACAATCATCTTACGTTAAATTTAAATGAACTTGTAAAGTTACTAAATTCAATGGGATATCCAATTAAAGTAATTTCTGAAACAGAATATCAGCAATTTATTTTAGAACTATCTAAAGATAAAAAGAAACAGGAAGATATTCAAAATCTCATGACATTTGAAGAGCCAAAAGATAATTGTTATAAACCAATTAAGCTTGATTCGACTGAAACTCAAAAAATGCTAAAATTATTAGGTGTTCAATGGCCTATTATTAATAGTGAATATATACAAAAAATTATTGCTTATATGGCGAGTGTTACTGGTAATGGTTCTGTAGCAAATTTTTTTAAACAAAGTTACACTTTAAAAAGCTGATTGGGAATATGAGAAATGAGATATTTTAAAGGAAAGCAATTAAAAAAACATAGAAATTTTTTAGGAGAAATCATTGGAAAAGGGCGGCTTTTAGTCAGCGTATAAAAGTAAACTATCATATATTACTTTTAGTATTCAATAGAGAGTAGCGTCAAGGAAGTCCTTCTATAAGAAAGTATGAATATGTCGTTTTCTTTAACTGAAATAGAAATGAACTTATTATATAATAAGTTCAAGAAAATTTTTCCTTTTTAATCATTTTTAAATAACCATAAACCTTTCGGGTTTACGATTCATTACAAGGAAGTGTATATAACATATATGCTAATTTGTAATACGAATGTATTCCTGGAAGGTTTTTTGCATTGTAGGAATAGTACAAGTAATGAACTAACAAGGATTTAAATTTTCGATTTAGAACAGCTTGTTACGTAAATGCGAAACACTACGCTTGAAGATAGAGGTACTTACAAATTTTAAAAGAATTTCTTTTGTGTACCAAGAAGCAAAATATATTTATGATAAAATATAGAAAAAGCTGATTAAGAAGGGACAATTAAAGTGAAACCAACAATTTATGATGTTGCGGAAAAAGCAGGTGTATCAATAGCAACTGTTTCTAAGGTAATTAATCAAACTGGTCGTATTAGTGAAAAAACAATAAACAAAGTAAATCAGGTAATGGATGAATTAGATTACCAGCCTAGTAGTGTAGCAGCAGCGTTAACAGGTAAAAAAACATATACGATTGGGGTACTTGTCCCAGATATCTCAAACCCATTTTTTGCAGAAGTAGCAAGAGCTTTTGAAAATAGTGCACGAGAATCAGGGTATACACTTATTTTATGTAGTACAGACCATCAAACAAAACGTGAGCACGAATACATGGATTTACTATTTAAAAAGCAAGTAGATGGCATTATTATTGCAACGGAGCTAAATGAGTATAAACTTGTAAAAAAAATTGTAAATCGAGATTTGCCACTTGTATTATTCACTGTAGATCATCCTTCCATCACGACTCATGTTGTGACAACTGATGATATGAGGGGAGGCTATCTAGCTGGAAGTTATCTAACACAGAAAGGCCATACATCTTTAACGATTATGATGGAGAAGGATAGAAAAAGTAGCTTAGGGAGATTGACTGGTTTCAAACAAGCTCTTACGGATTCAGGAGTTTCGTTAGATGATGAGGCTATCATTAGTTGCTATTCGACAGTGGAAGATAGTAAACGTGCAAGTAAGGAATTACTTCATTTGCCTAACAGGCCTACAGCTGTTTTTGCTTGTACAGATTTAATTGCTATATGCCTTATGAATGAAGCAAGAAAACAAGGACTTTTAATTCCGGAAGATTTATCAATAATCGGATTTGATAATACAATTTATGCTGAGATTGCAGATCCAGGGTTAACAACAATTGAACAGCCAATTAAACAAATGGCAGCCTGTACGTTTGAACAACTGCTAAAAACGATGGAAATGAAGGAGCATGCTAAGCAAAAAATTACAATTATTCCTCAGTTAGTAGAGCGATCCTCAGTAAAGGATATTACATGCTAGCTTTTTTACAAGTCTATTTGAATGTAACAAAAGAAGGTCATCATAACTAAGTATAGTTAGGATGACCTTCTTTTATATTTAGTATTTAAACAGAGAATTGCTCACCGCTTTTCGCATTTAAATCCTGCTTCATTTCATTTTCCTTTGGAATAGTAAGGAAATGAGTTAAAAATGCACCAAAGAAATACAAACCAGCAAAGATCCACATCACGCCACCAACACCTAATGAACCGATAAAGGCTGTTACTACTAATGGTCCAACAAATGCTGATAATCCTGAACCTAAATTTAAGACAGACATTGCAGCTCCTTTATTTTCAGGAGATAAAGATGGGACTAATGCGGTGAGAGGTACATAACCGGCAAGTGTTGCTCCATAGCAACAGGCAACAAATAATATTGCCCAATAATTATGTCCTACCATTTGTGGCACATAATAAAGTGCAAGAGTTACAATACCGCAACCGACTCCTCCGAACCATTTAATCGTATTTACCCAACCAAACTTGTCTCCAACAATACCAAAAATAATATTAAACACCATATTTACAAAGAATAGAGTACCCCAGATTTGAAGCCATTCAGTCATAGTAAAATTATATTTCATCATATAGGTAGGTAGGAAAACAACAAATCCAAACTGAGCGGCCGAGTTTATAATTTTTACAATACCGCCTATACCAACTTTAGGATTTTCAAATGCGATGGTAATTCCTTTTAGTAATTCGCTTGATTTGTTAGCGCTTACGGTTTGTGCTTTAAATTTATCCTTATTTACAACAATTGAGAATAATCCCCCGACAACAACAAAAATTAAAGCACTCCATAATGTAGCGATTTCTCCGATTTTAGGAACCATATAGCTAGAATAAAAGGCTCCTATAACACTAAGCCCTAGCTGGAATACGAACCAGAACCAGCCAACTGCTCTTGAAAGCATTTGTTGAGGCGTACTGTAAGATACCCAAACTAGGAAAGAATAAGCAAATAAGGGATAACCAAACCCGCGTAGGGCATAGCAAATTAATATTACGGGATAATTCATATGTTGAATTCCAATACCGATGAACCCGATTGAACCTAAAATGAATGATACTAAACCAAACGTCATGACTTTTCTTGGCCCCCACATTTGTACAAATACCCCCGAAAACCAAGAAGAAGCAGATACAGTAATTCCGTAAATAGTAAACAGAAAAGCAGCGTGTTCTAGCGTTAGTCCTTTTTCAACGAGATAAGGGGATAACCATCCCTGTTCTAACCCGTCCCCAATCATAAAAATGATAATCCCTATGTATCCCCAAGTTAAATTAGAAGGGATTCCAATCTTGTCCATAAATGTTTTGTTTGAACTAATAGCGTTCATTCTCCCACCACCGATAAGTTATTTTGGTTAAGCGCTTAATTCTTTTTGATAAAAAAAGTATACGCTTACATGATAGGGTCGTCAATTAAATTTTTTGATAATTTACAACTTTCTTTTATAGAAACATTCTATTTACTTATTGGAGAATAAAATAATGGCGAGTATGAAAAGAAAGAAATGCCTTATAGATGGGGGGATACTATTTAAAAGGCTTGTTTTTCTTTGTTATATCAGTATTTTAAAAGAATATATTTGTAGTTTTTTAGAGTATATATTTCTAATTATTAATTTTTATTTTTATGTATTACGTATATTGAGGGAATGTAAAATTCGAATGAAAAGAGGAGTGTTCAAAAAAATAAAAATGTTTTCAATTTAGAATCAAGTGTGTATAATGAAGAAAAATAGGGAAAGCGCTTAACTAATTTGATGTGCTAAACCCTATAGACTTTCATTTCGTTTCTTAAATTTTAATATAGAGGGAGAAATCATATGAACGTTTTAAAAATTGGGATTATTGGTGCTGGACGAATTGGGAAACTACATGTTGATAATTTACAGCTTATGCCACAAATAAAAATTAAAGCGGTTTCAGATGTAGTAATTAGTCATCTAGAAAAGTGGGCTCAAGATAAAGGGATTTCCACTCTGACTACAAACTATCAGGATTTATTAACTGATCCAGAAATTGATGCTGTCTTTATTTGTTCACCAACAAATACACATGCGCAAATTATTAAAGAAGCAGCTCTTGCGAAAAAACATATTTTCTGTGAAAAGCCTGTTAGTTTCTCGGTAGAAGAAACATTAGAAGCATTAGAAGTGGTAAAAGAACAGGGAGTATCTCTTCAAGTAGGCTTTAATCGTCGTTTTGATCCTAATTTCAGGAAAGTATATGATCTTATTCAACAAGGCGAAGTGGGGCAGCCGCATATTTTAAAAATTACGTCACGCGATCCACAACCGCCGAGTATAGAATATGTTCGCTCTTCAGGCGGATTGTTTATGGATATGATGATTCATGATTTTGATATGGCTCGTTATGTGATGAATAGTGAGGTCGTTGAAGTATTTGCATATGGAACAACATTAATTGATCCATCCATTCAGGAAGTAAATGATGTTGATACAGCAGTTGTTACATTAAAATTTGCAAATGGAGCTTTAGGAGTAATTGATAATAGCCGCCAAGCTGTTTATGGATATGACCAGCGTGTTGAAGTGTTTGGTGAAAAAGGTGCGGTTGCTGCGGATAATTGCTGCCCGACAACAGTACAAGTTTCTAAAACAGAAGGTGTTGTAAAAGATAAGCCGCTTTATTTCTTCTTAGAGCGTTACACGCAGGCTTACATTGAGGAAGTAACACAATTTACAAAGTCAATTATAGAAGGACAAGCTGTTATTTGCAGTGGTAATGATGGGTTACAAGCAGAGCGAATTGCGAAAGCTGCGAAGGAATCTTTGCTAACAGGAAAACCTGTTCAAATTGAACATAAACAGCCTGCATTAAATCAATAAAGAGAGCGCTTACTTCTAGATAGATAAAGAGTAATGAATAGTAGGTTTATAAAAATATGAACCATATCATTCATTCTTTCATAAAGCATGGGAGGTAGTAACAATGAATCCACTTATTTTTAAAGAAGATTGTCCATTAGACCTTATTGCAGTTGGACGTTTATGCGTTGATTTAAATGCTAATGAAACACAACGTCCTATGGAAGAAACAAGAACGTTTACTAAATATGTAGGAGGTTCTCCTGCGAATATTGCGATTGGTGCTGCACGTCTTGGCTTACAGACAGGGTTTATCGGTAAAGTGTCCGATGGCCAAATGGGCCGCTTTATTACTGGGTACCTAAAGGACAACAATATTAATACAGATCAGATATGTATAGATCGTACAGGTGCAGTGACAGGTTTAGCATTTACAGAAATTAAAAGCCCTGAAGATTGCAGTATTTTAATGTACCGCGACAATGTCGCAGACTTAAACCTTGATCCAACAGAGGTATCAGAGGACTATATTAAACAATCAAAAGCACTCTTAATTTCAGGAACAGCTTTAGCGAAAAGTCCTTCTCGCGAGGCGGTATTTTTAGCACTAGAATATGCGCGTAAGCATGATGTAGTTGTATTTTTTGATGTGGATTACCGCCCTTATACATGGCAGTCAGAAGCTGAAACGGCTGTGTATTACAATCTAGCAGCTGAAAAATCTGATGTCATTATTGGAACGCGTGAAGAATTCGATATGATGGAAAAACTATTAAACTATGAAAAATCGAATGACCAAGTTACGGCTGAAAGATGGTTTTCTCATCATGCGAAAATCGTTGTAATTAAACATGGCGGGGATGGCTCAATCGCTTATACGAGAGACGGTCAATCTCACCGAGGCGGTATCTTTAAAACAAAGGTGTTAAAGACGTTTGGCGCTGGCGACTCGTATGCATCTGCGTTTATTTATGGCTTAATGCAAGGGCTTGAGATCCCTCAAGCGATGCGATTAGGAGGCGCTTCTGCTTCAATCGTTATTTCTAAACATAGCTGTTCTGATGCAATGCCAACAAGGGCAGAGATTTCTGCATTCATGGAAACGGCTGAGGAATTGGTATAGAAACGTCATGAATTAATAATCAAGTAAGGGCGTATCCTATTGGACGCTTCTACATTACATAAAAGGGAGAGAATGAATATGACAGTACAAACAGCACAAATTGTAAAAAACTACATTGGCGGCGAATGGGTAGAATCCATTTCAACTAAGATGGAAGCTGTATATAATCCAGCAACAGGAGAAGTAATCGCTCAAGTACCACTTTCAACAAAAGAAGATGTTGAACAAGCTGTATTAGCAGCAAATGAAGCGTTCAAATCTTGGTCTAAAACTGCTGTGCCAAAACGCGCTCGTATTCTATTTAAATATCAACAATTACTAGTAGATAACTGGGAAGAGTTAGCGAAACTTATTACGATTGAAAACGGAAAAAGCTATAACGAGGCTTACGGTGAAGTTCTTCGTGGTATTGAGTGCGTGGAGTTTGCTGCGGGTGCCCCTACATTAATGATGGGAAAACAATTACCTGATATTGCAACAGGTATTGAGTCTGGTATGTATCGTTACCCAATTGGTGTTATAGGCGGCATTACACCTTTTAACTTCCCAATGATGGTTCCATGCTGGATGTTCCCACTTGCAATTGCTTGTGGTAATACATTTGTATTAAAACCTTCAGAGCGTACACCACTTCTAGCAGCAAGATTAGCAGAATTAGCTGCAGAAGCAGGCATACCAAAAGGTGTATTAAATATTGTAAATGGTGCTCACGATGTAGTAAACGGTCTTCTTGAACATAAATTAGTGAAGGCAATTTCATTTGTAGGTTCTCAGCCTGTCGCAGAATATGTATACAAAAAAGGTACAGAAAACTTAAAACGCGTGCAAGCATTAGCAGGTGCGAAAAACCATTCCATTGTATTAAATGATGCGAATCTTGAGCTAGCGACAAAGCAAATTATTAGTGCTGCATTCGGTTCAGCAGGTGAGCGTTGTATGGCGGCTTCTGTTGTAACAGTAGAAGAAGAAATTGCAGATCAATTGGTTGGAAGGCTAGTAGAAGAAGCGAACAAAATTGTCATCGGCAATGGTCTTGATGAAGATGTGTTTTTAGGACCAGTTATTCGTGATAACCATAAAGAGCGCACAATTGGTTACATCGATTCAGGTGTAGAACAGGGCGCTACAGTAGTTCGTGATGGACGCGAAGATACAGCTGTAAAAGGAGCTGGTTACTTCGTTGGGCCAACAATTTTTGACCATGTTACAAAAGAAATGAAAATCTGGCAAGATGAGATTTTTGCTCCTGTTTTATCTATTGTTCGTGTGAAATCATTGGATGAAGCAATTGAAATTGCAAATGAGTCTCGCTTTGCAAATGGAGCTTGTATTTATACAGATAGCGGGGCAAGTGTACGTCAATTCCGTGAAACTATTGAATCAGGTATGTTAGGTGTGAATGTTGGGGTTCCGGCGCCAATGGCATTCTTCCCGTTCTCTGGTTGGAAAGACTCTTTCTATGGTGATCTTCATGCGAACGGTACTGACGGCGTTGAGTTTTATACAAGAAAGAAAATGCTTACATCTCGTTGGGAAAAGTAATCTTTAAGAGAGAAGTAGAATCTGTCTAGTTGCTTGTAAGCAAAAGTAATGGAAGTAGTAAAACATAAGAAGGAAGTATTAGGAGTCTATCAAATTCCTAATACTCCTTTTTCATATGCAGAATGACTGTTAGAGATAGAAAGGAGCAAATCATATGCAAACTGTTAGAATGACGACGGCGCAAGCATTGGTGAAATTTTTGAACGAGCAGTATGTAGAGTTTGATGGAAAGCAACAAAAGTTTATTAAGGGAATCTTTACGATTTTTGGTCATGGAAATGTAGTAGGCCTAGGTCAAGCTTTAGAAGAAGACGCTGGGGAATTAGAAGTTTACCAAGGGAGAAATGAACAAGGAATGGCAAATACTGCGATGGCTTTTGCAAAACAAAAACATAGAAAACAAATTATGGCATGTACTTCTTCTGTTGGTCCTGGATCAGCAAATATGATTACTCCTGCAGCAACAGCTTCTGCAAATAATATTCCCGTTTTATTACTTCCAGGAGATGTATTTGCAACGAGACAACCTGATCCTGTTCTTCAACAAATTGAACAAACACATGACTTATCTATTTCTACGAATGATGCTTTTCGTGCAGTAAGTAAGTACTGGGACCGGATAAATCGTCCTGAACAATTGATGACAGCTATGATTCAAGCGATGCGTGTTTTAACGAATCCGGCAGATACAGGAGCTGTCACAATTTGTTTACCACAAGATGTCCAAGGAGAAGCATGGGATTTTCCAAGTTACTTCTTCCAAAAGCGTGTTCACCGTATTGAACGCCGTCTACCTACAAAAGCCAGCTTAGCGGATGCAGTGGAAATGATTAAGAGAAAGAAAAAGCCAGTTATGATTTGCGGTGGTGGTGTAAGATACGCAGAAGCGGCAGAAGAACTTAAACAGTTTGCTGAAACATTCCACATTCCATTTGGAGAAACACAAGCTGGAAAAAGTGCAATTGAAAGTAGTCACCCATATAATCTAGGCGGCATTGGGGTAACGGGAAATGTAGCAGCTAATACAATTGCAAAGGAAGCGGATCTTGTTATTGGGATCGGGACGAGATTTACTGATTTTACAACGGCATCTAAACAATTATTTCAAAATGAGGAAGTTGAGTTTTTAAACATCAATATTTCAGAATTCCATGCGAATAAGCTGGATGCATTAAAGGTTATAGCAGATGCGAAAGAAGCGCTTCTTACTCTAATAGATGAACTGCAAGTAATTGATTATCGATCTAGTTATACAGTAGAAATTGCTGATGCAAAAGAGGCTTGGGAAACAGAATTATCACGTCTACATAATATTCGCTTTACAGGTCAAGATTTCACACCAGAAGTAGAAGGGCATTTCAATGGGAATTTAAATGAGTATGTAGACGCACTTGGTTCACAATTAACACAGACTGCAGTCATTGGACAAATCAATACATTACTTGATGAAGATGCAATTATCGTTGGAGCAGCAGGAAGTCTTCCAGGTGATTTACAAAGAATGTGGGCATCAAGAAAACCAAATACATATCACATGGAGTATGGATACTCTTGCATGGGCTATGAGGTTGCGGGCGCACTAGGTGCAAAGATAGCTGAACCATCGAAGGAAGTATATGCAATGGTAGGGGATGGTAGTTACCAGATGCTTCATTCTGAGCTTGTCACAAGTCTTCAAGAAAACAAAAAAATTAATGTCTTATTGTTTGATAACTCCGGATTTGGTTGCATTAATAACTTACAAATGGGCAATGGAATGGGGAGCTTTGGAACAGAGTTTCGCTACCGAAACCAGGAAACTCGTAAATTAGACGGGGCAATTATGAAAATTGATTTTGCAGCTAGCGCAGCTGGATATGGTGTGAAAACATATCATGTTACATCACTAGAACAATTACGGGAAGCGCTTATAGATGCGAAAAAACAAACAGTTTCTACATTAATTGATATTAAAGTATTACCAAAAACAATGACAAATGGATACGAGTCATGGTGGCATGTAGGTGTTGCAGAAGTATCTAAAAGTCAAAGTGTACAAGCTGCGTACGAGAGTAAAGTAAGTAACTTGCAACAGGCAAGGTCTTATTAGATTAGGACACAAAGAGAGCTTTTTATGTACATGCATATTGATTAGGAAGCTCTCTTTTTAATGACCAGTTAAGAGAATTTGGCGAAATTCTATCACATTTTGTAAAGAGGAGAGACAAGGGGATGTTCAAAGAAAATACAATTAAGCTTGGAATTGCACCAATTGCTTGGACAAATGATGATATGCCGGAGCTAGGAGCAGAAAATACGTTTGAACAATGTATTAGTGAGATGGCACTAGCTGGATTTAATGGAAGTGAAGTAGGGAATAAATATCCGAGAAATACAGTTGTATTAAAAAAATTTTTGGAATTACGAAACTTGGAAATTGCTAGTGCATGGTTTAGTACGTTTTTAACAACGCAGCCGCTTGAAGAGACGGTAGAAGAATTTATTAAGCATAGGAATTTCTTGCATGACCTGGGTGCAAAAGTCATCGTTGTTTCAGAGCAAGGGCATAGTATTCAAGGGTTAATGGATGTACCACTATTTAAAAATAAGCCTGTTTTTACAGAAGAAGAGTGGGATAAGCTTGCGGATGGATTACATCACCTCGGTAAATTAGCTCAGGAAAAGGGGCTACATATTGTATACCATCACCATATGGGTACGGGTGTTCAAACAACGGCAGAAATTGAAAAGTTAATGGACATGACTGATCCAGCGCTTGTATCTCTGCTTTTTGATACAGGTCATCTTGTTTTTTCAGGAGAAGAGCCACTTTATATTTTGAAGAAATATTTACCTCGTATTAAACACGTACATTTAAAAGATATTCGTCAAGAAGTAGTAGATGCTGTAAAGGAAAACGAATTGAGCTTCTTACAGGCAGTGAAGAATGGGGCATTTACAGTCCCTGGGGATGGCGTAATTGGATTTGATGAAGTGTTTACTATCCTTGCAAACTCTGATTATCAAGGGTGGTTTGTGGTAGAAGCAGAGCAAGACCCAGCTTTAGCGAATCCTTTTGAATACGCATTAAAAGCCCGAAAATTTATACAAGAAAAAGCAGGTCTGTAATTTAAGCATTTTAAGATTATCCCTAAGTGAATGGTATGGTAATCAACATGTCTTCTTACAAAAGAGGTAAAAAGACGTGACGGTTGGTTTTACATTTAATAAATAATATTGAAATAGGGGAGTATGTAATGCTGTTAGTTCAAATGAAAGATATTTTAATTAAAGCAAATCAAGAGAATTATGGGGTTGGAGCTTTTAGTGTCGCTAATATGGAAATGGTAATGGGAGCTATTAAAGCAGCTGAAGAGTTAAGTTCGCCGCTTATTCTACAAATTGCAGAAGTTCGTTTGAATCATTCGCCAATTCATATGTTTGGTCCGGTGATGGTAGCTGCGGCGAAAAAAGCGACTGTTCCAGTAGCAGTTCAACTTGATCACGGGATGACGTTTGAAAAGATTAAAGAGACGTTAGAGATTGGTTTTAGCTCGGTTATGTTTGATGGCTCTCACTATCCGTTAGAAGAGAATATACAAAAGACACAAGAGATTGTAGAACTTGCGAAACAGTACGATGCGACGGTAGAGGCTGAGATTGGCAGAGTTGGTGGTAGTGAGGACGGATTAGAAGATATTGAAATGTTGCTGACAAGCACTACAGAAGCAAAACGATTTGCAGAAGAAACAGACGTTGATGCGTTAGCTGTTGCAATTGGAAATGCGCATGGTATGTACAATGGTGATCCTAATTTACGATTAGACCGCCTACAAGAGATAAATGAGGTAGTCCATATCCCACTCGTTTTACATGGTGGCTCAGGCATTAGTCCAGAGGATTTCAAGCAATGTATTCAGCATGGTGTTCGAAAAATTAATGTAGCAACAGCCACATTTCAGAATGTAATTACTGCGGTTAACACTGCCGTCCTAAATACTCCGTATGCAGATTACTTTACGTACCACCAGGATGTTATTAGGGCTGCATACGAAAACGTTAAAAGTCATATGCAAATATTCGGAAGTGAAAACAGAGCATAATCAGAAAAGTTTTGTTCAGTAATAGTTAGACGAAACTCGGAATGTAGTTAGCTGACAAAAGTAGAGAATGATTGAGTAGCCATTAAATAAAAGGGGGAGAAAGCCATGTTAGGAAAATTGGGTGAATTAAATGAAGGATATAATATATTAACAGAAATGAACGGTCAATGCAGTGATATGTTAATGGATATAGGCATATATAAGATGCCTAATGGGAAAGAAGAGTTGCTATTTGATAATAAGAATGAAACAGCGGTTCTTTTACTGGAAGGGGCAATACGTTTAGAGTGGGAAGGAATGGAACAAGTTATTCAAAGACAGTCTGTGTTTGAAGAAAACCCTTGGTGCTTACATGTATCTAAAAGTGTGAAGGTTACAATTACTGCTCTTTCAGATAGTGAAGTGCTTGTTCAAAAAACAGATAATGATCAAGAATTTGCGTCTAAGTTATATACTCCAAATGAGTGTCAAAGTGTTGTAGCTGGAGGTGGAGTATGGGAGGGAACGGCGCAGCGTGTTATTCGTACGATTTTTGACTATAACAATGCAGCATATTCTAATATGGTAGTAGGAGAAGTTATTTCTTATCCAGGGCGATGGTCCAGTTATCCACCTCATCACCATGATCAACCGGAGGTATATTATTATCGCTTTAACAAGCCACAGGGATTTGGATGTGCAATGGTTGGTGAGGATGCTTATCGCGTTGTACATAATAGCTTTATTACAATTCCAGGTGAACTAGACCATCCACAAGCAACGGCGCCTGGATATGCCATGTATTTTTGTTGGATGATTCGACATCTTGAGAATAATCCATGGAATGATCGTATCATGGAGGAAGACCACAAGTGGTTATTAGAACCAAACGCGAAAATTTGACCAGAAAAGGAATAGATGAAAATAGAGGTTCTGGTGCAAAAAAATTTTGAAAAGCTGAATCGTAGGTGATTGAAAGATTTGTATACGCAATAATCCCTAACAGGTTTCAGTTTTAAATATATAGAATAAAAAGGTTATCAAATGCCGAGCGAAACTCTCAGCGGATGATAACCTTTTTAAGTAGCGTTATACCCTTACAAAATATATTATTGAGCCACTCCAAATACATTGATTTCAGCCACACTTGTCCATGGATTATTGTTTACCTCGCTTAATGCACGTAGTCTAATATAACGACCTGTCTTGTTCGCAAAGCTGACTTCTTTCAAATTAGTATTATTTGCAAAAGCACCTATGGATACAGCAGTTCCCCAGTTCACTCCATCACTACTGACGTAAAACTCATAGTCCTTAATCGTTCCATTTATTTGGCCGTCTTGCCTTGGCAAGTAGCTGAATTTGGAGAGATTATAGGTTGCACCTAAATCAATTTGAATCTCGTGCGGCATTGGAGCTACAGGGCTCCAGTTTGTATGCCAAAATGTATCTTTGTTTCCATCAAAGGCATACGTACCTAAATTGTACCAATTATAGCTATCTACATATTTTAGTGTCCAGTTTGTTTGCGGAATTAAACTAGCTTCTTTTGTTGTGACTGCTACATTCATTGCAGAATTACTTGTACTTGTAGTTGTAATTGTTACTCCTGATTTTTCTCCCGTGTAGGTATTACTATTCGGATTGGTGTCTGGACCAAAGGTAGCAGCATGATTTTGATTCGTGTAATAGAAAGGGTCTTGGTATTCACTGACGGATTGTTCTATATCAATGAAAGGATGAGGATCACTGGAATTATTATTCATGGATCCATCAATATGCCAAACCGCAATACCACCAGAATTAGTTGGTAAGCTCGCATCATACCCAACCTTTGCGCGATTCTCAACTAAAAAATACGTATTATCCTTTAAAGGAATCTTTAACACATTATAGTTATTTGGGATCGCATTTAGAGTAAAATTGTTGCCGGTATTTACTACATTTGGCGTTACAAAGCCTAGTTTTACCTTGGACCAAGCATCCATATGATCTGGCGTAGTTCCATACTCTTCTCCTGGAAGACTATTCTAAGCTCCATTCCCCATTATACTTAGACTACCCACACGGTTATTGTCGCCATATAGATCTGGAAGACCAAAAGAATGTCCTAACTCATGAGCAGGTATACCAATTGTCGCCATATGACCATATTGTTTTTCACCCTGCGCTGTATACATGCCTGATACTGTAACACCATCGTGATTTGTATTAGGAGCATATGACTGATGTGCACAAATATATGGAAGTGGACCGCCACTAGCCTGTTCATTACCAGCAAGAACAGTTACAATGTAGAAACCATCTTTGGAGTCAATGATTTGATCATTATTAGTATCAAGACTAGCAAAATTTACTTGGGAATCAGCTTTAGCCAATGCATCTGTTATAACCATTCCCATGCTTTTTCCCGATGTACTCGGATGAGCGTAGTCTAATTTTATTTTAACTACCCCATCATTTTGCGTACCATATGTTTCGGGAGCTGGAATGATTTGTACTTTTCCATTACTTACTTCATTATAGTAATTCTTTACTGACTTTTGATTTGTAGAAAAGAATTTATTACTCCAATCGTTATCGTTATATGCAATATCAATATCTGTAAACCCAATTAACAAAACAAGCAATTTTTTAGTTCCTACAACTGGAGTAACAGTTCCATCAATATTTTTTGGTGCTTCTTTTTGTAATTTATTCATGTACTCCTGTTTTTTCTTTGCTTGAGGATTGTATTTCTTTATCCATTTGTTCAAATTGTTCTCATTTACCGCCATCGAAGGCTTCTTATCAATTTTATATTTTTTCCCCGTCGATTTCAGTTCATCTGATGTAAGCTCAGCGTAATTCCAATATCCCTTCTGATCTTGTAAAAGTACGTCACCATCCTTTGTACTTATCCAATGGAACCATTCATCACCATGTAACGTGCCCTCAAAAGATTCGCCTGACGGCTGCTTCATGTTGACAATTCCATCGTATGCTGGTGCCGCAAAAGCGTTCGTTTCAACATACAAAACACAAATTAAAGAAAAAACGGATATGAACAGGAATTTAAAAATTCTTTGCATAAACCTTCCCCCTTTTCCATTGACATGTGGAATATTCTGTTAATAGACAGACTAGATTCATACATGGAATAGATCGACAGATACACCTGTATAACATTAACAGAATACCTTTAATTATAATTACAGGAAATTGAAAAAATGTTAATTTTTTATAAGGTTAATGTTTTCTCAAGATTATTCAATAAAACAGGGTTGATGAAAATTACATGTGGAGTTCTGTCAAAAAGTGTGCTTTTTAGAATATATTTAATTCTACATGTCGACTGAACTAAATTAACGTTGAAAGTGAATGAGGAGAAGGCAGTACTTTTACATTTAAACTACCAATTGAAAAGCGAGCATAATTTATATTAGTCTGTAGCTTTAGGATAAAGATTGATTAAAATCTCTCTTTAATCCTTTCATGCTAATGGGTAAAGAATTGATATGTACTAATGTAATTATCGCATTACAAAAACTAGGATTAAAATTTGGTACAGCATCAATAATATGTAGCATTCGGTTTGCTTTGTCGCATATTCCTGCATATGGTTTCGTACCACTGTAATTATTAATAACTATAGTCTCTGTTAGGGTATTACTAAATTATATATGGAAAAATTCAAAGAGCGTTTGGGTAAGTTGGATTTACCACCTTGCTTTCGACATTATTAGTTTTTTACCGATGCTTTTTAAATGAAAAATGGCTTTACTTATAGGTAATAAACAATAAAATCAAACAAAAAAAGAACCTTAGGGTTCTTTTTTACTTTTCCTTATTCAGAACATGTAGGGATAGGAGCACATCACCATGACCAGCCAAAGGTATATTATTATCTTTAACAAACCACAGGGATTTGGGTGTGCAATGGTTGGTGAGGATGCTTATCGCGTTGTATATAATAGCTTAATTACAATTCCGGGTGAGCTAGACCATCCATATGCAATGGCGCCTGAATATGCCATGTATTTTTGTTAGATGATTCGCCACCTTGAGAGTAACCCATGGAATGATCGTATCATGGAGGAAGACCACAAGTGGTTATTAGAATCAAAAGCGGAAATTTGGCCAGAAAAGGAACAGACAAAAATAAAAATCCCTCTTACTGTTTTCGTCGGGTTATTGTCTTGCGAACATTAAAGTAGGAGAATTCTTTCAGAATTTATGTGAAATAAATCTCTTATTTTGGCGTTTGTTTCTGGCTTATTAGTTATTAATAAGAAAAAAATTTAGTGTACTGGTTATTGAGATTTTTCTTTGTAATTTATTTTTTGTTTGTTGTTCTATCTACATCTGAAATAGGTAAGTCTGTACCATATAGGTCTTGGTTAATAACTTTATTGCTAATGTTTGGATTATGTTCCACTTGAGATGATGTTTCTAGCATTTGTTCTTGTTCCTTACTAGGGGTATTCAGAGCATCCGATGGGACACGATTCATCTGTTTGTTTACTAGCTTTTCTTTATCCATATAATACAGCTCCTTTTTGAGATAAGATTAAAAACAATGGAATTATTAATAGACACTTCGATATTTTGAGCCTTTGAATGGAATTATATACAAACTTATATTGCAAAGATCGCTTTTATTCGTTTCTTGTTTTGGTTTACATTTCGTTTCGTTTCGGTACAAGTTTTGTTGTTAAATTGGCACAAGCAACAACAGATATGATAACCAATAGTTAGTGAAGGATAATATTTTTTCATAGAGAATAATGCTAGAGTAGGAATTAATCTATTTTGCTTTTTGATGAAAGGGGAATTCTCATGAATACACTTGTAAATGACAAGTTTTATGAAACGCGAAATCATTTATTTGAGGAAATTACTTTGTTAAGTGATACTCAATTTAATAGGAAACCAGATAAGGATAAATGGAGTATAGCACAAGTATGTCATCACTTAGTGTTATTAGATGAAAGGGTTATAAAGGTTATTTCATCTGGATTAAAAAAGATAGATAGTACACAAAATGAGCGTAAAGAAATTCAATCTATATTATTAGATAGATCTATAAAATTTATAGCCCCAGAAATGATTGAACCAAACATAGAGCCATTTGAAGTGAAGCAAATGGTCAATTTGTTAAACGAATCCAGATAAGAATTAATGCGTTTCCTAAGTACAATAGAAGATGAATCTATATTAGAGAAAAAATCAGTGATGCATCCAGCTCTTGGAGAATTACTTCTTGATCAGTGGATAGAACTGATCTATTTGCATGAACAGCGCCATATAGAACAAATTAAGGAGATAAAATTACTTTGTGAAGTTGGAAAGTAAAAATCATTTTCTATTTTTAGAGAAATGTATGCTATTAAATTATATAAAAAAGAATTCAAATAATTTATATTCAAAAAAAGTAGTGTAAATTCACTACTTTTTTATTGCTCTTAATTATTAAAATAAACGTAGTGAAAGTGAGGATAGTTCAATTTCTCAGGATGATGCGTTTCATGCCATCGGACAATTATGGAATACAAAAATGAAGCAACTATTAAGCGACGAAATTGAAATCCATCTTGTAGAGATTCCGAAATTGGTAAAACAATGGAATGAAGAAAAAGTAAACCCTTGGGAAAATAAATTTGTTCGTTGGATGTTATTATTACCAGCACATGAAGATGAACATTTAACTCAAACATTGGAGGAGATTGCGATGAATCAAGATTCAATTTTACAAAAAGCAATTAATAAATGGGAAAATATGAACCATGATTCTTCTTTCCGAACAGCTTATGAAGCTCGAGAAAAATTGCTTTTAGATGAACAAGCTAAGCTAGCGCATACTGAACAAGAAGGCAGCGAAAAAGGCATTGAGCAAGGTAAGATGCAAATGATTCGAGGGATGCATGAAATAGGTGTACCGCTTGAAACTATTGCAAAAGCAAGTAAGTTGAGTGTAGAGGAAATAGAACGTATCTTAAAATTAAAGTGAACATATATGAACCTATAGTACTCATGAATAAAAGAAAGTAGACACTCATTGTTATAGTACGTTTAATTGAAAAGTATTGCTGAACAATTCGGCATTGCTTTTCTATATCATTTTTTGTTTTTCATGCAGAAACACCCGTAAAATTACTTTTTGCAGTTGAAGTTTTCCGAATAATAAGTTACATTTTTAAAGTTCAAGTAACTATATGATAGTACAAAAGGGGAGAAATATTGTTATTATGCAAAAAATGAAATGGAAGAACTATTTATGTTATTTTGTTATTCTTATACTTCTTGGAACAGCAGTAACAGTCAAACCATCTATCTCAAAAGCTGAGGAATCTGATGTTAACATTACATTGTTAGGTACT
The DNA here is from genome assembly GCF_038971285.1 of Bacillus paramycoides. Classification (NCBI taxonomy): domain Bacteria; kingdom Bacillati; phylum Bacillota; class Bacilli; order Caryophanales; family Bacillaceae; genus Bacillus; species Bacillus paramycoides. The sequence continues at coordinate 2,403,948 of NZ_CP152427.1, forward strand.
GCCGATATTCATGGTAGGTTTATGCCTTGGGATTATGCGCTTGATGGTGCAAATACGAGTGGAAGTTTAACGCAGCTTTATACGGTTATAAAGAAGGTACGTCAAGAAAATCCAAATACCATATTAGTAGATGCTGGGGATACAATTCAAGGAAACTCAGTAGAGTTATTCAATAATCAGCCACAATCGCCAATGATGGTAGCGATGAATGCAATGGGGTATGATGCTTGGGCATTTGGAAATCATGAATTTAACTTTGGATTAGATACATTGAAAAAAGTTAGTGAGCAATATAAGGGAAAGACATTAGCAGGAAATATTTATAAGGAAAGTGGAGAGCGTTTTCTTCCTGCATATACGATTGTTGAAAAAGGTGGAATTAAAGTCGGGATTATTGGTATGAATACACCAATGATTAGTGATTTTGAAAAAGGGACAGATCATTTGGATGGTTTAGTGGTGAAAAATCCAGTAGAAGAGACAAAGAAGGTCATTAAAGAGTTAGAAGGTAAAGTAGATGTAATGGTAGGCGTTATGCATATGGGACTAGAAAATGAGAATGGAATCCCTGGTACTGGGGTTCAAGATATTGCGAATGCTTGTCCGGAACTAAGCGCTATTTTTGCAGCTCATATGCATAAGCTTGTTAAAAAAGAAGTTGTAAATGGTGTCATTATTACAGAACCAGATAAATATGGAACACATATCTCACGTATTGACCTTAATTTTACAAAGCAAGATGGAAAGCTGGTTCTAAAAGATAAAACTGCTACCGCTATACCTGTAAAAAATACTGATGGAACAACAGTAGTATCTGATCCTGCACTTGAAGACACACTGACACCTTTTCACGCGTATGCGAGGGGAGATGCAAATGTTGTAGTCGCTCAATTAAAGGGGAGAAACCTTGTTCCTGAAAATGAAATAAAGGGTATTCCAAGTGTGCAGATTCAAGAGACACCTTTATCAGATTTCTTTCATGAAGTCATGCTCTACTACAGCAAAGCAGATGTAGTAGCCCATCAAATTGATAACGATAATGCCCGTTTGGATGTAGGTCCTATTAAGAAAAAAGATATTGCATATAATTATCAATATGCTTTGGGTGAAATTACGGTATATAAGGTAACTGGAAAAGACTTAAAAGACTATATGGAATGGGCAGCGGGGTACTTTAACTCATCTCGTCCTGGAGATGTAACAGTTAGCTTCGATAAAACCCGTCGTGCGTCTAAATACAGTACGAACGATTTCTTTGGAGGCGTAAAATACGAAATTGACTTAACAAAACCATATGGAAGTAGAATTACAAATTTACGTTCTATTCGTACAAATAAACCAATCAAAACGAACGATGTTATGACGCTGGGAATGAATGCATATAGAATGGAGGCTCTTCAGGCAAAAGGTGGAGCTTTAGAGGGGCGTAAGTTTGAACAAATTTGGTCATCTAAACAAGAGAATGCATTCGGGGAAACTGGTGGAACCATTCGTAACCTTGCTATTACATATTTAAAAGAGGTAAAGAACGGTGTTTACACACCAAAAGTTATGCATAATTGGAAAATTACTGGTGTGAATACAAATTCTTCAGAGCATAAGGCTGTAGTGGATCTGGTGAATAAAGGGATATTAGAAATTCCAAAAACTGAAGATGGAAAATATACAAATATAGCCTCTATAAATACTAAAGATTCAATTACAAAAGAAGAGATTATAGTACTCTCACAAAAAGCAAATATTAATCCAAATCAGTTTAAGCATATAAAAACAAAAGGTGAATTTTACAAAAAATTTAGTGAAATTGTGAAAAAAATATAAGAAAAATGGCTCTGGTTCAAAAAAATTTAAATATAAAATTATGATTTTTCTAAGAAGAAGATTTGAATTTTATTAACTAGAAGTGTAAATATATAAACGAGCATCTCTATATATGATGATAGGGTGCTCGTTTTCTATTTATATATAGAAAAACTTGTCTACTTTTAGTCTATCACCCTACGCACAATTATAGTAATGTGAATAGTCCGAAACAAATCTGTTTCGGACTGGGGGTTCAATATTTTATCCACTTTTATCAAATTTTTTGTGTTTGTAGTATGAATTTTCTGGTTTTTTAAGTGAGAAAACTGGATTACGTTAATTAATAGATACTCCACCAGAGACACTCAGTTTTGTTGGTGCTGGCGTATCTCCACCATTAAATGAAGAGTGTTGTGATACATTTAAACTAATCATGCTACATGCTAATGTACTTACTATTATCGTACTGAATAACACTTTTTTTGTTTTTTTCATTACTTTAACGCTCCTTTTCTTAAATGTTTCTTATCAGCATGATTGCTAATATAGAAATACTTGCTCGCTTTAACATGATTATTTGCCTCGTAAAATTGCAGTGCTAAAATCTCTGCATATTCTTTTACACAATCCCACATTTCCTCTTTTTCAAAATAAGAAATGGCATCAGTAACTACTTTTTCTAGTTTGATTCTAGGCAGTTCTGTGATTAGTTCATTTAAAACTGCGAAACGGTGTTTATATTCCTCATTTCCTGATTCATTTGAATATTTCATTCCTTGCTCGATATATGATTTTGCTGTTTCAACGCCTTCTAACTTATAATATGCTCTTGCTAAGACAAATAATGCTTTAAAATGGTTCGGTATGGTATTTATAATTTCAGAACTCTGTCTAATCGCCAATGGATACAAATCTTGAATATTATATAACCAGCCTAAATTGGATCGTACTCGTAATAATAATTGTTCTTCATCATACTTCTTAAAAACATCAATAACCATATTGAGACATTCTTCCGCTCTTTCAAATTCTCTTAGATCTATACAAGCCAGTCCATATACATTGTCGCACAAAGCAATATTAATTTTATAGCCTACATGATTCAAGTATATTTCTTTGGCTTTTACTGCATGTTGAATCGCTTCAAATGGTTGATAAGATTGATAACAGTATGTTGAAAATCTATACTCAAACTCAGCTTTTTCTATTTCATCAGGTATATCTTTTAAAAGCCCTTCCGCCTTTTCATAGTGTGTTTTTGCCTCAGTATAATTTGCTATAATTGTAGAGTGGATTGCCTTAAAGAAATTATAATAGTAAGCTAAAAATGAAAATTCATCTTTAATATGAGGTAGTTTTTCTATTTGATTAAAAGAATCTTTTGTAATACTCATTCCATCTACCAAAACTTTATATCTAAAATTCAGTAGGGAATAATAGAATGATACATATTGGTCTGTTTCTATTCCTTTTAAACTTTCTTTTACTTTTAGATATGTTTGTTTTGCTTCTACTACATGATATAAACGAATTTCTTCATACCATTCATGTAATAATTCCATCAATTGTTTATTACTTTTTTCTTGAACAGTCATAATATCCCCCATTTCTCTGTAAAGGCTTATTCTGATAATAACAGGAATTCGATAAATTAAATTTAACCACGATTTTTTTCATTAATATACATAATATTCTGATTTTATTTATTGTCTTTATTTTAAATTTGAAAAAGTATAGGTAAGGTAGGATAAGTTTCGTTAATGGATTTTTTTATTTTTTACCATTCTCTATTGAATACTTCTTATAAGAGGGAGAGTAGATTGATACTTCCGCGAAGTAAGTATCATAATGAAAGTGTACAGAAGTATCAAACGAAAATTCTATTTAATCAGATACGATTTAATACTTTCGTAGTTTTGATTAGGGAAAATTAAAAACTTTAGAGTAAAGGTTTTAATTTTTTAAGTGTTGAAGGATTTGTAAAAAATACTTTACGAATTGTAAAAAATAAATTACAATTTTCCTGAGAGGTGTTCCTATTGTTACATAATAAAATTGTAGTTTGTCGAGCAGAAAAGGGTTGGACTCAAGAAGAATTGGCAAATAGGGTTGGTGTTAGTCGACAAACTATTGCTACTCTTGAAAAGAATAAATATAACCCTTCTCTAATTCTTGCCTTTAAAATCGCAAATGCATTTGAAAAGCTAATAACTGACGTGTTCGATTATCAGGAGGAGTGAGTCATATGTTGTGGTTAAAAATTTTATTTTTAGTTGTAATATTCATTAGTCAGTTGTACGTAATACAATTTCAGTCCAGTGATGAAGCAAAAGACGAAAGAGGGAGAGAAATTCAATATAAAACAAATAATGTGTTGTACAATATCTTATCTGTAGGTATCATTGCCATTTTTATTTTTCAATCAGTAGATATAATTTCTTTAGAATTTCTACCTGATTTATTGTTATATTTTGTGCTTTCATTAAGTGTACTAGGCAGTCTTTTTATATTTATCAATAGACACAGCAAAAATTACTAATATAGTGTATTTGATTATGATGAAGGTAGAATGATAACGATGTACAAATTGTATTAGAATGGAGATTTATATGGCAGAGGTAGAGTAAGGGGACTTTCAGGATTGAAAAGTATGAATGTTGTGTAAAAGGAATGCGAATTGTTGAAAATATAAAAAGTGTATAGTAAATTGAGGGTGTATGCTAGATTATAATGAACAAGAAGTCGGTTGGTTCTGATTCTTGTTGATTGATAGGTCGTAAGGTCATAAAAAGTCTTGGTTTGGTCGCCAAGGCTTTTTCATGCTGTATTCAGGCATAAAACCCTTGTATATCTCGAATAATTTTCCAAGCTGCAGCACGGGCTTTGTTTTTTCAATTGTAAAAAACATATTTGACTTACATGGTGCGAAGTATGGTGTAACTAATACCGAGAATGGGGTAGCGTTCTACTTTGCTTAGAGAAATGGGATATAGAGTAGTAAAGTGTGGTAGAAGTGATAAAGATCTTACTGAAGTGTTAAAGGGGATTTACATTCATATAGAGTATTTAAAAAAAGGTATAAAGACAATTCTATGGCTTCGCACCTTTTTACTTAACTTGGACTTCGTTTGAGCCCGTTAATAAGTTTATTTTTAAGCGTTTATTGCATTTAAAATTGAAACTTTATTTGTCGTAAATAATACATAATTTTGTTTTACCGTTTTGATTAAAATACGGTCCGTTGTTCCATATACAGTGCCAATACGGATTGCACGAGTATCTTCAACACCCGCATAGGTAGCATCTTCAGTAACCTCAATTACATCACGTAATGGAATCGTAATCTTCGCCAATTGCCATGAAATTATTAACTCTTCTTTTGTTTTTTTACATTAATACCTAGCATTATACCAAGACCTTTCTATAATAGAATGCTACACTTCTAATCTTATTATACAAATTTTTAGATTATTTTTCCGTATGTAGGAATAGAATTGGTTTCTGCGTGTTAGTATCTTTAGCGTATCGAACGAAAAGGAGGATATACTGTCTTTCTGTTAAGAAATATGTTAAGAACAAAAGTTCACTTCAAATTAATATGAATTTGATATAGTTGTAGTATTATAAACGAGAAATATTAAGAGTGGCAGGAAGGAAATGAATAATGAGAATTAAATTAGTAGGGATTTTTACTTGTATGATTGTGATACTTGGTATCTTTATCGTTTATACTAATCAATCTATTGGTAAAGAACCAAAAAAAACAAACTATGAAACTCATGAAAACTCCATAAATAAAGAGAAAAATGGTACTTCAAATAACATAGCAAGTTCTTTTGCTAGTATACAGGCTGTAGTTAATAAGGAATATGGATTGCCCGAAGATTATCAACCGGAGGATTTAGTTGTACCAAATGTACCATTCTCATTCAGTGGGACGTTAGAAAAGAGTTACCTTCGTAAAGAGGCAGCAGAAGCACTAGAAAAGTTATTTGATTTAGCAAAGCTAGAAGGAATCCAATTGAATGCTGTTTCAGGATTTCGCTCCTATGATTATCAAAAAAAACTATATGCAAACAATGTGAAAAGAAAAGGACAAGAGCATACAGATCGCTTCTCGGCAAAGCCTGGACATAGTGAACATCAAACGGGATTAACGATGGATGTTTCTTCTAAAAGTGCAAATAATGAGCTAGAGCTAACTTTTGCGAATACAAAAGAAGGAAAATGGCTGAAAGAAAATGCGCATCGTGCAGGTTTTATTATTCGTTATCCAAAAGGTAAAGAGAGTATTACTGGATATGCTTATGAACCGTGGCATATTCGCTATGTAGGAGATATTGCTGAAAGTATATATAAGAAAAAACTGACTTTAGAAGAATATATGAATCTGTGAAAATAGAATTAAATTGGCTAGCGATAGCAGTAAGATTGTAAAAGATAGGGGTATGAAATAAGATATTTCTTAATGCTTTTAAAGGGTATGTCATGGAATTGTAAACGATGCTACTATTTTAGAGATGAAAGATAGCGAGTAATATCTTTACAGTAATGTGAGATGTAGAATCTTGCGTCAGGTACAGAATCATAAGTATTAGGTTAATATATGATGGAAATTAGAGAGAAACGAAAAAGAATATAAATATTACGTATTCGGATTTTTACTAAATAATAGGGCATCATTCTAATTAGAATAATGCCCTGTTATTTTTAGTATAATCTATTGAAGTACTTTTTCAATTTTAGGCATTACAGCAATTGGTGGTAAAGATTTGGTCCATGCAGCAGCATAAACATTTAACTGTTCACCTATAGTGTAATTTTCACCATCTGAAATAGGAACCCTTAAAATCTTATTTTGATTTACTAACTCCCACCAATCATTTTGGTAAGCGAGAGCTTCATCTTTTGTAGATGTAGAAGCTACCACTAAATAATTGTTATCTACTGAAATGACATATCCAGTAAAAGGATCTTGTTCTTGCTTTTGAATAGAATGAATAGGTGCAGTGCTTACAGACGCCTTATTAGAATCTGCAAATGCCGGTGTTAATCCGAAAGTAAATCCACATCCTAATGTTAAAGCTGTTACGGTTGTTACTAATTTTTGTTTTTTTGTAAACATAATACATATCCCCCTTAATATTTTATCCCTACACTTGCCATTTTCTAGTTCTATCATATAAAACCTTTTAATATTAAGATGTTTAACAGTTCTGTCACATACAATTCATAAATGTTAAAATTATCTATTAATGGAAGTAGATTTGTGTTATAATTCACTAGGTGAAATATTATTATTACATTCATCCCTTGATGAATGTATACCCTTCCTTAATTGTAAATATGCTTGATTTTATTGGTGAAGAGGGAGGAAATCCCTCTTCTTTTTTTGTTCCTTCTAAAGTTCGAAGGTGCCTTGAGCAGTAAAATTTGATTTTTTTAAAACAGTTGAATTACACGCGTTCACTTTATTTAGAAGTGAGAGTGGGGGAGTTCAAAGAAAGATGGGGAAATAAAGCCCTGTCTCTTGATAAAAACTTATAGAAATAAAAATAAGATAGTTACTGTTGGACAGATAGTAAATCACGATTAATATACTAGGTCTTACGAGCACGATAAAAAATATATAACTTCATAAAAAGAACTCCTATGTTACTTAGGAGTTCTTTTTGGATGAAGTCAACAAATTTATAGAATGTTGAACATTAGTTTGTTTTTTCAACAATAGGAGAAATAGCCTTCGCAGGAACACCAGCAAGTAAAATAGGGCTAAACTCAAAAGATGCAGCATAAACGTTCACCGTATCACCGATTACAATATCTTGTAATACTTCGGTTGAAGTTTCAACTTCATAAGTTATGTTGTTACTTGAAAGTAAGATTGAATTATCGGATTTTTCTGTAACATTTCCTGTAATTTTTTTGTATTGATTCTCTAAAATATTTTGTTCATTTCCTTTTTGAATAATTGCGTTTCTTGCCTCGAAAGGTAAGTCCATTAGAAGAATAGGGGCCATTTCAAATGCTTGAGCATAAACATTTACTGTATCACCTATCTGAATGTTTGGTAATACTTTTGGATTAACATGGGCACGAATGGTTTGATTTTCACTTGAAATTTCTAAGCTATCTTCGGATTTTTTTGTCACTGTACCAGAACGTTTTTTTAGTTGTGCTAAGAGTTTTTGTTCTTTATCTTTACTCATTACATGGTTTTCTTGTTGTTTGTTAGATTCTTCGTTTATTTTAGAAATAGAACTTACATCAGTGTAAAATACAGTTTGTCCATAGATTTTTTGATAATACGAGTGTCAATTAAAAAAGAATTACATTTTTGTAAGATAACCATGTTAATAATATAGTAAGTAACTATTATATAAGGTGAATATTTACTCATTATAATAACTATAAGGATGATTGAACTACCCCCACTTTCACTTCGTTTAGAAGTGGAGGATTCCTAAGTAAAGAGTTCTATCGAACTCTAATTGATTAGGCTAACCCCGCAGTCCTTGCGGTTAGAAGTCTTATTGCTTCATTCTTTAGATTGATACTTGCGTTAATATCCCTATCATGGTGTGTACGACAAGAAGGACAGTCCCATTTACGTAGGTTTAGATTTTTAACGTCTTTGTTTTGATATCCACAACAGGAACATAATTGGCTGGAAGCAAATGTTTTCGATACGACAATGACTTGTTTGCCATACCATTTTGCTTTATATTCCCACATGGTTCGTAACTGTGACCAAGATACTTCACTAATTGCTTTTGCTAACTTACGATTTTTTAACATATTCGATACTTGCAAATCCTCTATACCGATAACATCGTGGCTTTTGATGATTTCAGTTGAGATTTTGTCTAAGTAATCTTTTCTAGCATTTGATATGTATTCATGAATTCTAGCTACCTTTACTCGTTGTTTATTCCAACGAGAAGATTCTTTCATTCTTCTAGAAAGAACACGCTGTGCTTTCGCCAACTTATCTTCTAATGATCGGAAAAACTTCGGATTTTCATAGGGGGTTCCATCTGACAAAATGGCGAAATCTTTTAGTCCTACATCTATCCCAATGTAAGAATGTGTTTTCGGAAGTTCTTGTACTTCTGTTTCAACTAATAGTGACACAAAATATCTACCAGAAGGGTTCCGTCTAACTGTAGCATTTACAATACGTCCCGTTATTTCACGACTTTTGGCAAATCGAACAAGACCTAGTTTCGGCAACTTTATCCTGTTTCCTACAACAGCAATGTTTTCATTTGTTTGTTTTGTAATATAAGATTGTACGTTATTCTTCTTGGATTTGAAACGCGGAGCACTATTTTGTTTTTTGCAAAATCGTGTATACGCATCCGCAAGGTTGCGAACAGACGACTGAATCGCAATACTATCCACTTCTTTGAGCCAAACAAACTCTTTCTTCATGGCAGGAAGTTTGGCAGAGCATGTACCATATGTTAAACCTTTTCCAGTTTCTTTATATGCGTGATCCCATAGGGATAGGAAATGATTGAATACAAAGCGAGAACAACCTATCGTTTTATTAATTAGAATTGCTTGTGCTTGATTTGGATAGATACGAAACTTAAAGGCTTTATTAATTATCATTTGATTCACCTCCATTTCAGTATATGACTATTATCCACCAAACGTATATTCGGTGGATATTGAAGTAACACTTTCTGTATGTCGAACAATTAAGATGGTTTCCTGCCATCTCTTGTTCGAAGCCAATTCATCTCCCACCTACTCACTTCGCGTTCCTTGAGGAAGGAGTCCTCTTGGCTAAAATGATAAAGAAAGGTAATAATTAATTGTCCATATAAATGACATTCAAGTTGTCCTTAATTGATGTACACCCCAAATGTTAGACACCAACAACAATTGGGGTATACTTTTTTATGGTTAAATTTTCACGAGAGGAAAAAGTAATGGTAGTAAGAAGGTATTTAGATGGAAATGATGGAGCGAAGAGACGTGCAAAATCTATAAAGGTTCATCCAAGTGTAATTCAGCAGTTAGGTAGTTCAAAACGGTTTATTTCGCAAAATACATATTGATTGGTGCCGTTATTCATTTGACTCTTAGTAATACCCTGATATAAACACTAGTCCAAAAAAGTCTGCAATCTATTATTAGTAATTCATGAAGATAATATAATAAAAAATATTTCTTAATTTTAATATTTAAAACTTATGTATACGTGTTACAATGAAGTCCTCCAATTTATTTTATTCTCCTATTTAGAATTTATGGTTTAGTATCCGATAAAATAAAAGTAGCTGTAGTAAATAGATAAATGAATAAATAAAGCGAAGCGATCAGAGTGGTTAAAAGGATAAGGCTGTTAAGTATAGTTATTCAAAGAATAAATTCACTTAGTTAAGTTAAAGGGAATTTAGTATGGTAAGGATTTCATCTAATGTGAATCGTTCTAAATTAAACCTTTGATTCAATCAAAGCCAAAAATCATCTTTTATAATGAAGTCTATGTTTCTACAGTTAATGTAGAATAATTTGTAGTTTTAACATTGCTTACTATAAAAAAATTATATAGTTGAAAGGGGGATAGATACAACTTCAATTGTAAAAAATAAATCGCTATATGAGAAGATACGCGTAAAGGGATGTAACGGTAATTTCATTTCGAATAATACCATAAATCAATGTAGAAAAAATAAAGGAGCAAACAATTAAATAAACTATATCAGTTGTAAGAATGAAAGGAAGAAGTAGAAAATGTTTAATATAAAAGAAAGATTGGAACAAATGAAGCTTAAAACAAAGTTGTCTATAGCTTTTATTGCAATATTAATTATACCTAGTCTAATCGTGGGAATAACATCTTATGATGAGTCGAAAACAGATCTTAATGATACAATTCTACAAACTGCGAAAGATAATGTGAGTATTTTAAATAAGATAGTTGATGATGAATTAGAAAATAAACATGTAGATGTAACTCATTTTGCAAAGATACTTACACAAGGTGATTATAATGCTGACCAATTGCAAAATGTACAAGGTAAATTTGATCAATATATACAGATACATCCAGAGATAGAAACAATTTATACTACATCTAGTAATAATCAATTTATTCATGCACCTGTTGGAAAAATACCAGAAGGATTTAATCCGTTAGAAAGTAGTTGGTATAAGGATGCAGTAAAAGCTAATGGAGAGATTATTGTTTCGTCTCCCTATAAATCAAAGGCTACAGGAAATATGGTAATAGCAATTGCAAAGCAAAATGCTGATAAAAGTGGTGTCATTGGTGTGGACTTGAATATTGATGATATCTTAAAAACTTCTAAAATGATAAAAATAGGAAAACAAGGCTTTGTATCTATAGTAAGTCAAGATAAGACTATAGTTGTTCATCCTACACTTAAGCCAGGTGAGAAGTTAGAGAAATCATTAGCAGATGAACTATACAAGAAAGAAGATGGAGTAATTACTTATAGCCTTAATGGTGAGGATCGAAACATAAGCTTTAAAACAAACAAAAAAACAGGTTGGAAAATAGCTGGTGTAATGCCTACGAAAGAAATTGAAGAAGCTACCAATCCTATTTTTTATAAAACGCTCACTATAATAGGGGCTTCATTGTTGTTAGGTGGAATTGTAATTTTCTTCATTCTTAAATCTATTATTAATCCACTAAAACAATTAGTTATTTCAGCTCAAAAAATTAGTCAGGGAGATTTAACTGAGAAAATAGATATTCGTTCAAAGGATGAACTTGGTCAATTAGGTGGTAGTTTCAATACAATGGCAGAGTCGTTACGTAATATAATTTCTCAAATTAACACATCTGCAGGACATGTGGCTGCTTCATCTGAGGAACTAACCGCTAGCGTAGAGCAAGCCAGTGTTGCGACAGAACAAATTACAAAAGAAATGGAAGAAATATCGAATAGTGCAGAAGTTCAAAATAATGAAGTTGCGTCTGGAGCGAAAATAATTGGTGAGGTCACGCGTAATATTCAATGCGTAGCTGATAATGCTTCTGAAGTATCGGCTTCATCCTTATACACAAAACAAAAAGCCAATGAGGGTGAACAATTAGTAAAACAAACTGTAACGCAAATGCAGTCAATCTATCATTCTGTTTCTCAATCCGATAATGTAATTAAATTATTAGATAAGAAATCGCAGCAAATCGGAAGTATATTAGAAGCAATTCAAAATATTGCAGAACAAACAAATTTATTAGCATTGAATGCAGCGATTGAGGCGGCTAGAGCAGGAGAACAAGGGCGTGGATTTGCAATTGTTGCCGATGAAGTCAGGAAGTTAGCAGAGGAATCATCCGAATCTTCAATGGAAATTGGAAGTTTAATTACTGAAATACAAGCAGATGTACATGAGACTGTAAAAGCTATGAATGAAGTAGGAGTTGAAGTGCAATCGGGAATTCAGGTTGCAAATGATACAAAACAAAGTTTTTATGAAATTTCAAAATCTGCAAATGATATCGTGTCAAAAGTACATGGTATGGTGGAATTATCAAATAAAATGACAAATGATGCAATGAAAGTCGATACATCAATTAATCAAATATCTATGGCTGTGAAAGAGAATTCTTCAAGTATGCAAACGATTGCCGGTTCATCTGAAGAACAACATGCTTCTATGGAAGAGATAAATTCTTCAGCAATACAATTAGCACAGATGGCCGAAGAACTTCAAGAATTAATTGGTGGATTTAAGATATAAGTTCAGATTCTAGGATAGAATCCTAGATAGTGTGTTTAAGGATAGAAGTTAAAAATCTTTTAACGATAAAAGGAGCAATTTAATTTGCTCCTTTTTCACTTGAATTCTACATGGAATTTTGTATCAATGATTCCAAAAGCAACTTTACATGGGAACGGATTTCTCCCTGTTGAAGCAGCACACATACATGAAAGTACCCAATATTCCAATTCTAAAGGTAAGCGGAATGCTTGGATACTACCATCATTGTTTTTTACTGTTACGATCGGTGTATTTACTCTAGTTGTAGCGAAACCATCTGTCGTTATCATCGCTACTGCATCATTATTATGAAAACCAGCGCTTAAAACCTCGTAAGTTATTCCATCTTTCTCATTGATGATCATAGGTATATTTAAATAGGGATAGTTATTTATATCATTATGAGTAATTGTTCTCACTGTATTCTTTCTTATCTGATTCCCTTGCATTTTATATTCTCCTTTATAATACTCCAAAGATAATTACCTAAATCTATTCTATTTTACGTTTATTATATTCGAAAATTGTATTGTCATCTTATTATAGAAAGCATCAGTACATATGATAGAGCTATGTAATGGATCTATATCGATAACGGTCATATAATTAGTGAGTAAATAACCGTCTTCATAATATGTAATTAATATCTCTTCTTCAGATAGCAACGAACATAGTAACATGTTCTCAATCAGTTCTTTCTCTTCAGAGGTTAAAATAGGACGTGCTACTTTATTTTTCTCTTTGATCATTTCACGTATACCGACGAATTGTTCTGGCATTGCTGCAAATGGCGTCCATTTTATCATTCCCCTGCCTTTTGGCATATTAGCGTTGTTCATGTTTTGTGGCCCCCTAACAGTGTGTTTCTGTATCTTGCTGTTGCATTATTTGTATAGGAAATTCCTCTTAATATGCTATTTTTTCCAAACCTTGTGCGTATTTCATCCATTACTTTCGTTAGCTTTATTTCTTTTTCTCGTTGCATAATGTTATCAAAAAGGGAAATTTGTTCTTCTCCTTCACAAATTAGTTTTGTTAGAGAAATAGTAATACTTCTAATTGGTTCACCAGTATATTGTTGTTGTTGTAGAAAATATATACAAACTTGATAAATGTCCATGGTTAAGTTAGTCGGACAGCTTAAGGTATGTGTTTTGCTAAAGCTACCCGAATAATTTTTACTATATCCAACAGAAAAATGAACGGTTTGAGCAAGTTTGTTTTGTTGTCTTAATCGATAGCAAACTTCTTCGGTATGTTCCAGTAGGATAATTGGAAATTCTTCTATTGTATAATTACGCATTAAAATTTGGCTTTTCCTATAGAAGTTGTAACCGGAACATATTTTTCTGAAATCCGACTAAAATCAATCCCATTACTATGTAAGTGTAAGTCTTCGCCAATCAAGCCGAAGCTTTGTTTTAAATATTTAAGAGGATAGTTAGCTAAATCTCCAATTGAATGTATTCCTTTTTGATTTAATTTTGTTTCTGTTCTATGCGAAATCCCCCAAAACTTACTAAGCGGCCGTATGTTCCATAATTTTGTAGGTACATCTTCGTATTTCCAATAAGCGATTCCGTCTTTCTTTTTCTTTGCTTCAATATCTAAGGCCACCTTACTTATCAATAGGTTAGGAGCAATTACGATTGTGCATTCAATTCGTGTATGTTCATATATTTCACGTTTAAACTGCAATGCAAATTCAATTGGATTTCGGGCAAATAGATGGATGCTATCAGTAATATCCATAAAAAATTCATCGATGCTGTATTGATGAAAGTCTTCAATAGGGACATATTGTAGAGCTAACTTCGTTATGTAATTAGAGTATTTAATATAAGTTCCCATAATTGGATTCACAATAAGGATGTCTTTTTTGCGAGGAATCTCGTATAGCCTTGCCATCTTCTTTACACCTATTGCTTTTAGTGGTGGAGTTGCGGCTAAGACAATGGAGCCATTCCGATTCACAGCACCGACTACAGCTAATTTTGTATGAAGTGGATCTAATTCCATTTTGATGCAACTAACAGAAGCATAAAAGCTTTGAAGATCAACACATAAAATGATTCTATTCGGTAAAATTGAATAGTCATACACTATAACTCCTCCTAACTAAAATAAGAACGTTTGTTCTTGTGTATTCTAATTATACACGAATGTACGTTCTTTTATGAAGCGATTTTTGAAAAAATATTTAATTATATGTATTAGAAATACATACAACGACAGAGAGCAGTAACAGCCTAATATTATTGAAATTTCTAGGATATAAACTGTATTATTTACATTGGGTAGTACAGGAAGAAAATAATGGGAGTATGTAAGGCATATTATTCTTTCAAAAAGTTACAGTGATTTATTGTAAAGGAGGTTGCGATTACGAGTTTATGTGAAAATATAATTTTAAATAATAGATTTAAGGAGGATATTTTATAGATGGAACAGGTTATACAAGAGTTTTTTTCTTCAAGTAAAAACTATAAGGTTCAAATTATTAGAAGAAAAGACGGGCTATATACAACGGAAGCTTATAGATGGATGGAGGATTGTGGTTATGCATTTTGGAGTTATATATCACAAGGATTTACGTTGATAGATAGTGAGGAACATGCACGAAAGATTGCTATGGAGCAACTAAAGGAATGTTCAAGAGATGAGTTTTAATAATACGCTATTTTATCTGTAAATGTATAAGGGAGTATTATGTTTTTTGAAAATATAGAAATAAATTTTAATTAATCTTATTTATTTTATAAGAATTATAAGGTATATTAAAAGTAGGTGCAAAAATGCACTATTTGAAAAAGAGTGCAAGTCAAAAAGGAATCCGTAAAGGATTCCTTTTTTGTTTTTAGAAAATGATAAATTTGATAAAAAAGTAACAGAATAATAAGGAATTTGTTGATAAAGACTCTATTTTATCACATAATTTTACATATTTGGTATGATATATATGAGTGCTATATATATTAAGGGAGGAATGGGAATGAAGAGGTTCATAACTCATGCAAATGGTAATAAGATCTTTAAAAATTTAGTTTTAATGGTGTTGCCAATGGTTCTAATGATAATGATGATAACCCCATCGAATGGGGCATTGGCAGCCGACCAATCAAATGCAAGTTCACTAAAAGGTGTGAGTCTATTTAATGGAAGCTGGACTGTTGCTATACAAGCTGCAAATTTACAATATGTTTCTGCTGAGCCATCGGGCAATGTAGTAGCAAATCGTAGTGCAGTTAATGAATGGGAGAAATTCGAATTAATTCCGACTGGGGAATTATATACGTTTGCTTTAAAAGCGAAAAGTAATGGAAAATACGTTTCGTTTGAGCCAAATGGTAGAGTAGTAGCAGATCGTACATCAATTGGGGCATGGGAAAAATTTATCTTATATAATGGTGGAGACAATAGGATATATGTATTACAAGCGTTAAGTAATGGTAGATTTATATCAGCAAATGGTGGTAGAGAATTAACTGCTAATAGATATGTAGCTGGAAGTTGGGAAAGATTTGTTATTGTGTATTTCTAAATCTTGAAGTGTTTTATATATAAATAATAATGACTGGTTTAGTTCATATGTATGCTAAATAAAGAGTTAAGTACTTAATACAAGTGTATATTAAGGTGTAAAAAGGACTTCAAGTAATTGTCAGTCCTTCTTGTATGTTAAATAAGTAATTACTGAGGATGTAATGAGAAGAAAAAGAACCCTATTGGGTTCTTTTTCAAGGCATATTAACAGTAAGGAGAATCATGAAATGCTACTTCAAATCTTTATTAGGGGAAAGATTTTGAAAAAGCTTAACATACATCTATTTTTACATAAATGTAAGATATAGTAAATTGATAATCTTTATACTTACTATTACTAATATTCAATTAAGATAGTTAACACTATGTATATAGCGTTAACTGATGTTTAGTGTAGTATACATTTAGAAATCTAGTATTAGATTACAATTGTCAAAAAAGCTAATAGATTTATCGTTTCAAATTCTAACTAACATTTAAACGATTTTAATTGAAATGGGGTGTGTATTAACTCTTATAAGCCGAAAGTAAATAAAGACCCTGTAAAAAATACAGGGCCGGATACAGGGTTAAGGGAACGCATAGTTTCTTAAAAACATAATAGCATATATATTTTGTGTAGCTATATGAGGATTTTGACAAAATTAAGAACAAGACAGAAAATCTTTAAATAGGGGGTTAGGTTATTAAGGTAATTGAATCTTCCTGAAAAAGAAAAATGTTTTTTTAGACTACCAAAAGAAAAGACACCTTTCGGGTGTCTTTTCTTTTGGTATACAGGTTACATATTGCTGAATTAGATACGAAACCATAATTCAACTATGAAATAAATAACTTAAGAAATTTTAACATAATTTGGACTTAAAAAATATGTAATAGTGCATTTTTAGTTTTCAATTGCTTTATTGGTATAGAAAAGCAGTATAAATAAAAGGGCATGCAGTCGTATCTGCCGCCCTTTTTAGGAGGAATTCAAGACACCAATAGAACACGTATTGGTAAAAAGGCTCAAAAATAGTATATGTAAAAAGAAAAAGTCCTATACCAAAAGTGGACTGAGCTGTATCTTTTTTACTTATTTAAAAATCAAGTACCGTTCTTTTCAAAATCAGTACAGCAAACATATGGTTTGGAATGGAATCAGAAAAAGTATACATGAAAATGGCAGACAACAATTTTGTCGCCTGCCAGTGCCAATGGACTGAATGAGTTAGTCAATTACTATAAATTTACTATCCCATTACCAGAAGAGTGAAGCCGCTAGTTCAAACGGCTTAACCCTAGTTTGCCTAATAAAGAGAAAATTATGAGAGGGAATTTTGTTTGCACTATATGAAAAGATAATTAGATATTCATTAGACAAGGATAATACAGCATACCTTGAATAGGGTGTAGGAACGAATTAAGGAAAAGAATGTGATTAAGGAAGGGACTGAATCAGGAGTGGGAATTTCGGACAGGATTTTGGGAGCCGTAGTTGCCTTGGGCATTGCGACTAATATTGTTGCTTGTATAATGGCAGTATACATTCAAAAATATGTGCAATGATAAACTACCTTACAAATATTTTATTTTTAATAATTATAGCGATCGTATATTAAGATGAAAATTAACAAGTGGGTGGCGTTAGGATTTACGTTAGTTGTAATGGACAAAGGTATATTACATAGGAGTATATCTATATATAGGAGCACCACATTAAAATAGGAGAAATAGATGATTTATTCTACAGACCTGAATTTATTCAGAATTATGCTGATGAGCAAATAGATATAGTTTTATCAGGACACGCTCATGGTGGACATTTTAGGTTACCATTTATTAATAAATTAGTGGCTCCAAATCAAGGTGTTTAACCTAAATATACAGCTGGATTATATGAAAAACAAAATACGCATATGATAGTGAGTAGAGGATTAGGCAATAGTATCATTCCATAAAGGATTTTTAATAGGCCGGAACTTGTAATCGTACAGCTAAATTGAACTGTACGATTTTTTGTATAAAAAAATAAATAGACAATATGCATTTTATACAAGTTAACATTACAATTTTGTTAAAAATTTTCTACGTTACATAAAGTAACAAAATTTGACCCGAAGAGTTTGTTATAGTGTAAATAATCAAAAAACTTAAAAATTAGTCGAGTGAAAAATGTGATAAGTAACTCATGTAAAAAAACTTAAAGGGGTGTACACATGCATAAAGAATATGAAATTGAAGAATATACGGCGATTGAGGAACAAATACATTATTATTGTAAATGTTTATTAGTAAGTCATCCTGATCAAATAATTAAGTATTTAGAAAAAAGGTTAGAAAAATACGCAGAAACATTACAATATGCCCATTTATATCCTGATACAGTTATATTACCGTTACAGCAGTTAGTTATCGAATATTCTTTAGATGTTGCTAGAATTAGGAAATATATGAATTTAAAAACGTAAAATAAAATATATAATTTAAATGAAACAGAGTCGACTTTAGGAAATGAAATTCTAATGTCGACTCTGTTTCATTGTTTAATATTGTTGATTGAAAATAAATACTAATCAATGAAGTTTGACATATACTTACGCAAGAGTAAAATAAAAGTGAGTACTCACTCATTTTTAAAAAGGGGGAAGAAAACGTGCAGCAACCTGCAATTATTTTACGAACCGTGTCAAAAAGTTTTGCGAAAAAAGAAGTGTTACACAATCTTTCATTGCAAGTTGAAAAAGCTGAGATATTTGGTTTAGTTGGGCCTTCTGGTTCAGGGAAAACGACACTTATTAAATTGATTGCTGGTATTAATGAGCCGACTAAAGGTGAAGTGTTTGTTTACAACACGAACATGCCTAATTTAAATGAAATGAAAAGAATTGGTTATATGGCTCAGGCGGATGCATTATACGAAGAATTATCAGCATATGAAAATGCAGATTTTATGGCAACAATGTATGGATTAAAGGGAAAGCATAAAAAAGAAAGAATTGAAGAGGTTTTTGATCTTGTTCAATTATCACAACAGATGAAAAAGCAAGTACAGCACTTTTCAGGCGGGATGAAGAAGCGTTTATCATTAGCGATAGCCCTCCTTCATGAACCTGAAATATTAATTTTAGATGAGCCAACAGTTGGGATAGATCCTATCCTTAGAAAAACGATTTGGGAAAAATTTTATAATTTGAAAGAGAAAGGCACAACGATAATTGTAACGACACACATAATGGACGAAGCTGAATATTGTGAACGCCTAGGGTTAATTAGAGAAGGAAAGCTAGTAGCGACTGGAACACCTGAAGAATTGAAAAAGCGGGTATCTTCAGGACGCATTGAAGATGTCTTTTTGTTGGAAGAGGTGGCCCTATCATGAGAGTTACCGGTGTAATCATTCGTATTATTCGCCAATTTTTTCGAGATAAGCGTTCGTTAGCGATGATGTTTGGAGCACCTATGTTATTACTTTGGTTATTATCGCTAGTGTTTACACAAAAAGATTATGTACCACATATCGCTGTTGTTGATATGCCCGCTCAGGTAGTAAAAATGATGAAAAATCAGGAAGCGTCAATTTATAAATATAGTAAAGAAAAGGCAATGTCTGAACTGGAAAATCAAAAGTTAGATGCAGTAATTCGATTAGAAAATGGAAAAATGAATATTGTATTAGAAGGTAGTGATTCGTCAAAAAATCGTGCTGTGCTCCAAATATTACAAAAGAGTACAGAGAAAAACGATGTATCAATTATGAAAACTGAAGTCAATTATTTACATGGCTCTAAAGACTTTACAATGTTTGATGGGCTTGGTCCTGTATTAATCGGTTTCTTTACATTTTTCTTTGTATTTATTTTATCAGGGGTGTCTTTCGTAAGAGAACGTTTAAGTGGTACTTTAGAAAGGTTATTATCGACTCCAATTAAAAGATGGGAAATAGTTGTAGGATATATTATTGGTTTTGGAATCTTCGCCTTTATACAATCCATTATTATCGTAAGTTTTTCCGTTTATATTTTAGATTTATACGTTGCGGGCTCCATATGGCTAACGTTACTTATTACATGTATGCTTTCTTTAACGGCATTAACTTTAGGGACGTTTTTATCAGCATACGCAAATAATGAATTTCAAATGATTCAGTTTATACCGCTTGTCATTGTGCCACAAATATTCTTTTCTGGTTTGTTTCCAATTGAATCGATGAATAAGTGGCTCCAAATGTTAGGGAAATTATTTCCGCTCACATACGGCGCTGACGCAATGAGACAAGTGATGATTCGAAATCAAGGATTTACAGAGATTGCATTAGATTTAACTGTTTTACTATTTTTCTCAGTATTATTTGCAATAGGAAATGTATTTGCATTAAAGAAACATCGAAAAATATAATGATGATACAAAGGGGCATTATAAATGAAGAAGGATTGGCTAGAAGAATTAATTTCCGCAACAAATACGGATAAACGAAATGAACGTCAAATGCGTATATTAGAGGCGGCTGTTGATATGTTTGGTGAAAAAGGATATGCATCAACTTCAACAAATGAAATTGCAAAGCGTGCTGGTGTAGCGGAAGGAACAATATTCCGCTACTATAAAACGAAAAAAGATTTATTGTTAGCAGTCGTCATGCCAACATTAACAAAGTTTGCTGCACCATTTTTCATACAAGCCTTTGCAAAGGAAGTATTTAAGTCGGAATATAAATCATATGAAGCGTTTCTAAGAGTTGTTATTCATAATAGATTTGAATTTGCAAAAAAGCATTTTCCAATGATAAAAATATTAATTCAAGAAGTGCCATTTCAGCCAGAACTAAAAAATGAAATACAACATTTAGTAGAAACAGAGTTATTTTCACATTTTAAAAAGTTGATTGTAAAGTTTCAAGAAGACGGGGAAATTATTGAAATGCCGCCATCTTCTGTATTAAGACTTACTTTATCAGCTGTATTAGGTTTATTATTAACAAGATTTTTATTATTGCCAGAAGAAAAATGGAATGATGAAGTGGAAATTGAAAATACGATTCAATTTATGTTGTATGGATTAACGCCACGAAATTAATCGTCGAAGTATGAATTATATATGTTACATTTAAGCAAAATAATAAATCGCCTTTAAAAAGGCGATTTATATTTGTTATATTTTTGATAAATAAGTACTTGTTTACGAAAAACATTCTAGATTAACGTACTTCTTTGTCTCTTCTTCTAAGACCTAATAATCCTGCTAGTCCTAATAAACCAAGCCAAGCCCAATTATTATTTCTATCACGATTATCATTTAAATCATTTGTCGTATTTACATTTCGAGTTCTCACATCATTATTAACTCTGTCTAAGTTATTGTCATTAACTCGAGTTGAAATATCAGTGTTATTAACTCTATTCATATGATTTCCATCGTATTCAGCTTGGGCAGATGTGCCTAAAAACATAATAGATAGTGCTAAAACACTTAAAATAGATGATAATTTTTTCTTCATAAATTCCCCCTCCTTTCTTACGTATTAAATTCTCCAACTCTTTTGTGCATTATTCATATGACAGTATCAAACCATATTTATAAAGTGAACATCTTTACGTCGTAGAGTTAAATAACTGTTAAAATGTCATTGGAAATGTTCATTAAAATATAAATAAAACAAACTTTGATTATGATACTAAACTTAGTACAATTTATATAGTACGGACTAGTACAAAGGAGGTAATGAAATGCGACAATTTGCAAAACCAACAATTGTTGTAAGTAAATGTTTAGAATTTGATGCTTGTCGTTATAATGGAGAGATGATTCCAGATGTAACAATACGAAATTTGCAGCCATTTGTTACATTTATACCTGTTTGTCCAGAAGTCGAGATTGGATTGGGCACTCCTCGTGAAACGATACGAATTGTAGAAGAAAATGGTGTGAATAAGCTTGTGCAGCCGTCGACGCGGGAAGATGTAACTAAAAAAATGGAGCAATTTTCAAATGACTTTTTACAAACGATACCTGATGTGGATGGTTTTATTTTAAAGAATCGTTCGCCAAGTTGTGGTACCCGTGATGTGAAAATTTATTCTGGTTTTGAAAAAGCGCCAGCAAAAGGAAAGGGATCAGGCTTATTTGGCGGAGCAGTAATAAAAAATTTTTCACATCTTCCAATTGAAGAAGAAGGTAGATTGTCGAATTTTATTATTAGAGAACATTTCTTTACAAGGTTATTTACAATCGCATATTACAAAATGATCAAACATAATAAAAATATGAAAGATCTTGTATCGTTTCAGTCTGATAATAAATATTTATTTATGGCATATAATCAGGTAAAACAAAAGGAATTGGGACGAATAATTGCAAATCACAAAAATGAAAAGATTGAAGTGGTATTTGAAAATTATGAGAAAACTTTATATGAATTATTTATGCGCACACCCCGCTATACATCGAATGTAAATGTATGTGAGCACATTTTTGGATATTTTAAAACAAAATTGAAAAAACAAGAAAAAGATCATTTTTTAGATCTGATACAAAAATATAAAGAAAAGAAAAGCCCACTTAGTAGTATACTTGCAATTTTAAAATCATGGGCTCTTCGATTTGATGAAAAGTATTTATTACGACAAACATATTTCGAACCATACCCTGAAGCTTTAGTAGAGATTTCAGATTCGGGTAAAGGTAGAGATTATTAAACAACAAATTACATATTTCGACAAGAAAACTCCTATGTTGTTGTAGAACAATGTAGGAATTTTTTTGTGCATTAGTACAGAATCTGTTTTAAAATTAGATTATGACAGAATTATAACAATTATCTAACTAATATTCTTGTCTTTTAATCCGTAGTGTTTGTAGTAGAAACTCGCACGCTGTCGAAACTCAATATTCGATAAGGGGTGTGTAGCGGAATGGAATTTACTCTAACTCGCGAAAAACAAATGATTAAAGAAATGGTACGTGACTTTGCTGAAAAGGAAATCGCACCAAAAGCTGTGTATTATGACAAAACTGCGGAATTTCCATATGAAACATTTCAAAAAATGGGCGAACTAGGATTATTAGGCATCCCATTCCCTGAAGAGTATGGAGGTTCAGGTGGCGATACTGTATCGTACGCGTTAGCAGTTGAAGAAATTGGTCGTGCTTGTGGTGGAACAGGATTAAGTTACGCTGCAACAATTTCATTAGGTGCTTCTCCAATTTATTATTTCGGTACAGAAGAACAGAAAAAGAAATATTTAGTTCCAATGGCATCAGGTAAAACGTTAGGTGCTTTCGGATTAACTGAGCCGAACGCAGGATCTGATGCAGGTGGTACACAAACGAAAGCGGTATTAGATGGAGACGAGTATGTTATTAGTGGTGAAAAATGTTGGATTACAAATGCAGAGTATGCAAATACAATTATTGTAACCGCTGTCAACGGTGTTGAAGACAATGGTAGAAAACGTATTTCGGCATTTATTGTACCGACTACAAGTGAAGGATTAACAATCTCAAGTCCTTACGATAAAATGGGTGTTCGTGCTTCTAATACATGTGAAATCGTACTTGATGGTGTACGTGTACCGAAAGAAAATATTCTTGGTGATATAAATAAAGGATTTAAACAATTCTTATATACACTTGATGGAGGACGTATTTCAATCGCAGCATTAGCTGTTGGTATTGCGCAATCTGCATTTGAACGTGCACTGCAATATGCGAAAGAACGTCAACAATTCGGAAAATCAATCTCTAATTTTCAAGCAATTCAATTTAAATTAGCTGATATGGCGACTGAAGTAGAGCTAGCTCGTAATTTAGTACATAAAGCAGCTTGGCTAAAAGATAATGATAAACCTTTCGGTAAAGAAGCGGCTATGGCAAAACTTTTCGCATCGGAAGCAGCAAGCCGTATTGCAAATCAAGCAGTACAAATTCACGGTGGATACGGTTATATGCGTGAATATGAAGTGGAACGACATATTCGTGATGCGAAACTATTAGAAATTGGTGAAGGAACTTCTGAAATTCAACGTCTCGTAATTGCTAGACATTTAGGATGTAGATAAAAGGGAGGAATCACTATGTTTCAAAAAATATTAATTGCTAATCGCGGGGAAATCGCAGTTCGTATTATGAAAACTTGTCAAAAACTTGGCATTCGCACTGTTGCTATTTATTCTGAGGCAGATGAAAATGCCCTACATGTAAAAATGGCAAATGAAGCTTACTTAGTAGGTGGGCCGCGTGTCCAAGAAAGCTATTTAAACCTTGAAAAAATTATTGAGATAGCTAAGAAGACAAATGCTGAAGCAATCCACCCGGGATATGGATTATTATCTGAGAATCCATCTTTTCCGGTTCGCTGTAAAGAAGAAGGAATCGTATTTATCGGACCGTCAGAAGAAATCATTACGAAGATGGGAAGTAAAATCGAATCACGTATTGCAATGCAAGCTGCAGATGTCCCAGTAGTTCCAGGTATTACTACAAATATTGAAACTGCTGAAGAAGCAATTGAAATTGCAAAACAGATTGGTTATCCATTAATGTTGAAGGCATCCGCAGGCGGCGGAGGCATTGGAATGCAGTTGATGGAAACTGAGCAAACGCTCACCAAAGCATTTGAAAGTAACAAAACAAGAGCGCAAAACTTCTTCGGTAACGGAGAAATGTATTTAGAACGCTATATAGCAGATGCACACCATATTGAAATTCAGCTTTTAGCAGATACACATGGTAATACAGTGTATTTATGGGAGCGTGAATGTTCAGTACAACGCCGAAATCAGAAAGTAATTGAAGAAGCACCTTCACCATTTTTAGATGAAGGTACACGAAAAGCGATGGGTGAAGTTGCTGTACAAGCTGCCAAAGCTCTAGGATATACAAATGCTGGTACAGTTGAGTTTCTAGTTGATGATCAGAAAAACTTCTATTTCTTAGAGATGAATACGAGATTACAAGTAGAGCATCCAGTTACAGAAGAAATTACTGGTTTAGATCTTGTAGAACAACAACTTCTAATTGCATATGGTGAGAAATTATCGTTTACACAAGATGATGTAAAACGTAGTGGTCATGCCATTGAGGCACGTATTTATGCAGAAGATCCGAAGACTTTCTTCCCATCACCTGGGAAAATTACAGATTTAACACTTCCAACAAATGTACGTATTGATCACTTTTTAGAGAATCAAGTAACGATTACACCTTTCTATGATCCAATGATTGCGAAAGTCATTGCTCATGGTGAAACTCGTGAAGAAGCAATTTTGAAATTACATGATGCTTTAGAAGAATTAAAGGTAGAAGGCATTAAAACGAACACGCCAATGTTAATTCAAGTTTTAGAAGATGATGTGTTCAAAAGCGGTATTTATACAACAGGTTTTGTAACAAAACAACTTGTTAAAAAATAAGATTTAACAATATTAAGGGGGAAAAAATGATGACGAAAGTATATGCATCGATGGCAGGAAATGTATGGAAAATTGTTGTAGGAGTAGGAGATACAGTAGAGGAAGAGCAGGATGTCGTCATTTTGGAATCTATGAAAATGGAAATTCCAATCGTTTCAGAAGAAGCTGGCACAGTTATGAAAATTAATGTGCAAGAAGGCGATTTTGTAAATGAAGGAGATGTATTACTAGAAATTGAATAGGGAGATATAGGGGGAAGCGGATTGAAACTACCTAATTTTGCTGTCATTAAAGAAGTCGGGCCACGTGATGGCTTACAAAATGAAAAAAAGATTGTTGGCACAAAAGATAAAGTAAAATGGATTCAACTACTTACAGAGTCGGGATTATCGTACGTTGAAGTTTCCTCATTCGTTCACCCTAAATGGGTCCCTGCATTAGCAGATGCAAATGATGTGTTTTCTGAGCTGAAAAGGGATCCAAATGTTACATATGCAGCGCTTGTTCCAAATCAAAATGGTTTGGAACGAGCTTTTTTGCAAAATGTAGATGAGGTGAATGTTTTTTTATCAGCAAGTGAATCTCATAATAAAAGTAATATTAATAAATCAATTAAAGAAGCATTAGCTGTAATTGAAGATATAACAAAACAGGCATTATTCGAAGGGAAAAAGGTAAGGGGCTATGTTTCTACTGTATTTGGCTGTCCTTATGAAGGAGATATAAGCGTCGTAGCAGTTGACGAATTATGTAATCAACTATTTTCATATGGCATTTATGAAGTATCTCTTGGTGACACGATCGGTGTAGCGAATCCGTTACAAGTAGAGAAAGTATTAGAACATTTATTAAAGAAATATGATGCTTCGCAGTTTGCAATGCACTTCCATAATACGTATGGAATGGCTCTGGCGAATGTAGTTAAGTCATTGGAATATGGTATTACAACATTTGATAGTTCTTGTGGTGGTCTTGGGGGATGCCCATATGCACCAGGAGCATCAGGCAATGTTGCAACTGATGACTTAGTTCATATGCTCCATAAGTTAGGGGTCCAAACGAATATTGATGAAGAGAAGTTATTGAGAGCGAGTCAATTTATTCAAAGTAAATTAAATATCCAATTACCGAGTCATGTGTATAGAGCGCTTCAACATAAAACGATAAGTAGGTGAGAAGATGCTACAATTACAAAACATTTCAGTTGATTATGTAACACCTCACGTTGTAAAGATTTCATTATATCGTGAAAGACAAGCAAACTCATTATCTTTAGCGTTATTAGAAGAGTTACAAAACATATTAACTCAAATAAATGAAGAGTCAAATACTCGTGTAGTTATTCTAACAGGTGCTGGTGAAAAAGCATTTTGTGCCGGAGCTGATTTAAAAGAACGTGCTGGCATGAATGAAGAACAAGTTCGTCATGCTGTTAGTATGATTCGTTCTACTATGGAAATGGTTGAACAATTACCACA
Organism: Bacillus paramycoides; assembly: GCF_038971285.1. NCBI lineage: Bacteria > Bacillati > Bacillota > Bacilli > Caryophanales > Bacillaceae > Bacillus > Bacillus paramycoides. Next base: position 2,430,913 of record NZ_CP152427.1, read on the forward strand.
GCCAGTTATTGCTGCTATAAATGGAATCGCACTTGGTGGTGGTACGGAATTAAGTTTAGCTTGTGATTTTAGAATTGCTTCAGACACTGCAAGTCTTGGTCTTACTGAAACGACTCTTGCAATTATACCAGGAGCAGGCGGTACGCAGCGTTTACCAAGATTAATCGGTGTTGGTAGAGCGAAAGAATTAATTTATACAGGCAGACGCATTTCGGCGCAAGAAGCGAAAGAATATGGCCTAGTAGAATTCGTTGTACCGGCTCATTTACTTGAAGAGAAAGCAATTGAAATGGCAGAGAGAATTGCTAGTAATGGTCCAATTGCTGTTCGATTAGCAAAAGAAGCAATTTCAAACGGTATTCAAGTTGATTTACATACCGGATTACAAATGGAAAAACAAGCGTATGAAGGTGTAATCCATACGAAAGATAGATTAGAAGGATTACAAGCATTCAAGGAAAAACGCACACCAATGTATAAGGGGGAGTAAATATGTTAGACCAAAAACAACAATCGAATACATTTGAAGAACGAGTTGAAACGATTAAACAAGGCGGCGCACCAAAATATCATGAACAAAACAAAGCAAAAGGAAAACTATTCGTTCGAGATCGCTTAGCTCTTTTATTTGATAATGGTGAATATGTAGAAGATGCATTATTTGCAAATTGTGAACAAACAGGATTACCTGCTGATGGTGTTGTAACAGCAACAGGTAAAATACATGGTCGTACGGCATGCGTAATGGCAAATGATTCAACAGTAAAGGCTGGATCATGGGGCGCACGTACAGTTGAAAAGATTTTGCGTATTCAAGAAACGGCAGAAAAATTACGTGTTCCATTATTTTATTTAGTTGACTCTGCTGGAGCGCGTATTACTGATCAAGTTGAAATGTTCCCTGGGCGCCGCGGTGCAGGAAGAATCTTCTATAATCAAGTGAAATTATCAGGTAAAGTTCCTCAAGTATGTTTATTATTTGGTCCTTCGGCCGCTGGTGGCGCATATATTCCAGCTTTTTGTGACGTTGTAATGATGGTAGAAGGAAATGCATCTATGTATTTAGGATCTCCTCGTATGGCTGAAATGGTTATCGGGGAGAAGGTAACGTTAGAAGAGATGGGCGGAGCTCGTATGCATTGCTCAGTATCAGGATGCGGAGATGTTTTATGTAAAACAGAAGAAGATGCAATTACACAAGCAAGACAATACATTTCATATTTTCCAAATAACTACTTAGAAAAGACTCCATTGGTTACACCTCAAGAACCGAAACAATTCGATAAAACGTTAGAACAAATCATTCCAGAAAATCAAAATGCTCCTTTCAATATGAAAGATCTCATTAATAGAGTTATTGATGAAGGTTCTTTCTATGAAGTGAAAAAATTATTTGCTCAAGAACTCATTACAGGTTTAGCACGTATTGATGGTAAGCCAGTTGGTATTATCGCAAATCAACCGCGTATGAAAGGCGGCGTATTATTCCACGATTCAGCTGATAAAGCAGCGAAGTTTATTAATTTATGCGATGCATATCATATTCCATTATTATTCCTTGCAGATGTACCTGGATTTATGATTGGTACAAAAGTAGAGCGTGCTGGTATTATTCGCCACGGTGCAAAAATGATTTCTGCAATGAGTGAAGCAACTGTACCAAAAATCTCTATCGTTGTTCGTAAAGCATATGGTGCTGGTTTATATGCGATGGCGGGTCCAGCCTTTGAACCAGATTGCTGCTTAGCGTTACCAACAGCTTCTATTGCGGTAATGGGTCCAGAAGCCGCGGTCAATGCTGTATATGCAAATAAGATTGCAGCTTTACCAGAAGAAGAGCGTGATAGCTTCATTGCTGAAAAACGCGAAGAGTATAAGCAAGATATTGATATTTACCATTTAGCATCAGAGATGGTCATTGATGGTATTGTTCATCCAAACAATTTAAGAGAAGAGTTAAAAGGACGATTCGAAATGTATATGAGTAAATATCAAGTATTTACGGATCGTAAACATCCTGTTTATCCAGTTTAAAAGCCCTAATTAGGGCTTTCTTGCTCAAATAGTCAAGGAGGGGAAAACATTGAAACAAGCAGTTTGGTTTCCAACAGAAGAGTATAAAGAAAAAACGCGTTTATATGGTTGGATGAAATCATTGGGCTATGAAGATTATGAAACGTTTTATAATAAATCTATTGAAGAAACAGCTTGGTTTTGGGGAGAAGCTGAGAAAGCGGTTGGCTATCAGTGGATGAAACCTTATACAGAAGTGCTAGATTTAGAAAATGGTACGCCGTTTGCACAGTGGTATAATGGCGGAACATGTAACGTTGTAGAATCAGTTTTATCACGCTGGCTTGCAGATGATGAAACAAGAACACAACCAGCACTTCAGTATGAGGGGGAAAATGGAACTTCAAAATCATTTACATATGAAGAACTTGACAGCTGGGTAAGTCGTGTTGCAAACGGTTTGAAACATGCGGGTATTGAAAAAGGTGACCGTGTAACAATTTATATGCCGATGATTCCAGAAACAGTTGTTGCAATGCTAGCTGTTATGAAAATCGGAGCAATTATTTCACCAATATTCTCAGGTTTTGCGTCTGATGCAGTCATGACACGTGTGCAAGCGGCAGGATCTAAAATGATCATTACTGCAGATGGTTTTTCACGCCGAGGTAAAGTTGTTTCATTAAAAGACGAAGTAGATAAGGCTTGTGAACATTGTCCAACTGTTGAAAAAGTTGTTATCGTGCGTCATGCAGGAAATGATTTTACACCGCATAATTATGATTTCTCATGGAGTACGTTAGAAAAAGAAAAGCCATTTGTACATGCTGAAGAAATGCATAGTGATGATCCATTAATGCTCATTTATACATCAGGTACAACTGGGAAACCGAAAGGAACAGTACATACACATGCTGGTTTTCCTTTGAAAGCTGCATTTGATGCAGGATTTGGAATGAATATCAAACAAGGTGACCGCGTATTATGGGTAACTGATATGGGCTGGATGATGGGACCATTTCTACTATTCGGCTCTCTCATTAATGGAGCAACGATGGTTATGTACGAAGGTGTACCTGACTTCCCAGAGGCAGATCGTTTATGGGAAACAGTTGATAAATATGAAATTACACATCTTGGTATATCACCAACATTAATTCGTGCGTTAATGGCAAAAGGTGATGAGTATGTAAATAAACATTCGCTTAAGAGTTTAGAAGTATTCGCCTCAACAGGCGAGCCTTGGAATCCGGACCCTTGGATGTGGCTATTTGAAACAGTTGGAAAAAGCAATGTACCAATTTGTAATTATTCAGGCGGAACTGAAATTTCTGGTGGGATTTTCGGAAACGTCCTTATTAAACCAATTGCACCGATTAGTTTTAATGCATCTTTACCAGGAATGGCAGCGGTTGTGCTCGATGATCAAGGTAATCCAATTCGTGATGAAGTTGGAGAATTATGTTTAGAGAAACCGTGGGTTGGTATGACGAAGAGCTTCTGGGAAGACGATGAGCGTTATGTGAACACATATTGGTCACGTTTTGAAAATAAATGGGTTCATGGTGACTGGGTGATTTATGATGGTGAGCAATATATTATTACAGGACGCTCAGATGATACGTTAAACATTGCTGGAAAACGCATTGGACCTGCTGAATATGAATCAATTCTTGTAAAGCATAATGATGTCATAGAAGCTGCCGCGATTGGTGTACCTGATGAAGTAAAAGGTGAAGTTTGTCATTGTTTTGTAGTATTAAGGGACAATGTAACATTCACAGTAGAGTTAAAGAAAGAATTAATGAGTTTAGTAAACTCTCATATCGGAAAAGCATTATGTCCAAAAGATATTCACGTTGTAGAAGATTTACCGAAAACACGTAATTCTAAAGTCATGCGACGTGTCATTAAAGCTGCTTACTTAGGAAAAGAATTAGGTGATTTATCATCACTTGTAAATCCTGAAGTAGTTCCGTTTATTCAAGGATTACAGTCTAGCAAACTATAAAACTAGGAATGAGCTCTATTTAATTAGAGCTCATTTTAAATGTTTATAAATAAAGAAGAGAGAAGAAGTAAATTTAAAGAAAAAAATTATATTATTAGTATTTAGTATGTATGTTTTATAGTTTTTATCAAAATACGATACTGTGGCATGCCTATTCAATGGAAAGAAACTAATTTACAACAACAAGGTGATGACAAAACATGACTGCTTATATGTTTGTTTATATTTTTATGTGTTAATATACAAAAAGCTGACTATATTCAGTCAGCTTTTTGTATATTACATTCTAGTATTTATTGGTTCCAAAAGACATTTTCTTTCCTTTAAGTTGACATTAAAAATGTTACCAATTCTTTCTTTTACAATGACAACAAATAAAGAAACATTTACAACGACACTTATTTTGTTTAGAACTCCAATCATCATTACAATGATGCTTTTCTTTAGATTTCCACCAATTATCATCACAATGATGCTTTTCTTTAGATTTCCACCAATCATCATCACAATGATGCTTTTCTTTAGATTTCCACCAATCATCATCACAATAATGCTTTTCTTTAGATTTCCACCAATCATCATCACGATGATGTTTTTCTCTAGATTTCCACCAATCATCACAAGAATACTTTTTCTTAGAACTCCAGCAATCATTTTTCCAGGACATTCTTTTATACCTCCCTCCAATAGGATTCATATTATTCTATGTTTTAATAAAAAAGTGGCTTGTTTATTAACCTATTATTTTACCTTTATATGATAGAGTGCTTTCTACTGGATATAGAATTCATTCAAACTATGCTAATTTTTAAGAGATAGTGGAGAGAACTACTAGTTAAGATATTAACCAATAAACACTTGTTGAAGAAAACGTACTGATTATAAATAATATCTTATTTTGGAGTACGCTTTACTGAATGTATACTTCACAATTGGAAAGGAAAAACATACTATATTACTGCAAACGCAGTCTAAGTATATGTGAAGTAATAGGAAAAGCTGGTGCCTCTTTAAGGCGGAGGCAAAAAAAGATTTGTTTAAGAAAGTGGTGTCTAAACATTAAATTCAGCAGGATTAAATCCAAGTCATCTCATTAAACAAGCCTTTAATTATTAGAAGTCTGTTTTAATAATTAATAATGAAATGAATATATAGTACAATTGTTTGTTTTTTTCTTTCTATGCTTTTGCCTCGTACACTTTGAAGCTAGTGGACATACTATATTAATAGAAATGATTAGGGGGTGAGATTTTGGGATATCGTTATAGTAATTCTAGAAAGAAGTGTTCATGTAAACAGGATGATTGTTGGGACGTTTTTGAAGAGTGTAAAAAAGAACATGAAGAGAAAAATAAGGCGTGTGACTGTTGCTGTGTACAAGGAATTAGAGATGAGCTGAGAAAGTTAGTAAACAGATCAGTGCGCATTACAACAGGAAGTAATAATTATGCAGGAACTGTTTCTTCAGTCACTTGTGATGTTGTAAAGCTTGCTAATAGTGCTGGGGTAGTTACAGTAATTATTTCAGTTTGTAAAATTGAAGCGATTGAACCATTGTTAACATAGGAAACATAGCATAATTGGGCTATGTTTTTTGTAAAGCCATTCTTATGAATGGCTTTATTTTAATTTCGTATAAAAGGAGAATATATTCTATATATAGAAATAAGTTTGAGGATATATAGAATGGTGTATGAAAGGAGAATGGTGTTGATTAAATTAGAACCCTTTAAAAGATCGAATTCCAAACAGTTAATAAATTGGATTGATTCCGAAGAATTTTTAATACAGTGGTCAGGAAATGCATTTACGTATCCTTTAAATGAACAGCAATTAGAACAATATATAGAAAGTACAAATACACTTGTATTCAAAGTAATAGATGAAGAGACTAAAGAAGTAATTGGTCATATTTCGCTTGGACAAATAGACAATATAAATAAGTCTGCAAGGATTGGAAAAGTGCTAGTTGGTGATACGAAAATAAGAGGACGTTCTATAGGGAAGCATATGATGAAAGCGGTTCTTCATATTGCATTTGAAGAATTAAAACTACATAGAGTAACACTTGGTGTTTATGATTTTAATACGTCGGCCATCTCATGTTATGAAAAAATGGGATTTGTAAAAGAAGGTTTATTACGAGAGTCAAAAAAAGTAGGAGAAACGTATTGGAATTTATGGGAAATGAGTATGTTAGAATATGAATGGAGCGATAAAAAATAATAGTTATCTATAACTATGTTATGTTAATTAAAAGGGGTATGGTGGGGAATTATGAATAATAAAACGAAAATCATTACAATTGCAGCTGTTTCAGGAGGAGGTAAAACTACTGTTACAAAAAAATTAACTCAAAAGCTAACAAATTCAAAAGCACTATATTTTGATAGCTATCATTTTGAAAACTGTCCTAGTGATATTTGTAAATGGATTGATGATGGAGCAAATTATAATGAATGGGTACTTACGCCATTAATTCATGATATTCAGCATCTTATACGAGAGGGTAATGTAGATTATATTATTGTAGATTATCCTTTTGCATATTTAAATAGTGAAATGCGAGAATTTATTGATGCAACTATATTTATCGATACGCCTTTAGATGTTGCGATGGCTAGAAGAATTTTGCGAGATTTTAAAGAAGATACAATAGATGAAATACATAATGATTTGAAACATTACATGACATTTGCGAGAAAAGCATATTTAGAGGCAATTCATACTGTTAAGCCGAATTCGGATATTGTATTGGATGGCTCTTTATCTGTAAGTGAAATAATTAATCATGCTGTAGAGGAACTTGGTCTGAGAGAAGTGATTGTAAATAATGAGAATTAGATGATTTTTTGCAGTTGTGGTCACCTAGTCTAGAATGTAAGATATTCAAAGCTTCGTGGACAGATAAAACATGTACATACGGTGAAGTGTTAAGGCATGTAATTGTACATGAAATTCATCACATTGGTCAGCTATCTATATGGGCGAGAGAGCTAAATCTTCAGCCCATTTCAGCTAATTTAATTGGAAGAGGATTATAAATTTAGAAAACGGCGTGCACTGTAAATGCAAGCCGTTTATATATATAAGAAGATTTCCTAGTTGAAATCCTCGGATTTTTTCTGGCGTATATGCAAAAACATTAAAAATGTAATAATGAAGAAAATCAACAATGTTTGTATGATTAAATTTTTAAACTGAAGCAAAACTGTCCAAGATGTAACAGTATCTTTAAAAGCTTGGAGTGCAGAGTATGAAGAAGGATCAAAACCGTACTGAAGTAACTTTTTTGTTTCAATAAAAGTACTGTTTTCTTCATTGGAGTCTAATATTACGGAAATAAGTCTAGTATCTCCTCGTTTTGCTGTACTGACAAAACTATAATTACCATTAGTTAAAAAACTAGTTTGTAAGCCGTCAACATCTTGGAGTTTAATGTTTCTATCAAGGGAATAAATCATTTTATTTGTGTTGAAAACTTTTGAGTCTTTGAAGGTAAATTGGTAAGAGGTTAGTTTTGTAATATTCAATACATCTGGAAAATCTGTTACTAATTGTGTAGCTAATTTAGCTACGTCTATCGCTGTTGTAATTGATTGTTTATTTGTATTATTATTCATTCCAGTAGCATTTAGAAACGGGGATGGCTGTGATAACTTTAGTTGTTTTGCTTTCTCATTCATTAAAAGTGTAAAGTTATCTTCGCTTCCAGCAATGTGTTCTGCAAGGGCAAGTGCGGAACGATTATTCCCTGTCAAAAACAATGCATGAAGTAAATCACGAACTGTTGTTTTATCTTTCGAAGTTACTTGTATAGGACTCGTTTCTGCTCTGAAAACCTCGTTACTTATTTTTACTAATTCATCTAACTGTATTTTTCCTTCATTCAGTTGTTCCATTGCGATATACTCTGTCATTAATTTAGATAAAGAAGCTGATTGTATAGGAATTTCTTCATTTTTTTTATAAATAACTTCACTTGAATTAGAATCTATTAAAATAGCTGATTTAGCTTGAATAATTGGACCATTTACATAAAGGTAAAAATATAAAACGATAAGTGCTGTAATAACAAAAGATAAGAATAAAATTGTGAATTTTTTTAAGAATTGCATAAGGGATCCTCCTACTATGACATCAATAATAGTATTGTAAAAAGGAATGCTTAATTAGGAAGAAAGAAAAGGTAAAGAATTTCTAAAGAATTATAAAATATTATTAAATTTTGGTTTTTAATGGAAAAGGAAAGGTCCAATTTCTTATATGGTAAGAAATTGGACCTGAAATTAAGTTGTATTAACATTTATATGGTTGTAGTTTTACAGTGAAAGTTGTTTTTTTATCATCACTATATACTTCAATTGTTCCTTTATGCAACTCTACAATACTTTTTGCAATTGCTAATCCGAGACCGGATCCACCAGTGTTCGTAGAGCGAGATTTTTCAACGCGATAAAAACGTTCAAAAATATGAGGTAAATCCGTACTAGGAATAGGTTGGCCGTAATTTGTTATATCTATAGTAATCATATTATTGCTTTCATAGGCTGCAAAATCGATATATCCACCGTCGTTTCCATAGGCGATAGCATTTATAATAAGATTTTCAAACACACGTACTAATTTATCACCATCAGCTAATACCATCAGTTTTTGAGATGGGAAAGAAGGGCGACATTCTATATTCGCTTCTTGAAATTGTATTCGAAATTGAACAGTTAATTGTCCAAGAAGTTCTACAATATCAATGGGGACAGAATATAAACTTAATTCTTTATTTTGAACACGTGTATATTCAAACAAGTCATTCATTAATGCATTAAGACGGGTTACTTTATCGTAAATGACTTGTATATAATGACGTAATTCCACTTCATCTCTATAATTATCATGGTGGATTAAATTCACGTATCCAACTATAGAAGTAAGAGGAGTACGTAAATCATGTGATACATTAGTAATCAGCTCACTTTTTGCTTGTTCTGCATGTCTTTCTTCATCAATCGAGACTTTCAATTGTTCAACAATTTGATTAACTCCGCTTGCTAACTCTTCCAAATAATTATGGTTTACAATAGAAACTTTATGATTGAAGTTTCCATTTGCAATATAACGAATCTCTTCTATCATTTTTTTAATACAAGCTTCATAGTAAAGCTTTCTTTCATGACGGTAAAAAATGTATAGGTAAGATGAGAAAATCGAAAATAAAAATAAATAAGAGACAATCATCATCCAAAGAGATTCCTTTATTCCTTTATATTTTTCATAACCAAAAATTCTAATGAATTCCTTGCCGAGTTCGCTTAATGTAAGTGAACTTTCAATTACACTTGTAACGAGGCGATATATAATTAATTCAGTAATAGGAGTAAGGGTGATGGCTAACATGAACCAAAAAATTAACTTCCATTTTGGGATATCTTTTAATATATCAAATGCTTCATTTCTCAATTTTATAGCCTACTCCCCAAACAGTATGAATAAACTTCTCTCCATTCATTCCTGTTTCAAGTTTATCTCGTAAATTACTAATGTGAACCATTACAGTTTTATTTGAACCATAACCATCTTCATTCCAAACGCGTTCAAAAATTTCTTCGGAACTAAATACTCTTCCGCTATTACTCGCAAGTAAATATAAAATATCAAATTCAATAGATGTAAGCTTAATATATTCTCCATTGACTTTAACTGTATGATTATGTTTGTGTATTTCAGCAGAACGAATACGAATAATACCATCTTCATTTTTAGAGGAAGTGGCATTTTGGAAAGATGATCTTCGTAGTAAAGCTTTCACTCTAGCTACTAATTCTAATGGATTGAATGGTTTAATCATATAATCATCTGCACCAGTCATAAGACCTAATATTTTATCCATATCTTCTGCTTTTGCACTCAACATAAGAATAGGTACAATATTATTCTCACGAACCTCCTGGCAAACTTCTAATCCGTTTCGTTTTGGCATCATAATATCCAAAATCATAAGGTCAACTTCATATGTAGAAATCATTTGCAATGCTTCATCACCATCGTATGCTTTATAAATGTTATAGCCTTCATTTCGCAAATAAACAGCAAGTAATTCAACAATTTCTTTATCGTCATCAATAATTAATATATTTTTATTCATTATGTAGTTCCTTTCCTTACAAATCATTAACATTACTATAATATCAAACATTTATGTGTTTTGTAGCAATGATCCCTATAAAATTTCATGTAACGTATAAAAAAGGGATTAAAGCATTTATAACGAATACAAAACATAAGGATATTAGGATTGTATATTATGTTGAAAGTTAGTTTTAAGGGGGATTTCCTATGGTATATAAAGATATATATTCATTTTCTCTAACTGGAAATATAGAAAATGATATTAAAGATTTTTTATTAAAATACAATCAGGAGTTTACATATAAACATTCAATTCGTGTAGCAAATGAGGCGAGAAAAATTGCAGAAATGTTTTATGAAGATGAAGAAAAAGCAGCAATCGCAGGATATTTACATGATATTAGTGTAATTTTTCCAAATGAAGTGCGGATTGCAGTTGCTGAAGAATTTGGAATAGAGATATTACAAGAAGAACGAGAATTTCCAATGATTATTCATCAAAAGTTATCGAAAGTAATTGCAAAAGAGATATTTAAAGTGGATGATGAAGAAATTTTGAAGGCAATTTGCTGCCATACTACACTACGTAAACATGCAACGAAAATGGATTTAGTGTTATTTATTGCTGATAAAATAGAATGGGATTAAAATGGAGCGCCACCATATTTAGCAGAAGTAAAAAAAGGATTAGAAAAATCTTTAGAACATGCTGCTTTTGCATATATTTCATATTTGTGGGATAGAAAAGATAAGTTGAAAGTTTTGCATCCTTGGTTAGAAGAATCATATTGGCAGTTAAAAGAAATTATAGAGTAGAAAGGGTATAAGAATGCAATTAAAAGAATATATGAATCAAACATTTTCTGGGGTTACATTAGTACCACATATATACTTTCAATGGGAAAATCATTTGCATTTTCATTTTGGGAAAGGGAAAGACCTATATGTAGAAAGAACCGACGCCGTAAATAGGGAATACTTCACTCAACTTTATACATATAATAAATACTTATTTGAAGATATATTTTCAAAAGAAGATGAAGTCTTTTTAGTAACAAATGTTTATCGATTTAAAAAGGAAAATGTGAAAAATCCGCAGAAAATTAATCTATATAGACGTTTTATTCATAATAGAGAATTAAAGTATCATATAAGGCAAGAAACAATACCTTTTTTATTTGAAGAAGAAGCTGACTTGTATTGTACTTATCAATTTTCACTAAAATGTTTTGCTTGCGATATAAAGTATATGCCGATTATTCAAGCTGCGAATCATGAAGATTTTCCTGGTCTTTATCCTCGTTTTGGACGAAAAAAAGAAATTTCTTATCCAGATGTATTTCTTATAAACGTAACGAAAGATATTATCATGTTTATTTATGATGATAGAGGATGTGAAGTAATTGCGAAGAATAAAGAAACAATACGAAATTTATATGAGAAATATAAAGAGTGGATTCCAGATTATGAACGAGAAAGTATAGATAAAGTATTTACATGATAACAATAGGGGAAGTGAAGCGTGTTATGAAACGTATTGCAATCGTATCTGCATGGGAACCAGAACTCACGTATTTACATCAATATTATCCAAGTGAACGTATTGAAAAACGAGCAGCTTGGGAATTTCATTTTCATTATATGAATAATTTGGAAGTTATCTCCGTTGTAACTGGAGTTGGCAAAGTAAGCTGTGCTAGTTGTGTGCAATTATTAATTAGTGAGTTTCAGCCAGATGAGTTGTTTATGACAGGAATATGTGGAAGTCTATCAAATAAGGTAAAAAATGGACATATTGTAGTAGCCCTTAATGCAATACAACACGACGTTACTGCTGCTGGTTCGGGGGAAGATGTTTTTAATTTATATAATGGTAGAACAGCACCTATTGAAACAACAAAGTCACTTGTAAGAAGAATAAAAAAGGTCCGATCATATGATCCGATTCATTATGGCACATTTTTATCTGGAGATCAACGTATCCGTAGTTCAGAAATGAGATATTTACTCCATACTGTATATGGAGCATTAGCGGTTGATCAAGAAGTGGCAGCTTTTGCATATGTGTGTCAAATCAATAACAAACCTTTTCTCGGTTTAAAAGCTGCATCAGATCAAGCGAATGATAAAACGAAAGAGGAACAAAAAATCTTTAAAATGTTAGCGTGTGAACGAGCGTGTGAGCATTTAATTGCTTTTTTACGTGTATATGAGATTAATGTAGTAAATAATAGATAGTAAGAGGGGTTAATATTGGAAAGTACAAATAAAATAGCTATTTTGGGTGCAAACGGAAAAGCCGGGAAATTCCTTGTAAAAGAAGCGCTAGATAAGGGGTATCAAGTAAAGATATTAACAAGAAATTCTAATAATATCAAAATAACAAATGAAAATTTAGAGATTATTAATGGAGATGCACGTGATTTTGCTTCAATACGCAAATTACTTAAAGGGTGTCGAGCTGTAATTAATGCAGTAGGTCAACCAAAAAATGAATCTTATATTTTTAGCACAGTAACGAAGTATATTTTAGAAGCAATGAAGGAGTTTGAAATAAAAAGATATATTGTAATTTCCGGAGGTTCTTTAAATGTTACAGGAGATCAAAAGGGAATTGTAAATAAAATAGGGGCTACCTTATTTAAAGTTTTTTTATCAAAAATGATGCAAGATAAATATAAAGAATTACAAATTATCCAAAGTAGTGAAGTAGATTGGACAATTGTTAGATTACCATTTGTTATAGAGGGAAATGGTATTGGAAATATAAACGAGAGTTTAGTAGATATGCCAGGAATCAAAATTCAAAATAGTGATATTGCACCGTTTGTTATAAAACAAATTAAAAGTGACAGATATGTAGGGAAGTGCCCGTTTATTTCAAATTAAATAGTAGGATTAAAAATTAAAGAATGATGGGTAAAGTGGAACTAGTACATTTTATGTATTTGAAGGTTAAGTTTAACACGAGTAAGTGGGGGATAATTTTATATGATTCAATACAAAAGATGCAGTGAAGTAAGTATAGATTTAGTATATGAAGCTTTTAGGGATGGCTTTTCAGATTACATTATTAAAATGGAAGTTTTAAAAGAAGATTTTATAAAAAGATTTTTTGGAGCTGAAGGGAATTCACTAAAATATTCCTTTGTTGCTTTAGACGGGAACAAATCTGTTGGTGTAATACTTGGCGGGATAAAGGATTATGAAAACATAAAAACAATGCGCTGTGGAACATTAGCCGTTCATCCTAATTACCGTGGTATTGGTGTGAGTCAAAAGTTATTTGAACTGCATAAAGAAGAGGCGCTTCAAAATGAGTGTAAGCAACTTTTCCTTGAAGTCATTGTAGGCAATGACCGAGCAATTCATTTTTATACGAAATTAGGCTATGAAAAAGTGTATGACCTATCTTATTATCATTTAAAAGATTTGACTAAAATAATAACTAAAGACTGTAACGGAATTGAAGTAAAACAATTAGAATGTCCAGCTTTCAAAGTTGCAATTCAGAAATGGTTACACTTCCATATAAATTGGCAAAATGATATGGATTATATCGAAAAAACAAATAATACATTTTACGGGGCATATGTCGATAATGATTTAAAGGGTTCTATATGTGTGAATGAACAAGGTAAAATTAGTTTTCTTTTTGTAGACAAAGACTATAGAAATCGTGGTATTGGATCAAGATTATTACAAGTGGCAAGAGAAAACTTAAATGTATCAAGTTTATCAATTGGGTTTCCAAACAACAATTTACTAGAAGGATTTTTAAAGAAAACTGGATTTGAAAAGAATTCGTTAGCACAATATGAAATGTATGTATTGCTGTAAAAAGCGAAAGGAGTTATTCTTTCGCTTTTTATTTTTGTACTATATTGATATTTTACTTTGTATAATATTCTATTTTTTTGTAGAATAGATAGGATGGGAGGGGATGAAATGAATAATGGATTAAAAATTAAGATTTTTGAATTGCATTGTTTTGTTCAAAAGACTTATTATGATATTAAAATAGCATGTGATATTGCTATTTATCAAGAAAACACTTCTAAATATTTAATTTCATTAGGGTTTCTAAATAAATCATATATGAATTATTTAGAAGCAAAAAGATTTTATCGTGAAAATGAAGAACTCATAAGTGTAGAATTTGATAATTTCTTTCATACATATGATAAATTAGAACAGGAATTAAAACTAGTTATTTCAACTGAAGATAAAAATCCTTTATTACTACATAGTAGTTTTGATCAGTTTCAGCAGAAAGTTGAAAATATAAATGACCTAATAAAAGTATTGCAAAATGCTCGTTAATGAATTTTTTTCTTTTTATATAGAAATTATGCATTAAAAATATATTAGGGATATTACATATTGAACGGATGACTTTTGTTGGTTACAGAAGTCATCTTTTTATAATACGGTTTTGCGTAAAGTGTTGTAATTTTTATTTTTCTATTTTTGATAGGAATACATTTAAGTAGTTTCATATTTTAGTAAATAATACGAGGAAAATAACATGAATAATAAAAAAGAAATAGCTATAGTTGCTTTAACAACAGGATTGGCCTTAACAACTGTGACACCATATGCAGTAGGTTATGCAGAGGAAAAGAGTCAAATGCAAGTTGAAATTCAAGGGGATTCGTTCCGTTCAGGTGAACTTACACAACCATCACAAAAGATGCCTGAGAACGTAGTGAAAGATGCACTTAAGGAAAAGACGGAGCATGCTTTGTCTCCCAAACAAGTGAGTGAAGACGAAGGGGTAGACTACGAAGTTATTCAAAAACGTGGTTCTTATGATGGGACTACACTTGTGCGTATGCAACAAATATATGAAGGTAAAGAAGTATATGGACACCAATTGACTGCTCATGTAGATAAAAAGGGTATTATTAAAAGTGTTTCAGGAGAAAGTGCACAAAATTTAACTCAAGAAAATGTAAAGAATGTAAAAAATTTATCAAAAGAAGAAGCAAAGCAATATATTTATACGAAGTACGGAAACGATGTTAAATTTATTTCTGAACCAGAAGTTAAGGAAGTTATTTTTGTTAATGAAAATAATGGGCAGGCTAGCAATGCATATAAAGTTACATTTGCTGCTGCAACACCAAATTATGTATCTGGAACTTATTTAGTGGATGCTCATAATGGTGATATGTTGAAAAATATGGTGCAAGAGTCAGATTTAAAAGTAAGTGAAGAGCATGTTGAAGCTATTAAGGAGAGTAAAAAAAGTAATTTTAAATCATTAACAGGAACTGGAAAGGATGATTTAGGAATAACTCGTACATTCGGTATTTCTGAACAAAGTAACGGGAAATATGCGCTTGCCGATTACACAAGGGGGCAAGGAATTGAGACGTACGATGTAAATTATAGAGATATTACTTTTGAAGATAAATATTATCCTGGTATATTAGCAACTAGCACATCAACAACATTTAATGATCCAAAAGCGGTGAGTGCTCATTTCTTAGCAACAAACGTATATGATTTTTATAAAGACAAATATAAGCGTAATAGTTTTGATAATAAAGGAAAAAAAGTAGTTTCAGTTGTACATGCATGGGATTCTGGAGAAACAAATGATCCTAAAAATTGGGCGAATGCATTTAGCGCTAATATTAACAATGTTAGTATGCTTATATATGGTGATCCAATGGTTAGATCGTTTGACATAGCGGGTCATGAATTTACACATGCGGTTACATCTAGTGAATCTAATCTTGAATTTTTTGGAGAATCCGGAGCAATTAACGAGGCGTTATCTGATATTATGGGAACGGCTATTGAGAAATATATAAATAATGGGGAATTTAATTGGACAATAGGAGAACAAAGTGGATCAGTTCTCCGTAATATGAAAAATCCATTTTCAGTCAAATTCTTTAATGGAGTACCGTATCCAGATGATTATAGCAAATACAGTGATTTAAATGGAGAAGATAATGAGGGTGTTCATTTCAACTCAAGTATTATTAATAAAGTCGCGTATTTAATTGCACAAGGTGGCACTCATAACGGTGTAACTGTAAATGGCATTGGTGAAGATAAAATGTTTGATATTTTCTATTATGCAAATACTGATGAATTGAACATGACATCTAATTTCACTGAATTAAGATTAGCGTGTCTTAAAGTTGCAACGAATAAATATGGTGAGAATTCAATTGAGGTTGAAGCGGTTCAAAAAGCATTTGATGCAGCGAAAATTAAAGGAACCGTGAAAGAAAACGAAAAAACTGAGGCAAACCAAGTCCCAGAGTTAACAGTACCGCCAACAATTACACTACGTGTCGGTGATAAATTTGACCCAATGAGCAATATAAAAGCTATTGATAAAGAAGATGGTGATTTAACAAATCGAGTAGAACATAAAGGTGATGTAGATACTTCTAAACCTGGAAAATACATTGTGGAATACTCTGTCGTTGATTCTCAAGGAGGAAATGCAACGGCTGCGCAGACGGTAATTGTGGAGGGAACTGGAGAAATATTAAATCTGAATCCTACATTAACAGTGCCTGCTGTAGCGACAATTAGTATAGGAGATTCATTTGATCCAATGGTAGGTGTATCAGCTACTGATAAAGAAGACGGCGATCTTACTTCTAAAGTAAAAGTTGATGGTAAAGTAGATACAACTAAATCCGGTACTTACGTTTTAACGTACACAGTTACAAATTCTAAAGGTCATAAAGGAACTGCGAAACAAACTGTAACGGTCAAAGTTAGAGAAGAAATTGAAAATGAATTACCAATACTAAAAGTACCTGCTGTAGCGACAATTAGTATAGGAGATTCATTTGATCCAATGGTAGGTGTATCAGCTACTGATAAAGAAGATGGCGATCTTACTTCTAAAGTAAAAGTTGATGGTAAAGTAGATACAACTAAATCCGGTACTTACGTTTTAACGTACACAGTTACAAATTCTAAAGGTCATAAAGGAACTGCGAAACAAACTGTAACGGTCAAAGTTAGAGAAGAAATTGAAAATGAATTACCAATACTAAAAGTACCTGCTACAACTACAATTACTGAAGGAGATCAATTCAATCCAATGGTAGGTGTATCAGCTACTGATAAAGAAGACGGTGATCTTACTTCTAAAGTAGCATATAAAGATATTGGAGATACCACTAAAGCTGGTACTTTTGAAATAATATATAGTGTCACAGATTCTGTAGGTAATGAGGTACATACAATACAAAAAGTATTCGTGAAGGATAAAGGTACTAGAAAAGCTAATGGCGGTAATATCCCGAACAACAGTAATTCCGATAAAAAAGAATCTACATATAAAGAGCTTCCAAACACGGGTGCTAGTACAACTAACAGTGCAACAATAGGCATATGGATGGTTATTGCAGGTGCCATACTCACTTTGGTTCATAAATTTAGAAAGATACAAAAATAATAATACGGATTATTTGTTTGAAGAATAGAGTACAAAAATAGTTGTGTATCATGAACTGATTTCATTAAGTTAGTTAGATCATTACATTAGGGGATTTTTAGGGATTGAGTTTGATATGTTCCAGAACTCATTTTTTGTTAAAACAATCACCATTTTTTCTTAACTTATAGTAGAAGGTAGAATAATAGTAAACATAGAATATATTAATAATTAAAATGTTTACGAGGTGAAGGTGATGGCAATACAACAAGACGATATTAAAGTAGTAGTCGGAGCAGGGGTGTTTAATAATAATCCAGGATGGATACAAACGCAAGAAGATGAACTTAACTTATTAGATAAAGCTACGTGGAAAAAAAGATTTGAATACAACTCTATTTCAGCTATTTTAGCTGAGCATGTATGGGAGCATCTTACTTTTGAAGAAGGTGTAAGGACAGCTGGAATTTGTTATGAATTTTTAAGGCCAACAGGGCACATTCGCTGCGGCGTTCCCGATGCATTTTTCCGAGATGAGGCGTACCAAAATATAGTTCAAATAGGTGGACCTGGCCCGAAAGATCATCCAGCAGCAAGTCATAAAATCGTTCATAATTATAAAACCTTAACAAAAATGTTTGAAACTGCTGGATTTGAGGTAATTTTACTTGAATATTGTGATGAAAATGGTCAGTTTTATTATAATGAATGGGATGCAAACGACGGTGTTATTTTCCGTTCGAAAAGGTATGATTCTAGAAATAAAGGCGATAAACTTGTTTTTTCATCGTTAATTGTCGATGCGATTAAGCGGTAAGTTTTTCAAGTAAGTAGATTTAGTACAATAATTTCATGAGTCATAGCATTTCTTTATATGCTGTAATTCTATGTTCGATGAAAATGAGAACGCAACATAAGGGGAATTTCTTAAAGCTAAAGCTACATAATATGAATTAAATTGAGCATAAGAAATATAATACTAATTATAAAATTGGCAGAAAGTAGTCTTTCTGCTTTTTATTTTGCAAAGGGGATGAATATACTATGCAACCTATAAAACAAGTGGCATTAACATGTATTACTCATGATCCAACAGGGAGCTTATTATCTGCAATAAAAGAATTAAAAGAGGAATTGTTAAACTTAAATTATGATGAGAAATATATAACAATTAGTAATGTAACACAAAAAGAGATTGTAAAAGAACTAGAGGAAAGTAACTTTCATATAAATATAGTAGAAAAATTAGGTGCAGGGAATGCACGTAGGGATTCTTTAAAGTTTGTTAGTAACTATGATTATGATTACTATCACTATTGTGACTTTGATCGTTTGCTAACTTGGATTAAAGAATATTCAGCTCAGCTTAATTCCTTCATTCAGAATATAGTGGATGTAGATTATTTAATCATAGACACATCCTGAAGAATGGCCGATGATTATAAATACTTTTACAGATTTAAATATTCGTTACACTGCGGTAGAAGGTTTAAAATACGTGAACAAGCTTAACCAAGATAATATTTTTGACCCGATAAAAGCATGGTCAACTAGATTAGAGCTCTCATATATAATAAGTCAATCAATTTTAGAGCTAACAAAACCTCTTAAATGAATGGGATGTAATAGTAATTTCCTTTTTAATTGAAATCATGTAAAATAAAACATAGAACGTATATTCGTTTCGGCGAAAAGGAGGTTAATTAATAATGTTAGCAGTAATAGAGAAACAAGGTAATGAATATGTAGTGCAATTTGAGAGTTATTTTTCATATTCGATAGAAGAAGTTTGGTCTGTTTTAACAGAAAACAGTAAGCTAAAAAAATGGATGTCTAATTTACAAATCGAAAGTCTTAAAACGGGTGGAATTATAAAGTTCAATATGATGGACGGTTCATTTATAAATATTGATATTTTAGAGTGTCAAGTAAACGCAGTGCTCGAATTTACTTGGGGTAAAGACCGTGTACGATTTGAAATACATAAAGAGGAAAATGGTACTCTTTTACTTCTTAAAGAGTATATTCAGGAACTAACTGATCATACTCCAAAAGATATGGCTGGTTGGCATATTTGTTTAGATCTTTTTTCTTCCGTTCTAGAAGGAGAGGAAAAAGAATTTTCTAAAGATGAATGGCAACGGTGGTTTGAAATATATAAGGATAAGGTTCTGGAAGTGAGAGGATAATTAAGTAAGAGATTATATTTATTGTGTAATTATTACATTGCAAAAATGGTTTTTATGAAAAATAAGAATAGAGGTTAATATGAAAGTAAATCAATTAATTGCTAATAACATTAACAAATTAGATACAGTGATTCCATTTAATAAGTCGTTTGGAATCGCTGGTTTATCAGGCTCAGGTAAAACAACTTTTTGTCAAACAATTGGTGAAGAATCAAAAAAACGATTAGTCTCGTTATTGCCAAAGGCTGAATATCAATATTTATTTCCTAACATTATGGAAACGAATTTTAGTGCGATTAAGATGGAAGATATGCCTTTAGTTCTTTTTCTAGGAAAATCATCGATTTCTTCTAATCCACGTTCAACAATAGGTACACATACTGGTGTTTTCACAGAGGTACGTGAAAAACTTGCCGATGTATTTCATCTTTCCCCTGAGGTTTTTTCGTTTAATAATCAGTTAGGTTGGTGTACTGGTTGTAAAGGCCGAGGTACCACAAAAAATATTGAGTGTAAAAAATGTAAGGGAAAACGTTATAGCGAAGAAATCGAACAACATACTATAGATTTATTTGCTAAACCACATACAATTTCAAATATTAATGATTTAAGTGTTGAGTCTATTCTTTCGTTAGCGGAAGAGTTAAATATTAGTGAAGCGAAGCAACATATACTGCAAAATATAATTAATATGAACATTGGTTATTTAACATTAAATCGAATTATGGGTACATTGTCAGGTGGAGAGTTAACACGACTTTATTTGGCTGAATTCATGGCAGTAAGTGAAAATGCTGTAATTATTATTGATGAGATTTCAGTTGGACTTGATAATGAAACATTATTACAAATATTAGAAGAGATCAAACAGTTAGGGTGTAAAAATCAAATTTGGCTCATTGATCATTCAGATACAGTACTGGATACAACAGATGAGCAAATGTTCTTTGGACCTGGTAGCGGAAAATATGGTGGGAAAATTGTGAAAGAATCACCAAGACCAAAACCAATACTGTGGGATCTAAATAAAGAAGTACCAACAGAATATTATACATTCCAAGAATTATATTGCCGTAATATCCAAATGGCGGAGTTTCAAATTCCTAAAAATAGGCTTGTAACGGTTACAGGAGAATCTGGATGCGGGAAATCTACACTTGTCAATGAATGTTTAGCTACAGATTTCATGAAACGATATCCAAAAGATAAATTAGTTATGGTAGGACAAGATCGAAATCAATCCATTACAAGTCGATCAACTGTAGCCACTTTCCTAGATATTAAAAAGAAACTAACAAAGTATAGCGAAGAAATTGATGATATTTTCGAGCGTTCGATTGAGGATATTATAGATGAACTCCCAAATGAAGATATTGCGTATAAACGCTTGAGTCTACTAATTAAATTAGGACTTGGTTATTTAACGTTAGAACGAAAAACACAAACATTATCAACAGGTGAGTTTCAATGTGTTCATTTAGTTTCGGAGTTATTTGCAAACACTAGAAATCCACATACATTATTTATTTTTGATGAGCCTTCAAAAGGTTTATCACAAAATATTTTAAATCAATTTATAGATAGTGTTAGAGGGATATTGCAAGATGAATCAGTCTCTATCATTATGATTGAACATAATAGTTACATGTTAGAAAGCTCTGATTATATTGTAGATTTTGGGAAAAGGCAACTTGAATCTATAAAGCATCTTGATGTAGTAAGTCATGAAGATTATTATCGTCAAAAAAGCAGTGTGAATAATGCTGAGCAAATGCATATTTCTTCAGCACTTAAGCATAAAGAAGGCGTTCACTATTTAGAAGAAAATCATATTAACTATTTTAAAAATGCCGAAAACATTTATAAGGGTGGTATTTTAAAAAGTTTATCATCAATGGCGCGATTAATTTATGGTGAATATGAATCGGATACAATTGCACCTGTTGTTGCTATTGATCTTGAAAGACATTTATATAGTCAATATAGTTTCTTATATGAAATTGGTGGACTAATTAATTATATTATAGCTGCTCATCCAACTAATAAAGATACGAGAAGTTTTGATTTCTATTCACAGGACAACCATTGTCCATCTTGTTCTGGACGTCTTCAAATTGAAGTTTTCGATAAAGATATTACAATTCAAGATAAAAACGTTCCATTTCGGGACGGTTTATTCGATCCGGAAATCATGAAAGTATTAAAATTTTATCAATATGAAAAAATAGAATTTCTATTTGAAGAAATTAAAAATGAGCTTGGTCATGATTTATCAAAGAGCTATAATGATATGTCAGAAGAAGAAAAGCATACGTTTTGGTACGGATATTTTGAAAAACCATTTTATGATAAAAAAGGAAAGACACGCAGAACATGGGTAGGATTTAATACAATCATCGGTGGATATATTGTTATTTCAAAAGCAGCTATTAAAGAAGAAATTAAGACTTCTAAAGAAAAGATGACATGTCCAATTTGTGAAGGGACGGTATTAAATCATCATAAACCGCTTAAATTTAGTAACTTCGATATTCGTGAAATTATCAATCAACCTATTGATGAAGTGTTGAAGATAGTCGGTGATTTACCTGCACTTCAAAAATTGAAATCTATTGTTGGTGGCGATATGAGATTGACAGAAGATGTTTCTTTATTGCCAAGAAAAGCACAAGTTGCATTGAAAATGTTTGAATTAGAACAGTCAAGCTTTTCAAACTACGAAATGGTGTTACAAAATGTCTTACCATTCTGGGACGAAATAAAAGGAAATATTGAATCCATTAGTGTTAATAATCAAGTAACTGTATGTGATTTCCCTAATGTTTATGAAACGAGGGAAAACATGATAGATAAGTATTTCACAAATGGTAAATATAAAAAACTTACGTATGTATACGAAGCGTTTGGATACAAAAAGTTAGTTACCCAAATGAATAAAATTAAAAAAAGTAATCCATGTCCATTTTGTAAAGGAAAGAAAGTTATAACGGAAGATAATCTACATGATGGTGTGTTTAAACTAACAATCCCATGTGTAACTTGTAATGCAACTGGTATTAATGACGAAGGGTTAAAAGAAGTTGTTGAGGGCGTGGATGTACAAACATGGTTAACTGGAAAAGTTAATGATGTTGTGGATGAAAGCTTATTAACAGAAGCAGTTGCGCAAATACCAATTTTTAATCGTATTCGCGAATTGGATAAACGAGATATGATGGCGGTTTATGAATGCCTTGAGAGTAATTAGTAAAATTTTATTAGCTTATGTGTTATTAACATAACTTATATAAAACGTATATTTTTTATAATGTTTATAATAATGAAGTATGATTATTATAAGGTAATGAAAGAAGATCCAATTTCTTAATGTGAAAATTAAGAAATTGGATCTTTTAGTATTTTTATGTCCCGTATACTATATTTTCAACTAAGAAATATAATATGGAGAGATGGAAAATAAAAGGGATGAACAGTTGATATATTATGTGATTATTATATTATAAAAGTGATTATTAAGGGTAAAAACAGTTCATAAGTGATGTTCTTGCTTATTTAATATCTTTGTTATTTTATCTGATTTTTAAAATTTAACAGAAATATATACTTGAATGAAGTATATATTTCTGTTAAATTTATCCTATGGATAGAACAAGTTTAATTAAAGGTCATTTAGAAATGTGTGTATTATCTATTTTGTCGAAAAAGAAAAGTTATGGTTATGAGATTATGAAAGAACTTGAAGTAAACAATTTAAAATTGAAAGGAGTAGGAAGTATTTATCCCATTTTAACTAAGTTGAAAAATCAAGATTGTGTTAATACTTATCAAGTAGTAACAGACAGTGGTAAAGTTAGGATTTATTATGAAATTAATGAAAACGGGAAAATACGTCTTGAGAATAAAATTAATGAGTGGTTAGAATTGCAAACGGACATTCAAACATTATTAAAAAGCGGTTTGAAAGGAGACCTTCTGAAATGAGGAATAGATTGATAGGTAAAGAAAAGAAATTTTTAACAGACGTACTTAAGGAATTAAAGCAATACGATATAAGTTTAGAAGAAAGGGATAATATTAAGCGACAAATATTAGAACATATTCAAGAATGTCGTGAACATGGTGAAGATAGTATAGATGATTTAGGTACACCTCAATTATTTGTTCAAGATTTTTTAGAAATAAGTGAAATTGATTTACAAATCAAAATGAAACAACTTCAAATTGAAAAGGGGAAACTTAACACATTTATCTTACGTGGCATATTCATCGCATTTATTACTTACCTCATCTCGCAAACTATATTTTCAATATTTTTAACTGAATCATTTAATTCAACTAATAACAAAAATGCATTTAATTATAATATTTTATATCGCATATCAGAGAATCAATGGTGGAACGTATTATTAATAATGATTAGTTTGACGCTCTCTGTAGTGGTATTTATTAGCTTAGTAAGTTATAAAAAAAGAAAGCATCTAAAGTATAATGAAGAATACGATCTATAAACTGTCTCTAATTTGTGTTCTTTGTAATGTATTAATATTATGTATCACACCTCCAAAAGTTTACGCTCAGCAAAATATTAAAGTTACATTGGATAAGTATATTGAAAAGTTTATAAAGGAGCAGAATATTCCGGGAGCTTCAGTTGCAATTGTACATAATAAAGATGTATTCTTCACAAAAACGATGGGGATTACTGGAGAATCTGAAAAAAAGGTAACTAGTAAAACGCCATTTGCAATTGGCTCAATAAGTAAATCTTTAACAGCTTTAGCAATAGTAAAATTAATAGAAGATAAAAAAATAAAATTAGAGGATCCAGTTCAACGATACCTCCCCTGGTTTAAACTAAAAGATTCTCAAATATCCTCAATTATAACAATCCAACATCTACTAACTCATACAAGCGGAATAAGCACATATGAGGGCTTAGCATTATCAGATAAGCAATCCAAAAGTTCTAGAGCATTAAAAGAAAATGTAATGAAGCTTTCAAATGTAAAAGTAACTGCTCCACCAGGTGAAAAATATCAATATAGTAATGCAAATTATATTGTTTTAGGCGCACTTATTGAAGAAGTCACAAATGAAACATATTCATCATATATGCAAAAGTATATTTTCCAGCCATTAAATATGAATGGCGCGGCAGCAAGTAAAGAAATTGCATATGAAAAAGGCTATTTATCAGGTTATCAGTCTTGGTTTAGCATTCCAAGAAAAAGTGTAGTGTCCTATGATAATGCCGGGGCACCGTATGGCTATATTACTGCAAATTTAGAAGATATGATTCAATATATTATGTTTTTGAATCGTCCAGAAGATGCTCAATTTTTAAAGCAAGAAAACATGAATCTTTATCTATCACCACTTTATAAAATAAATTCAGAAAAAAGTTATGGTTTTGGATTAAGAACAAAAAATATAAATGAAAGTGAAACGATGATTTGGCATTCAGGATCAACGCCCGATGCTCGTGCAGAAATATTTACTTTAAATAAAAGTGGCTGGGGTGGTGTGATTCTAACGAATAAAAATCATGTATTAGAAGAAACCGCACTATCAGTATTGAAAAAGGGGATTATTAGTATTTTGAATGGAGAAGAACCGGTTGATATCCCTAAAAATATACCATTAACACAAATTATTTTGTTGATAGTTACACTTATACTTTTCATAATATCATTTATGTTAATTAAAAAGTATAAACATATGAAAACTGTAAAAAAGGTAATTTGGTTATCCATAGGGAGTCTATCCCTACTATTATCTATTATTTTTATCCCACTGCTTACTTATAGTACGAGTTCACCATGGCGTACGATTAAAATATTTGCGCCAGACATAGCTTTATTTACAAGTATTATTGTAACTTTATTAGCTGTGAACGGGCTAATTTCAATCTTTATAGCCTTAAGAAGGAAAAAGGTATAAATGATGATAAAGAAAAAAGGCATATACATAATGCCTTTTTTCTTTATCAATTTATCCATAAATATCAAGAGAAATTATTTCTTGATTCGATTCATCAATGACTAGCACAATTTTCTTTGCAAATCTACAAAATTAGCGCATTGTAATAGATATTTAAGTTTCTCGACTTCAATTAACTAATCATACATAATTATCTTTCTATTCATCATATTTTGCGAATCGGGCTATACAGTGCAATAAAAACTTCGAGTAGCTTAGTGAAAGCAGCTAAAGCAAATACAAACACTGGATTATAGGCTGAAATAATACCTCCTACTAATGCCCCGAGTGGCATAGCTAATCGTGTAAGCACGCGCGAAAATCCTAAAACTCTTCCTTGCATATTTGATGGAACGGTTTCCTGGCGAATTGTGGCTACAATTGTATTCCATGCAATATTGCAAGTCATTGCAATACCGAAAGCAATACCAGGAGCAAGCCAGTATGTACTCCAAAGCGCAAAAGTTAAGCCAATTGCTCCAACAAATAGGAGTAGAGGAATTAGAATGCCGCGCTGCAATCTTTTTTCTAAAGGAACTGCAATCAAGCTTCCTAAAAGCCCGCCTATTCCAATTAGTGAATAATTAAAGCCACTTTGTTCCGGCGTAAGTTGCAATGTGTATAGTAAATAATACATGAACACACCTAAAACCGCACTTGCTCCAAAGTTTCCAATCATAGCTTGAAAAGATAAAGCTAAATTTAAGCGGTCATTTTTGAGCCATTTAAATCCATTAACCAAATCAGCTAGTACATTTTGAAGTGTATTTTTATCTTCGCATTTCTTGTTTACGGTTTTCATAGACGGTAATAATATCACAGTAACCAATGTTGCAATAAATGAAAGAACATTAATCCAAAGCACCTGAAAGCCACCAATAAAAGAAATGAAAAAACCAGCTATCATTGGACCAAACAAACTAGCCAATTGATTGACCATTTGATAGAAAGAATTAGCCTTCATTAATGATGCACCTGCAATATGTGGAATGACTGTAACAGTTGTTACATCAAAAAGCATAGACATAACTGCTAAGGTAAAAGTAATTACGTATAAATGCCAGATTTCTAATAGATGTAATGCATGTAGTATTGGTACGAGACTTATTAAAATAATATTGGTAATATCCGCTATCCAAAGTAACTTTTTTCGATCGTATCGATCAATTATTACACCAACTAAAGGGCCAAATAAAACAATTGGCAATACATTAATAGCAAATAAAGAACTCATAATTACAGCTGAACTGGTTAATTGATAGGCAATCCAAGGCAACGCAAAAGTGTATAGTGAATCCCCAATTCGTGAAATGAGTAAACCAAAAATAAAAATCTTGTATTCTTTAGAGAAAGTTGTCTTTACGGTAAGTCTTTGTTTTTGTTTAAGTTTCACACTATTTATACCACCTTTATTATAGAGGAATTTAAAAATCATCCGTCCAATACTTGTTATATATAGAATTCTGTAATTTTTTGGTGAATCCTACTTTTTAGATATATTTTAAGGAGAAAATAAAAATGAAGAATGCAAAAACAGTCTGTACTGTTTTAGATAGTATGTGTGGTTGGGAAGAGATGTAGATTATACACATAAATAAACTATAAAAATATTATGTAAACTGTTTATGTGTATGAAATATATTTTTCTTATAATTTGTATTTTATAATATATAATAGAAATTAAGAAGATTTTGGTAGTTAATGAATAAAAGGATTTTATTTGAAAGGAGTGATGTTTTATGAACAAACAGATGAAGACAAAATATGAGGTGAAAATAATTTGCGTATGCGTATCATGCCTCTATAAACTACGTTCGCTCAAAGCTAGGAGTAACGCATGATAAATATTACAATAGGACAAAATCAATATCCTGTAACATTAGCTGAAAATCACAATTTTGATTGGTTAAAGGATGTAGAAGTATTTACTGTTTTTGATCAGCAAGATTCAGGAAATATTAGCTTTGGTATTATTGAAAATGAACATCGTTACTTTTTGAAGTATGCCGGTGCACGTAATTTAGAGTACAAAGGTAGTGTAGAGGATGCAATCCAACGATTAATGAAAGCAAAAGAAGTATATGAACAAATTCAACATCCTTTACTAGTTCCATATATTAATTGTATACAAATGCAAAATGGGTTTTGTTTAAGGTTTCATTGGATTGATGGGGAGTGTATGCACAATCATTGGGACTTTACACCGTTTGAAAAGCACCATGCACCAAATTCACCTTTTGTTAAATTAAGACAATTATCCGTGACGGAGAGGCTTAACGTATTGACTCAGATTTTGGAGTTTGCAACCTATGTGGAGTCACTAGGCTATGTCATGGTTGATTTTTATGACGGTAGTATTTTATATAGTTTCGAGCAATCAAAATTGACGATTTGTGATATTGGCTTTTTTCAAAAAGCACCTGTATTTAATGAAATTGGGGAGGGTTTTTGGGGTGCAGCTCGCTTTAAAGCACCGGAGGAATATGAACTGCATGCACAAATTACAAGCGAAACGAATGTGTATGTATTAGCTGGGATTGCTTTTGCCTTTATAGGCGGAAAAAATGATAAGAGCTATGAAAAATGGGAGAACTCACAAGAATTATATAATATATGTAAAAAAGCGCTACATAAAGAAAAAAGTAAGAGATATCGCACTGTTCAAGCATTTTATGAAGCTTGGCTTTCATATATAGAATAAATAATTGAAGATTCATTTTAATTTATATGTATTAACAAAGGGGAACGCATCAAATGAACGAATTAGAGTATAAAAACTTTTATGATAAAGTAGGAAGATTAAATGGATGGGATTTTAGTAAAGTAAAATGTGAAACTGTAGGGGATTCATGGGACTTTTATAGAGAGGTAAAAGAAAGATGCAAGCTATCACATATTTTACTAGATGTGGGTACAGGTGGAGGGGAAAATGTACTTAACATAGCATCTTCAGCTAAATTGCTAATTGGAATTGATAATTCTAATGGCATGATTGAAACGGCACATTCCAATTTAAAAAAATCAGGTGTACAAAATGTTGAGTTTTTTCAAATGAATTCTGAAGCGTTAACGTTTCCGCTTGCCCATTTTGATATCGCTTCTAGTTGTCACGCACCGTTTATAGCATCTGAATTAGCAAAAGTAATGAAACAAGGTGCTTTTTTCTTAACACAACAAGTTTGCGAACATGATAAATTAAATCTTAAGGAAGCATTTGGACGAGGACAATGCTTAGGTGAAAGAGATGGCACATTAAAAGAAAAGTATATGAGTGAACTTATTAGTGCAGGATTTGAACTCGTGCAAATACGTGAATATGATGTGACTGATTATTACAGTACGCCTGAAGATCTTATTTTCTTATTAAAACATACGCCTATTATTCCTAATTTTGGAGAAGAGGCAGAAGATTTTACTATTTTACAAAGTTTCATTGATGTTAATAGTTCTGAAAAAGGGATTCGTACGAATTCAAAAAGATTTATGATTATTGCTGTAAAATCTTAATGTATTTTATTGTAAAAGCTGCTTTTCGTTTAAGGAAAGGCAGCTTTTTTTATATAGAAACAATGCAGGGGAAACTTGAAAAAATAAAAATAAGTAAAGTGTTAATCAAAAAAATGAAATATGGAGGATAATTCTGTTGAAATGTTACTGTACTAGCAATGAAAGAAGCTAACATATTCATACTAAAGTTGTAGTTTTTATATGAAAAATCCATCCTTCCGTTTGATTTTATCTATTTATAATTGTAATACAATACGAATAGATAGTATGAAATAGGGGGATGTAAAATGATTACACATATTTCTGATATAAAACTACAAACTGTTTCCATAGAAGGGGTAAAACAAGTTTATAGGGACGTATTATCTTTTCCAATAAAAAAAGAAACAGCATCCTACATTCAATTTGAAGTAACACCGTATACAACAATTAGTTTTCAAGAAGTGTATGAGCCAATTGCACCTGCGCACTTCGCCTTTGAAATTTCATATTCAAAATTTCATGAAACAGCAAAATGGCTTGAAAAGTCTGGGTTACTTATTGTGAAATGGAAAGATGGAAATACAATTGGTGAGGAGAACGAGCTATTCAATTTATACTTTAAAGACGGAGATGGAAATCTACTCGAAGTTATCGCACATAGTTATGTT
Organism: Bacillus paramycoides; assembly: GCF_038971285.1. Taxonomy (NCBI): domain Bacteria; kingdom Bacillati; phylum Bacillota; class Bacilli; order Caryophanales; family Bacillaceae; genus Bacillus; species Bacillus paramycoides. The sequence goes on from NZ_CP152427.1 coordinate 2,460,805, forward strand.
AAGGAAGATGTATTAGTACCGCAGTCACCATTAAACGTTTTATATGTAAGGGAAATCGGTCTTCCCGTTAAAAGTGTACCTGTATTTACGGAATGGTTGAAATTAAATCTAAATATGAAAACGATGGAAGATGGGGATATCTTTAACTTTGTAATAGGCGGCACTGCATACATTGTTGCAACTTGGTGGCAGCGACCATGGATTCCGATTGCGATGAAAGCTTTACCACCGAAAGTACATGTTTCTTTCGGAACACCAGATCCAGCATTTTTACAACGCATACAAAATAACTTGAAGAAAAATAGTGTTCCATATGAATGTAAACATAATGAAGTATCATTTATTCAGCAAGGATATTCATTTACTATCTTGCATACACCAAATCCCCATGCTGATATTCCAAGTAAATTAAACTTACCGCTTTCTATTTAAGGATGGAAAGTGGGAAGTTTTTTGTATAGTCGTGAAGAAGGCTTTAGCTAGGGTTAAAGTGAATGTAAAGAGAAGTATAAGATGTTATTCTAATTTATGTTAAGGGGAGAAATGAAGTGGTTTTAGGTAATTCAATTGCAAAAGGGAATACAGCGGAAATTTATCTATATGATAATAAGATTGTGAAATTATTTAAAGAATATCTTCCAGATACAGAGTCTATGAATGAAGCAAAAAAACAAAAATATGCTTATTCATGCGGGCTGCCAGTTCCAAACGTATTTGAAGTGACAAAGATACGAAATAGACAAGCAATTATTATGGAATATGTAAAAGGGGACAGTATTGGTGATCTCCTGCTTAATAATCTAAATGAAGCAGAGCATTATATCGGCCTTTGTGTAAATGAGCAAAAAAAGATCCATGCTATACGTGTGAATACAGATGGAATGGAGTTAATGAGGCAAAGGTTAGAACGTCAAATTAAATCTGGACATAAATTGGATGAAAAGCAAAAGGAAAATATATTGAATATGTTACATTCAATTAAATTTGAACCTAGATTATGTCATGGAGATTTTCATCCATTTAATCTAATTTTGAGTAAAAAGAATGTGAATATTATAGATTGGGTAGATGCTAGTTCAGGTGACATTCGTGCAGATGTGTTTCGAACATATTTATTATATGCGCAGTCTCATATAGAATTAGCGGAAATGTATTTGCAAATATATTGCAATAATACCGATTTAACAAGAGGTGAGATCTTTCAATGGGCTCCTATTATTAGTGCAGCTAGATTTTCTGAGAAAGTATCTTCGCAAAATGAAGTGGATTTGAGCAGACTATTGAATCAGTATTTATAAGTCATAAAAAAGGTTGTCAGCTAATTAATAAACGCTGTTGTTTAACTAAAGTTTCCTTGTAGTTAAACAACAGCATTTTTAAACATTGATATAGGTATACTTATTTTCAATCTTCATCCTATAAAGGTTCATTATCCGTACTTGTTCCTCAGTTAATTCTTCTTTATCCCAATACATATGCATTAAGCTATATTCAAAAATCTCCTTTAATTTAATAAATAATGGAAACTTGTCTATCATTTCTTTAGGTAGTTCATTTTCTTCTTGATACCCTTCAAATAGTGCTTTTGTAATAGAATGCTCATAGTCAATGATATTCCCATTTCCAGCAAATGAATATTCTAAAGCACTATAAATAGGAACTGCTAAATCGAATATATAATAATGTTTTTCACAGTCTTGAAAATCAATCATTGTTAAGTTTGAATTGTTTTCAACTAATATATTTTCTAACCATAAATCACCGTGAATTAAGCCGTAATTCGAAGTGGATTTTTGTAGCTTTTTTATAGAAGTTAAAACGTCAGATGCAATTTCTCTTATAGTAGTTTCTTTTTTAGGGATATACTTAAGAAAATTATACTCTTCATTTTCATACCAATCGTGTATATATTTAACTGGATTAGTCTGTTCAAAGCTTTTAGAAATACGATGTAATTTTCCGATTTGTTTACCAAGCCTTTTAAATATTTTAGAATTCCATTCGCACCTTGGTAAATGTATACCAGGTGCAGCTTTATATAATACAGCAAATAGCTCTTCGTCTAATGTTAATTTCTCTACTAAATTCCCATTAAGAGAAGGTAATATTGGAGGAACTGCTAAACCATTTTGATATAAAAAGTTCGTATATGTAACTTCTTCTAACTGTTCTTCATATGTTTTGTAGTTTGTAATTCTAATGAAGTATGTATCTAGTTCTGTAATACATTGATACATTTCATTCGTTATTGGTTGAATGTTAATAAAATTTAATAGATATCGTTCATTTATTAATTTGAGTATTTCTTTTTCTAACTCGTTCATTGTAACGTCCTTTCTGAACTGTGATTTTTTAACAGATAACTAAAAGAATCTTAATTTACAACATTCGTGTTTTATTTTTGATATCCTTTAAAATGAAGCATGATGTCATGAATGGCTCCTGTTAGAAAACACAAGAAATATCAAAAGAAAGCAACGAATCTCTTTTATACTTATAAATAAGGAGTGAAGGAAATGAATGAACATATACAGCAGATGATTGATTGGATTGAGAGCAATTTAAATGAAAAATTTTCATTAAATGCATTATCCCATTATATGGGCTATTCTCCGTATTACTGTTCTTTTAGATTTCACCAAGTAACAGACATTAGTATAAGGCGCTATATTCTTTTACGAAGACTGTATTTATCTATAGAGGATTTGAAAAATGATAGAAAGATAATAGATATTGCATCGGATTACGACTATTCTTCACAAGAGGCTTATAGTAGAGCTTTTAAGACTGTTTTTGGAATGAATCCAAGAGAATACCGCCTATTCAATCATTTGTTAAACTCAATATAAATAAAGAAGGGGAGTTTAAAATGAACGTTTCTAGAAAATTAGAGGTTGAGCAGTTACGAAATGCGAAAAGAGAGCTGTTTGATAGAGATGTACTGAACATATTAAATGGTCAAATGATGTATGAAGAATTTAAAAATGAAAAGCTAATGGGTGATTCTGAATATGCCCCATTTAACGAAGCGATGTGTGTGAACCTGGCTACTACACAAGCTTTTAATGATGAGTTTATTAAAACAAGAGCCGAAGGTCATAACAGTTCAGTAGAAAGTTATACAAAAAAGGTCATAGATCCGTTAAAAAATCTTTTTACGAAAAAGTATAAATGTATTGTTTTATGGTTCGGTGAAGATATGTTTTGCCAAATGAATCTACTTACTATACTTTCATATCTTGAACAGTCTTGTTATGAAGGAAAAGTATATTTAAATAGTTTTAGAGAGGATGAATTTAAAGTGAGTCAACTTGAACTTAAATTAGGAAGTTATTCTACTATATACAATGAAGTAATAGTAAATCATAAAAAAACATCCCATAAAGTACCACCTGTAATGTATCAAGCTATAGATTTATATTTAGAAATGTTAAAAGAAGATAATATCGTAATGAAATTCATCTCTAAAAATCAAGCTTTCTCAAATCAAGAAATATTAATAAAGTTGTTTCAACTTTTTCCAACAATCGGATATGGTGATACTCAGTACATAGAATTGATAAATAAAATAAAGAAGAAAGCTGAACCTAATATATAGGAACAGCTTTCTTCTTATAATTGTTCAAGTGACTCTAATTCGCCTTCTATAAATAACATTAGTTCTTTAATCGTTTCTCCAGAGAAATCAAAACGAATGCCAGCTGCTTCATATACTTCCGCTAAGGATCTAGAGCTACCTAATGATAAAGCTTTTTTATAGTTTTCTATTGCTTGTTTAGGATTTTCTTTATATTGTTTATACATTTGTAATGCACCAAGTTGGGCAATCGCGTATTCAATATAATAAAATGGTACTTCAAAAATATGGAGTACAGGTAACCAGCCAGTTGCAATCCAATTTTCATACCCTTCAATATTTACGACGTTCGACTGGTAAGTGTTATGTAATTCTAAATACTTTTCATTTCTTTCCTTAGCAGTATGATTAGGGTTTTCATACATCCAATGTTGGAATTGATCAACGATAAGCATTGGTGGTAAATACTTTACAATATCTTTAAAGAAATCTAATTTTGCTTTTATAAATTCTTCTGTATTCTCATAAAATGTATCCCAATACTCCATCGAAAATAATTCCATTGTCATGCTAGCGAGTTCTGCTGATTCTGAAGGGATTTCTACAAATTTTTGAAGTTCTAACTGCTTCATACATTCATTATGAATACTATGGCCCATTTCATGGAGGAAAGTAGTAACGTCATAATGTGTATGATTGAGATTCATGAAAATAAAAGATAGTTGCGAAGCAGGTAAGTATTCGCAAAATCCTCCAGGTCCTTTTCCTTTACGACTTTCTAAATCTAAGCAATTATTTTTATGCATACGGCTTAATAATGCAGAAAATTCCGGGGCTAGTTTGTGTAAAATGCGAGAACTTTTTTCGACTAAATCACTCGCATCTTCGATAGGTTTTAATACTTTTTGATTTGGTGCAGTTGCTTTTAAATCCCATGGACGAAGGAAATCTACTTGAAGTTCAGATTTTTTCTCATTAAATATTTTATCGATAAGTGGTACTACGTATTTACGAATAGATTGAGCAAGCTCATAGCAGTCATCAGGCGTATAATCAAAACGTTCATGTTTTTTAAACATATAATCACGATAATTATCTAATTGAATATTTTCCGCCTTTTGGTGACGGATTGCAATTAATTCATTTAATATCTGTTGTAATTTATTTTCAACAGATAAAAACTTTTCGGAAATGAGCGTTTTTGCTTTTTTTCGTATATGACGATCCGGATCTTGTAAGTAAGACTGTAGTTCAGTAATTGTTTTCTCTTCACCGTCCCATAATGCAGTTAAACCACCTGTAATTTCGAAGTATTCGGTTACTAATTTGTCTTCGCTTATTTCTAAATCAATGTTCTTTTCACAAAATAATGTTTGCGCATTCTTTATTTTTTTATCTAGTAAGCTATACGTTTTTGGATCAAGTTCCATTCGAAAAGGGGACTCTAAATATTTATTATCAAATGAATTTTGATAACGTTTCAAAAGAGGTCGTACGTATTGTTGATCATATTTAAAAGTATCCTTAATTTTTTTATTATCTGTATTACATTGAAAGGCGATATAGTGCGATCTTAATTGTTCTTCAATTTCCCAAATGACTGTGGATTGTTTTTTTAACCAGTTTTCAAGCTCTAGATTTGAAGAAATCTCTTCATTTAATAAAGTAGAAAGAGTTTTTTCTAATTCTAGAACGTTACTAATATCAATTGTATTTAAGCGCTGCATGACATATCCCTCACTTTTTATTTATTCATGGAGATATTCTATATATTAATTGTAATTTCCTTGTTAAGTGGAGAAAATATGAAATAATGTTAAAATTTAAAGTGGTAGAAGGGATGTATTTCTGTTTGCTTAAGAATGAAGAATCTTTTTAAGTCCGTGCATTAGGGAGTGAAATAATGTATAAGTATTTACATATTTTTAATGATATAGAAAACATGATTCAACGTGGAGTGATAAAAGAAGGGAAGAAATTGCCTTCAATACGATCGCTTGTTACGCAATATGAATGCAATAAGGCGACAGTTATACGGGCACTACATGAATTAGAAAAGCGTCATATTATTTATTCCGTTCCTCAAAGTGGATACTACGTTGTTCGAAAGTCAGGGAGTTTTGTAGAAAATGACGGGATAATTGATTTTGCTTCCTCAGCACCAGATCCAGATGTTTTTCCATATTTAGATTTTCAACATTGTATTAATAAAGCCATTGATACATATAAAAATGACTTGTTCGTATATGGGACGCCAAAAGGTTTACCGTCTTTAATTCCGGTTATTCAAAAACAACTGGCAAACTATCAAGTTTTCACTAAAGAAGAAAATATTTTTATAACGTCAGGTGTGCAGCAGGCGCTAGCGATATTAACTTCTATACCATTTCCAAATGAAAATGAAACGATATTAATTGAACAACCAACATATCATCTATATATTGAATATCTAGAAATAAACAAAATCCCTGTAATCGGTATTAAACGTACGAATGAAGGAATCGACTTAAATGAATTGGAACGTATTTTTCGAACAGGTAAAATAAAATTCTTTTATACAATACCAAGATTTCATCATCCACTTGGAACTTCTTATTCTAAGGATGAGAAAGAAAAAATCGTATTATTGGCTAAGAAATATAATGTATTTATAGTGGAAGATGATTATTTAGCAGATTTAGAAACGGATTCGAAAGCTGATCCGTTATATAGCTTGAATCATGATAATCATGTCATATATTTGAAAAGTTATTCGAAGATTATTTTTCCAGGTTTACGAGTTGGTGTGGCAGTTATTCCACCGATTATTGCGAATGCTTTCCATACATATAAAAAAATTTTAGATATCGACAGCCCGATGATATCTCAAGCTGCTTTAGAAATTTATATAAAGAGTGGCATGTTTGAACGTCATAAAAATAAAATTAAATCTTCTTATCACGATAGATCTAAAAAACTAGCAGAAACATTAGAAAGAATTCATAGTGAAAATCCGCTTTTATTCACGTATAAAAAGCAAAATACAATTGGAATTCATACTTGTTTAGAATTACATAAAACGAGTATTTCAGAAATGTTTTTCCAAAGACTAAGTGAAAAACAAATAAGTATTGATAAGATTGATAAAAATTATGTGAGAGATTTTCCGAAAGAAAGACTATTAAAGTTAAACGTATCAAATGTGAGGGAAGATAGGATGGAAGAAGGAATTCGTAAAATAATGGAGGAAATCAAACAGTTGGAACATATAACCTTCCAATTTAAAAAAGAAAAAAATGAAAAAGGAGGTTTGTTGTGAGGCGCAAAATAATTCTCTTGTTTGTGTGTTTCGTTATAATAATTGGAGCTATCGTTGTGACTAAATATTATAAAAAAGATGATCAATGCATTGCGGTGGGTAAGTATTCAAGAGGTATTATCGTAAATCAAAATAACGAACCAATATCTAATGTGAAAATTTATGAAAATTCTATTGAAGGTAAGGTGCGCAGTATTTCAAATATACAAGGTGAATTTGAAATACCACATGGTGTTTGTGGTGAGATTGTATTACAATTCGTTACTCCAGACGGAGACATCTATACGAGGAAATATGATAGTAATCATATACCGGAAGTGATAGACCTGAGTTATAAAAAGTAAAAGAAAAGTGTTACGTTAATACTTTTTAGAGCACTCAATTGTTGAGTGCTCTTTTTATTTAGAACATAATTGTTTTAAATGGAAATAAACTACCAATAGATGATATCCTTAAAGTATAGCATTTATTTTGAATAGGAGGGTGATTGAGTCAATGGCTGTACGTATAGTCGATGATTTACAACAACTATCATTGTTACTTATGTTTTTTAGTACAATTATATTTTACAGGTACTTAAAGAAAGTTAAACGAGAGAGAAAATTGACTGGTTTTGAATGGACAATGTATTTTGTCACTCCATTTGCGACATTAATTTGGGCATTTACTTATTTTATTAAACACTTAGCTGAATCGTAACTTCTATTCACTTTCAACTAGTTTACTGTTATCTATTAGGAATATAAATATAGTCCGTATCTTAATCAATAACAACATCGCTTAGGACGTCTTCTTGTAGTAATTTTTGGTTGTTTTTCATAGTGATATCGTACACAAAATAAGCTTAGAAGATCTTCGTTAGATAACTCTTCATTTTTAACATTTATATACAGGACTCATTCAATGTTTTAAGAAATTAAGTGAAGGAATAATTACTCCTTTAAAAGTATGTGTTTCATATGAATAATGAACAAAATGATCAGGTACTTGTCACATAGCCCACATATGTTTTGACACTAATATAATAACAGGGCGCGGAGTAACATGTATGGGGATTTTTTTTAGGTGCAACGGGTTATGTAAACAGGAAAGGGGACGCTTTTTCATTATGTACAAATAGTATATTATCTTTCTCAATGTACATATTAAGTAAAGTATTTAATATGTACATAAAAGGCGGGATAATATGGATGAAAATAAAAAAAATGAAGAATTGAGTAAATTTAAGAAACAATGGTTTAATGAAGATAATCAACCAGTAGCTGGTATAGAGTTAGCTTTACCGCCTGATATAGGCAGCATGTTAGACTCGAAATTAGTTGATGATAAAAGTGGAGAAAGTAATAATGAATAAGTTTAATCTATGCATCCATTCGGGTGCTTTTTATTTTTGGGACAATGTAGTATTAAATCTTTATTGAAAAAAGGTAAATCAAAATAGATTGTTTGATTTTCACAAAAAATTTTAATTAAAATTCATTTAGAATGCTATATAAAATGGGAATGCTAATAACATTTACCATTAAAGGTTTGGGCTATTATGCATATTATTTTTGAAAGTATTATTTTAATTTTTACTGGGATTCTTGCATTAAAAATGACGGGTAGTAAATCTGTTAGCCAAATGACAAGAGCTGAAATCATTATAGTAGTATCAATAGCACGTATTATTGTAGAGCCTGTATTAAGTAGGAAAGTAGTCCCATTTATATTTGCAGCTGTAATATTTGCAAGTATACTTCTTATCATTCATTTCTTTGAATTGAAGTCAAAGAAGGTGGAACAATTCCTTAATGGCAGTAGCTTTGTAATTGTAGAAAACGGAGAGATTATTAAAGTGAACTTGATGAAGGCAAAAATGTCTGAACAACAACTTTATATGCAATTAAGAGAAAAAGGAATTCATGATTTAAAGAGTTTGCAGCAAGTTACAGCTGAGCCGAATGGACGTATTGGTTATCAATTAATAGAGAAAGCTCAACCGATAACTTTAGAAATGTTAGAAAAAATATTAGATCAGTACAATACAAAAAGATAATTTCTCTGGAGAAAAGCTAATACCACAACGAAAGTATTGACTTTTTTGTTTTTCTACAAAAACATATGGATTGATAAAAAAGAGTGAGTTTTACATCAATCTTTAAAATAGATATAGGCTTATTATTATGCTATATTCAATGGAGCTATAGTGGCTGTGGTGAAAAAAGAAGCGTTAAAATGAAAATGGCTTTCATGTGATATTAACATGAGATAAGAATAAGGAGATAGAAATAAAATGGAGTTTTGGGAATCAAGTTTTATTGAAAAACAAACGATGTGGGGATTTGAACCTACTGAATCTGCAATTTTGACAAAAGATTTTTTTCTGGAAAAGAACGTTAAGGACATATTAGTTCCAGGTATTGGATATGGAAGAAATGCAAAGGTGTTTATGGAAAATGGTATAAATGTAACAGGTATTGAAATTTCGAAAACAGCGATCGATTTAGCAAGAGAAAACGGGCTAGAAGATGTTAGTATGTATCACGGTTCGGTAAACGAAATGCCTTTTGATAATAAACTATATGATGGGATATTTAGTCATGCACTTCTTCATTTGTTGAATGAACAGGAAAGAGAGAAATTTATTAAAGATTGTTATAATCAGTTAAAACCAGGCGGATATATGGTTTTTACAACTGTCTCTAATAAAGCTCCCATGTACGGAAAAGGAAAACAGTTGGATAAAGATTATTACGAGATAATGGAAGGCGTAAAAATGTTCTTCTATGATTCTGAATCTATAAAACAAGATTTTAATAAATATGGACTAGTACAAGTTTCGGAAATTGATGAACCAAATAAGAACATGGCAAATAAACCTTCAATCAATTTTTTAATGATAAAATGTAAGAAAGAACTATAACTAAAAGTTATTAACAATTATTAAAGATGTTTATATATTGATTATGCACAAATAAAAAGGACAAGCATATAATAGAATTACCTATTAACTTTAAGTAACCTTAACTTTCTTTAATAGGGTATCTCAAAATCCCCAAAAAGAGCACTTGCGGAAACAAGTGCTTTTTTATTTTTTGTTTAATAAATATTAAAAGGTAAAGATCTCATACAATAAAAATGAATTAGAAGGAAAGGGTCACATCTTAATTATACGATTATTTCTGAACGACAAAAGTAATAGCATTTGTTTTTAATAGGATGTGTCTTTCGTTTCGGACTATATCATAAGCTAATTCTTTTGTTTCAACTTTCATTTCCTTCCAGTCTTCATAAATGTTTTTTAATAGGTGTATCATTTTATCAGTAGAAATGTTAATTTCAATTAAAGCATCTAATTCTTCATTTGTATGTAAGTCGATTTCTTGTATGTTCGAGTTAATAATTAAACAATTGATACCACCAATCTTTGTACCTTTTTTCATAGAATGGAGCACGTTTTTTAAATCTTCTTCTGATTGAACATGCTCTAAACTTGATACTGCAATGATATAATCATATGTATTAGGTTGGATGTAATAGTTTTCAATTGCTGCTTTTTCTGTTTTTATAACTTCAAAAACATCATATTCTTGGCTATAAATTTGTAATTTTGTTAAAGCGGAATCCAGTAAGTCCACACAAGTAACAGTACCACTAGCATTTTTTATTTTTTGTGCAATTGGAATACTATTCCTTCCAACGCCAGAGCCGAGATCAAGTACTTGCAAGTTGTTTCGTCCTTCAAAGTAATCCATTAAATCCATAACTGTTTTAACAGGTTTATAAAGCCAAGAGCCAGTTTCAAATAGTTTGTATTGTTCATAACAAAGGTCATGATATTTCTTTTCTTCGTGTCTTATGTGATCGATACGGTTCATATAGTTTCAGCTCCAATATTATTATTGCGAAATGAATGGGTAGGACAACCTTTTATATTTGTTTGAATTCGAAAAATACCACCGGCATGTGGATATATTTTTAATTCGTCATCCGTCATTCTTGTTCTGGCTGTTGTAACATATAGGTCTGTTAAATTAGTCCCTCCAAATGTACAAGACGTTACATATAGCGCTGGAATTGGAATACTTAATATTTGTTCTCCAGTTGAAGGGTCCCATCTAGTAATCTTTGAAGCTCCCCAATGAGCAATCCATAAACACCCTTCCTCGTCAATTGTCATACCATCAGGTAGACCTTCATTTTCAGGGAAAATGATTACATCACTTGGATTACGAATTACTCCAGAGCATATATCATAATGAAAACGAACTACTTTTTTAGTAGGTGTATCAATATAGTAAAGGTATGTATGGTCAGGTGACCAAGTTATGCCATTTGATGTATTTACATGTGAAACTTTTTTCTCTACCTTTAAATTATTATTTAAACAATACAAGGAACCAGCAGCATTTATACCGTATGTATCTGTAGTACCTGCCCAAAAACGTCCTGCTGGATCGCATTTACCATCGTTAAAACGATTTTCAAATAAATGTGGTTCAGGGTCAAAAATATGTGTTAGTTTTTCTGTTTTTACATTAATAGAATAAAAACCGTTTTCCATAGCTAGGAGTAGTACGTCTTCTAAATATGGAACAACACAGCCGATTTGTTGATTGAGAGCAATTACTCGGTTTGTATTAGTAGTAGGATTAAATATGCATAATTGTTTCTCCATAATATCAACCCAGTATAAAAATTGCTTTTTTTCATTCCAACATGGTCCTTCAGCTAAACTTGCTTTCGCATCTAAAACTAATTCTATATTACTGATCAAGAGGTTCACCACGCTTTATAAGATATTTATATAATTCGATAAGAATAAAGATAAACCTTTTAGTCAGAAGATATTAAGATTTGTACTATAGAAAACTGATTTTCTCAAGTGATTAAAAAATGTATACACATGGAGAGGAAAATGCATATGATGTTTTATGAAATTTTTTGCTTTTCTTGTAAAAATATATTTCGTGTTTACGAAGGTAGTGAAAAATATAAGCGATTTAAAGAGAAACCAAAAGGGGTATATTGTTGTGATGAGTGTAGTCACAAAATTCAATTAGAAGCGATAAAACATTTTTTTAGATAGTTATTTCGTTCGGAAAAGTTTGACAATAAAGGTATTATAAATTATCATATGAAAAAAACTAATATATAAAATAGCATGGAAGAGAAGAGTAGTTAAGAAAAGGATACGTACAGAGAGCTCTGGTGGCTGAGAAAGAGCGGTATACATCTTGACGAAAAAAGACTTGGAGCTGCGCAAGGAACTAATTTGTTTAGGGATGGTGCGACGGGTTCTCCCGTTATAGAGATAGGGTATACGCATATTTTGCCGTACCTGAAGAGGTTAATATGGCGACGTATTAACAAACTGAGGTGGTACCGCGAAGTTAACAACTCTCGTCCTCAAGATGAATAATCTTGGGGGTGGGAGTTTTTTTATTGCATAAAACTGAAAGTGTGAAAACAAAAAATCAATTGAGGTGAGTAATATATGCATTGGGCGTATGAAGTAGCACATGAATTAATAAGGAAACATCCAAACAAAGAAACTTTTGTTTGCGCATCTGGAATCAGTCCATCTGGTTCTGTTCATATCGGGAACTTTCGCGAAATAATAACGACTTATTTCGTTGTAAGAGCCCTTCAAGATTTAGGGAAAAAGACCCGTTTTATATTTTCATGGGATGATTATGATAGATTTAGAAAAGTCCCTAAAAATATTGATCCATCTTTTGCAAAATATATTGGTATGCCATACAGTGATATTCCAGATCCATATGGTTGTCATAACTCCTATGCAGAGCATTTTGAAAAAGAGTTTGAGAAATCGCTTCAAGTATTTGGGGTTGAAGTGGAATTCATATATCAATATGCTGAATATAGAAGTGGAAGATATAACAAAAACATATTAGAGGCTTTATATAAAAGAAAAGAAATATATGATATTTTAATGAGTTTTAAAACAGGAGAGTGTAGTGAAGAAGAGCGAGAGAGCTTTTATCCGGTAACATTATATTGTGAGAAATGCGAGAAAGATGCAACAACGATAACACATTTTGATGAAGTATTAAAAACAGTACGATATAAATGTGATTGCGGAAATCAAACTGAATTATCGGTATTAAATACAAATAAAATGAAACTGAATTGGAAAATCGATTGGCCGATGAGATGGATGATAGAGGATGTTGTTTTTGAACCGGGTGGCAGAGATCATTCATCAGAAACAGGTAGTTATAATGTATCAAAGGAAATTGCAAGGAAAATATTCAATCGTGAAGCTCTGCATTACGTTGCTTATGATTTCATTGGTATTAAAGGGAATCATGAAAAAATGTCTAGTTCTTCAGGGAATAGTATTACACCTAGTGATTTGTTAAAAGTGTATTTACCAGAAATGATTCTTTTTATGTTTGCTAAATATAGACCAAACGCAGCTTTTCATATCGGTCTTGATGAAGATGTAATTCGCAATTATACAGAATATGAACTATTGAAAGATAGTTATGAGAATAAAACGCTCAAAAATGAAGATTTATTCGATGCAATTAAACTTGCTAGAGTTGATAGCAGAATTAAAGAATATCCAAAATTTAATCAAGTAGCAGGAACGTTACCGCTATTAAATTTTGATTCATCTATTTTACAAGGTATATTAGAAAAAATAGATAGGAATTATGTATTAGAGGATATGATAGCGATAAGCAAACGTGCAGAGTATTGGGTTAGAAACTTTCAAACTGAAAAATTAATTGCTGTAAATCAAGAGAGAAATAAGGAGTTTTATAACACATTAGATGAAAGACAGAAAGACTGGTTAGTAGAAGTTTGCAATATACTTCGTTCTAACAAAGATTACTCTAACTTAATGGAGCAATTGTATTCGATTTGTCATGATGAAAATAAAAAAATAATGAAAGAAAATCAAAAACAATTATTTATTATTATATATAAGCTCATTATGAATCAGTCCAGTGGCCCTCGAATACCGTTATTAATACATGTAGTAGGCATCGAAAAGTTTATCACATTATTAGATTTCTAAAAAATAAAGGGAACGCAAGTACTCAGCTAAGTACTTGCGTTTCACATTTTACTACCGTGAATACATTTTCGGACATTCATCACCACTAGGTTCATAAAAACAATGGCTTTTAAACTGTCCTACAAACGGCTGGTTATACCATTCAGGTGGACAAGCACCAACTGGACGGAAATACCAAAGAGCCCACCTTGCTGGCCAGCGCCACTCACCTTGTAAAACTTTTCTTGCGATGTCTTTTTCTGATTCACGTGCGCGTTGATAAAAATATCCGTATTGTACTGCTTCAAATCCACCAGGACTTTGATATACTGCATCACGTACAGTTCGAAGTTGTTTAAAATCTAAGCAATCACAAAATACACGATTTACTACTACGCAACCAACAAGTTGTTCACCCTGTCGACCTTCTCCTTCAGCTTCAGCACGAATTAAACGAGCTAGTAAATCAACATCGCTTTCGTTATATGGAATAAGGGGCATAGTGCTACCACCTTTCTTTACCTGTTATAGTAAAGAGTGTATGTATGAAAATAAGCTAGGTGCTTTTTCACGTACAAATATTATCAAATATGAAGAGGAGCTTGTATGAAAAAAGCTAATTAGTAATTGTAGACCAACATAAAAGGGGAGAGATAACATGTATCGAATTTATAAAGAACATATCATATACGCAATGTCACCAGATAATAAGCCATGTATGGAAGTAGAAATAGGGAGTCGTCTTGTATTTGAAACATATGATTGCTTTGAAAACCAAATTAATTTGAGGATGTTGTGTTTCAAGAATTAGACTGGAATCGCATTAATCCAGCGACCGGACCTGTATATATTAAAGGTGCAGAACCTGGTGATATTTTAGTCGTAACGATTGAAAAGATTAAAATTGTAGAGCAAGGTGTTTTAACTACAGGAGCGAATCTTGGCGTAATGGGTGAAGATCTAAACGAAAATACAGTGAAAATCGTCCCAATACATAATGAGCATGTTTTGTTTTCAAATAAACTACAAATCCCGATTCATCCTATGATTGGTGTAATTGGTACTGCGCCGAAAGAAGAGGGCATTTCATGTGGCACACCGCATGATCACGGCGGGAATATGGATTGTAAAGAGATAAAAGAAGGGACAACGTTATTATTACCTGTAAATGTTCCTGGTGCTCTATTAGCATTAGGTGATTTACACGCGGCGATGGGTGATGGTGAAATTGGTGTTAGTGGAGTAGAGGTTGCTGGTGAGGTAACCGTAACAGTCCAAATTATAAAAGGGAAAAAATGGCCACTACCAATGGCTATTCAAAAAGAAAAAGTAATGACGATTGCTTCAGAAAAATTGCTAGATGATGCAGCGAATCGTGCTGTACGTAATATGGTGACATTTTTACATGAAGAATTAGAAATGTCTAAAGCTGATGCAACGCTTCTATTATCAGCTGCCGGCGATTTAAGAGTTTGTCAAGTTGTGGACCCGCTTAAAACAGCACGAATGGAACTACGTATGGACTATGTGGAGAAGCTAGGTTTTGATTTTAGTAAATTTCATATTAAATAAGAATAATGGAAGAAGGATGCTTTTAGATAAAAGTATCCGTTTTTGATTTACGGATTATATAAAAAAAGGTAGTATTTATTTTATATAATTGAATATAAGATTGTGGATCGAAAAAGGAGTAAACACATGGTTAAAATTATGATTGTAGAAGACGATATGAAAATTGCAGAACTATTATCAACACATGTCGCGAAATACGGGTATGAAGGAATTATTGTATCGGATTTTCAAAATGTATTAAACATTTTTTTAGAAGAACAACCAGAGTTAGTTTTATTAGATATTAATTTACCAAGTTTTGATGGGTACTATTGGTGTCGTCAAATTCGTGGAGTTTCTACATGTCCGATATTATTTATTTCAGCCCGTGAAGGAACGATGGATCAAGTTATGGCGCTTGAAAACGGTGGCGATGATTTTATTTCAAAGCCATTCCATTACGAAGTTGTAATGGCGAAAATTCGAAGTCATTTAAGGCGTGCTTACGGGGATTATGCACCGAAAGTAGAAGAACGGATGATTGAGCAACAAGGCCTTTGTTTATATCCCGAAAGGCTTGTATTAAAGCTTAAGAATCAAGAGATAGATATAACAAGAAATGAAGCAATTTTATTAGAGATGTTAATGCAAAATTATCCGCGTGTTGTGGGTAGAGAAGTGTTATTAAATAAATTATGGGATAGCGAATCTTATGTTGATGATAATACTTTAAGTGTAAATACAACTCGTGTGCGTAAAAAGTTAAAAACATTACAGATTGAAGATGCAATTGAAACGATCCGTAGTGTCGGTTATAGATTACATATTACTTGGGATACTGGTATGGAGAAATGATAAAATTGTTTATTCGTGATCATATACCACTTATTTGTTTTACAGTAATCCAACTACTAGCCATATTTCTAGTATATTGGTTTGATGGGCATAATCATATTGCAACGGCATTATATGCAATGTTTTTAGGTGTCTTTTTTATGGTAGGTTATTTAGTATTTTGTTACTTTACGCATCGTACTTTCTATGAACGGTTAGCAAATCCGTTGAACTCTTTAGATGAGTCTGTTCAAAAATCAGATTTTGCGGTTTTATCTACTGCGCTTCAAGACTTGCTTGAGGTACAATATCGCCATTATCAAAATCAACTCCAAATACAAGAGAGAAAAAATAATGATCATTTAACTTTTATGAATCAATGGATACATCAAATGAAAACACCTTTATCTGTAATAGAATTAATTACGCAGGATGAAGTCGATCAGCGTTTTGAAAGTATAAATGAGGAAACAGATAGGCTGAAAAAGGGGCTAGAGATGGCTCTATACGTTGCACGTTTAGAAGCATTTACGCAAGATTTTTATGTGGAAAGAGTACAGCTACATAAAATAGTGAATGATTCTGTACATGAACATAAACGCTTCTTTATTCGGAATTTTGTATATCCAGAGCTCAAAATTGAAAAGGACATTACTGTAGAAAGTGATGCGAAATGGTTACAATTTTTAATTGGACAAATACTATCGAATGCGATTAAATATTCATCTGGTAGTCGAGAGAAGATTAAAGTGAAAGTTTGTAAGGAAGGTAATAATGTTATACTTGAAATTTCTGATAACGGTGTAGGCATACCGAAGCAAGATTTACCAAGAGTGTTTAAACCTTTCTTTACAGGAGAAAATGGTAGAGATTTTAAAGAATCAACGGGAATGGGGCTATATCTCGTATATGAAATTACGAAACAATTAGGACATAGTGTAGAAATCCATTCAGAAGTTGGTAAAGGTACCGTTGTACGAATTATATTTTTTAATGTGTAAATAAGTGATCGAGGCTAAAGAACTTTGGAGATAAGTTTTTTAGCCTTATTTTATCCCGCTTTAATGGGCAGTAAGACCCCAGCTCAAAATTCAGCGAAAGCAAAGAAGTTAGGTGGGGGTCGGACTGCCCATTAAAGTCCAATTGGTTCGACTAATAATTAGTGGGGGATGAAGAAAACCCCCATTGATTAAAGTTTCACTTTATAGCGATTACCTGAAATGGTAAAAGATCATATTAGTATGTATAATGACACACTAATAAATACGATTGTTACATTAGAAGGATTTAATAAAAATCTGATAAATAGTTTTTGTAAGAAAAAAACCACCCCTTTAAAAGAGATAGCTTCATGAATCCATCCTATGAATAAGTGTATCAACATTAATAAGTATAATGTACGAATTCGTGATAAGTTTTGTAGATTATAATAGGGTTAGTCGTATGTTTTTTTCATGATACTGTATTGTAATTAAGTAAACAAACTTAATAATTTATATCCAATTAATCCTAAAATAGTGATAGGAATCATCATTAAGAAAGAAGAAATTCGATTAGTATTAGAACGTTCTAATACAAGAATCAAGATAATCCCGACTATCACTTCGGTATATCCAACAGGTAACATGTGACTATAGTCTTCAAAATTTAAAAGAATGTGAAGTCCATCCGTTACAAAAACTCCACTAATAAGCGCGCTTCCGAATTTATGAAGTGGGCTTGTAGTATCTTTCCATAGAAAACCTGCAATTCCAAAGATAGTTCCTCCTATAAATGCACACACAATCCATACAGATATAAAATAAATAGAGTGAGCTACATTTTTAATAACTATTGCATAACCATAGTAGCCTAATATCATGCCAAGTAGTGCAAGGATGCCAGAAAGTATAGCTGTACGCTTAGAATAACTAAAGCTAGCCACGAAAAAGGATGGCACTAACCAAACGCTTCCTAGGTTAGCTAATGAATTCCAATGTCCTGGAAGTATACCTTGCCCCAATTTAGTTAGTATACCAACAATTATCCCTACTATAATCGGGATGAGAAAAATCCTTAAAAACATATTTAACTTTGTGATTTCTAATGTCCTGTCCATAAATTCAATCCTTACATTAATATTTTCTACAAACATATAATAGCTTATTACAGGAGAGTAATCAATAAAAATTTATCGAAAAACAATAAGTGATTACTGGATAACGAATAATATATAATTAATCATAAATTTATATAAAAATTATATAAGAAGTAGTGCGTAGAATTTTATTATTAGGGAAATCTAAAGGAAGTAGTACAACAAACGTAATTTATGATTGTTTAATATGATGTTTAGAAATGATAAATTGCCTTGGAAGAAAGCGATCTTTATCCCGCTTTAATGGGCAGTAAGACCCCCACCTCAAAATTCAGCGAAAGCAAAGAAGTTAGGTGGGGGATCAACTGCCCATAAAAGTCCGATTGGTTCAACTAATAATCAGTGGGGGGTGAAGAAAACCCCCACTGATTAAAGTTTCACTTTATTCCAGCACATATAATTGCATTTACTCATACAGTACTAGTATGGTACAATATGGCTATTAACGACGGAAAGGAATGATGGGTGGACGATGATTAACTAATCTTATTTTTAAATGTTGAAATTCAATAAATTTCAATTTCTAAAAAATAGGATTAGTCTGCCCAATTTCCATACAACGGTATTGCTATTTATGTTGTGCAATAGCTTATTTGGGTATAAATATTTTAACGACTAATCCTGCCAAATTTATTTGGGAGGATTTTTTTATTCTCCCTTTATGAAAGGGATTGGTATTATGAAAGAACTATTAAAATTAAATGATGTTTATGTGGAAATAAAAGAAAATACTTTGTTAGAGAAAATGAATGTGACAGTAAGACAAGGGGACGTTATTGGGTTAATCGGCAAAAATGGATCTGGTAAATCAACGTTACTTCAATTAATAAATGGGAAGATTGAACCATCAAAAGGTACTGTTGAATGGATGCAAATGAATATGACAACAGCATATGTTGAACAAGAAAAAGAATCTTTTGTTAGTGAGGATATGATTGCAAAAGAAGCAGAACTTCTTGCAAGATGGGGTGTGCCAACGAATGATTTTTTTACTTTAAGTGGTGGTGAAAAGCTAAAAGTTCGATTAGCAAAAGGATTTGCTGAAAATCCTAATGTCTTAATATTAGACGAACCGACAAATCATCTAGATGAGATGAGTACGGAATTTCTTATTAAACAAATCAAAAATATGAAAGGTACAGTTATCGTCGTATCACATGATCGATATTTTTTAGATGTTGTCGCGACTAGAATATGGTCAATTGAGGATAAGAAATTAATTGACCATAGCGGGAATTATACGAGTTATATGAAAGCACGTGAGCATAAAAGAATGACGCAGCAACGTGAATATGAAAAACAACAAAAGAAGATAGAACAAGTAGAAACGCATATAAAAGAATTAAGTTCATGGTCACAAAAGGCACATGAACAATCCACAAAACAAGAAGGTGTGAAAGAGTTTTATCGTGTAAAGGCGAAGCGAATGGACGCGCAAGTTAAATCGAAACGAAAACGTCTTGAAAAAGAGCTGGAGAAAACGAAAGTTGAACGTGTGAAAGAAGATTATTCAGTTGAATTTTCTATTCAAGCGAGTAAAAAAGTAGGAAAACGTTTCTTAGAAGTAAAACAATTACGGAAAAAATTTAATAATCGAACATTATTTAAAAACGTTAATTTTACAATTCAGCACGGTGAGAAGGTTGCGATTATTGGGCCGAATGGTAGCGGGAAAACAACGTTACTGAAGATGATTATGGGAACAGAAACTGCTGAAGGGGAAGTATGGATTTCACCTTCAGCAAACATCGGTTATTTAACACAAGAAGTATTTGATTTACCACTGGATAAAACACCAGAAGATTTATTTTATAAAGAGACATTTGAAGAAAGAGGAAAAGTCCAAAATTTAATGAAACATTTAGGATTTGAATCTTCCCAATGGAAAGAGCCGATTCGACATATGAGTATGGGTGAACGAGTAAAGTGTAAGCTAATGGCTTATATTTTAGATGAAAAAGATGTGCTTATATTAGATGAACCAACGAATCACCTTGATCTCCCTTCACGTGAACAGCTTGAAAATACGTTAGCTGAGTATAATGGAACACTCGTTATCGTTTCTCACGATCGATATTTTTTGGAGAAGACAACCAACGTAAAACTCGTGTTTGTAAACAATACGATACAAAAGCAGCTCGAAGAACCTACGAAAACTAGAGATGAAATTGAAGAACTACGTTTAACGTTAGAAACAGAGAGACAAGAAGTATTAGGAAAGTTAAGCTTTTTAACTTCTAAAGACAAGGAATATAAAGAACTAGATGAACGGTTTATGGAACTTACGAAGCAGATTAAGGCGCTTTAACAATTAAAATGGGAGAAGAGAGTTTGAGGAAGTTATTCAGAATATAAAGTTATTGAAAAATGCGGGTTTACTCATTTGAGTCAACAGGCGATAGAAAATCAAATCTATAATCATTATGTATTAAGTAAATCAGAATGGATAAAAAATAGGGCTCTTTAAAAGGGGCGAAAATGTAACGAAATCCTTAAAAAGCTTAGAGCTATAACTCTAAGCTTTTTGCATTTATATAATAAAGATATGATATACATTGTATTTCTTGCCACTATACAATTATTATAAGATAGTTATGCGTTAATTTTAGTTTAAAAATAGTTTTATTATCAGTTTTTTTAGCAATCTTACAAACGTGTAAGATAAATGAAAGATGAATCAATATGAGTTATAAGACAATTCATTTACACTCTATTGTGAGAAGTGCAAATGAAGGGAGAATAGAAATGGAAATTTTACATGCAAAAAATATTAGTAAAGTATATAAAGGGAAAATACCTTTTAAAGCATTAGTAGATATTGATTTATCAATTCAAGAAGGTGAATTTATAGGGATCATGGGGCCATCTGGTAGCGGGAAAACAACGTTATTAAATATGGTATCTACTATCGACTCTCCAACATCGGGAGAAATAGTAATAAATGGTACAAATCCTTTCCACTTATCATCTGAAGATTTAGCTTTATTCCGTAGAAAACAATTAGGATTTGTATTCCAATCATTTAATTTACTTAGTACGCTTACAGTGAAGGAAAATATCGTATTGCCGATGACATTAGATGGTGTTTCTGTGCAAGAAATGAATAAACGAGTAGAAGAAATTGCAGCGAAATTAAATATAACAGATATATTGAATAAAAGAACATTTGAAATATCAGGGGGACAAGCTCAAAGAACAGCAATCGCTCGTGCGATCGTTCATAAGCCGCAATTATTACTTGCAGATGAACCTACAGGGAATTTAGACTCTAAATCTTCAAATGATGTAATGGAGATGCTCGATACGCTTAACAAGGAAGAAAAGGCAACGATGATGTTAGTTACACATGATCCGTATGCAGCGAGTTTTTGTAGCCGAGTAATTTTTATTAAAGACGGTCAACTATATAACGAAATTTATCGTGGTGAAAGTCGGCAAACTTTTTATCAAAAGATTATGGATGTCCTTTCTTTGTTAGGAGGGAAAAGGCATGACTTTTCGTCAGTTCGCATTTAATAATATCTTTCGTAATAAGCGTACATATGCTGCTCATTTTTTAAGCAGTGCATTTTCTATAATGATTTTCTTTACGTATGCTCTTTTATTATTCCATCCTGATTTACAGGGGGAATTGAAATCGACAAGCTCAACAATAAGTACATTTGGTACATTAGGATTTAAAGTTTCGCAAGGTTTGATTTTTGTATTTTCATTCTTCTTCATTCTATATTCAGTGAGCTCGTTTTTAAAAACGCGTAAGAAAGAATTTGGTATTTTAATGATGCAAGGTATGTCAATGAGACAGCTTAAGAAGTTATTGTTAATTGAAAATATGTTAATTGGACTCGGTTCAATTTGTATAGGGGTTCTTATTGGACTTATATTTTCTAAACTAGTTTTATTAATAAGTGCCAGTGTATTAATGATTAGTAACGGCTTACCTTTTTATATACCAGTACAGGCTGTATTATTAACAGTTATTACGTTTCTTTTCTTATTTTTAATCGTTTCGTTAGTTACATTTAAAACGATTAAAGTAACAGAACTTGTGGAACTTATACAAGCAGGTGAAAAGCCAAAGCCTGAACCGAAATCGTCAATTTTATTATCAATTCTCTCTTTGTTTAGTATAGGGTATGGATATATTTTAGTATTTCGCTTTATCCCAAGTTATAGTTTTATTACGCTCGGAATGGGTGTGCTCTTAGTAATTATAGGAACATACTTTTTATTTACACAGTGTAGCGTTTATATATTGCATCTTGCGAAAAGGAGTGAATCTTTCTTTTTAAAAAGAACCAATATATTAACATTTTCAGAATTAATTTATCGTATGAAAGATAATGCAACAATGTTTTTTATAGTATCTATTATTTCAGCAGTTGCTTTTACAGCAATTGGCACGACAGCTGCTCTTGGAAATAAAGATTTGGTAAGGATGACAAACCCGTATACATTGCTATATGTAGCTCCTGAAAAAAACAAAATAGCGGATAAACATCTCTCTACAATAAAAAAACATTTTGCTGATGCTAATATTCCATACCGAATGGCTTCATCTTCATACATATACACTGAAAGTAATGTATATGTAATGAAACTAAGTGAATATAACGAACTTGCGAGAGCACTCGGTTATCAACAAGAAACAATTGAAAAAAAAGATGAAATGTTATTAATCCCAGGAATGGTATCACAAAAACAGGAATTTAAAAATGGTGATTATAAAAAGGATATTGAGGTCATTCAAGGAGAGTGGACAAAGACATTTCATGTGAAAAAAACTGTAGATAATTTAGTTTTGCCACATGATACGGAAGGGATTTATATTGCTATTCAAGATCATGTATATGATGAAATTCCGCTTAATAGTAGTCCGGATTATGAAAATATAATTCAATATCGAACGTATGGATTTGTTGTAGATGATTGGATAAAAACGAAAGAAATTTCAAATCAATTAAATAATATATTCGAAAAAGAGCCTAGAGACATACATTTTGAATTTAGAGCTCTAACTATAGAGTTGTTAAGTGCAAAACAAACGAATGGATTATTACTTATGGCAAGTGTTTTAGTTGGAATCGTCTTCTTTACTTTTGCTGCTAGTTTTATTTACTTCCGGTTATATACTGATTTGGACCGTGATCAACAGCAGTATAAAATGATTTCAAAAATGGGATTAAGTAAACGAGAGCTGAAAAAAGTTGTAACGAGACAGTTAGTATTAATGTTCTTCTTACCAATTATCATTGCAGTGATACATACTGTAGTCGCTTATATGGCATTACAACAATTAGTAGATTTTTCTATTATAAATAGCTCTATCATAATTTTAATTTCATTTATTTGTATACAAGTTTTATATTTCTATATGACTCGTTGGCGCTATTTACAAAAGCTATATAAAACTATGGAGCAGTAGAGATTATGAGCAAGTAAGATTGCAGAAAAGCATGTAAAAAAACAATTTTGGTTATGAAAGGAACTGTGATGAAAAAATCAATATCTATTTTCATATTAAGTATATTATTGTTAATAAGTGTAAGTGCTTGCTCTAAAAATGAAAACAGATTTCCAGCAAACGGCGTACTAGTTATTGGAGATGAGGACAATACTTCAACTATTATAAATCGTTATAAGGAAAACACGAAAGAACATGAAGTTTTTCCTGTGAAAACAGGTAGATTTGACCAAAAGAGGGTTTTAATATTAAATGAATCTACTGCAAAAGCGATGGTTAAAGCAAAAATTTTTCGTGAAAGAGATCAATCATCTCTTTCCAAACCTTTAGATACGTTGCCGAATTTTCCAAAAGAAAGTTCACTACTATTTATAAATGAAGAAGAAAAGAATATAAAAAGTATTGAAATAGAAGGAAAAGCGATACCAGTTACATATGATAGGGATGCTTGGCTTGGTAATAATCGAAACTATGGACTACTATCGTATGTAATTGTAGCGGAAAATAATGTGTATAATGAAATAAAAGCAAATGAAACAAAAATACAACTTCTTCATCTGAAAAAATCTTTAGGTGATGAAAAACCTAAAATGTCGACAGATAATACATTGACTAATGAATATGTAAAAGTAAGAAAGGTAATTGAAGGCTATAAAGGTGAGGTATCAGTTCAGTTTGTAACGATTGGAGAAAAATCTTAAAAAAGAGCTCGAGGTTGATGGATACTTTATCAACCTCGAGCTCTTTTTAATACCATTTAAATAACTTACATTACTTCATTTAATCGAGTCTCACTCGTTTCTTCAATCGCATTTGAATTTTGAACTGAATTATTTTGTGCTTCTTTTTCTTTACGAGCCTTTTGTAGCATTTCAAGTATAATCCATAAAGGAACACCTTTATCTTTTAGCATCTTCCATAAATCTAATTCATTAAATTTATGCTCAGGTTGTTTCATCTCTTTTTCAGATGAACGAATATCAAATTTGATGGGATCATTTGATTTTTTATCTTCAAGTTTAGTAGAAGAGATAGTATTATGCTCAAGATTAGATGGAGTTATTTTAGTAGGTTGAGATAATGTATGAATATTTAATCCGATTTGCATGCCTTTTCCTCCTCCTTAAGTAATAAAATTAGTTTTCTTGTAATTATTAAAGCTATTTTACATGAGGAAACTAAAAATAATTATAAATTCGAATAAACAGATTTGCAAGTTATATTGTAAAAAGTAATTCCTCACTTGAATTAATATTTATCAACATTTGTGTATGTTTTCTCTATATACAATGTATATAAAATACTTTACATTATGTTTAAGTTAAGAACTCATTTTTAATAGAAAAATGTAAACGTTTTATTAGGGGGAGGAAGCATGGGGGAATTATTTTTAAAAATATGTTTATTAGCAATAGGGACTATGTTTTTATTAGCAGCAAAAATAACTTACGCTGAAGAGAAGCAGCAAAATAATTATCCTATCATACTAGTGAATGGATTTGCTGGGTGGGGTAGAGAAGAAATGTTAGGGGTTAAATATTGGGGTGGTGTTCATGATATACAAGAAGATTTAAATAGAAGTGGCTATACAGTACATACTGCTGCTGTTGGACCTGTTTCTAGTAACTGGGATCGCGCATGTGAATTATATGCTCAAATTAATGGTGGTACAGTAGACTACGGTGGCGCGCATGCTGAGAAACATGGACACAATCGTTTTGGTAGAACTTATAGTGGTTTTGCGCCGAATTGGAGTGAAACAAATAAAGTTCATTTAGTTGGGCATAGCATGGGTGGACAAACGATTAGAACATTAGTACAGCTATTAAAAGAAGGTAGTTTTGAAGAAAAAAATTATGTGAAAAATCATCCGAACACGAATATATCACCACTATTTGAGGGCAAGAAATCATATGTTCATAGTGTGACAACATTAGCAACTCCTCATAAGGGCACGACACTTGCAGATAGTAGTCTTCTACTACCGTTCGTTAAAGATTTACTCATTACAGCTGCAAGTTTTGGAGGAAATAATAATTTATCGTTATATGATTTTAAATTGGATCATTGGGGTATAAAAAAGAATACTGGAGAGTCTTTTTTCCAATATACTGATCGTATTGTAAATAGTTCACTTTGGAAAGATACAAAAGATATAAGTCAATGGGATTTAAGTACAGATGGTGCAAAAGAGCTTAATAATTGGGTAAAGACGCAATCAGATGTGTATTACTTATCCTATAGTGGACATGCATCACAAGCAGCACCTATAACAGGTTTACATCTACCTCATATAACGATGAATAAAGTGTTAATGGGTAATGCATTTTTCTTAGGTTCCTATGCAAGATATGAAGTAAACCGTCCATTAATTGATACTTCTTGGTGGCAAAATGACGGTGTAGTAAATACAAATTCTATGATTGCGCCTTCTTCTAATACTGCGGTAAATAATAATGATACTTTACAGATCGGAAAATGGAATCATATTGAAACGAAAGCAAATTGGGACCATCTAGATATGGTAGGGCTTAGTATTTCAGACACGTTAGGTTTTTCTAGCATTCAAGGGTTTTATAGAACAATTGCAGAAAAGTTATCAAGATTACCGAAATAGGTAATAATAAAGCGCTCTCGATGGAATTCGAGGGCGCTTTATATTATATTGAAAGAGGGATATGGTAGAAAAATATGGGGGGGATATTATGAAAATTAAAGTTGTATTATCAGGATATGGAACAGTAGGAAAAGAGTTTATAAAATTATTAAATGAAAAATATTTATATATAAATGAAACGTATGGAATAGATTTAGTGGTAAGCGGTGTATTAGGCAGAAATGTTGCAATACATAATGAAGATGGATTATCTATTCATCAATTATTAAGATATGGTGGCGGTAGCTCTGCAATTGAAAAATATATTGAACATCATCCGAAGGAACGAGCAACAGATAACATAAGTGGTACTGTACTGGTGGAATCTACTGTTACAAATCTTAAAGATGGAAATCCAGGAAAGCAATATATAATACAAGCGATTGAAAAACATATGGATATAGTAGCAATTTCAAAAGGTGCACTCGTTACAAACTGGAGAGAAATAAATGAAGCAGCAAAAATCGCAAATGTACGAATCCGATATAGTGGTGCAACTGCGGCTGCATTACCGACACTTGATATTGGGCAATTTAGTCTAGCTGGTTGCCATATTGAAAAAATAGAAGGAATATTAAACGGGACAACAAATTATATTCTTACGAAAATGAATGAGGAAGATATTACGTTTGAAGAAGCACTGAAAGAAGCGCAACGTAAAGGAATTGCTGAAACGAACCCAATATTGGATGTGAGCGGCTCTGTTAGTGCGTGTAAATTGTTACTTTTGACAAACAGTTTAATGGGAACAGAGCATACGCTTACTGATATACATATAAAAGGAATTGAACATGTTACAAAACAAGAAATTCGACATGCTAAGGAACAAAATAAATTTATTAAATTAATAGCTTCAGCATATAAGGATCAGGATGGTAAAGTGGCTCTTAAAGTAGAACCGTACGAAATAGATAAGGATCATCCGCTAGCAAATGTAAATGGTACAGAAAAAGGAATTACGTTCTTTACAGATATGATGGGGCAAGTTACTACAATTGGTGGTGCATCAAATCCACGCGGAGCCGCAGCAGCAGCTTTAAAAGATATACTTAATTTATACCGTAAAGATTTATCACGTATTAACAGGTAGTAAATTTACCCATTGATTAATATTTCACTTTATATGACCGTACCGCCCTTTATAAAAAATACATATGTAGTGGACCTTTTGAGAATGAAGTAATTATGCAAAAATGATTGCAGGGGGTAAGGAATTGTTTAAAGATTTTAAAGTTGTTAAAGAACGTCCCGTTTATATTCAATTGAAAGATTATTTAAAAAAGATGATTATGAAAGGGCATTTGCTCGGGGATCAAAAAATTCCTTCAACGAGGGAACTTAGTGAATTACTAAGTGTGAGCAGAAATACGGTGCTCGCTGCTTATGCGGATTTAGAGCAAGAAGGACTCATTTATGCAGTTAAAGGAAAAGGGAATTTTGTTGCGAAGGTTGATATTTCAAACACTTCGTCTGTTGAAATAGATTGGAAAAATAAACTTAATACAGTTACCTTATTAGCGGATGAATTAGATTTAATGAAACATGGTGTTCGCTGGGAAAAGGGAATGATTGTTTTTAATAGCATTGCTCCAGACGAAAAGCTATTTGATGTGGAAAATTTCAAAAGAGCTTTTCTTACCCGTATGTCCATTGAAGGTGATGTCGTATTAAATTACGGATATGCAAAAGGTTATAGACCGTTAATGAATTATCTACTTCATTATATGGAAATGAAAGGTGTAGATATTTCGAATAAAGACATTTTAATTACAAATGGATTTACAGAAGGATTAGACATTGTACTATCCTCGTTATCCAAAAAATCAGGGCAGGTTATTTGTGAGAATCCGACTCATCATGCTGCACTCAAGCTTTTCCGTTTACATGGACTTGAAGTTCATGGAATGAATATGAATGAAGATGGCATTGATACGAACGAAGTGGAAAAAAGTTTACGTGAAAAGGATTTTGATTTCGCGTATTTAATTCCTTCTTATCATAATCCAACCGGTATTGTCACGAGTTCGGAGAAAAGAACGGAACTGATGAGATTATTTTCAAGATATAAGGTTCCTATTATAGAAGATGGGTTTAATGAAGAGTTACGTTATTCAGGTTCACATTTAGCGCCATTATTAACTTTTGCTGGTGCGGGTAATAATGTGATTTATATTAGTAGCTTTTCGAAAGTACTTTTCCCTGGTTTACGTGTAGGATGGATTATTGCCGATAAAGAACTGATTCATTATTTAGAAAGTGTAAAAAGAGCAAGAACAATTCACACATCTACTTTAGATCAAGCTGTTCTTTTTCAATATTTACATGAAGGATATTTTGAAAAATATTTAAAAAAGGCAAGGTCTGTTTATAAGAAAAAATATGAGTTAGCTGTTGGGGCGTGTAACAAGTACATTCCGTTTCAAAGAATGACCGGTGATGGTGGACTGCATTTATTTATAGAGTTAGAAGAAAAAATTCATGCCCGCACACTTTTGCAAAAGTGTTATGAGCAAGGGGTTACATTTTCTCCTGGAGATGTTTTTTACTCTGATGGAGGAGGAGCGAACACGTTTCGATTAGGATTTTCACGTTTGAAAGAAGAAGAAATAGTTCGGGGAATCAAAATAATTGGTGATACAATAAAAAATGAAATTTGGAGTTGAGGAAATGAGAATTGGCGTTATTATGGGGGGAGTATCCTCTGAAAAACAAGTATCAATTATGACTGGAAATGAAATGATTGCAAATTTAGATAAACATAAATATGAAATCGTACCGATTACGTTAAATGAAAAAATGGATTTAATCGAAAAAGCGAAAGACATTGATTTTGCATTGCTCGCATTACACGGAAAATACGGAGAAGATGGAACTGTTCAAGGGACACTTGAAAGTTTAGGTATTCCTTATAGCGGAAGCAATATGTTATCTAGCGGTATATGTATGGACAAAAATATTTCGAAAAAGATTTTACGTTATGAAGGTATAGAAACACCTGATTGGATTGAACTTACAAAAATGGAGGATCTAAATGTTGATGAACTAAATCAGTTAGGATTTCCGTTAGTGGTAAAACCAAACTCTGGTGGCTCAAGTGTCGGGGTAAAGATTGTCTATAATAAAGACGAATTAATTTCAATGCTGGAAACTGTATTTGAATGGGATTCGGAGGTAGTAATAGAGAAATATATAAAAGGTGACGAGATTACATGTTCCATTTTGGATGGAAAACAATTACCTATCATTTCAATTCGACATGCGGCTGAGTTCTTTGATTACAATGCGAAATATGCTGATACTAGTACAATTGAAGAAGTTATCGAACTTCCAGCTGAACTTAAGGAACGTGTAAACAAAGCTTCACTAGCTTGCTATAAAGCATTAAAGTGCAGCGTTTATGCAAGGGTGGATATGATGGTGAAGGATGGTATTCCATATGTAATGGAGATTAATACATTACCAGGGATGACGCAAGCGAGTTTACTACCAAAAAGTGCAGCTGCAGTGGGAATTGAATATAGTAAACTATTAGATATGATTATTGAAACTTCATTAAGAGTAAGAAAAGAAGAAGGCTTTTAAGTAGCGGTATCATGAATAATTTTTGACAGTTACATGAAGTATGTTATGATGAATACAATACGAAAATTAAATATTTTATCCACTAGGGGGGCCTATTATAGGCTGAGATCAAATTGGAATTTGAGACTCTTAGTACCTGATCTGGTTAATGCCAGCGTAGGGAAGTGGGAAAGACATTGCTATTTTATGAATAAAAACTGTCAATTTCACTTTCTTTACGCCTGTAAAGAAAGTTTTTTTGTTTTACAGATTTAATAATGGTGGGTAAATACTTAAATTTCATACATAATCGGAGGGATTCAAATGACTTTTTCACAATCATTACGTAAAGAAGTAGACTCAATTTGGGAAGCTAGTTTTCATCATCCTTTTGTAAAAAAACTTGGTGAAGGAACGTTAGATTTAGCTAGTTTTCGCTATTATGTGCTTCAAGATTCGTATTATTTGAGTCACTTTGCTAGAGTACAAACTTTAGGAGCTGCAAAAGCACTGGAATTAGAAACGACAGCTCGTATGGCACACCATGCTCAAAATACATATGAAGCGGAATTATCCTTACATGAGAATTTTGCGAAGAAACTAGGGATTACACAAGAAGAAAAAGATAATTTCATCCCTGCTCCAACTGCATACGCATATACTTCACATATGTATCGTGCTGCGTATGAAGGACATTTAGGTGATATCATTGCAGCAATTTTACCTTGCTATTGGTTGTATTATGAAATTGGTGAGCGTTTAAAAGAGTGTCAGCCAGAAGAGCCAATTTATAACGAATGGATTTCTGCTTACGGATCTGATTGGTTCCGTACATTAGTTGAAGAGCAAATTACACGGTTAGATACTATCGCTGAAAAAGTAACAGAGGCAGACCGAAATCGAATGAAACAACATTTTATTATAAGTAGTCAATATGAATATTCATTTTGGGAAATGGCTTATACATTAGAAAAGTGGCCGGTAAGTACAGAAGAGAAAAACGTAATAGGATAAAGAGAAGAGGTATTGCAAAAGGCGCATCAATCTAAGTGCGTCTTTTTTCAATTTATCCCGCTTTAATGGGCAGTAAGACCCCCACCTCAAAATTCAGCGAAAGCAAAGAATTTAGGTGGGGGTCGGGCTGCCCATTAAAGTCCGATTGGTGAGGGCTAATAATCAGTGGGGGATGAAGAAAACCCCCACTGATTAAAGTTTCACTTTATAGCGCTATTTCTACTAAGATTTAATAAAAAGAAATATAGGAAAGCGTCAAAAGGTTTATAGTTAATAAACGGAGGTCATGAAAATGAATCAGTTTCAACAAGAACTACAAGCGTTAAGCCTTAATGATTACCAGTCTGGAAATGTTCTATATTGGGACCAGCAAAACCAATATCCATATTACTATATTGAAGATGCTGCTCGTCGCTGTGGCGGCTGTGGTGGATGTGGCGGTCGTTGCGGTGGATTTCGTTGTGGTGGATTCCGTTGCTTCGGTTGTTTTGGTTGTTTTGGTTGTTTTAGTTGTGGAGGTTGTGGCAGCTGTGGTAGTTGCTCTAATTGTTTTAATGGTACTTCTGATGATATTGTAATATATGAATATCGACTACGAATATTCATATAAAATATTAGTTTTATACATGTACATGTCGACAAAGAATATAGCGCCATCGCTAGTGGATATATTCAATCATTCAAGTAAAAGAGTAACTATAATATATAGGTGTAAATCAAGGTAATCAGCACAATTATCCTTCATTCAGATTTAGAAGCAATATCAACAATCGCTAAAAGAGCATGGAGTTGTTCAAAGCATGTCTCGTAAGGGGAATTGTTTAGATAATGCAGTCATAGAAAAATTCTTTGGCTTTATTAAAGTCTGAATTACTTTATCTTGAAGAATTCGAGAGTATGGAGCATTTTAAGCTAGAATTAGATAATTATATCAATTACTATTATCATAAAAAATTAAAGCGAAGTTGAAAGGAATGAGCCCAGTACAATACCGGACTCATATTCAAATAGCCACTTAATTTTTCTGTCTAACTTTTTGGATTCAGTTCACTTCAATATAGGCGGCCTTTTTCGTGCTGTATGTAACATTACTTACTTGTTATTTTTTTCGGTTTTCAATTTTCTGTGTTCATTTAACCAAATATCTATTAGATGTCTTAATGTAATAGTTTCTATTTCAAGAGGGATTTCGATTTCATCTTCATCATACTTATTAAATATGATAGTTTTATCTCTTCGAACATCTGCCCCAAAAATATTTGCACTTATTTTTTCATGATGACTTTTTTCGTCTAAAACTTTATCTACAGTTTCTGCTATCCAATCACCGAATGCAGATACCTCTACATTAAAAAAAGCTTCTAAAATATCGAATTCCTTTGGTAGTCTAATAACTAAACTACCTGTACTAAGTAAATCAAATTTGTAATCCATATTATTTTCTCCCTTTCCTAATTTAAATTATGTAATAAAAAGAAAAAAATGTGAATACGGAAATTTTAGATTATATTAAGAGGTATTTATTATTGTAGGGAAACGAATTGTTTCTAAAGTTAACAATCTACGTTTCTATAATACTCCATCTTGGCAGGATAAAGAAGTTGCTAGCTTAGTAGATGCAGGATTAGGATTTACGATTGAAGCGAAAGTAAATGTCAATGGATCACCACAATATAAAGTACAAAATAGCAAAGGTAAAACATATTATGTAACGGCAAATGAAGTCTATGTGTATGTGAAGTGAAAAAAGTTCTCTTAACTGAGAACTTTTTTATCTATCTTCAATGCCATTCTATTTCATTTGAATCAAAGTAGCAGCAGGTATCCCAATCCCTTCTAATTAATTATTTTTAGATACAAGCCAATTGTTTTCATCCAATAGGATTTGATTTACATCATCTGAAGTTGGATTGTTTTCACAATTTAGATTTTCGTTATTCCCCACATACTGAATTCATAATGATATTCCGTCCTTTCGATACATACGCCGAATTCTAAATTATCACCAACTAATACAAAATCGGTATACCCAGTTAGAAATCTTGATATGGTTGATAACTCTTCTAAATTATCGAATACTTTAGCAATGTTTAGCTTAACTGCTTCAATTTTACCACCCTTAGAGAAAAAGAGTCTCCCTTGATTAACTGGAAATTGAATAGTTTTAGCTGTTTCTTTTAATAGCACAATTGATAGTCTTCTATTTTCTGCGTAATCAGTGCTACCAAAATTTTTTATGTTTGAATTTTGTTCTAGTGTATTAAATAATTCTTTACAAAATAAATCATTAGATTCTGCATCCATAAATGAGTCCATAGAAATCGTAACAATATTAGAAAGTTCGTCTATCAGTTCTTTTCTACTAGCGTTTCTTTTTGCTTTCATTTTTAGAATTTCGATTCGGCTTTTATTCATATTACTCGAAATTTTTCACACCTTTAGTTTCTTAATTTTTTCCTTTTTTCTTGTATCCTTCAAAATCTTCTGGATAATGTCCAGGGTGTTGATTATATCTTCCTTTTTTCCAGTGGGTTTCCTTTTTCATTATCTGCAGTATGGAAATGGGAACCTCTTCCCATCTTATCTTCTCTATGCTCAATTATATATACTTTTTCATTCTTAATATTAGAATAGTCGCCAGGGAATACAGAAGCGAAAAAGGTAATAGGATAGCGAAAAGAGGTATTGATATACATATGTATGGTCAATACCTCTTTTATAATCTTTTGTAAAATTATTGTAAATCTCAAATACAATACGTAACTAACATTGTATAATCTTAATGTAATATATTTATGATTTATAAGGAGGGCTATGTATGATAATTTCTTTTAAATTTTATCAGAATCATGTCATTAATATGTAAGTCGGATAAGTCGTATTTGCTATTCTTTTAAATAATTAGATTATGTGATAATACTTTAGTTTTTTTTGTAATCAAGAAAAATGAAGAAAGGAAGTAATCATTTTATGGAAAAATTAAAGTTGTTAACATTTGAAAATATAGTAGAACCTCTTTTAAACGAAAGCGTATCATTTATATATTTTCCTATTGAATGGCTTGATATTGTAGAGATACATTATAAGACATTTTTATTAACGAGTAAGTTGAAACGGTTGAATGAAAGATTATATGATATGTTTTCTGATATATTATTTATTCAGCATAATCCATATGTATTAAATGAAAATACACCATGGATTGTATGTAAAGAACCTATTAGAAAAGAACAACTTGATTATATTTTTCAAAGTTGGTATGAGATTATTCATGATTGGAAACCGAATAAATTAATAGATTCACTAAAATATGAATGGCATTACGATTTAATTTCTAATTTAACAGTATTACATGATAATGAAGTATATTCTAAGTGGGTGCCCGCTTTAATTTCACATATTTTTTGTGAACGGTCTTTACAGTTAAAAAACATACACGAAGAAGATATATATTTTTCTCCTCTTAGATCACAAAATATTTGCGAAGCTATGTCAGAGCCTATTAAAGACGAAAAAACACAAGATTATTTTGCCTATGTATATCGGTTCGAATGTATAACGCGCGGAGGCGAGAATATTCCATTATTAAATGTTTCAATAGGAATTCGGAGATTTTATCAAGAATATAACCATCCAGATATTCCTTTGCTTTTGAGACGAAAACGAGGCATGATTTTAATTTCTACTCCAGAATTTTCATCGAATAATAAAAAAGTTCGGTTTGTAAAACTAAAAGTGCAACAAGCTACAAACGGTATAAAGTGGATAAAGATATTTAGAAATTTAAAAGATGATTTTCATATAGGGGGAGAAGTTGAATTAGAGCATATTCTTCAATATCCGAAAGATTATATGCTAGGAGAAAATCTTAGGGTGTTACTCCCATACAATGAGAGAATATATAAAGTTCAAGGTACGAAAATAAAACCCGGTATAAAAGTAAAGGAAAGAGAGTATTTATTTAAAGGGTTTCAGCAAAAATTTACTGATTTCACATTACTCCCAGAATGTAAAAAGGTAGCAACAAATAATGAAAATGAATTATTCCCATTAATTGCACCAAAAGGATTAGAAACGATAACGTTAGAAATATGGTCTGAAAAAATATCATTGGAAGTTGAACAAGCGTTATTTGAAAGTAAAATTGTGTTAGCTCAAATCGGTGAGTCATCGTATGTATTAAATGCAGATTCTCCAGTATTGCTAAAAATAGTAAGATGTAATATTGAAAAAGTATTGCAAAATCCATATAAAATGCAATATTGCCAGAAATACAAATCAAATTTAGTAGAGGATGTTAGGAAAGCGGTCAATGTTACTGCAGGTGAGCGCAAGAATGCGACATTGGCGTTAATTGCAATGGAAGATTGTGACGGGCGTGAAAAAATTGATCCAAAGCAAATTGTTAGAGAAGGGTTTGCGCGTACAAACCGTATTTCAGCATTTATTAATTTATTTATAGGTCAAAGTGTATCTCGTAAAACTATTATACAGTGTATTTTTAACTTATTAGAACAAAGAGGGTTTATGAAATGTAGTTGGAATAAGATAAATTTAACTTGTACATATGTTAATTTATCAATTGAACGAATCTCGAAATTTGATTTCTTACCTATTATTTCACAAATAAAAGGAAAAGAAATTTCATATAAATTATATGGGAATACAAATTGGCAAACGATTGATCATTTATTATTAAATGTAAATAAACATAACGCCTTTTTACCACAACCTTCAAAAAGAAATGATATGGGAATTCAATTTAAACAATTTGTTTCTGAAACATTAACAGAAATTTTACAACATGCAAAAGAGCAAAATGAGCAAGTATATTTCATTATTGATGCGAATGTAAGAAAATATTGGATAAAAGAGTTGCAAAATAAAAAAATTGATATAAATACTTTACCTAATATTGTTCCGGATGTGTTAAAGGTTCCAAACTTAAATGCTATAAGAATAAATACATCTTTTGATGTACCAAAATACGGTGTGATAGAATGTGATGACGTACTGGATAGTACGGGTTTATATATAGATCAAAAAGGAATGTATTATAGCACTGGTGAGTATTCGTCTAATGGTAGTGAAACATTACAGCGATACATACTTGAAATATTACCGCTAGGTGTAAAAGCTGTTGAAAGGAACTATATTGCCAAAATGGTACATTACATGTGCTGTAATTCAAGTATGCTTTTGGAAAAGAATATACACATGCCATATTCCATGCATATGGCGAAAGTAATAAAAAGCTATATGACGGATATAGATGCAAGAGAGTTTAAAGAGTTTGATGATGAATTGGATGTAGATATTATAAAAATAGAAAAGAAAGATTCAATTATTCTACTTTAAATAATAATAGACAAATCCTGCTCATTCTATCGGTCAGGATTTGTCATTTTTTCATGTAAATAAGGATATCTTTTGTCATGTATCTTTTCTTTTACATATTTACTTTATTTCTATACAGGATTAAGATGTTTTTTAGAAATAAAAAACTATATCATTTGGAAAAGCAATATGAACGAATTCAAAAGAAATTTGAAAGGAATGAGGAATTGTGAAGAAATTAGATGTGCTATTTATGCTATTGAGCGGCCTCTTTCCAGTTGCAGGAATTATGAAGCAAATCCCACTAGAACAATCTTTATATATTGGAGGCCTTTTATTTTTCACTTGTTTCGGTAGTTATTTTGCGAAAAAAATATATTCTCGCATATGTAGTTGGATAGCGTATGCGCCATTTATAACATTACTGTTAGTCATTTGGCATCAAGACATTTCTACAAGTTCAATCATAGCGAACGCGAAAATTGCCGCTTGTATCGCTTTAATTCCATGTTTATTCCGTTTTCGTACATATGGACTTACTTTCGGTTTATTCGCATTATGGGCCGCTTTACTTTGGGATATTAAAGAAGTACAGTCGTTAGTCATACTTGAACGTATGTCGAGTTTAATGACAAGTAATTTCAAATATCTCATGTTTTTAGTTGGTGGACTTATATTAGGTGGATTAATTGCTATGTTATTACACCGTAAAGAAGAGGATTATAAAGAAAATATAACTTTATTTCAACAAAAAAACAAACGTAAAAAACGATCATTTAAGATTCTACTCCCAAGATTACCTAAATTTAAGTTGAAATTATTTAAGTTTGGTGGAAAAGTATCAAAACAAAAAACGCCTGAAAAAATACGTGAGCATAATTACGAAGAAACAACTCCAGCTGCAACATATGAAATGTCAGAGCAAATACATCAATATAAAGAAGAAACTGCTCAAGGACAAACGAGGATGGAACGTCGTAGAAGTAGGTATAATGCATAATGAAGTTAAAAGCCCCTTAATGATTAATCATTTTTAAGAAAAATCATTAAGGGGTTTTTATGTCATTAAAAATAGATTGCTAAGGTGAAATTTATAGCATTCTCTAAAATCGAGGACTAAAATAAAATAATGGGAGGACAAAATGTTTATTATTACATATATTTCTGTCTGTATATTATTTTTAGTTAGCTTTTTACATGTTTATTGGGCTTTCGGAGGTAAGTGGGCGACAAATAGTGTCATTCCAACAAAAGCTGGAGAAAAGGCATTTACACCAGGTGCAGGCATGACATTGTTCATTGCGTTATTAATAAGTATGGCAGCGATAAT
This sequence comes from Bacillus paramycoides, assembly GCF_038971285.1. Taxonomy (NCBI): domain Bacteria; kingdom Bacillati; phylum Bacillota; class Bacilli; order Caryophanales; family Bacillaceae; genus Bacillus; species Bacillus paramycoides. Next base: position 2,498,576 of record NZ_CP152427.1, read on the forward strand.
TTTATTACAACAAACGAATATTGTTCATTTCGCACTTCCTAATATTATTGTTCAAATTGGATCCTGGGTTTGTATGATTGTGTTTTTCATAAGAGTAATTGGTGAGTTTCATTATTTTGGTATCTTTAAAAGGAAAAAAGATACGCAATTTGCAAGAATGGATACTGTTTTATATATCCCACTTTGTGCATTTTTATCTTTATCATTCTTTCTAGCAATTATAACGTGAACATAAAATAGTAGTTATTTTCTCCAAAATAAATAAACGTGAATTAGTAAGGCGTAAAAGTGTGAAATCTAGTAGTAAATAAAAAGGATGTAAGCGCCTTTTTATCGAATTATAGATTATTATGAAAGGCGGGTGCACGATGAAGTATGTAAAAGTCAGTATGAATGGCGGAAGTGAACACAAATTTTCGATGACTTTAGAACGGTTTGAAGAACTTATTACAACAGAGAATGGACTATTAGAAAATAAATTAGTTAGTATTGAAAATGTAATGATTAATCCTACTAATATATCTTCTGTAGTTGAAAAAATTGGTGTACCAGCTAAGTTTATGGAAGCTTAAAAATCGGTACATAAAAAACATCCACGGGGGATGTTTTTTTATGTATAAATATGTTAATTGTACTATGAATTTATGAGAAGAATTTATAGTGATACTTCGTACATGCACAAAAAATAAGTACAAGCATATATTAGATAGTGGGACAAGACCTTCGTGTCCTACTTAATACTCAGAAAAACCTCTATCACATGAGAGCATCCGATTGCAGGGTGCTCTTTTTTATTCAGCTCTTTAACTTTCATTTTTAAACATATCTTTGATGTTAATAAATATTAAAAATAAAATAATAGCAAAAATTAAGTTAGATAAATAGAAATCTTGATGAAATAGTAATTCAAAGATGACATCAAAAGCATATAAAAAGGCGATAGTAGGTAATATACAAATAAATATAAATCTCCAATTTTTTAGATACTGTTTATAATTAGGAAATACTTTCTCCATAAACATAGCTCCTGTACTTTTTATTTTTTATATAATTATACATTTAAATAAAAGGATTTTCAAAAGGTTATTTAGCATTTAAGAATTGTAGGGAAAGCTTTTGTTGAAACCTTATATAGCTGTAGCAATCTTTCTAATACATGGTTTGACTAAAAAAACTTTTAAAGAGTAACACTTAAATGATACACTATAATCTACGTTATTTTTGAAATGAATAGAGGGATTTATGTGATAAATAAAATTAAAAATGCTGTAGAGGATATGTACGAAGATGAAGCAAAACATTTACTTCAAAGTATTCTAATTCAGTTAAATTTATTAGAAGAAAACTATAGTGAAGATACTATTAAAAATTTGATGGATATTCCTAAGCAACTAACAAGTAATACATCTTATAAAAGAAATGTAAAAAAAAGCTCACATGTGCATATTGCTTTTGATGATTCAACTGCTGGAAGTTTAAAGCATATGCTGAGTAAAGAAGAACGATTGGAAGAGATGGTTGTTGCTTTTTCTGAATTCTTTTCAATTGGGCCGATAAACAAGTTACATATAAATGAAGGGCAACTAGCAAGACAGGAATGGTTAGTAAACAACTTAACTACTTATGAAAATTATTTTGAAGAAGAGTATTTACCAAGGTTTTTAGAAACTATAGAAGAACTACACACTATACCTACTGAAACGCCTATTACAATTTGGAAAGCCGATAACGCACATGAACATGTAGGTCTATGTTTTGTAATGGCGCAATTAAAAGATAAGAAAAATATTCGCGTTATGAATACATCTGATGCAAGTAAAGAAATATTAAAACTAGAGTATGTGATTCGTGGAACTGGAGAGTTAGCACCTGAAAGTTTAGCTCTAATTCAAAAAAGTTTTGTAAAATTGCCGTATTTAACTGTAGAGAATCGTATGCAGTTTGAACATGAGTGGGATAGTCTATCGAAAAGTACGGAATTTTTAAGAGTTTGGACAGACAATGAAGTGCGTTCTGTACAAGAAGATTATTTTGATCAATTTATTATTGAATGCGCGAAAAGTATAGGTGCTGATCAAGAATTCCTAAAAGCCCCTAGAGTAATTGGTGAAGCGCTAGGTCATGTAGAGCAGTTAGTTGGCGATACGTTTTTAGAATATCGCTTAAAAGAATTAATTAAACAAGAAGTATTTGAATTTGAAGGTTCATTAGATGAAATGCGTTTCTATAGTGTGAAATTAAGAAAATAATACATCTATTCCGTTTATGAAGAAGCTCGTATTTTTAAATACGAGCTTTATTTTTTGTTGAATTTAGGCTATACATAAGCTTCCTATAGTGCGCATATCACATATGAATGTTAAAGGTACTGAATGAAAAGTAGGTGATTTGTTAATATGTATAACCAGCAAAATTATTCATATGATCAAGGGATGTATTATAATCCACAAAACTACGGGTATGAACCTGTAAATGAAGTGAGAGATATGGAACAAGAAGATTATAGACCAGATGATGCGGAAGATGCTCCAACGTCCCCACCACCATCTCAAGCTCCATCGCTACCATCCACATTTGCTTCTCCAGCACAACCAGGCAATATGAAATCATGGATGTGTAACTGTCTAGGAAGATGGGGCTTTCTACGTTTACATCGTCCAGGACCTTTCGGGAGAGACTTATGGTTCTTTCCGACTGAAGTGAGAAGGAACGGAGTATCAGGTTACACTTGGCAAGGTGGTCGTCGTCGTAAAGTAAGCTACCGCTATCAACAAATTAGTAATTTCATGTGCTTCGCATAAAGAAAAGTGAGGGAGTAGAAAGATTTTACTCCCTCACTTTTTTATTTTTCAATATATGAAGTAAGATTTTGATTAAAAATTTACAATTTTCACGTTTTTATTAGAGTATAATGCATTTGTTGGTTCGTTTTCAAAAACAAATGAGAGTGAGGGAATACGATGTCAATGAAAAACAAAGTTGGGCTAAGAATAGAGGATGGCATTAATTTAGCTTCAGCTCAGTTTAAAGAAGATGCATATGAAATTTATAAAGAATCTCGAAAAATGCAACCTATTTTATTTGTGAATAAAACAGAATTAGGTGCAGAGTGGCTTATTACAAGATATGAAGATGCTTTGCCACTATTAAAAGATAATCGCTTAAAAAAAGACCCGGCCAATGTATTTTCTCAAGATACATTGAATGTCTTTCATACTGTTGACAATAGTGATTATTTAACGACACACATGCTAAATTCAGATCCACCTGACCATAATCGTTTACGATCACTTGTACAAAAAGCTTTTACACCGAAGATGATCACGCAATTGGAAGGAAGAATACAGGATATTGCAGATGATTTGTTAAATGAAGTCGAGCGCAAAGGTTCATTAAATCTTGTTGATGATTACTCGTTCCCTTTACCAATTATTGTAATAAGTGAAATGCTCGGCATTCCAAAAGAAGATCAGGCGAAATTTAGAATTTGGTCTCATGCTGTCATTGCTTACCCAGAAACGCCAGAAGAAATAAAAGAAACCGAAAAGCAACTATCTGAGTTTATTACATATCTCCAATATTTAGTTGATGTTAAAAGACAAGAACCAAAAGAGGACTTGGTGAGTGCTTTAATATTTGCAGAAAGTGAAGGGCATAAACTTAGTGCTCGGGAACTATATTCAATGATAATGTTACTAATTGTGGCGGGACACGAAACAACGGTAAATTTAATTACAAATACAGTATTAGCGCTTCTTGAAAACCCGGACCAATTACAGTTATTAAAAGAAAATCCAAAATTAATTGATGTAGCTATTGAGGAAGGATTACGCTATTATTCTCCAGTTGAGGTTACAACTTCAAGATGGGCAGATGAACCTTTTCAGATTCACGATCGAACAATTGAAAAAGGGGATATGGTTGTCATTGCATTAGCTTCGGCGAACCGTGATGAAACAGTATTTGAGAACCCAGAAGTATTTGATATTACTCGGGAGAATAATCGTCATATTGCATTTGGCCATGGGAGCCATTTCTGCTTAGGCGCTCCACTTGCTAGGTTGGAAGCAAAGATTGCTATTACTACTTTGTTTAATCGAATGCCTGATTTGCAAATAAAAGGAAATCGCGAAGAAATTAAATGGCAAGGTAATTATTTAATGCGTTCTTTAGAGGAATTACCATTAACATTCTAGAATATTTATTGTAAGACATGCATACATCGAAAATGCTTTACATAGAGTATGTATGTGTTATTTAAATTCGAAACGGAAGGGTGAAAACATCCCAATGATCAACTAATTCTATTTGTAAGAGATCTTCGTTAAAAAACGAAATATTCTTCTGAATAGGGTTAGTCTGTACATTTATAGAAAAGGGATGTATTTCGCTCTGCGAATATATAGTCTTTTTATATGATTTGTGCTGCCTCCTGTTCAGAACATGAAATAGGGGGCTTTTTTATGTCGACAAATGTAGAAACGAAACAAAATACTGGGGTATCACAAGTATTGAAAAATCGGTTTGTGCAAGGAATTCTAGCATCAGCATTATTTTTACAAGTAGGGATATGGGTTCGAAACTTTGCTGTATTACTATACGTAATGGAAATGACAAAAGGTGATGCTTTTGCTATTTCGATGATTTCAGTTGCGGAGTTTGCTCCAATTTTCATCTTTTCTTTTATTGGCGGAACGTTTGCTGATAGGTGGAAGCCGAAGAAGACAATGATATGGTGTGAAACGTTAAGTTCTATTTCAGTATTTGCAGTATTAATTACCCTTATGTTTGGTACGTGGAAAATTGTGTTTTTTGTCACACTTATTTCTGCAATCCTTTCGCAATTTTCTCAGCCATCTGGCATGAAATTGTTTAAACAGCATTTATCGGCGGAACAGATCCAATTAGCGATGTCTATATATCAAACAATATTTGCGATTTTTATGGTATTAGGGCCGATTCTTGGAACATTTATTTTTCATAGTTTTGGAATTTATATTTCAATTATCATAACAGGAATCGCTTTTTTACTGGCAGCAGCTGTGTTGTTATTTCTTCCGAAAGATCTTGAGAATGATAATGAGAAGAAAGAAATCACGCTACTACAGGAGATGCTTGATGGTATTAAATATGTGAAAAAGAAAAAAGCATTAACTTTGCTAGGGCTTTGTTTTATGGCAGCAGGACTAGGTATAGGATTGATTCAGCCATTAGGTATATTTATCGTAACTGAGCAGTTAGGATTATCAAAAGAGAGTTTACAATGGTTACTAACAGTAAATGGTGCAGGAATGATTGTTGGCGGCGCTTTAGCGATGGTATTTGCAAAAAACGTTGCTCCGCAAAAGATGTTAATAATCGGTATGCTTGGTCAGGCAATTGGTATTGGTATTATAGGTTATTCCACCAATTTATGGGTAACACTCACAGCACAACTTTTTAGTGGGTTAGCTCTTCCTTGTATCCAAATAGGTATTAATACGCTCATTATTCAAAATAGCGATACTGATTTTATCGGTCGTGTAAATGGTATTTTAAGTCCGCTATTTACCGGTTCAATGGTAGTAACGATGAGTATTGCTGGTTCATTAAAAGAGATGTTCTCATTAAGTACGATGTATGAAGGCACGGCTTTACTCTTTATAATTGGATTGTTATTTATTTTACCTATATACAATTTAAAGCCAGTAATAGCGGTAGAAAGTGAAATAAATGGTAAAGGAAGTGCTGTACAACATGAATCCTAATCCAAATGTTAAGTACCCTATTGAAGGAAATGAAAATGTCCATTTTATAAAAAATACAATAACAAAAGCTACTATACAAGTTGGAGATTATTCATATTATGATGCGAAAGATGGAGAAACATTTGAAGATCGAGTATTACATCATTATGAATTTCTTGGAGATCGTCTTATCATTGGAAAGTTTTGTTGTATTGCAAATGGAGTTACCTTTATTATGAACGGAGCGAATCATCGGATGGATGGATTTTCGGCATATCCATTTAATATATTTGGAAATGGGTGGGAGAAGTATACACCTAATTTGTCTGATTTACCTTACAAAGGTGATACAGTAATAGGAAATGACGTTTGGATTGGTATGGATACAACGATTATGCCCGGAATAAAAATAGGAGATGGTGCAATCATTGCAGCTAAATCTGTTGTGACTAGAGACGTCGCACCATATACAATTGTTGGTGGAAACCCTGCAAATAAAATAAAGGAACGATTTACAAATACAATAATAGAAGAATTATTGCAAATTCAATGGTGGCATTTTGACATTGAAAAAATAACTGCAAATATAGATGCTATTGTACGAGGAGATATTGAACCTTTAAGAAAGCTAAAAAGGGAATAAAAAATGCATAACAAAGAGTATCATACCTCCGAATTTTGTTAATGATAATAGAACGAGGAGGTGTGATACTATGGCACAAGACGTTTTATGTGAAGTAAACAACTGTAAATTTTGGGCAAACGGCAATAAATGTAGTGCAGATGCAATTTATGTAGTAAGTCATAAAGGGAAACAAGCATCTACTACGGAAGAAACAGATTGCAAAACTTTCGATCCAGAAGTATAAATATTTGAAGGGTGGCCAAATCGTGGTTGCCCTTTTATTAATTATAGTATTGATAATAAATCTCATTTTCATTCATTGTTTTTAACTTTTCTTTTTATTTTTTCATATTTTCTTCATAAGTGATGTAATCCAAAGCAATTCATGTTCAATACGTGATTTACTAAATTCAATGACTTCTGTAATGAAAAATGAGCTAACATCTAAAGATTGAATAGCGGTAAGCTGTTTATGTAGTGCGGCTTGGCGTATTGTTAAAATTTCTTTTCTGGCTTCGTAATCAAGTTTTTCAAATAGTGCGATACGAACAAGAAATTCTGCATTGTTTGTCGCGAGTTTTTCGGGAAACTCTATTAACATTTCAGAAAAAATTTCTTCACCTGTTTCAGTTATGTCGTATATATTTCGGTTTGGCTTTCCCACTTGTGTATGTACTTTTTTCGTTATAGCCCCCATATTCTCAAAACGCCGAAGAGAAGGGTAAAGCATATTATGATTTAATTCAAAATTCTCTCCTAACCGATTTTGAATATTTTTCTTTATTTCATAACCGTATTTTGGCCCTGATGTTAATTCTGCGAGCAATAAAATATCAACATACATAAAAAATCCCCCTTATATATTTCTCAAGTTCTCCAATGAAAAATCTCTTTTAGTATATGTTAAAATAACATATGTTAGATTATACAACTTTGAACTACCGACCTATCACTTTTATTGTAAAAGAAAAGGGAGGAAAGAACTATGGCTTCGCCTGAAAATGTGATTTTAGTTCATGAAATTTCAAAGCTGAAAACAAAAGAAGAATTGTGGAATCCGTATAAGTGGTATCAATTTATGAGGGATAATCACCCAGTACATTACGATGAAGAGCAAGATGTATGGAATGTTTTTTTATACGATGATGTAAATCGAGTTTTATCGGATTATCGCTTATTTTCAAGTAGAAGGCAGCGAAGACAATTCGCAATCCCGCCTTTAGAAACTAGGATAAATATAAACTCTACTGATCCACCAGAACATCGCAATGTACGTTCTATCGTTTCTAAAGCATTTACTCCAAGAAGTTTAGAACAATGGAAACCCCGAATACAGGCGATTGCAAATGAACTTATAGAACATATCGAAAAATATAGTGAGGTTAATATCGTTGAAGAGTTTGCTGCACCTTTACCAGTTACCGTAATATCCGATTTATTAGGAGTGCCAACAACGGACCGTAAAAAAATTAAAGCATGGTCTGATATTTTATTTATGCCGTATAGTAAAGAAAAGTTTAACGATCTGGATGCGGAAAAGGGGATAGCACTAAATGAATTTAAAGCATATCTTCTACCGATCGTTCAAGAAAAGAGATACCATTTAACTGATGATATTATTTCGGATTTAATACGAGCTGAATATGAAGGCGAAAGATTAACAGATGAAGAAATTGTTACTTTTTCTTTAGGTTTATTAGCCGCAGGCAATGAAACAACTACTAATTTAATTATTAATAGCTTTTATTGCTTTTTAGTGGATTCACCTGGAACATATAAAAAATTAAGACAAGAACCTAAATTAATTTCAAAAGGAATTGAGGAAGTATTACGCTATCGCTTTCCCATTACATTAGCTAGGAGAATTACAGAGGATACAAATATATTTGGACCTTTTATGAAAAAGAATCAAATGATTATTGCATGGGTAAGTGCAGCAAATTTAGATGAGAAAAAGTTTTCGCAAGCCTCTAAATTTAATATACACCGAATAGGAAATGAAAAGCATTTAACATTTGGTAAAGGTGCTCACTTTTGCTTAGGGGCACCACTTGCACGTTTAGAAGCTGAGATTGCATTAAGAACTTTCATAAATACCTTTGAAAAAATAGAGTTATTTCCATCGTTCAATTTAGAAAAATGTCTATTGGAAAATGAACAAACGTTAAATTACTTACCTATTCTTTTGAAAACTAGGTAAATCGCTCAGCAAGGTACAAATTTACTGTACCTTGTTTTTTATCCCGCTTTAACGGGCAGTAAGACCCCCACCTCAAAATTCAGCGAAAGCAAAGAATTTAGGTGGGGGATCAACTGCCCATAAAAGTCCGATTGGTGAGGGCTAATAATCAGTGGGGGGATGAAGAAAACCCCCACTGATTAAAGTTTCACTTTATTTTTCAATTGTAAATTTTTGGTTGGTTATTTAGTATGGAGGTGTGTGAACAAGAATGGAGGAGGGCGCTTATGTTAACGTGTAATGGAAGTAAAACGTTTCAAACATTTATTAAAGCTGTAACGGATTTAATGGATAGTAATTTATTAGAAGATCAAATTGTTTGTGCGATTGAAAAATTACTAGAAGACCTTTTAGCGAAGAAAACATGGCTTCCGTTAGAAAAACAGAAGGCGAATTCGGCTCAATACGCACGACACTTGTTATATGAAGATCCTTTTAATCGTTTTGAAGTATTAGCTCTTGTATGGAAAGATGGACAATCTACACCTTTACATGATCATGATGGTACATGGGGAGTAGAAGGCGTTTTTACAGGAAGGATAATGGTGCAAAACTTTATACAAACTAAGCAGCTTGAAAATTCACTTGTTTATTTAATACATACAGGAAATCTTTATTTGGGAGAAGGAGAAACTGATAAAGTCATTCCACCAGCTGATTGTCATATTCTTGAAATATCTGGAAATAAAAGTGTTGTCACTATTCATATTTACGGAAAGCGTTTAGAAAAGTTTAAAATATATGTCCCAACTGAAGAAAAGAATGTGTACATGTGTGAGACAAAATATATTAGTTATAGTTCATAGTTTAAAATCAAAAGCTTTTCTTTAAAAAGAAAAGCTTTTGATTTTATTTTTAATTATTTCTTGACCTGAAACGCTTTTCATAAATTATAAATAAGGAGTACTTCACGAAATCAGTATGAAAACGATACCTTTCGTTTAATATAAATTCGTGTATATATAGAAAGTGGTGAAGAAATAATGAAATTAATTGCAATTGATTTAGATGGAACTCTTCTTTCGGGAAATAAAATGATTAGTAAAGAGAATGCAGAAGCGATTCGAAAATGTCAGGAAGCAGGCCACGTTGTAGCAATTTGTACAGGACGTTCTATCGTCGACATTGAACGATTATTGTTAGAAGTTAATTTAGAGTGTCCAATTATTGCAGAAAACGGTGCGCTTATATATAAAGATAAAAAAATGATGAAACGATATCCAATTCAAAATATGCAAGCACTTGAGATTGTGAACTATCTTGAAGAGAATGGTTTATATTATCAGCTTTATACTGATAAAGGTGTGTACGTACCGGATTATGGAGTAGAGAGTGTACGTAATGAAATAGAATATGTGAAGAATTCAAAAGAAAATTTCGACTTGAAAGAATTAGAAACGATTGCAGCATTATACCTTGAACATACAGCGTTTCTTAGTGCAGAAAGTTGTAAACCAATTGTAGAGACTGATATACATGTGCATAAGCTTTTACCATTTTCTTATGACATAGAAAAATTAAAAAAGTTAAAAGAAACGTTTCTGCATAATGCAGATTTAGCAATTACATCTTCATATTGGCATAATTTAGAGATTAATCATCGAGATGCCCAAAAAGGAAATGGATTATATACTTTAGCAGAACATCTAAATATCCCAGTTGAAAATACTGTAGCGATAGGTGATGGGCTAAACGATGTATCTATGATGGAAAAAGCAAACATATCAATTGCAATGGGGAACGCAGTCGAAGAAATAAAAGCAATGTGTAAATATGAAACTTTATCAAATGAAGAACATGGTGTTGCACATGCTTTATATAAGTATGTAATGTAATATAAAAAGAAAAACAGAATCTAAATAGATTCTGTTTTTCTTTTTATTAGGGGTAAGGTATTCTATGAGATTCATAGAAGCCTTATTACATTTTATTATATAGAATATATTGGAATAAATGTTTATATTTTTCATAATAATTGTGAATATTTTATGAACTTTATATTTTTTGTATTTTTATACTGCTCCAAACGATGTGTATAACGGTACTTTAATGACTAAATGTATACATGAAGGCACGTGTTAGGTTGCTTATCAAATTAGATGTTGAACAAAACACATACTGATTAAATGTTCGTTTTATACTTATATTTTTTTCTTTTTTAATTGAAAAATAAAATTTGTTCGAATAATTATTCTGCAGCTATATACCTAAAGGCACATTCTTCGTATAATGGAGAAGTATAAATTTTGAATTGGTATTAATTTTACATATTGAGGTGAAAAAAGAATGAATGCGCGGCTAATGGAACTTATTGATGTGAGTACAATAGAAACCATGGCAGAACAATTTTATCAATTAACCAACATATCACATCAACTTCTTGATGCTGAAAAAGAATGTATATTTTCTTTCGGAATAAATGAGACGAAAATATGTAAACTTCCCAAAATTGAAATCCCCATTTTTTTATACAATCAACATTTAGGATCATTTGTAGTATGGTCAAACAAAAGTGAAATTTTTAATTGTCAAAAATATTTCGAAATGCTTTCAAATCTAATTATAGAGGGGGCAACAAAAGTATTTCAAAGTAAAAATACAACATTGCTCTCTCGAAAAGAAGAGGAATTACATACAATTTTACAAAATATGCCCGTTATGGTTGATGCGCTTGATTATAATGGAGATTTTGTTCTGTGGAATCGTGAGTGTGAAATTGTAACAGGTTATACCGCTGAAGAAATAATAGGGAATCCACATGCACTTCAATTATTGTACCCTGATCATGATTATCGTCACCAAATACAAACGAAATTTTTAACTTGCGGAAAAAATTTCAGAGATTGGGAAATGCACTTAACATGTAAAAATGGTGAAACTAAAACAATCATGTGGTCCAATATTTCAGAGCAGTTTCCTGTCACAGGATATAGCTACTGGGCTGTTGGTGTAGATATTACACATTTAAAAGCGATAGAAGAGCAGTTAAAACAACAAACGTCTGAATTGGAATTAATTTTTAAGGCGTTACCAGATTTATGTTTCTTAACAGAAGATGATGGCACAATTATAGATTATAAAGCAGGGTCCCCTACAAAATTTTACGTACCGGCAGAAACATTTATGGGAAAAAAGTTTTTCGAAGTATTACCATCGCCAGTGGCGCAGCAGTTTCAGGAAGCAATTCATCAAGTGAAGGAAAAAGCAACGAATGTAATTGTTGAATACCCACTTACAATTAATGGTAGTGTTAATTTCTTTGAAGCTAGATGTTTACCATTATTACATGATAAAATTATGATCATTGTACGTGATATTACAGAACGGAAAAAGACAGAAGAATTGCTAAATAAGTCAGATACACTTGCAGCAATCGGTCAATTAGCAGCTGGTGTTGCTCATGAAGTGAGGAACCCATTGACAGTTATTAAAGGGTTTATACAGTTATTCCAAATTAATAAAGAAGATCAAGAAAAATATTTTGATTTAATGCTTTCTGAAATTGATAGAATAGAAGCGATTCTTCAAGAGTTTTTATCAATCGCTAAAACAGATGAAATAAATACAGAACAAAAAAATATTTATCAAATTTATAAAAATGTCGTTTCGTTAATGAATACAAAAGCAATTATGACGAATATTCAAGTGGAACTATATGCAGACACTAAAGATATAAGTATTGAGTGCTCAGAAAATCAATTGAAACAAGTGTTTATTAATATTTTGCAAAATTCAATCGAGGCTATGCCAGATGGTGGGAAAATCACAATTCATATAAAAGAGATAAACGATGAAGGTGTTATTATTCATGTAATTGATGAAGGAATTGGGATACCTGAAGAAAGAATTAAGAGATTAGGTGAACCGTTTTATAGTACGAAAGAAAAAGGTACCGGTATTGGATTAATGTTGAGTTATAAAATTATTGAAAGCCATCAAGGGAAAATAAGTATTATGAGTGAGGTTGGTGTCGGGACAACAGTAACGTTATATTTGCCGAAAGCTCATATTAAAAAATCTCTATCAAATTATGATGATAGATTTGAATCAATGCGTCCCATTATTAATTCTTAAATTACTAAATACCCAATAACCAAAAGCTTAGTTTTTGGTTATTGGGTATTTTTACATTTATTTTAGTAAACTTTACCTTTTCTTTAGATTTGTTTTAATTTCTATTAAGTTTTAAATATTATATTAATATTTGTGCAAGGTAATGTATGGAAGTTGTACGTTACTTTTAATATAGAAAACAAATAGTATTTGAAATATTGTAAGGAGGAGATTAAGACGAAGTGAAAAAACGAGACAAAACAACAGGTAGAGCAATACCGACTCGATTAAATATTTTATTCTTTTGTGTATTTTTATTATTTTCTGCCATGATTATACAATTAGGTAAAGTACAAATTATAGATGGAGAAACATATAAAAATGAAGTAGAGAAGAAAGAAAATGCGACCGTAAGCCTTTCTGTCCCGCGCGGAAAAATATTTGATCGAGAAGGCAATCCAGTAGTTGATAATAAATCTTTACGTACAATTACATATACAAAGATGAAAGGGGTAAAATCTGAAGAAATATTAAAAACGGCAAGACAACTTGCAGACATAATTGAAATGCCGCAAGAAGATATAGATAAGCTAACTGAGACGGATAAGAAAGATTTTTGGATGCAATTAAATCCGAAACTTACCGAAAAGTTAGTATCTAAAAAAGAAATAAATCAGTTCAGAGATAAAGATATTACTGGGAAAAATTTAGATAAAAAAATAGAAGAGTTAAAAAGGAAGCGTGTAACAGATAAAAATCTTCAGGAATTAACAGATAAAGATATAAAAGTGTTAGCTATTAAAAGTAAGATGACTTCTGGTTATCAAATGGCTCCTCAAATTATTAAAAAAGATGTTAGTGAAAAGGAATTTACTATAATTAGTGAAGGCTTAGCAAATCTCCCAGGTGTAGACGTATCGGTTGATTGGGAGAGAGTGTATGTAAATGATGGATTATTTAGATCCGTTCTTGGAAATGTTTCTAATGCCGATGAAGGATTACCAAGTGAACGATTAGATTACTACTTGGTACGTGATTATAGCCGAAATGATAGGGTTGGAAAAAGTTATATCGAGCAGCAATATGAAGATGTACTTCATGGGACAAAAAAAGAAGTAAGAAGCGTTGTTGATAAACAAGGTAATACAATGAGAACAGAAACCGTTTCTGAGGGAAAGAGCGGTAAGAATTTAACTTTAACAATAGATATGGAATTACAGAAAAAAGTAGAAGAAAGTATTGAAAAAATATTAAAGGCATATAAAGGGTCAGAATCCATGTTGGACCGTGCTTTCGTTGTGATGATGAATCCGAAAAACGGACAAGTATTATCCATGGCTGGGAAAAGACTTGTAGAAAAAGACGGAAAAACAGAAGTTGAAGACTATGCATTAGGCACAATGACTAGTTCATATGAGCTTGGATCAACAGTGAAAGGTGCGACAGTTTTAACTGGATTTGAAACGAAAGCTATAACTCCAGGTACATATTTTTATGATGCACCAATGAAGTTTAAAGGAACTAAGGAAAAAAAGTCTTGGAAAGAGTTTGGGAATATTGATGATTTAAGAGCGTTACAAGTCTCTTCAAACGTTTATATGTTCCATACAGCATTAAAAATTGCAGGTGTAGATTATGTGAAAAATAGTTCATTAAACATTAAACAGGAGTACTTTGATAAAATGAGGTATTATTTCAGGCAATTTGGATTAGGTGTTCCAACGGGTATCGATTTACCGAATGAAACAGCTGGACAAATTGGTAAAAAAGATAATCAACCTGGTTTTTTATTAGACTACTCAATTGGCCAGTATGACACGTATACACCACTTCAGCTTGTACAATATATTTCAACAATTGCAAACGGTGGATATCGAATGAAGCCACAAATTGTTCAAGAGGTAAGAGAGCAAACGTCGCAAAAAGATGAGATTGGTAAAGTGGTGCATTCAGTAGAACCAATCGTTTTAAATAAAATAGATATGAAAGACGAATATATAAACCAAGTAAAAGAAGGATTTAGAAGGGTATTCCAAGAAGGGGATGGAACAGGAGTAAGGGCGTTCCAAAAAGCAACTTATAAACCAGCAGGTAAAACAGGGACAGCACAGACAGTTTATGGTGGAGAAAGTGATATTGGAAGAAATGAAAAAGGTGAGCGGAGAGAATGTTATAATTTAACGTTAGCAGGATATGCGCCATTTAATAATCCTGAAGTAGCATTCTCTGTGGTTGTGCCGTGGGTTATTAATGATAAATCTGGTATTAACTCTGATATTGGAAAAGAAGTTTTAGATGCTTATTTTGAATTAAAAAATAAGCGAATGACTGGAGAAACTATAAAAATAGATAGCTCTCAAGAAGGTTAATACATATGAAATAGTATAGAAACTAGAGTCGTCTTATTTAGGAATAGATTCAAAATGGGTGATAGAGAGGTATAATTATGCTATCAATTATTCACGCTTTATAAAATAAAACATATATTGATAGCATAGGACAAGCTGAAAAGCTTATTCTAACCTCACAGAACACTCCTTATCACGGTTTGGCATCTACTTATGTAGATGCTTTTTTAATTTAATCACTAACAATTATTTATCAACCTAAAGTAGCAAGCGTATTAGGACTATTAGGTGAAGATTGACGGTAATAATTACAGTATGCTTAATAAGCGAATTGAAATGTAAGGAGTGAGAAATAAGTGCTAAATATTTTAGTGGTTAATTTTCCAGCAGAGGGACATGTAAATCCTACATTAAGTTTAGTCAAAGCCTTTACTGAACGGGGTGATCACGTACATTATATTACAACAGAACACTTTAAAGGCAGAATTGAAGATTTGGGAGCTACTGTATATACCCATCCAGATTTATTAAAGGAAATTTCTATTGATTCTGAAACTCCAGATGGGCTGAGTTCATTCTTTCGTGTACATGTTCAAACTTCTTTATATATCTTACAAATTACGAAAAAATTATGTGAAAACATAAATTTTGATTTCGTAATTTATGATATATTTGGCGCTGGTGAGTTAGTAAAGGAGTATTTACAAATTCCAGGCATAGTTTCTTCTCCTATATTTTTAATTCCTACTGAATTTTTGGAGACATTACCTTTTCATCCAAATGCAGAAATGCCATTCCAACCTGATAAAATTTCTGAACAGTTACTATATCGAATAGAACATGAATTTGGAGTAAAGCCTAAAAATAATCTTCAATTTATGCATAACAAGGGAGATATTACTCTTGTATACACGAGTCGTTATTTTCAACCTAATAGCGATTTGTTTGGAAGAAATAACATTTTTATTGGGCCGAGTATTTCAAAGCGTAAAACAAATGTAGAGTTTCCACTTGAATTGCTTAAAGGTAAGAAGGTTATATATATTTCAATGGGGACACTGCTTGAAGGACTTGAACCATTCTTTAATACGTGCATTGATGCTTTCTCGGATTTTGATGGAATAGTTGTAATGGCAATTGGTGATAGAAATGATCGTTCTAAAATTAAGAAAGCGCCAGACAATTTTATAATTGCTTCATACGTACCCCAAACAGAAGTATTAAGTGAAGCAGATATTTTTATTACACATGGCGGTATGAATAGCGTACACGATGCTATTCATTTTAATGTTCCATTTGTTATACTTCCACATGATAAAGACCAGCCAATGATAGCACAAAGATTAACCGAACTGGAAGCAGCAAATCGGTTATTGAAAGAGCATGTTAATGTGCAAACGTTAAGAGAAGCGGTAACAGATGTTCTTTCAAATGAAAAGTATAAGCATGGAATACGAAAACTGAATGAAAGTTTTTTAGAATGTGGTGGTTCAAAAGAAGCAATTACAGTGATTACATCTCTTTTAAATAAATAGTTTAGACAATATAAAAGCATAGGGGCTCTACCTTTATGCTTTTATATGATTATCCTGCAAACTGCACAGCAGTATTTGCATGTAAAAAAGCAGTATCAAAAACAGGAACAGTAAGGTCGTCTTGGGAAATGAGCAATGGTATTTCAGTGCAGCCTAGTAGTATACCTTCTGCGCCATTTTGAATTAATGATTTTGTAATTTGTAATAGCTTTTCTTTTGATGTTTCTGAAATAATTCCTTTACTTAATTCATTTAAAATAACATGATGAATAAAATTTCTTTCCTCTTTATTTGGAATAATTGTCTCAATATTATAGTTCGCTAGACGTGATTTATAGAAGTCTTGTTCCATCGTTTGTTTCGTACCTAATAATCCAATACGCTTTATATTCTGTTCTACCATTTCTTTAGCACTTACATCACCGATGTGAAGAAGTGGAATGGATATTGCACTTTCTACTTCTTCAGCAAATAAATGGACCGTATTGGAACACATTAATAAACATTCAGCTCCGGATTTTTCAACCTTTTTTGCAACGGTGACTAATTCGTTTTTCACTTCTTCATATTGATGATTTTGTAATAAAGTAGTTACTTCACCAAAGTCCATGCTATATAAAACAAGCTTTGCATTTTGATCGTATTGAGAGAGTGTAAGTGTATTAATATGTTTATAGTATAATGATGTAGATTCCCAACTTAGTCCACCAATTAAACCGATTACTTTCATCGTACATTCCTCCCGTAACTATTTTAATTCATTATTTCATAATTCCGATAAGAATACAATGATTTAAATGCGCTGTTAAACGAAAAATAAAAATAATTAGAAAAGTATTGAAATTTATTCTTCTTAGTGCCATAATACGAATTACAAATTAATACTTATCCAGAGAGGTGGAGGGAACGGCCCTATGAAACCTCAGCAACCCCTATGTAAATGTATAGGAAGGTGCTAATTCCGCAGAGGACACGTGTGTGTTTTTTGGAAGATAAGAGGATTCTTGAACGTGAAAGAAAATGACCTCTTATGTAAGAGGTCATTTTTTGTTGTATAGAAGGGGAGTGTCAATGCATAATTCATTTTCAAAATAAATATAGAGTAATAAAAGTTGACTCATATGAGAGGGGAATTGTAATGAATAAATTATCAACAAAGTTAGTAGTAGCAATCGGAATTGGAGCAGCATTATACGGGGTATTAGGACTTTGGGGATTTTCTATTGCACCAAATACATTTATTAAACCTGCATTAGCTATTTTAACCGTTTTTGGAGCGTTATTTGGCCCAGTGGCAGGACTGTTAATAGGACTTATCGGTCATACCGTAACAGATACAATTGCTGGCTGGGGTATTTGGTGGGGATGGGTTTTTAGTTCAGGCATTATCGGCTTTGCAATGGGGCTCATTCAAAAAAGAGTTGGCTTTAGTGTGAAAAACGGGACATATAATAAAGGAGATATTTCTTATTTAGCCATTACTGGGTTAATTGGTATTGTCATTGCTATTATATTTGCTGGGGCATTCGATATTATCGTGATGGGAGAACCGTTTGACAAAATTGTTATACAAGTATTAGGTGCAACAATTGCTGATGTTATTGTATTTTTAGTTCTTGGATTGCCAATTACAATAGGGTTAGCTAAATCTAATAAGAAACATACACATTTAAAAATTGAAAAGTAGGGATGTTAACATGCAACCAATTATTTCTTTTAAACAATTCAACTTTCAATATAAGCATGCAGCGCAGCCTACTGTTAAAGACGTTACATTTCATATATATCCTGGGGAAAAAGTGCTAATTGCTGGACGAAGTGGTTCAGGGAAATCAACATTAGCTCATTGTATGAATGGGCTAATCCCATTTTCTTATGAAGGGACTAGTACTGGTACTATTTTAATTGACGGAAAAGACCCGAGGAAAGGAAGTATTTTTGAACAGAGTAAACAGGTTGGAACAATTTTGCAAGATCAAGATGCACAATTTATTGGTCTTACAGTAGAGGAAGATGTAGCTTTTTATTTAGAAAATGAATGCGTAAATGAAGATGATATGAAAAAGATTGTTTCGGAATCATTAAAAAAGGTAAAGATGCATAATTTTCATAAACAAAGTCCACATGAATTATCAGGAGGGCAAAAACAAACTGTTTCTTTAGCAGGTCTGTTAACAACAAATGCTAATATATTATTGTTTGATGAACCTTTAGCGAATTTAGATCCAGTAAGTAGCTTACATACAATAGAACTTATTAAAGGTATACATAAACAATATAATAAAACAATTGTAATTATTGAACATCGAATAGAAGAAATGTTAAATCTGGATTTAGATAAAATCATTTTAATGGATGAAGGGGAAATCGTTGCGATAGGGACACCAGAAGAGATTTTAGCATCAAATATATTACCATCAATCGGTTTAAGAGAACCTATGTACATAGAAGGATTAAAGAGATTACAGTTTGATAGTAATAATGAGGTAATATACCCACTTGAAAAACTTCAAAGAGAAAGTGTTCGTAGCGCAATAAATGAGTGGGTGGAGAAGCAAGATTTTTGTAAAAGCATTCCTAAAAACAAAGAATTATTGAAAGTAGAAAATTTGTCGTTCTCCTATCCTAATAAGCAAAAAGTATTAGATAATGTAAATTTTTTCATAAAAGAAGGGGAAATTGTTGCACTTTTGGGTCAAAATGGTGCCGGAAAATCTACATTAGCTCATAGTCTTATAGGTATAAACAAAACAAATAATGGCAGGATTTTATTTGATGGAGTAAATATTAATGCTTGGTCTATTCGTAAACGTGGTGAAGTCATATCTTATGTGATGCAAAATCCAAATCATATGATTACACAACCTACTGTTATAGAAGAAGTTTCATTTTCATTAAAATTAAAAAAGTTTTCGAAGGAAGAAATTAAGCATAGAGCGGAGGAAACGTTAAAAATTTGTGGTTTGTATCCATTTCGAAATTGGCCAATCCAGGCATTAAGTTACGGACAAAAAAAGAGAGTAACGATTGCATCTGTACTAACAACCAATCCAAAACTTATTATTTTAGATGAGCCGACAGCGGGACAAGATTATTATCATTATAAACAGTTTATGACGTTCATAAGAAAACTAGCTGCAAAGGGAATATCTTTTATTTTTATTACACACGATATGAATCTTGCATTAGAATATGCAGACAGAGCGATAGTTCTACATGAAGGGGAAATTATTGCGAATAATACCGCGTCTACTGTATTAGGACATCCAAAAACGTTACATAGAGCGAACTTAAGGGAGAGTTCTTTATTCAAACTCGTTAAATTAAGCGGTATTGCAAATCCTGAAAGGTTTATAGAACTTTATTTTGATGTTATGAGGGGGGAGGAAGGTGTATAGTACACATTTTCATCGTATGGATGGAGCAGTGAAATTGTTGTTATTTATTTTTTGTATGACGCTTACTTTTATATTCTTTGATTTTCGCGTATTGCTATTTGTATTTATAATTGGATGTATTGGACTCCTAGTTGCTAAAATTCCATTTCGTAAAATTTTTATTGTTTTTACTGTTATATTTACATTTAGTTTATTAAATTCTGTCATGATCTTATTTATTACACCAACCCATGGATCTGAATTAACGGAATCATATACTGCATTTCTACATATTGGATATGCAACGATTACTTATGAAACTTTATTTTATGCAGCTACACTTTCATTAAAGTATTTTACGTTATTACCATTTACACTTATTTTTATTTATACGACTGATCCAAGTGGATTTGTGAGTAGCCTAAGTAAATTTCGAATTCATTATAAGATTACTTATGCGATAAGTATTGCATTACGTTATATACCTGATATTCAGTCTGAATATAAAATTATTAAACATGCGCAAGAGACAAGAGGAGTAGCGTTTGAAAAAGGAGAAGCAAGTTTATGGATTCGTATGAAAAACCGTGTCTTAATTTTCTGGCCTTTAATTATACATTCTCTAGATAGAATCGATACAGTTTCAAATGCAATGGATTTAAGAGGATTTGGAAAGAAGGATACACGTACGTGGTTTTATACAAATAAAGCGAAAAGAGGGGATTTTATTGCTTTATTTGTAGGTGTTTTTATTTTAATTGTTGCTGTGTATTTAAAGTTACATGTATTTCAAAACTTTTGGTATCCATTTTAAAGTACTCTCAAATGAGTGCTTTTACTTATTTTTATATAGACATGCTCAAAAAGGGGATATTTACATAATGTATAATACGAACCAGTTAAAATGATCAACTACCTATTAGTTTTCAAACCAAAAGGAGGAGAAAATATGAGTTACGGTGGTTCTTGTGGTTTTGGTGGAGGTTTCGCTTTATTAGTTGTGTTATTCATTTTGTTAATTATCGTTGGATGCAGCTGTTGGGGCGGAGGGTACTAATTTCTAATTAGTCTCCACAAATGTAAACTTACAAAACATATAAGATACTTATGTATCGAAACAAATAAAAAAGGAGCAACTATGCTCCTTTTTTATTTGTTTTTAGATGAGTTCATATTACATTTCGGTAATGTAATTGTCAAAGTTGTACCTTTATTAATAACGCTTCGGATTTTTAAATTACCTTGCATCGTTTCAATAATTTTAACAGCAACCATTGTGCCTAAACCTGTACCCTTCGTTTTTGTACTAAAATACGGTTCACCAAATCGATTTATTTGCTCTTGTGACATACCAATTCCGCTATCCTCAATTCGTATGATAACCTTATTATTACTAATAGATGAGGAGATATTTAAAGTACCACCATTAGGCATTGCTTCAATACCATTTTTTATTAAGTTTAAAAAGCATTGTTGAAAGTGCTGTTTATTACCAACAATTGTTGCCGTAGAGAAATCTTTTGTAATGTGTATTGTGTTCATGTTACATAAAGGTAAGATCATATTAATAACTCGATTTAACTCTTGTTCTACTGAAATATGATCTAACTTTTCTGAAGCAGGTTTGGCAAAAGTTAAATAATCATCAATAATTCCTTGAGCACGATGTAACTCTTCAAGTATATGTTCAATATACTCGTCCCTTGATTCTGGAGTTAAATTTGGTGTTTTTAAAAGCTGAGTAAATCCTTTTACGACAGTTAAAGGATTTCTTACCTCGTGCGATATACTAGCAGCGAGTTGGCTCACAATCTCCATTTTTTCCATTTTGATTAACTTCGATCGCATACATACTGCATCTTTTAAAACTTCATTAAAATAAATTACAAATAACATTAAAATAGTTGGTAATATTATGAAATAAATAATGTATAAATTATTCACTTCAAAATCTGATAAGGTTAATACAATTACAGTTGTAAATATTGCTAGAAAAAATGTTAAAAACATTCCATAAGCTACTTTAACTTTTCTATTATACTTATTAAATTTTGCGGATGCGAACGCTGTAATGATAAACATTGTGCCATAAACTAATATTGTTAACATACTAAATCCATAAAACGAAAACCTTGTAATTAATAAGATGACAAGCAATATTATACCAACAGGCAAGCCACCATAAAGCGTAGCTATAATAACCGGTATTTGTCTTAAATCATGAATACAATTTTCATCCATATAGATCGGATAGCGCATACATAAAATAAGAGGGATACTCGTACAAAGTATAATAAGTAGTTTTTTATATTTCTTTAAATGCCGCCCGCTATCATATATAAAATAAAAAATAAATATACTACTTAAAATGTAAAGAAGATTATTTAATACGTTTTGATTAATATAAACAAAGTTCATAATATTTGCCCCGTTATTTTGAATTTCCATTTCAAATATATTATACATGATTATAGTAGAAACTTTTTGCTTTTAATAATATAAGTTTATATCTTTTCAGCATTAGCCACGTTTAGCCACTCTTCATAAAATGCTTCAACCGATACATATCGTTCAATTCGGTTTTCATTTACAGCACGATACGCTATTTCATATAAATCTTTACTTGCTTCCCATTTCGTAAAGGAGCGATCTTTTCCACCGCCCAAGAGAGCAAAAGCCATTGCCCCCATATTAAATACATTTGTTCTTGCATCAATCATTGCATGTAGCTCGAATTCTTCAGGAGACATAAAACGAGAGGAACCCCATAATCGTCCCATTTTATTCACATATGGTTTTTTAGAATATAAATCAATATCACAAATCTTCGTCTCATTTGTATGAAAATTATATAAAATACTACCGTCATAAAAATCTAATGCTACATAGTTTTTCTTTTCAACAAATGTATGGAAAGAAAAAATGGAATGTAATGATTGAATTCGTTCCATAACCGATAGATGCTTAAATTTATAAAATGGAGAGCTTGGATTAGTATATTTTTCAGGAGGCGGGAAACTCCAATGTGAATGAAGACATTCACCATCAAACCAATCGAAAATTAGTACATATCCAGAGTGAACTGGATAGTGTTCAATTAGTTCTATAAGCGAGTCATGTTTTAATTCCTCGTATAGGGAAGCTGAATTTTTTAATCTTTCAATAGCGTCTTTTATTTTCCCTTTATATGCAATTGTTTGTGCCCCTGCATATTTAATAAATTTCTTACGCCCATCTTTTTCTACACCGAAAGATAGATTGCCTGAATCTTGCTGGTCAAAAACAGCAAATACGTTTCCTAATTTCAATAGCCAATCAAAATTATGATGTTCTTTTAATTGGAATGTAACTTGATTCAACTGAATTTCAACTGGATTATCTTTCATAATATACCTCGCATTTATTATAATTAAACTGTATATTTCAGTATTCGACATATTTTGTGAAAATCCTATGCTAATCACATGAAATTTTATAAATATAATAATGAATAATTATAAAGGGATGGATAAAATGGAACAACAAATCGTTATTAAACCATATGAAAAAGAATGGCATGAAGAGTATGTAATAGAGAAAAGGAAATTTATTTCTTTATTCGGAGAAGATTGTATTGCTATTGAACATATAGGAAGTACATCCGTAGAGGGATTAGGTGCAAAACCTCTTATTGATATGATGATTGGTGTAACTGATTTGAAAATTACGGAAAAGTGGATTGAAGCGTTATTAAAAATTGGATATGAGTATGTTCCAAAAGAAACCCCTAATTGGCGTTTTTTTAGAAAGGGCAAATGGAGAGCAGGCACCCACCATTTACATGTTTATATTTATAATAGTGAGGAGTGGCAGAATAACATTTTATTTCGTGATTTTCTTATAGAACATAAATGGGCACAAAAACAATATAGAGAATTAAAAGAGAAACTTGCTGCTACATATCCTTTTGATCGTGCTTCATATACAAATGCAAAAGCACCGTTTATTCAAAATATATTAGAATTGGCCAAGACCCAAAAAAAATTAAAGATTGTTATTTGAAGAAATTTAAAAATCCCTTCCAAAGATATTTATAAGGAGGGTTTTTTTCTTTTGTCATAACGATATACATTATTTCTAATTATTGGAGGCAAATTCTTTTATTTATTTCGATATATCTAGTATATTGAAAATATTAAGGGGGAATGAAGCAATGAAAGCTATTGTACATCAATATAAAAAAGGGGTAGAAGGATTAGAATATAGATTGTCATCTGAAATAAATCTTAATGCTGGTGAAGTAAAAGTAAAGTTAAAAGCTGCAGGATTAAATCATAGGGATTTATTTATTATAAACAATAGAAAAGAATTGGATCTGCCATTAGTAATAGGCTCAGATGGTTCAGGAATTGTTACAGAAATCGGAGAAGGTGTTTCAAATCATTTATTAAATAACGAGGTTATTATAAATCCTAGCATTGGATGGGATAATATTGCCGAAGTACCAGAGTTACCAGAGGTGTTAGGTGGACCAAAAGATGGAACGTTTGCTGAATATGTCATTGTGCCAGCTGAAAATGTAGTGGCAAAACCGTCATATCTTACTTGGGAAGAGTCTGGAGTATTATCTTTATCGGCATTAACTGCATATAGAGCGCTTTTTACAAAGGGAAGATTGAAATGTGGAGAACATGTTTTAATTCCAGGAATAGGTGGCGGTGTAGCGACATTTGCCATGTTATTTGCGAAAGCAATTGGCGCAAAAGTCAGTGTTACTTCAAGAGTTGAGAACAAAAGAAAGTTTGCCGAAACATATGGCGCAGACTTTTCTTTTAATAGTTCTGGAAATTGGGAAGAGAGTTTACGCGGAGAGAAAGTAGATTTAATAATTGATAGTATAGGAGCAGCAACATTCTTAAAATACTTTGATGTATTAAAACCAAATGGGAGAATTGTTAATTTTGGTGCAAGCTCAGGAGATAAAGTTGAATTACCTTTACGGGCATTATTTTATAATCAAATCGATATTATGGGGACATCTATGGGGAGCCGTGAGGAATTTGATGAAATGATTACGTTTATAGAGAAATATAAGATTAAACCAATTATGGATAAAGTTTATTCGTTGGAAGAAGCAATTCAAGCGTTGAGCCGTATGGAGCAGGGAGAACAGTTCGGTAATATCGCTCTACGCATGGAATAAAAATATGATTTAATAACCTATGTTTTTATATGTATATGTTATGTAATATATACACTTTTAGTTAGTGGATTATATGATTTTAAAGGTTTTTCCATCATATATATTTTTAATGCATATAAATAGTTACATAATTGTCAAATGAAAAATAGTAACATGAATAAAGTGAAAATCTAAATGTGTGTAAATGTTGTATACTGTGTAAATCAAGTAAACTTGTATCTTAATTTCAAGTAAAACAAGAAATTATAAGGAGAGAGTAATGTGAATTACACAGTATTTCAATGGATAAACAATTTAGCAGGTACATCTGTACTCTTAGATAAGGTAATGATTGCTATTACAAATAGTGCTGCATATGTGGCTATTCTATTCATGCTTATCTTATGGTTTCATAACGGAAAGAAAGAGAATGCGATAAGAAAACAATATACAGTGTTGTATACGACACTTTCAGTAATAATTGCATTGCTAGTAAATGTTTTTATTCATTTAGTATACTATCATCCACGTCCTTTTGTATCATATGATGTGAATCAATTAGTACCCCACGCAGAAAACTCATCATTTGTTAGTGATCATTCTGTACTTGTATTATCGATTGCATTCATTTTTATTCTTAGAGGAGAAAAGTTAAGACATATTGCACTTTTATGGGCGGTTTTAGTTTGTATATCACGTTTGTATGTAGGTGTTCATTTTCCTTTAGATGTAATGGGTGCGGCTGTAATAACAATGATAACAAGCAGTTTATTGTTGCAGAAAAAACGTATATTTGAACCAATCGCAAAACTTGTTTTCAAAATGTATGCACTCGTAGCGAAACGAATTCCCTTTTTAGAAAAATATAATCATGTAGCTTAAATTTCATAACTATCCTTTCATAGATTAGGTGAAAAAATCCTCCTTTGGAAATCCAGAGGAGGATTTTTTATTGTATATAATTGAATGGATTATTTCCAATAAGAATTTGAATGTTATGGAGTAGAATTAAAAGAATGAATATTCGAAAATTTCACGTACTGCATTTTAAGTATATAAATAAACTAGCAATAACAATAATTAGTTTCACATTGTTTTAAAGGAATTATAAGGAAAAGTTCGAAACATATAGTATTGAAAGCAAAAAACTACATAATTTATAGCACACCATCGCAGCAATTAATTGTAAAAGAAAGGAGATAAATATGCATAAACTTCAAACGAATAAAGGCGCGCGGTATTTTATGGTTGCTTTTATTGTTTTGTTTCTCATTATGCTTTTGCGTTTTTTCTATATTCAGGCAGTAGGAGTCTTGCATAATGTCAATGTAAAGGATCTAGCAAATGAACAACATAATAAAAATGGTGTTTTGGAAGCGAATCGTGGCACAATATATGATCAAGCTGGAAAAGTGTTAGTCCAAGATTCCACAACGTATCGTGTTGTTGTGAATTTAAAAGGAACAAATAAAGTGAAAAATAAAGATGAAACCGCAGAGCGATTAGCTGATGCGCTTGAAATTGATAAAGAGTACGTATTAAAAAATTTTCATGAGGGACGCACGCAAGTTGAGATTGGAAAAGTTGGGCGGAATTTATCTAGAGAAGTAAAAGAAAGAATTGGAAAATTAAAAATTCCAGGGGTATCTTTTATGTCAGAAAAAGCAAGAGTATATCCAAATGAAGATTTTGCATCCTATATACTTGGTTTTGCGAGACCTGACGATAAAGGAAATACAGAAGGGAAATTTGGACTTGAAAAGAGCCTGGATAAATATTTGCGCTCGACAAACGGAAATATAGAATATGTGGGAGCACCAAGAGGGATCCCGCTTACAAATGATATAGGGAAAATAGAACCAGCTAAAAATGGGAATAACGTATATCTTACGCTCGATAAACAAATTAATAGTTTTTTAGAAGAAGCGATGAATAAGGCGCAAGAGCACTATGATCCTTCTATGTTAGTAGGAATTATAGCGGATCCAAAGACAGGGAAAGTTTTAGCAATGTCTAGTAAACCTAGTTTTAATCCTAATAAAGGTGATATCGAATATTTTTTAAATAATCCAATCGCAAATGCATATGAACCAGGTTCAACAATGAAAATATTTACGTTAGCTGCCGCAATTAATGAAGGTGTATATAACGGGAAAGAATATTTCCAATCCGGAAAATATTCAGTTGGTTCATCTGATATTAAAGATCATAACGGTGGATTTGGATGGGGATCTATTACGTTTGATGAAGGTTTTGAAAGATCATCTAACGTAGCATTTTCTATTTTAGAAGATCAGCTATTGAAACCAAATAAATTTAAGCAATATATGAATAAATTTGGATTCAATCAAAAAACCGGAATAGATTTACCTGGTGAAAGTAAAAATACTTTATTATTAAATACACAAATTCAACAAGTCACAACTTCTTTCGGACAAGGCTCTACAGTAACGCCTATTCAATTAATCCAAGCTGCTACCGCTATAGCAAATGAAGGGAAAATGATGCAACCATATATCGTTGACAAAGTTGTAAATCCAATAAATAAACAAGTTATTATGGAAAATCAACCGAAAGAAATTGGGAATCCAATAAAAAAAGAGACAGCGGACAAGGTAAGAGACTTAATGGAGCGTGTTATTACGTCTTCAAAAGGTACTGGTACAATGTATAAAGTGGATGGTTATCCAATAGGAGGTAAGACAGGAACAGCGCAAATTCCGAATCCTGAAAATGGACGATATATGGAGGGGAAAGAAAACTATATTTTTTCATTTTTAGGTATGGCTCCGATTGATGACCCAGAGTTAATTGTATACTTAGCTATTAAGCAGCCAAAGTTAAAGGGAGACGAGTATGGAGCTCAGCCGCTCGCAGAAATATTTAAACCAGTTATGAAAAATAGCCTTGAATATTTAAAAGTGAAACCATATACAGAAAAACAAATGGCAGATGCAACGAAACGTTCTGAATTAAAAGTACAAAATTATGTAAATCAATCAATGGATACAGTAGAGAATAGTGTAAAAAAAGAGAAACTTCAACCGATAGTTTTAGGAGAAGGAAAAATAAAAAAACAATATCCGCAATCTGGTGAAATAATGAGTGAAGGAGATCGTATATTTTTATTAGGTGCCAACGCAAAAATGCCTAATTTACAAGGTTGGTCCATGCGTGATGTTATGTATTTCTCTAAACTATTAAAATTAGAATTAAAGACTACAGGTACGGGCTATGTAACGAGTCAAAGCGTTGAAAAGGGACAAGATATACAAGAAGGCGATGCATTAGAAATAAACTTAAAACCACCTTTACAACCGTTAGTAGAGGCGAATACAAATTAATTTGGATAAAGTGTAGGGTCTATAAACAATAGGCTCTTTATTTTATAGATTTAAGTAATTTCACGCACCGTAATTTATTAAAAAAATAATAAATAAAAGAATTAACAAAAACACGTTATTAAATATCTGATTATTTTTTATTTACAGTTAAATATTTCTGTGATAATATGGAAAAAATCAAATGCAGTGAAGAGAAGAGTAAATAAAATGAATTTTTCACAGAGAGCTCCATTTAGCTGAAAAGGAGCAAAAATTCTTTATTGAACCAAGCCTCTGAGCAGCACATCGGAACCTTTTATTAGGGGGTGGTGTGACGGGAGCTCCCGTTATAGAGCTATGGTATAAGCATGATTTACAATGCAGTACCTGATAAGGTTAATATGGCGACATATTAACAAACTAGGGTGGCACCGCGATGATAAATCTCGTCCCTAAGACAAAAAGTCTTGGGGGTGGGATTTATTTATTGTTTAAATACAATTTGGAAAGCGGGGGCCTAAAATGAAAAACTTACTTAAAGATTGGAAATATCCTTTATTACTACTGTCTGGAGTTGGAATTGCAAATTTAGGAGCGTGGATTTACTTAATAGCACTGAATGTACTTGTCTATTATATGGGAGGATCAGCCTTAGCTGTTGCTACTTTATATGTAATTAAACCATTAGCCGCTTTATTTACAAACGCATGGTCAGGAAGTATGATTGATCGTTTAAATAAACGGAAGTTAATGATTCACCTTGATATATATCGTGCGGTATTAATCGCTATTTTACCTTTACTTCCATCACTTTGGATTGTTTATGTATTCGTATTCTTTATCAGTATGGCCAGTGCGATTTATGAGCCAACTGCTATGACGTATATGACGAAATTGGTTCCAGTTGAGCAAAGACAACGTTTCAACTCATTACGTAGTTTGATAGGATCTGGTGCATCTTTAATTGGTCCAGCTATAGCGGGCTTATTGTTAATAGCAAGTACATCGGAGTTTGCTATATACATAAATGCTATAGCATTTCTCTTATCAGGAGTAATTACATTGCTGTTACCTAATCTTGAAAAAAAATCTGATATTACTACGTCAAATGAAAAGTTATCTTTAGCTATACTAAAAAAAGATTGGAACATCGTTTTAAATTTCAGTAAAAAATCTTTATATATCGTTTTTGTGTATTTCTTATTTCAAGGAATGATGGTTTTAGTTGCCGCAACTGATTCACTTGAATTGTCATTTGCGAAAGAAGTTTTATTGTTAACAGATAGTGAATATGGCTTTTTAGTTAGTATTGCTGGAGCCGGTTTTATTTTAGGAGCCATAACAAATACAATATTATCAAAAAAATTAACACCTTCATTTTTAATTGGAATAGGATCATTATTCATCGCAATCGGTTATTTAATTTATGCTTTTTCAAATGAGTTTTTAATAGCTACTATCGGATTCTTTATTTTATCTTTCTCTATGGCATATGCAAATATAGGATTTAACACCTTTTATCAAAATAATGTTCCTGTCCATATGATGGGACGGATTGGAAGTATATACGGGTTTGTGATTGCAGGCATCACCATTTTAATTACGATTTTATTCGGAGTTGCCACTCAATTTACTTCTATACAACTTGTTGTTATTGTAGGGGCATTAGTAATGCTGCTTATAACTATCATATTGTGTGTAGTTACTTTATTGCCATCACAGTCTAAAGAGCATTCCTCTAAGCCAATAAATTTGAAATAGTTCTCTTAGTTTTGATGTAAATCTTACGATATTAAATAGGAGGGTTCTCCCTCCTATTTATGGAAATATAAGAAAGGAGAACAATATTGATAAACAAGGGTGATTTCGGAATGAAAATAAAAGATCAAATAAACAGCATTGTAAAAGAAATGCATCGGCATATAGATTTCTCTGGGGTAATTTTAGTAAAAGAAGAAAAAGGCTTAGTCTATGAAGAGGCGTTTGGTTACGCAAATCGCAATGAATGTATAAACAATACGCTACAAACAAGGTTCGGAATTGCCTCCGGTTGTAAAATATTCACTGCTATCGGTATCTGTCAACTTGTTGAAAAAGGGGTAATTACTTTTCAAACAAAGTTAA
This sequence comes from Bacillus paramycoides, assembly GCF_038971285.1. Classification (NCBI taxonomy): domain Bacteria; kingdom Bacillati; phylum Bacillota; class Bacilli; order Caryophanales; family Bacillaceae; genus Bacillus; species Bacillus paramycoides. The sequence continues at coordinate 2,529,087 of NZ_CP152427.1, forward strand.
AAGAGTGTTTACGAATTAACTTTCCAAACTTCAATGAAGATATTACAATACATCACCTTTTGACGCATAGTTCGGGTATTCCAGATTATTTTGATGAAAGTATTATGGATAACTTCGAAGATCTTTGGAGACAAACTCCTATGTATCTATTAAAAAATTTAAAAGACTTCTTACCATTATTCAAAAATAGAAATATGATGTTTGCACCTGGAAGTAAGTTTCACTACAACAATGCAGGTTTTATTATACTGGGATTAATAATCGAAGAACAGACAGGACTTAAATTTACGGAGTATATAGAAAAAAACATATTTAAACCAATTGGTATGAATGATTCTGGCTATTTTTCTTTAGATACATTACCAAGGCAAACAGCTCTTGGATATATAAAAGATGAAACTAACCAAAATTGGAGAACAAACATCTACTCTATACCAATAATAGGAGGACCTGATGGTGGTGCTTTTATTACTGCGCCAGACATGCTGAAATTCTGGGAAGCATTATGTAACTATGAAATCATAAGCCGAGAATATACAAACATACTTTTAACTCCTCACATTCAAGTAAATAAAAATCAGTCTTACGGATATGGAATATGGATTGAAACAAGAAAAAACAAGATATTCAAATATCATATAATGGGGTATGATCCAGGCGTTAGTTTTCGCTCGGCTGTATATCCAGGCTTAGGAATTACTTTAGTTATTCCATCAAATAAAGGAACAGGACCTGAAAAAATAATGAAAGAATTAGAAAACTCTTTTTCATAAGGTTAAAAGAGTTTATGAATGCACTAATAAATGCAAAAAAGACGTACTATTTATTTGTGCGTCTTTTTTGTATAAATAATGCTTAAAACTGATGGGAATCACATTCTATATTTTATGATTTTTAGTAGCTAGTTTATTTAAAGTATGGAATAAAAAGAAGCGAATATAATTTTCAAATGTAAACAAGTAAATAGGAGGACTCTAAATGGAAATTCTATTTGTTATTCTACTTGTTGTTTTTATAATCATAATAATGCAAGGTAAAGAATATAAAGTGAATATTAATCGTATTTGGCTCATTCCGGCTTTGCTGTGCTTTGTGACAATCCAGTCTATTATTCATATGGGACAATTAACTATATTGAAAGTATTACTATTCGTTGTAATGCTAGGGATTGGATTGGGTCTTGGAGTAATTAGGGGAAAAGTTTTAACATTTCGATTAGATAGTGAAACAGGTCATGTATTAAGAAAAGGAAATTGGTTAAGTACAATTATTCTACTTGCTATTCTAGGTACGAAGGTTTTGATTAAACAAAGTATGTTTTCTGGCAGTACTCACTATACATTAATGGTTGTAACAAATACCTTTTTATGTATCACATTAGGTACTGTAATTAGTAGAAGATATTATATTTGGAAAAAATATAATGAATTAATACAAAAAACATGAAAGTATTCATCCATTGTTTAACAGCGCCGTGAACGGTAATACTAAATAACATTGAACATTTACAACAAGGGATGATAACATGATATTCATTTACACAGATTTCGGCGGAACACATTCAACTTCACTTGCTGCAGCTTATCATTTGAATAAATTACCAACTGATCGTAAGTTAACGAAAGAAGAAATTTTGAATGTAGATTACTTTAATAAATTGAAAACAGAAGATATGGGGAAAATCATTTTTCATGGAATAGACGAAAATGGTAATCCGGTTTATACAATTGGATGTGGCGCATCAAAAGTCGTTGTACCTGCGATGAAGCATTTAGGAGAGATTTTGCAAAAACATTATCAAAGTCATGAAAAGATTGTTTTTTCGAATACATCACCTACAGTTCCTTTACCAATGACTTTTGGTGGCCTGTTTTCTAGAAGGTTTCACATTGATTTCATCGGTGTACCGTTACTCGTATGGGGAGCGAAACTTTGCTGTGATAACGTACAAAGACTTGTTAGTTATACGAAGGAAGCTGGCCGATTGACGAATGATTATGTTGTAATTTTAGATAATGAAACCTTTAAATAATATAGGATAAGAAGAAAATTGGGCAAATACTTCGATTTTCTTCTTTTTTTCGTGAAATGACAAAAAATATTCACATTTACTATTCATCTACTATAGCCAAAACAATAAAGTCCTGTTACTATTACAGGGATATTCTCTTTTCGTAACATAAATATATAGAAAAGTCAGAAAAGAGGAATTGAATTAAGGGAGGAACAACATGAAGCGTGTTGCTTGGATTACTGATAGTACAACTGCGAGTTTTAAAACAGAAGGAGATAATTTTGTTATCCCAATTGAAGTTATTATCGATGGTGTGTCGTACAAAGATTGTGAAGAAGGTGTGCGTGAGCGCGTTTATAATGCTTTGAACGAAGGTAAAACTGTCACTACATCACAGCCTAACATAGGGGAAATGGTAGAGTTATTTTCGAAATGCAAAGAAGAGTATGAAGAGGGATTTGCAGTTGCTATTAGCGGAAAAGTAAGTGGAACCTATCAAAACATGAAGTTAGCGGCAGAAATGGCAGGTTTCCCATTAACGGTATTAGATAGCGAAACAACAAGTTATCCAATGGATGAACTAATTAGAAAAGCGAAATCGTTATACAATGATGGTATGACTTTACAAGATATACACAAAACATTAGTAGATGAAAAAAGAAGACCTTTCCACGTATTCCCGAAAAGTTTAAAAGGCCTTTACGCAAGTGGACGTGTAAAAGGCCTTCAATTTTTACTTGGAAGTTTATTAAGTGTTAACTTAATATTAGAAGTAAAAGGTGGAGAGCTTTTACTTGAAAAGAAAGTTCGTAAAATCCAAAAATGTCGAGAATATATTAAAAATGAACTTGAAAAAGAATTACCAAAAGTACTTCATATGTTCCATGCTAACGATAAAGATGGAGCTGAAGAATGGATTGCAGATATTAGACAAGCATTCCCTGAAATGGATTTCAAATTATACCCATTACCAATTTCATTTGCGGTTCATGCAGGTGAAGGTACAATAGCAATTAGTTATTAAGCAGAAAACCCGTGAATGATTCGCGGGTTTTTTTATTTAATTAAATAATTAAAGTAAAATTGGAGGCATATTACGTCGCCATCAATCAAAAAAGCTCATTTTATCGTTTTGGGGAGTAACCAATCCCTCTACTTGATTTGAAATTAAAAATACAAACCTTTGCCTACTGGCTGAACAGTTTCTAGCACAGTATCGACCATTTTTTCATTGATTAAGGTTCTTATAATCCAAGCTGAGAGATCTTGAGCAGCAAAACAGCCTGCAGCAGTCGAGATATTTCCTTCGTTCACGAAACTTTGTTCAATAACGTCCACATCAAATTCTTTAAGCTGTTCTACTGCGGATGGATATGTAGTTGCTTTTTTACCTGTTAACAATTTCTTAGCTCCTAGTAGTAATGAACCAGAACACATAGATCCTATTAATTGTCTTTGGGGATCTACATGAATGCTATTAATATATTCTTCGTTTTTATATAAATCTTGTACACCTTTACCGCTTGCAAATATTACTGCGTCAGCAGTAGGAATATGAGATATGCTTCCTGTCATAGGAATACGTAAGCCAGACATAGATATATGAGTTTTTTCCGTTCCTAATAGTTGGACGTTCCAATCAGAAATACCGCCAACTAAACGTACACGATTTAATAAATCCCATGGTAAAAAAACATCTATATCAGTAAAGTTATCGAAACAGACTATTGCAATTTTCATTTTCTAATCCCTCATTCCGTATGTATGTCCCCTTATTTAGAATATAAACTTCTCCTTTTTATGTTCTATATTAAGTTGCAAATTCCCTGTATATTCCATGCGTATGAAAGAGATGTTAGTTTTTTTTACTTCTCTAAACATAAAAAGCAATAAAAAACTTTTCATTGAATAAAAGGATTATAAACCTATAAAATAAGTAACATTCAAATATTCCATACATAACGTAAATAATGTTGTTTAAAAAGTTTAAAGGGTTTTTAAATATAAAAATAGAAATCTGTTTAAAAAAATATATAAATGGTAGTGATACAATGAAAATAGGGAAATTTGGAGAATTAAATAACATAAGTATTGATACAATAAGACATTACATGGATCTTGGTCTCATTATTCCTGAAAAAAAGGGAGGTCACTATTTTTTTGACGAGTATTGTCAAACCGATTTAGAGCTTATATTACAATATAAAGAGCTAGGATTTAGCTTGAATGAAATTAAAGAACTATTTTTTTATAAAAATTTAGCGAAATCTATGAATTACGAAAAAGATACTTTTTACCAATCTTTATTTAAACTGAAATATGACAAGATGGAACAGGAAATAGAACTTTTGGAGAAGAAACGGAATAAATTAAAAGAAGTGCTACGTGATTTATTATTAACAAATGAAACTTCTAATTCAATTATAGGGGTAGATTTAAGTGTACTACATTTACTTAGCTGTTCTAAGTGTAGACAAAAACTAACTCTTCAAGATGGAATTATTAATAACAATCAAATTACCGAGGGAAAGTTAATTTGTAATTGTGGTGAAGAATATATAATCACTTCAGGAATAATAACTGCTGATAAATCATTTAATGCAAATGAGCAATCGTCACATGAAAATACTATTTCGGATTATATTCATGAAACTGATAATGCGTATTTGGAAAATATGCATAGAGAAGGGCAATGGGCGAAAAAGAAACTATTACATTTAAATTTAAATAGTAAATTAATACTGGATATAGGATCGGGACTTGGGTTCTTTTTGAGAAACATTTATGAAGAACTGCCAGAAGATTGCCTATACATTGCAGTGGATCGAGATTTTAATAAACTTTTATTTTTAAAGGATGTATTAGCAAGTAGAAATCCGAAAAGAAATATTCTCTTTATCTGTGCTGATTTTTTGAACATCCCTATTCAGAATCAGTCTGTTGATATTGTAATTGATCATTCTGGTACGAGCAATTATAGTTTTGAGCATGAGAATTTTTTACTTCACGAATTAAATCCACTTTTTAAAACGGATTGTTATTTATTAAGCCTATTTATTTTATTTAAAAATTTCAGCCCAAATAGCCAAATTACAAACAACTTTCGAGCAAATTTTACACTTTCAAAAGTAACAAAAGAAATCCAAAATCTACAGTTTCAATCCATAGATGAAAGTACTTCAAACCATTTGAAACGAGGTGGAAAGTACGAGGATTTCTTTGTTCAAGGAGAAGAAATTTATACATATTCATTTTTCGGAAAAAGATGAGGTTAACTTTTTATGTTGATTTATACTTTTTGCGATTAAAAGAAAAGGAGAATGTTAATCTACATATTTAGCACTCACTGGACAGTCTCTTGTCGGTGTATGTCTAGTAAGAGAAAAGATTGCCAAACCTAAAGATAATAAAACTAGAGATCCACCAACCCAGGCCATATTGGCGACATTATGTACTTGTTTTAAAGCTATACCTCCAACTGCAGAGCCGAGTGAAATTCCTATTTGTAGGGCTGAATTATTAAAACTTTGCTGTATATCTGACGTATCTGGGGCAGTTTGGATTAAATAACTTTGTTGAGGTGGTGCAAGCCCCCAACTCAATGCAGCCCAAACTATCATAACAGGAATAAATAGGATAATAGAAACTGCCGTAAACGGTAATATAAATAAGATTAGAGCAAATAAAGTAATAACTATCACAATACTTTTTGGAGCGCCTATTTTATCTGATAAAACACCGCCGAACGCTCCGCCACTTACTGCAGCTATACCAAACACTAAATAAAATATGCTAATCCAATAAGGGCTTAGGTGGAACTTGTCTTCTAAAAAAGGAGTAAAATAAGCATATAGAGTATAGTGTCCTGCTAACATAAACATGGTAGCTAGATGAGCAGTGCCTAGTTTTGGACTACAAACGGCCTTTAATTGAATAGAGAAAGGAATTCGATTTTCCTCTCCAGGTATTTTCTCTGAAAATACTGAAATTAAGATGATAGATCCCAATGATAAAATAGCAATACATAAAAAGATAACTCTCCAGCCAAATGTGTTCGAAATTAATATGCCTAGTGGTACTCCTAGAACAAGTGAAGAGCTAACACCCATATAAATTAATCCTAATGCTTTTGCTCGGTAAGAGGGATTAACAATCTTTGCTGCAATTGTAAGGGAAAGTACTACAACTAAAGCTGTACTCATAGCAGTTAAAACTCTTGCTATCATCATAAAAGTAAAGTTCGGACTGAAATACGTAAGTATATTACCAATTAGAAAAATGTAAAGTGAAATAATATACAATTTTTTTCTTTCCACTTTATTTGTGAAAATTAATAATACAGGACCTGCTATTGCATAAGTAAAGGCGAAAATTGTAATTAATTGACCAGCGGAACTTAATGAAACATTAAAATCTTTAGCGATGTCTGGCAATATTCCTCCAACAATAAGCTCTACAAGACCTACTGCTATTGTTGCTAAAGCTAATATAAATACTTTGAAATTCATTTTTTGTAATCCCTTCTCGTCATTATTTACCTTAGAACAAAAAAAACTCCTGACTACAAACGCTATAATACGCATTTTGTAGTCAGGAGTTATTGGTTCCTGGTAGAGACCCCCAAGCCATATTCTTGGAGTTATACATGATTCTCATATGTAATTAATCAATGTAATAGAAGATACCATATTACTTTTTATATTTCAATAAAAAATTAGCATTCGTATATATAATCCTAAGTCTTTTATAGCAATCATTTTATTTCTATCATTGCAGAGAGACGTAAAAACCCACAGTTGATAAAAGATGGGGTTAGCCCCATCTTTTATTTATTTCTCCTTAAAACTTTTCAAATTGTACATATTGATATTGGGTTAACCCGAGACTTTACACTATATGTAATACAAAGAAAAGCGAGGGGAATGTTATGGGCGGTTTACGATTACATATAGAAAATAAAAAAAGCAAACAAGAACTTAGAAACGTTTTTTTATATTCAATTGCAAAAACAGTATCAATATTCGGTAGCTCTATTTATAGTTTCGCATTAGGATTATATGTTTTACAAATAACTGGGTCCGCATTAAATTTCGCAATTACGCTCATATTAGGTACGATTCCAATGATCGTTATGAATCCATTTGCTGGTGTCATTGCTGATAAGGTTGATAAAAAGAAACTAGTGGTTTGTATGGATTTACTAAGTGGATGTTTATTAATAGCTGTTTATATATTAAGCAGCTATTATGGATTAAACTTATTCTTCATTTATACTACAACCTTTCTTATGACAGTATTTACAACCTTTTTTGGAATAGGATTAGAAGCTGCAAAACCTAATATCGTCTCTAAAGAGAGGCTTATGAGTATTAATTCTATAAGTAAAATTATCGATTCCATATCTTTAATTCTAGGCCCTATGCTAGGGGGGATTGTTTTTGTAGTCTTTGATATGAAAACATTTATCATTATAAACGGTATTTCATTTATTCTTTCGGGTATATCCATATTATTTATTAACTTTAAATTGTTCGAGCAAAACATAAATGAGGAATATTCTATTAGAGAAATTCATTTTATTAAAGATATAAAAGAGGGATACTCTTACTTAATGGAGAGGGAAAGTTTAAAGAATACGTTTAATATATTAATTTCCCTTAATTTCTTCTTAGGTTTTTCTGTAACTGTTCCATTGCCATACATTATTAATACAGTTCTCAATCTTAGTTCTAAACAATTTGGTATGATTCAAGGGACTTTTCCGATAGGTATGATAGTTGGTGCAGTATTAGTAAAAAAGATAACTGATCGTTATTCTTATTCCTATCTATTGAAAAAAATAAGTTTTATGTTGGCTATTTTTATGATAGTTTCAGGTATTCCCGTTTTATTCAAAAGTATTGAGGTAAATAATATTATATTTGTTACTATGTATTGCGCTATTATGTTCTTTGTAGGGCTAACGATAGCATTCATCGATATCCCTTTAATTTATTTTATGCAAAAAGAGATTCCGGATGAATATAGGGGTAGAGTGCTTAGTATTGGATTAAGTATAGGTAAAATGATGCAGCCGATAGCACTGGTATTATCAGGTCTATTATTAAATCATATTCCAGCCTACACGATTCCAATTGGAGGAGGCATCGTATTTCTTATTTTGAATAAAGTTTATTCAAATAAGTTGAATTTAGAAATTCATTCAAAAGGGTATAGTATTGAACGTAATTAAATAATATCGGAAAAAGCGCTGGATTATCATCCTGCGCTTTTCTATCGTAGTTCAGCTGTTTTTCTAATAACAATCTTATCGATATCATCTTCTTCATCACCAATAAATAACCCGCGTTCTTTTAAATACGCCTCAAAATATAAATCTGCTTCTGCACGTTCATCATATGGTTTTACAGATAGAACGAAACCTAATTTATTTTGTTCTTCTAAATGAGAAGTGGAGATGTAGGCCGGTACATTGTGGCGTAAAAAGAGTTCTTTAACCGGAATAATCATATCTTTCATTAATTTCGTTAACATACCCATTTCAAACTCGAAATTAAAACGATCTATGCTACATAAATCAGCGAATACAACACCGATAAAACCTGTATTAAATACTTCTTGATATTCCACTTCTTCGTTACCGTAAAAATTCTTTTCGATTAAATAATTTACAAAATAAGCAACACCGTCACTTTGTTCAAATGGTTTTGTTGAAAGAACAAAGCCTATTTTCTTTTGTTTATGTAAATACACACATGACATGTATGCTGAAATGTTATGTTCTTTAAATAGAGAACTTGTTGCCCCAGAGAGACCATCTAGTACGTGATGAACAATTTGAAGTTTTTTACGAGCGAAATAATAGGATTTCTTTTGTAACTCCAATGTATCAATAAAGACAGAGCCGATAAAGCCTGTATTTGAAATAATAGGTGTTTGCTTTTTTCTTCCTCTGCGCTTTGCTTGAGCCATTGTAAAAATCATCCCTTCATGTACAATTAAATAAAAAGAACGTTTGTTCGTATATTTATATTTTACTATTAAAACGCTCTAAAGTAAAGGGTTTTGACGAAAAAAACAACAAAAAAGACACCTGTAAAAGGTGCCTTAAATGCTGTCGAGAAGAGGGTTTATCCCGACTATTTATATTATGATACCGAAACACTCTCTTCTGTATCTTCTACATCTAAATGACAGTCCATAGTACGAACATCTTGATCTTCATGACTTCCGAAATAAATAGTAATTTTCATATGTATCGCTCCTTTATTCTAGGAATACCTAAAATAATTACTAGTAATGTTAATATTTATTATATACCACTTTTTTCATTCCGACAACGTTATATCATTTTAATTCTTTTAGAGCGTAAAGAGTGATTTATAGAGATATTTTAATAGGAATAGGTTCATTTCTTATATGTTATATTTAATATTGAAGGATTCGAATGTTAATTTTTATGAAAGGAGCAAAATGAATGAATTATAAACGGTTATTATTAGATAATTTTTCATATAAAACCTCATATATTGCGCGGCAAGTACATGGAATGAATGTAAAAGAAATGAAAGATTACATTGCTGTTGACTGTGGTTTACCGGCAGATACATTCAATATCATTACTTTGCTAAACAATAATTTAACGGAAGGCATTGAGCCATTATATAAAGAGGTAAACAACTATAATCAAAAGAAATTTCCAATGAGTGTTTGGTTTTGGGACGATAGGCAAAAACAGACTATAAAAAGCGAATTAATAAAACTTGGCTTACAAGAAGCAGAACAAAATATTGCGATGGTAGCAAACTTAAAAACAATACATCCAACAATAAATATACCAAAAGATTTTAAGATACAAAAAGCCTTTTCACCAGGACAAATTAAAAATTTTGGAGAAGCGTTAGCTAGTCTATTTGGTACATCAGAGGAAGGTATACATGTTCAAACATTCTACAATGAAACTGCTTCTTTCGATTTATGGAATAGTGGAAATATGAAACTATACTTAGGAATTTATAAAGATGAAGTCGTATCAGTCGGTTCATTAGTATGTACAAAAGATAGTGTTGGTATTTATGATATAGCAACGAAAGAAGAAATGAGAGGAAAAGGATTTGGCTCTACTATGTTTCATTACTTGCTACAAGAAGCAAAGGAATTAAATATTGCTCAATGCGTATTACAAGCTTCACCTGATGGGATTAATATTTATAAAAAGGCTGGTTTTCAATCTGTTGGACAAATGACTGTATTTGAAAATCGACATTTAATTGAATAAATTATTCGATCCAAATTGCTTTCATGTAGGAGTTAATACATCATTATGAAAAAGATATATATTATTACAATCATTTGCACCATTATATTAATAGGTACTTTCGTTTTACATAAAGTAGATGAACTTAAGTACACGAAAGCTATTAATCAATCAAATCATTTAAAAAACATTGCACATAGAGGAGCTTCTGCGTATGCACCGGAACATACAATACGAGCTTATAAATTAGGACAACAATTAAAAGGTGATTATATTGAAATTGATCTTCAAATGACAAAAGACGGACATTTAGTAGCTATGCATGATGAAACAGTAAACCGTACTACAAACGGTACAGGTCTAGTTAAGGAACATACATTAGAAGAAATAAAGCAACTAAATGCAGGTTCTTTTTTCAATGAAAAGCATCCAAGTTTAGCAAAGAAAGAATTTGAAGATGCAACAGTTCCAACATTAGAAGAGATTATTGAAACGTTCGGGCGTAATGCTAACTATTATATTGAAACAAAATCACCAGATAAATATACTGGTATGGAAGAAAAACTATTAGAAATTATAAAGCAATACGAAATAAATGATAAAGTTATGATTCAATCATTTAGTGAAGAAAGTCTGCAAAAAATTCATAGTTTAGATGTTAATATACCGCTAGTACAATTACTACCTTACAAAAAGGCAGTTCAATTAACTGAATTAGAGATAAAAAAGTATAAAACATACTGCACAGGTCTTGGGATGAACTATAAATATATAGATTCAGCTTATGTAAAGAAAATAAAGAAACACGGATTAGAAGTTCATCCATTTACTGTAGATAATGAAAAAGATATGAAAAAATTAATTTCATGGGGCGTTGACGGGATGTTTACGAATTACCCGGATCGATTACACTCTTTATTAAAGTCTTGATTAAAAGATACTGTTCTTAATGTAATATTTTACAAATATTTCCGATTGATATATGATTAAATTAATCTTGTTAAGTTGAAAAGGAGTGTAAGTAGTATGAATATATTAGCTGTTGTTCCACGCTTCTATGTTTCAGACTTACAAACTCATCTAGAATTTTACAAAATACTATTGGATTAAGAAACACCACATGAATTTCAAATGAACGGAACACATGTGATTAGATTTACAAATTTACTTTTAATTGAAGAATTAAATGAAACAATTAAGAATCAAGTTGCTGCAACGATCGTGATTGATGATCTCCAAAAAGTAAAAAAACTAGTATTCAACTATAACGGTGTAATGATTAATGGGCCAATACAAGTACCCACAGGCATGAAAATGATAGTGCGACATCCAGATGGTAACATCATCGAATACATAGAGCCAATATTAAAATGAAATCCGAAAAAGAATCCAATAAAAGTATTGGATTCTTTTTATTTAGCTCTAAGTGACTAACTTAAAGCAATACGATTTTCAATTTATAAATAAAATATTACATTGAGTATGATTTTTCGTAATAATCATCAGAAAGTAACGAAAATGTAATGGATTTTAACTATGTTTTTTATATTTTTTTGATACACTGACTACGAGAGGAATACCGATTAATGTAGGTAAAAACCAAAACCATATAGGTGGCAGTAAGTTAATTAAGGGAATATGAATACCGACATTTACTAAAAGTGCAGTAACAGCACCAATATAAGAGCCTAACATACCTCTAATATGATGGTGAAGCCAATTTTCCCAACGTTTTTTTCGTGCGAGGTATCCATATATCGCAAATGAATAGGAGAAAATTGCTACATAAAATAAATATGCGATTTTATCCCAGTTTATAATGGATAATATAATGGCAGTAACGGTGATAACAACATAGGATGCGTGATATATTTCACCCCATTCCGTATGTTTACCTTTCTTCTTTTGAGCAACCATCGCTATTATCCCAGTGATTAAACATATCGTTCCAAATAATATGTGGATGGTTAAAAGAATGTTGAAAATGCTCATAATAATTCCTCCCTTTTTATTTTTATAGTATTGCAGCATAGGAGAAAAGTTGAAACATATTGTTTATTCACTTTAATATATTGAAGTAAAGGTACTTCAAGAACAAGTTTAAACGGACAAATTTTTCTTGAGTTTAGTGAGACACGTATTACGTGAAATGAAGGAGAGACTTCCATGTTTACATCTATTACATATTTACAATCAGGGAATGACAAGCAACAAAAGGTATATGATGTTTTGAACAAACTAAATATTATGGAGGATTTAGCTTTGTATAGTCCCGTTCTTTGTGGGACAATCCCTATAAGAATTGATACTCTTCAATCTGACTTAGATATAGTAATGGAAGTACATAACTTTGATGTTTTTGAACAAGAAATGAGATCTTTATATGGTTCTTATGAAGGGTTTAAAATAAAAAAGAAAAAAATGAAAAATACTGAATCGATAAAGGTAAATTTTAAATTTGAAGGTTTTGAATTTGAATTATTTGCTCAGCCTAAGCCAGTGCGTAATCAAAATGCATATAGACATATGATAGTAGAGCATATGCTATTAATGCAGCATCCCCATATAAGGGAAGAAATTATTCGCTTGAAAGAAAACGGTTTGAAAACAGAACCTGCTTTTGCTCAAATATTAAATATTGACGGAGATCCTTATGAGGAACTTATTTTGTTAGGGCAGGAAATGAGATTGTGGTAAATAAGATACGCAAAAACTCCTCTATAGATAAAAGAGGAGTTTTTATTATGCCATTAGCTTACGAATTAATTCACTCAGTAATTTAATCCCGTTAGTCATTTGCTCTGGAGAAGCATATCCATATGATAAACGAATGTATTGATTTGATTCTTCTTCATAAATACGTCCTGGGTTTAAAAGAATTCCTTTTGATAGCGCCTCTGAAAATAATTTCTTCATCGAAATGTTAGGTACAACCTTTAGCCATATAAAAAATCCACCAGTAGGAATATCCCACGCGGCAACATCTGCACAATACTTATTTAAAGCTTGTATCATGATTTGTCTTCGTTCTTTTAATTGAATTCTTACATTTGCTACATGTTCTTCATAAAAACCTTTTTTTATCCATTCAGCAGCGACTCTTTGAGATAAAGAGCTCGATCCATAGTCCGTTTGCATTTTTATATCTGACAATCTATCAATAACTGGTTCAGGTCCCATAATCCATCCAATTCTAAGTCCTGGGCTAAGTGTTTTAGATAGGCTCCCAATATATAATACATGTCCATGTTTATCCATCGACTTTAAAGGAGCTGGAGGTGGTTCATCAATCCATAACTCGCGGTAAATATCATCTTCAATAATAGGTAGCTGGTCCTTTTCACATATTTTTATTATTTCTTTTCTTCGCTCTTTAGACATTAATATCCCTGTTGGGTTTTGAAAACTAGGGATAGAATATAAAATGTTTTTCTTTTGACTATATTTAATGCGTTTTAATAATTCGTTAGGTAAAACACCGTGATGATCCATAGCTATACCAGATAAATTTATATTTGCTGATTGAAATACATGAAGTGAATATAAGTAAGAAGGTTGTTCAAGTAAAACAGTGGATTCTCGATGCAAAAGACCAATTGATATTAATTGCAATGCTTGTAATGCACCAGAGACGATTAATATAGAACTCGGTGACGTATGGATTCCAAATGATTTTACGTATTTACTTATTGCTTCACGTAACGGATAAAACCCTTTTTGTTCTTCGTATCCAAAATAATCTAATTCGTCACTTACGCTTTTCATAATGGACTGCATCGTTTTTAGCGGAAAAAGTTCAGGAGCAAGTTCACCTTTACTAAGGTGGATAAGTGTTTTATTTGCTTCTGCTTCATTTATTTCTCGCACCATTAACTTGCTAGGCTTATGAATACCAGCCTTTACATATTCACTCCAATCAGGCGGGGGATTCGTCGCTAATAATGACCATGTATTATTCGTTACAATTGTTCCTGCTCCGATTTGTCCTTGAATTAAGCCATCTGCCATTAGTTCATCTAGCGCAGTTATTACAGTACTTCGATTTACATGAAATAATTTGGCTAACTGACGTTGACTAGGAATCTTACTTCCAATAGGCCATTCACCGTATTCAATTTTTTCTTTCATATAATCTACTATCTGCCGATATTTAGGCAGTTTTTTATTCGTTGCCATAAAAAAACTCCCTCGTTCACTTTAAAAATGCCAAGTGGTTGGTTTTTACGATAAGTAACTGGTTGAAGACATTGTATCAACTATTAAATATGATGAAAAGAAATAATTGGTAATTATAAAGTGGTTGGTTTGAAGGGGGAGAAAAACATGAATTATAAAAAACGGGATTTTTCGATTATTTGTGCTCATGCTTTTACGATTTTAATATGGGGGACTGCCTTTCCGGCAATTCGTATGGGGCTTGAATCTTATACACCTGAGCATCTTACTTTACTACGTTTATTAATCGCTTCATTTATACTTCTGTTGTTTTCTTTTATTTACAAGTTACGGCTACCGGATTTAAAGGATATCCCAGCAATTTTTATGTTCGGTGCGTTAGGATTCACTTTTTATCACATAGCATTAAACTATGGCGAAAAAACAGTAAATGCTGGTTCTGCAAGTTTAATTGTTTCCGTCACACCTATAGTAACGGCAATTCTTGCTTCTGTTTTTTTGAACGAAAAAATGAAATTAAATGGTTGGATCGGTGGTGTAATTAGTTTTATAGGAATTGCTCTCATATCATTTAGTCAAGGAGATGCTATTCAATTGAATAGTGGGGGATTATTTATATTATTAGCAGCGATTTCAGAAAGCCTATATTTTGTTTTCCAAATTTCTTACTTAAAAAAGTACGGCTTTTTACCATTTACCATATATACAATTTTATCTAGTACTGTATGTATGTTTATTTTCTTACCGGGAATGTATCAAGAAATACTAGCAGCTCCTCTTGAAGTGAATGTGAGTGTTTTATATTTAGGCTTATTTCCAACAGTACTCCCATATGTCACATTGGCCTATATCATATCTCATGCTGGTGCTGCTGAGGCAACAAGTTCTCTATATTTAACGCCAGTAACTGCATGTTTTATTGCTTGGTTATGGTTAGGTGAATTACCGACTTTTGTTTCGATAATTGGCGGGGGAATTACTATACTTGGAGTTTTAATTGCACATGTATCACTATCAAAAAAAGAAAAATATACAACTCTAGTAAATAATAAATCAATATAAACTCATTCCATAACCATTTTATTATACTTTTTATTATAATTTCTTTCTTTTGTTGATAAATATAATATTTTGTATTTTAGTTAAATATTGTATGTTACATTTTGGGTAGTAAGTATTTTAAAAGGAGATGAAAACATAATGAATGGAAAAAGGAAAGTTTTCACATGTATTTCTATTATAGGAATCGGATTAGCTAGTTTTTCTAATTCTAGTTTCGCAGCAATTGTAACGGACAATTCAGTACAAAATTCTATTCACGTAGTTAATCAACAAGTAGCTGCTGCAAAGGAAATGAAACCATTTCCCCAGCAAGTTAATTATGCAGGTGTTATAAAACCGAATCATGTTACACAGGAAAGTTTAAATGCTTCTGTAAGAAGTTACTACGATAATTGGAAAAAGAAATATTTGAAAAATGATTTATCTTCTTTACCTGGTGGTTATTACGTAAAAGGAGAGATTACGGGTGATGCGGATGGGTTTAAGCCACTTGGAACTTCAGAAGGTCAAGGGTATGGGATGATAATTACAGTATTAATGGCTGGTTATGATTCGAATGCTCAAAAAATCTATGACGGTTTATTTAAAACAGCAAGAACTTTTAAAAGCTCTCAAAATCCTAATTTAATGGGATGGGTTGTCGCAGATAGTAAAAAAGCACAAGGTCATTTTGATTCTGCTACTGATGGGGATTTAGATATTGCGTATTCCCTTCTTCTTGCTCATAAGCAGTGGGGGTCAAATGGATCGGTTAATTATTTGAAAGAAGCACAAGACATGATTACAAAAGGTATTAAAGCTAGTAATGTTACAAATAATAACCGACTAAATTTAGGAGATTGGGCTTCTAAAAGTTCACTTGATACAAGACCATCTGATTGGATGATGTCACACCTTAGAGCATTTTATGAATTTACAGGTGATAAAACTTGGCTTACTGTTATTAATAATTTGTACGATGTTTATACGCAATTTAGTAATAAGTACTCTCCAAATACAGGGCTTATTTCAGATTTTGTTGTGAAAAACCCACTACAACCAGCACCTAAAGATTTCTTAGATGAGTCACAGTATACAAATGCATATTATTACAATGCTAGCCGGGTACCATTAAGGATTGTAATGGACTATGCGATGTATGGAGAGAAAAGAAGTAAAGTTATCTCTGACAAAGTCTCTTCATGGATTCAAAATAAGACGAATGGAAATCCTTCTAAAATTGTGGATGGTTATCAATTAAACGGATCCAATATTGGTAGTTATTCAACTGCTGTATTTGTTTCACCATTTATTGCTGCAAGTATAACGAGTAGCAATAATCAAAAGTGGGTAAATAGCGGTTGGGATTGGATGAAGAATAAGAAAGAAAGTTACTTTAGTGATAGTTATAATTTATTAACTATGCTATTTATTACAGGTAATTGGTGGAAACCAGTACCTGATGATAAGAAAATAGAAAACCTAATAAATGATGAAGCTCAAAAAGGATACGATAAATAACAGGGTATTCTTTTTAGTAAAAGGAATTAGCACTATGCTAGTTCCTTTTTAATATTTCGTGAAGCAATATAGGTTTACAATTAAATAAAGAAAAATTTAATAAGATCATGTTGTAGGTTGTTGTTGGAAAAGGGAGAATATGTCACTCTGTTGAATATAAAAATACAACTTATTTATAAAGGAGCCTAAAATATTGAATATCCAGTTAAAGATTGTTACGAGAGCAAATTGGGAAGATGCATTAAAATTACAAGTTAAAGAAGAGCAAAGAAAATTTGTACCAACTGTAGCAGTTTCACTTGCTAAAGTGTATATAAAACCAGATGGTGACAATGTAGAATACATACCATTTGCGATATACGACGGCGAGCTAATGGTTGGTTTTGTTATGCACGCTGTTATAAAAAAGACAACTGATATGTATTGGATAAACGGCTTTATTATCGATCAAAAGCAGCAAGGCAATGGGTATGGAAAAGCAGCATTACAGAAAAGCATCTATTTAATAAAAAATACATATAAGGCGTGTAGAGAAATAAGGTTAACGGTACATAAAGATAATGTCTCTGCAAAGAAATTATATGAACGTTACGGTTTTCAACCATTGGGACATGATTATGATGGGGAGCAAGTTTATCGTTTATTTGTTAATCAATTATAAAGTAAATGGCTGGGAGGGATAGCAATTGAAAAATAAATTTCATCATATTGTACGAGCTGTATTGATAAAGGATAAAAAATTATTAGTAGCTGAATATATTGGCCATCATTATTTTTTACCAGGTGGTCACGTTGAAGTTGGCGAATCGGCTGAGAATGCATTAATAAGAGAATTGCGAGAAGAACTCGGAGTTAACTGTAGTATAAAACAATTTTTAGGAGTCATAGAAAACAAATGGGAAGACCGAGAAGTTCTTCATCATGAAATTAATCACATTTTTGAAATAGATTCACAAGAGTTACATAATGATTTCATACCAAAATCTAAAGAATCTCATTTAGCGTTTCACTGGATAGATTTTAATCAAGAAGCTTTAAATACTTATAAGATCATGCCAGCTCCTTCGGTTAAAGAGTTGCTAGAAAGAAAATTAAGCGATGAACTACTAAACTGTTGGATTAGTAATTTTTAAATACCTCTATTAATAATAAATTCGTCTACCGAAAAGGGATTAAGAAAATAGGCTAAAAAACAAGGTACATCACCTAGTGTAAGTTCATATTTTGTTGATGTACGCATTTAGTCTATAGTCTTGTTTCTACCTTGTTTGCAAAAGTATACGAACTTTAACATTGGGACGGAATTTATTTTTATAAATGGAGGGTTTCGGAATGAATCAATTTCAACAAGAACTACAATCATTAAATCTTAATGATTATCAATCTGGTAATGTTGTGTATTGGGATCAACTACAACAAAATCAATATCCATACTATTACATTCAAGACGATGCACGTCGTTGTGGCGGATGCGGAGGTTGTGGTGGTCGCTGTGGTGGATGTGGCGGCGGAAGATGCGGAGGTTGCGGTGGTCGTTGTGTAGGATGCGCTGGTTGTTTCGGTTGTTTCGGTTGTTTTAACTGCTGGAATTGGTGGATCATTTAAGTATAGAAAATCAATCATATTTCGCATGAAAGAAAGGTGTAAATATTATTTTATATTTTTCTTTCATGCTGTAATTTTTTATTCGTGTTAAGGAGGATGTATTTGTATACACACGATAAGTTAATTTCTTGGGTAGAAAATATAAAAAAAGAAAATCATAGTTCTGCAACAGCACTGTGCATCATAAAAGATAACAAAATCGTACTAGAGCATTATAGTGGCCATCATTCAAATGTATCTACAAGCAAGAAAGTAACAGTTTCATCACAATTCAACGTTGCTTCTGCGAGAAAAAGTTATTTAAGTTTAATGGTAGCATATGCGCTTTACGAAGGGAAAATAAACGCTATTGATGATGCAGCGATAAAATATTTTAGAGACTTTGATCCTGCATTGCTTGGTAAAACAACGATAAGACATTTAGTAACACATTCGCACGGATTAGAAGAAACGAATGACGGGACAATTTTTCGTGAATTTGAACCGGGACAAGCTTGGGCGTATAGAGATATTAATGTAAGGATGATGACACATCGGATTTATCAGCTATATAACAAAAGTTTTCCCGAATTGTTAAAGGAGCGTGTATTTGATCTAGCTAATTTCCAAGAAACAGGTTGGAGAATTCAGCAAGATGAAAATTTAGTTGAAGTTGTTAATGATCCAAATGAAGATGCAATTAGCACAATTGGTACAGTAGATGACGGTACGGAAAAAAATCTGTTTGTTTCAGCTAGAGAATTTGCTTATTGGGGGAATCTTCATTTAAATCAAGGTGTATTAAACGGGAAACAAATTGTTCCAAAAGAAGTAATAGAAATTGCGACAAGTTTACAGAGTCCAACATTTACAAACAATGAACTACCACAAAACGGGTTATTTTGGTTCGTTCAAAATGAACCTGCGCTTTTAAGTGAGCTTGGTGAATGAGTTCCAAAAGGATCGTTTCAAATATTAGGAATTACCGGTCCGACTATATTAGTAATACCTGAATTTAATGTAGTTGTTGCGAAAATGTATAATAAAAGATATAACTACGGCGGTGATAATTATTTATATTATTTACGTGAATTCAGCAATTTAGTCGCAGATACATTTCGTAACGGTAATGGGGCATAATTACTCCTATAGTGAAAATGAAAAGGAGTGAGAGAAAGTGAAAGATAAAATGAACAAAAACAAAAAGCAAAACATTAGAGATGTAAATACAGAACAAAATGCAATTTATAGCGATCCGAAAGATGCAGCTAACATGCAAACGGTACCGCAGCCGAAAGATTTTGATGAAATTGAATATTAATTTTTCGTTCATCCGACTATATGATGAATGAAAAATACATCTTAAGTCCCATCACATGATTGAAATCTTTTGGTACTCTATATACATAAGCATTTGAAAATGTCTTATCTTAACAAAGCTTTCTTTAAGTAAATCTAATATAACCTGCAGAAAGACACTTCATTATGGAGTGTCTTTTTGTGTACATGAATTCAATTTCCATTTTTCATGCAGTATCTTGCTTCTTATGATGGTTATACTAACTGTGAAAATTCATGTCATGATAAAAGAAGGGGACAGTTAGTATGAAACAAACCTCTATAAATCCGTTACTAATTGTTCTAGGTACAATCGTTGTTCAAATTGGTCTTGGGACAATTTATACATGGAGTTTATTTAATCAGCCCCTTGTAAGTAAGTTTGGATGGAATCTCAATGCAGTTGCAATAACTTTCTCCATAACAAGCTTTTCTTTATCATTTTCAACCTTATTTGCAGGAAAGTTGCAGCAAAAATTAGGACTTCGAAAACTCATCGCTACTGCAGGGATTGTGCTGGGACTCGGTTTAATACTTAGTTCACAAGTTTCTTCCTTACCATTACTATATTTATTAGCTGGTGTAGTAGTTGGTTATGCTGATGGAACTGCTTATATTACATCATTATCTAATTTAATTAAATGGTTTCCAAATCGAAAAGGACTTATTTCTGGTATATCTGTTTCTGCATATGGAATGGGCAGCTTAATCTTTAGATATATAAACGGAAGTCTCATCGATAGTCTTGGTGTATCACAAGCATTTTTATATTGGGGGATTATCGTTTTACTTTTAGTATTAACTGGATCTTTCTTCTTACGTGAAGCAATAGTAAGTAACACCGTAACTGAGACTTTACACAATGATTATACGCCTCGTGAAATGATGCAAACGAAACAAGTATATCTTTTGTTTTTTATGCTATTCACATCGTGTATGGGTGGCCTATATTTAATCGGTATGGTAAAAGATATCGGAGTGCAGCTCGTTGGACTTAGCGCAGCAACTGCAGCTAATGCCGTTGCAATGATTGCAATTTTTAATACGGTAGGTAGAATTGTTCTTGGAACATTATCAGATAAAATTGGTCGAATGAAAATTGTCTCTGCAACATTTATTATTATTGGATTGTCAGTCTTTACTTTAAGTTTCATTCCACTAAATTACGGCATTTATTTCGCTTGTGTAGCAAGCGTTGCCTTTTGCTTTGGTGGTAATATCACAATCTTCCCAGCAATTGTTGGAGATTTCTTCGGATTAAAAAACCATAGTACAAATTATGGGATTGTATATCAAGGTTTCGGGTTCGGTGCACTTGCAGGAGCGTTCATTGGAGCGTTACTGGGTGGATTTCAACCGACCTTTATTATAATCGGTGTTTTAAGTGTTATTTCCTTCATTATTTCGATATTAATTCGTCCACCAAAAGCAGAAAACAAAAAAGAAACACGACATTTATATCGGAAAGTAGCTTAAGTTTAAAAAGAGTCCTTGTATAGGGCTCTTTTTATATTACAAAATAAGTGAAAATGATTTGAAAGGTAGTAAAGTAATTTATTTCTTTAGCAACTAAGTAGCAGATTAGTAAAATATTCATATTGTTTTATAAAGGCACTGAAATCATGTTATAAACCTACATTAACCACCTTTGTTATTAGATATGCAATTCATTTGTACACCATTATTTTATTATAAAGGTAGTTGGCTTATATTGGTTACAACTATAATTTCTTCTTTTATCGCATTCACTTCAACAAATATTGATGACATTTTTATACTTCTTGTTTTATTTTCACAAATAAGGACAGGAGTAATTAAGAAAGAAGGTAGAACTGTCCGAGGAAAAACTAAAATGAAAGAACTTTATATTGTTACTGGACAATATTTTGGGTTTAGTTTCATTATTTTTCTAAGTATCATCGGTTCTTTAAGCGCTTTTTTCATTCCTGTTTCGTGGATCGGATTATTAGGATTCGTGCCCATTTATATAGGAGTGAAAGGACTATTGTCACTTCGTTCTTATAGAAGTAACGAAGTCATTGATAACGCTTCTAGTTCAATATTTAAAGTAGCTTCAATTACATTAGCTAATGGAGCTGATAATATTTCGATTTATATACCAATATTTGCTAGTCAAAATCTTAATGCCAATATTGTTACATTAGTAATCTTTTATTGCATGATAGCAATATGGTGTTTTATTAGCTACAAATTGATAAGAGCTCCTATTTTAGCTAAAGTACTTGAGAGAAATTGTCATATTATCGTTCCAATCGTTCTAATTGGTTTAGGAATGTTCATTCTTGTCCGCAGTAATACAATTGAATTATTGTGCTAATATGTTGAAACTTGGATTAAAAAGAATCAAGCGCCGTAAAAAGCCGTAATACAGATAAAATGTAGTATGGCTTTTCTTTATATTAGTGAAATGAAATAGTGCTCTACGTCTATTAAGTTAGACAGGATATTACGATTATTAAATTGAATAGATACTTTAAAAGGAGCGTGATAATTAAAATGAAAATAGTAAAACAATGGATCCAGGAAGATAGTGATTACATAAGAGAAAAAGTAATTGAATATAACCAAAAACATATTTCGGATGAAGAGAAAAAGCCTTCAGAAAAAATTAGTTTTATAGTGAGAAATCAAGAGGAAGAAATTGTAGGCGGAATAACTGCAATTACATTTTGGCACCACGTACATGTCGATTTCCTTTGGGTTTCTGAAGAATATAGACACGAAGGCTACGGAACCAAGTTATTAAAACTTATTGAAGAATTTGCAATTGAACAAGAGTGTAGGCTAATCAATTTAGATACTTTTAGCTTTCAGGCACCTGTGTTTTATAAAAAACATGGATATAAAGTAATTGGAGTAAGTGAAGATCACCCTAAAGGGCACAATCGATACTATTTAGAAAAAAGGTTAGAAATTATATAGAATCCAAAAATGAATTTATCAAAGTATAAAGAGCGTACGTTGAATAGTTGCTTTCAAAATACGTTCTTTTTTATTTAGTCATAAAGAGATATTTAAAAGCAGGAACTATAGTAGTACCTGCTAAATATTTTATTGAAATTATAAAGAAAATGCCAAGTGATGTAACAATATAAAGTAAGGATGAGCAAATCATTACGATACAGTCAGAAGAAATCACATTAAACTTAAATGGACTTCCAACATACGAGTTTCCGAATGTACCACTTATAAACGATCATGCAAAAGTACAAATAGAAACAGAACAATTGATTGAAGTGTTTAAACAAACTGTCTTTGCGGTAGCTAAAAATGAATCTAGACCTGTTCTTACCGGTGTTCATTTAGAGTTAGATCATAATAAATTAATCTGCGTAGCAACTGATTCACATAGACTTGCTATACGCGAAATGATAATTGCTACAGATACGAAAGCAAGTTGTATCGTACCAAGTGCAACTATTAGCGAACTGCTAAAATTAATGAGTAGTAATTCAGAATTCGTATACATCTATCTTTCAGAAAGTCACATTATTTTTACATTCGGTACAACTACATTATATTCAAGACTAATTGAAGGGAAATATCCTAATATATCTAGTTTAATTCCAAATGACTTTCAAACAGTCATTAACATAGATAGAAAAAGGATTTTACAAGGTGTAGATCGATCAAGCTTATTAGCAAGTGAATGGGCAAATAACAATGTTAACTTAGAAATTGTAAACGAATCTACAATTAAAGTTTCTTCTAACGCTTCTCAGATTGGAAAAATATATGAGACACAACAAGTAGATGCGATTCAAGGTGAAAAACAATTAAATATATCTTTCGATGGACGATTTATGTTAGATGCTTTAAAGGCAATAAAAGAAGAAACGGTTACTTTAAGCTTCAGCGGTTCTATGAGACCGATATTAATTGAAGCAGGGACACAATCTGCAGCAGTACATCTTATATCTCCAGTAAGAACTTATTCATAACAAAGGAAGGATTTACTTTATGTACAAGCACACTCTATGTTTTATAAAGAGAAATGAAGAGATACTTATGTTAAATAGAGAATATGACCCTGTAAAAGGATTGTGGAATGGGGTAGGGGGAAAGATAGAAAAGGGAGAAACACCTTTAGAAAATGCAATTCGTGAAATAAAAGAAGAGACTAATATAGAAGTTACGCATGACCAGATTCAATTTAAAGGCATTATTAAGTGGGAAGACTCTTCATATTCTGGCGGTATGTATCTTTATCTAATAGAGCTAATGAATGAATTTACATATCAAACTCCAAAAAAAGTATCAGAAGGAATTTTAGATTGGAAAGAGATTTCTTGGATTCTAAGCGACTATAATTACGGCGTAGGAGAGATGATACCAAATTTTTTATATGAAGTACTCCACAACGAATTAATATTAGAGCACAATTTTGTTTTATCTAATCATAAATTAATAGATTCTAGGAATGAAGAATTGGCTAAGCAGGATAGTTCTATAGATAATATAGTTCAATTATAAAAAGCAGAAATTGTAATCTATCATACACAGCAAAATAATTATAACTCAAATGATTCGAAGAGTAGCTCAGGAGAAAATTCAAATGGAGATGAGTGTAATGAAGAAAATAATTATTTTACTCATAGCTGTAGTTTTAATTACTTTTGCTTTTTATCAATACAACAAAAAAGATAGTGTGGCTAAAAATGATAAAGTGTATGTAGAAGACTTTAAAGGTAAAAATGATTCAATCAAAATACAATCTGCTATTAATAAAGCAGAATCTAGTAAAATTAAAACAGTATTGCTAGATGATAAGAAGTACAAAATCACCTCAACAATTATAGTGAAACAAGGTGTAAAGTTATCATTTGGGTATGGAACACAATTTGTTGTCGAAGGTAATTTTAGAGTTCTAGAATTAGAAAAAAATGCTTCTATCGAAGGAGCCTATATAGCTATAGACGATCCTACATTTAATTCTGAAGTTATATATTTAGATGGAAAAAATAAGTATTATAACACGTGGCACAAGACACAAATAAAAGATATAAATATTATTAATTGGACAGAAACAAATAAAGGTACCGGAATTTCTTTATACTCCGCTGGAAAAGAAAATGAAATTTCGTTTGTTAACTTTGAAAACGTTAAAGTTGTGGGAATGGAAACGGGGCTGAAATTAGTAGCGAAAAAACCGAGCAGCGGACAAGCTTGGATAAATGCCAATCGTTTTATGAACTTTTCTTTAGAAGACTGTGTAAATATGATTTATATAGATTGTCAAGTAACTACGCCAAATGAAATTAGTGGTAACCAATTTACAAATCTACAAATACAGCCATCAAGTAAAACGAAAAATATATTAAGAGTAAGTGGACAGCATAACGAGTTCAGGGGAATGGTGTGGGATTTGCAGAAAATCAATCATGAAAAGGAGCTTATTGAACTAACTGATAAGAGTATGAATACAGTAATTGAAATGTCCAGTGTACCAGCAAATAGAATTTTAGATAGCGGGAAAGCAAATATAGTAAAGTAATATTTTTATTTATGAATTCACTTCTAAAAAGCGAATAGAAATAAAAATTTTAGACAGGAGATTCAATATGTGGAAAACAAATATTATCAAAACTACTAGAGGCAATTTTGAGTATTTTGTGAAGGGAGAAGGTCCGCCTTTATGCGTTACACATATGTATAGCGAGTATAACGATAATGGAAATATTTTTGCAAACCCGTTCACTAATTTTTATAGCGTATATTTAGTTAATTTAAAGGGTTGTGGCAATTCAGATTTAGCAAATACCGATTCCGAATATAGTATGATGGAAACGGTTAAAGATTTAGAAGCGATTCGGGAAGCTTTATATATTAATAAGTGGGGGTTTGCTGGTCATTCGACAGGAGGGATGTTAGCTCTTGTATATGCGACTGAAGCACAAGAAAGTTTAACGAAAATAATTGTTGGTGGCGCAGCAGCGAGTATGGAATATGCATCTCACAAAGATAGTATATACTGTAGTAAAAATGAAAATTTTAATAGAATCGTATCAATTATGAATGCATTAAATGATGATAGTACATTACAAGAAGAAAGAAAAGTATTAAGTAGAGAGTGGGCACTTATGTCTTTTTATTCTGAAGAAAAGCTTGAAGAGGCATTAAAATTGCCGAATAGCGGAAAGACAGTTGGCAATCGGTTAAATTATTTTAGACAAGTTGAATATAAAGATTATGATGTTCGTCAGAAACTTAAATTCATAAAAGTTCCAAGTTTTATATACTGTGGTAAGCATGATGCACAATGTCCCTACATATTTTCTCGTGAAATAGAAAATTTGATCCCGAACGCAGTATTAACTAAATTTGAAGAAAGTAATCATAATCCATTCGTTGAAGAAATAGACAAATTTAATCAGTTTGTAAAAAATACATTATAATTAATAAGAAAAAAAGCGAATCTTCTATATAAGACAGATTTGCTTTTTATTATAATTAGATTTTTCGCCACCAAGCATACCTAGGATAGTCTGTAGATTTTAACGTAATAGATTCGCCAATTTGAGGCGTTGTAATTTTAACTTCTAAACGCTTGGCTTCTTTTGTAACACGTTCTATCGGGTCACTCCATTCATGTAATGCTAATGTAAAAGCACCCCAATGAATTGGAAGAAGGAGTTCTCCTTTCACGTCAATATGTGCTTGTACCGTTTCTTCAGGCAACATATGAATAACAGACCACCTCGGATCATATTGTCCGCATTCCATCAATGTAAGATCGAATGGACCGTATTTATCACCAATTTCCTTAAAGTGGGGAGCATATCCGCTATCACCACTAAAGAAAACTTTAGTCTCTTGCCCAAGAATAAGCCATGAACACCATAAAGAACAGTCTCTATCTGTCATACTTCTTCCTGAGAAATGCCTTGCAGGTGCGCAAACTAATTTTAAATTATCAAACGTAATTTCGTCCCACCAATTATGCTCACTAATTTTACTAGGTGAAACGCCCCATTTCATTAAATATTGCGCAACTCCAGTTGGAACATAAAAATGCTTTGCACAATCTTTCAACTGCATAATACTCTTGTAATTCAAATGATCATAGTGATTATGAGAAATGATAATCGCATCAATTTCTTGAAGATTTTCACGCTCTAAAGAAAAAGCACCACTATAACGTTTACTATTAAACAGAGGAAATGGGGAAGAGGCATCTCCAAACATTGGGTCTAATAACAATGTTTTACCTTCTATTTTCACAAGGGAAGCAGAGTGCCCAAACCATGTCACACTCTCTAAAGACTCATTATTTTTATCCGATAAAACAATAGGTAAATTCTTTAAAGGACGCAGTTTTGATTTCATTTTAAAGTAATCAGTCATTAAACCGATAATATCTTTCGGTTTAAAACTTACATCAGTATGAATTTGATTCATATATTTCTTTTTCATTCGTTCTCCTTTTTACGTTTAACAATATACGTATGTTGTTATTGTAGCTATTTGTAGTTTAAACGAAATTAATTTACCTTTCATAAATTTGTCGAATTCATTATTCTTATATACAAAAAACAAATCATGCAGCAGTTAAAACGAATATAAAGTAAATGTAAATTGTTTTAATTTGGTAAATAATTTCTTATAAACAACAAAGAACATACGTTTTGTTATATTTTATAGAAGAAAATACGTCTCTAATTATTAAAAGGAAGGAGAGGATGTAAGTGCAAATAGAGAGAAAAAAGAAATCAAAATGTAAACTATCAAAATCTGAAATAACTCAGCTATATACAGAAGGGAAGAGTACCTCAGAAATAGCTACGCTTGCCAATGTGTCTGCTAGGTATATTCGTATGGTTTTAACAGACAATAACGTTCCAAGGCGTGCTATAGGGAGTTGGAAGAGGAGGTATGACATATCAGAAGATTATTTTAAAACATGGTCAATAGTAAAAGGTTTCGTAGCGGCAGATAGACAAATAGATTTTCATTTAAATATAGTTTACGAAAAATTAGGCTTATATCAAAATTCACAACCTGTTATCCCTGTATTTAGATCAACAGACTTATCTATACTTAACGAAATTGCGAACACAATCAGTAAAGATTTAGTCTTATTATTTAAAGAAAACGATAAACCTTTAAAAGAATACTTTGTAAGTAGCAGATACTCAAAAGAAATAACTTATGAAGAGTTCTTTATCTGGTGGTATCACTTTTTCTATACAAAAGTAACTGAAGAATTAATAAAACAAGGTGTAATTAGAATCAGTTCTCATAAGAACCAGACATATATAATTTATTAAATTTGACCTTCATATAAGTAACAGGAGGGTATGTATATGACTGTTGTATGCTTAATTAGACATGGTGAAACTGAATGGAATGCTATTGGAAAGCTTCAAGGCCGTGATAACATTGATCTAAATAAAAACGGTAAGCAACAAGCCGAAAAATGCGGTTTGTATTTGCGTGAAAACCGATGGGATGTAATTATTTCTAGTCCTTTATCAAGAGCAAAACAAACAGCTGAAATCATAAATCAGTACATGTTAAAACCAGTTGAAATCATTGAAATGGAAAATTTATAGAACGTGATTATGGTATGGCTTAAGAATTAACGACAGAAGACCGGGTGAAAATGTTTCCAAATCGTAATTATACAAATCAAGAACCGAGAGAACTACTAAAAACAAGAATTATAACCGGTTTAAATATAATTTTGAAAAAACATGCAAATAGTAATGTTATTTTAGTTACTCATAGTGCCGTCATAAATACAATTCTAGCTTTAATATCAAATAATGAAATTGGATCAGGAAAAACAAAACTTTTTACTGCCTGTATAAGTAGCATCTATTATGATCAAGAACAATGGAAAATACATGAATATAACAAAATTGATCATTTACAAACAGATAATCAATAAGAATATATAGAAAATACGATATAGGAGGAGAGAAGAATCTTGCAAAAGAAATTTATCAATCCAGAAACGATGCCACCAACTTTTGGATACTCACATGTAGTCGAAGTTAGTAACGCTAAACGAACAATTTACATATCTGGACAAGTAGCAATTAACACTGATGGTCAAATAGTTGGCATTGGAGATTTAGCTATACAAACGCGACAAGTATTCGAAAACATCAAAAGTGCATTAGAAACTTCGGAATTACAATTTAATGATGTAGTAAAATTAACATTTTTCTTAACAGATATTTCTCAAATGGCCATTGTTAGAAATATACGAGACCAATACATTGACACTAAAAATCCTCCAGCAAGTTCGGCTGTAGAAGTTAATAAGTTAATTAACGATAACTTATTTATTGAAATCGAAGCAATTGCTGTAGCAAACTAATTTTAAAAACTTATTCGTCATCATATCAATGCAATTCGTTTAATGCGTTCATTTAAAACGAATTGCATTTTTTATTGTCTAAATATAATTTATATCTGGAGACATTTTTCATCAACAACTTTTAAAACAACAAAAAAACAAACAACTAAACAATCCATCACACAAAATGATTAAAAAGAACAAGGGGAGGCTAATCACTAAAACGAACATTTAATAAGTTCATTATTTTTAGTAAGTTAACATAATATATATTATAGGCAGTTATAGAAACAAAGCAATATCAGGTATCAAAAGCCAAGTAAACTATACTTAATGAGATGAAACGGAGATTTTTAGTGAGATTCACACAAAATCTTATTTAAACGAATTTCTACAGTTTTTATCATTTTTTTGTTATAAATCCATCACAGTGAATTTTAAACGATTATTAATTAAGCTTTAACGAATCAAAAACATTTTTGATCGACAAGAAATTTTTTATACAGAAAAATTATTTCTATACAAAATATAAATTATTAAATTCATTTTATGTTTTACTTAATAAATTTATATTGCTATTTACACACGTTTTATAACTTTAGATTATTTGTTGTTATTTCTGTCATTTATACTTGACTTTTATTGTACTTACCGTTCTTTATTCTAGTTAACATAACGTTTATTTTTAACTTAAAAAAATCTCCCTCACCTTCAGGAAGATTTTTTAGCTTGCTAGTATTTCAGTTATATACTCTTAATAACAATCCCAATTGTAAATTACGTTGGAAAAATCTAGATTTAATAAATCGTCTTTCTTTATAAAGAAATTAGCAACACCAGAATCTCCCCACATAATATTTAATGAATCGTCTGTGTCGATTTGTAGTAATAATACCTCATGTTGCTGGTATTTTTCTTCCCATTCCCTTGGATCTGTCTGTGTAAAAAATGGGTAACCACCAATTTTATGTCCTTGATCTTCACATAAATCATCATACAGTTCGCCTAATTCTGTATTATTTTCTTCATCAACAATTTCTTCCCAATCAATTTCCTCACTAAACATCTTTTCAAATCGATAATCCCTTGATGTTACTGGTTGATAACTTAATTCAAACTTTAATTTCGCTGCTTCGGGAATAATAAAGTCCTCTAATTCTAAAGTGTTTAAATAACTAAAATCAGTAATTACCTTATTTAAATCTTTTATAATTGTAGAATGATAAATAATGCGAAAGTCTTTTTGTATTGTTGGATGATCAAAATCGGCTCCATAAAGCTCATCATCAGCACTTACAAAAAACTGTAACATTCCCTCCTGAGGCATATATTCCACATGCGGCATTTCTTCAAAGTTTAGCTGAGCAAGTAACATCATAGGTTGTCCATTTGAATCTTTAGGATGCTCTTGATCTATAGGTAAATACGGATAACCACCAAACTTACTCTCAAAAAGCGTTGTTTCTGCTAATGTTCCAGACACGTTAATATACGGTTTCACACTTTCTTCTAAAATACTACGATATCGCTCTAGTTTTTTCGGAATTTGAAGTTGATACGTATTCTTCATTGTATTTGCCTCCCTTTAATAATGAATTGAAAATGCCTTACTTAATTATATAGCAAAAGATAGCTTCATTGAAAATCGTTAAAAATCCGTTTTCACCCTCGTTTTTTGCGCACTTGGTGGACAAAGTAAATTATGTTCTAAAACCTTTTTATTAATAGTTCGAATTAAATTCGCTGCTTCTGCAGTATTTGTATTTTCTTTTAGCTTTTCTTTTAAATCATCAATTTCCTTTGAAAGCTCAATCCACCTAGGTAATACATGATTATTTTTCAAAGTTCTATACAGTTGCTTTTCAGGATTGTACGAAAGATCTTTATCTAGATTTAGAGGTTTCCCTTTACCAGGTAAATTATCAAAAGACCCTTTCTTTTCTGCTTCTTTCACGATAGAACTAATATGGTCCTCATACGTAAAGGTCCAAACATTCTCATCTTTTACTAAAATCTCTTGCTTTTTTAGTTTTTTATCTAGTTCTTCTTGATTCATAGAATCTCTCCCCTTTATATTTTATAGTAGCGTTTTTGTACGTTTCAATGCTTTCAACCCATCAAATAACTTTTCTCGCCACCAAACACCGTCATGACCGCCTTGAAACTCTTCATAAGTTTTGGTATTCCTTTTCTTTTAAAGCTTTATACAGACGTCTATTAGCCGTTAAAAGAGGTTTGTTTTCAAGTTCTCCTGCTGCTATATAAAAATGAGGTTGCGTCGCATTTGAATCTATAGATGAAATTTGATTTTCAATCCAAGGAATTTTATTTTCATACCCATCCTTTTTCCAATGTACGGATCCAGACATTGACAACACGTTCCCGAAAATGTGTGGATTTTGAAGCGCTGCATAACAAGCTGCTAAGCCACCAAGACTGAAACCGGCAATTGTTGTATGTTTTGCTTCTTGATGCACACGATACTTCGCCTGAATCCACGAAAGTAATTCCTCGGTTAAAAATGCATTCATTTTATCGTTATAAGTTAGCTCTTCTAGCCGATTAACTGGATCTATAGCAACAGCAATACACGTTGGAATTTCTTTTTCGTAAATTAAATAATTAAGTGTTTTTGCGATTGAAAGGTTATTAATGAACGAATTCCCATCAAATACAATGAGAAGTTCTTGAAGATGTGAAGTGTGAGAATAATCGTGAGGCGTATAAATATGAATTTTACGTGTGTTATTTAAAATTGTGCTATGAAATGAATATGTTTCAATTTTCCCGGATGGATAATGATTTGAAGGAAAACGACTGCTATATTGCACCTACATTCTTATGTTTAACAAAGACGCTTTATTGGTACCTTCTCCAAATGTATTTCCATTAAATTGGTCCATTTCGTACTGTTCACTACGCTTTATCCAATCATTTTCGAAAACATCGTTTACTGAAAAATAGTACGTTGAAATAAAACTCTTATCCGTCCTAAACGTTGCATACCAAATATCTGTCTGTAACAATCGTTTTAATTGATTTACAGACAGATCCCAACCAGAAAAACTGCCGAATATATAAACGTTTTCAGTGTTTAGGTCCCCTAACCAAATATACGTTATAAGCTTATACTGACTTTCTACAGGACATTGTTCTATTAGTGGCGTATGATTCGACTTTATTTCATGCAAAAAAAGTATACAAAGCTTTCTCGTTTCCATTCTTTAATTGACTATTAAGCTCCTCTAACTTAGGACTAATTATTGAAGTCACCCATCTTCCTCCTTTGTATTTCTTTTCAATATATAGCTTTTATAAAGTTTAGGATTAGGATGTTATGTATGGAGATGAGTTATTTATTAGAAAGTTTATCAATTGCCTGAATAGAAAGTTCCAACGCTTTTATCCGTCTTGTTAAAAGTGTTCTTTGAGGACTTCCAGCTTTAGACTTGTCATAGGCTTTCTCTATTGATGGGAGCAAACCAGCAAGGATATTACGAGCTTCTGGTAGCTCTTCATGACTATACTGATGATTCTCTTGATTCCAAATATTTTCTAGTACTGCTAACCCTATGCAAACTGCTTTAAGTCGTTTTTTTACTAATGTAGTATTCGCACCTTTTTGAGTCATTTGTAATAGTGCATTTTCAAGTTTACGAATTGTTGATTGTAAAGATTTTATTGATTCCAATTTATCTATATTTGATACATTTTCCATGTTAATGTTGTCCCTCCTGTCTTAATTTCACTCGAAATATTTTAACATAAATAACTAACGATATTCGAGTAGGACAATGCATTAAAGGAAAACCATTGCTAAACGCTTCTCCTCCCTTACTGTATTCTATATGTACTTCTTTCTGCACTTTAAAATCCCTATATAAACAAGGTATTAAAATTGTATTTTTTATGAACAAAAAAACGCACAAGTAGCATAACTTGTACGTTTATATTTTTATTCAGTAAGATAATATAGTAATAGTTTTTATGTCTTCTCATAATTCATGAAATCCCTATACAAAATGGGATACTTCACAATTTCTGTTTCTATAGAACGATATTGCGGAAACCATTCAAAAAACGATTTCCTTAGCCCCTTTATTTGTTGAAACGTAATATTCTGTTCGTTTCCATTTAGTACAGAATTTAAAGTACCTGCTGTATGCATCCAATAATGATTAAAATCAGCATTTATACAGTCATCTTCGGTAAATTGACTTTTTAAGTCTCGCTGCAATTTTGCTGAAGCACGATACGGAAACGGTTTTTGTAGCGGACTATACATTTTCTGCAATTCATTAAAAATATCCTTTTTACCTAATAGCAACTTTCCACCCCTTTACTTCTCTATCCAACTTAATAATTTTTCATAATGATATTGAGCATCTTTATAGCCAAGATTATATAGGTTAACAAGTTTCTCTTTATTTCTTTCTATTCCGCTTATAGGAAGCTGTACGCTAGGCTGAATGACATAAAAGTTGTCTTTTTGTTCTATTCGATTCATATAAGATATCGTCTCATTATAAAAACAATAATGTTCTACTAAAGACTCTGCGATATTCGGATATTTTCTATATAAAATTTTAGCTAGTCCAGAAAACTTATTTGGCTGCTTCTCATATCCTACTGGCTTTGTCATAATTACGACGTTCTTTTGATAACCATCAGTTTGCGCTTTTAAAACCGGTATAGGATCTATAATCCCTCCATCTAGCAATTTTCGATTATCATATTCTACAACAGGTGCTATAAAGGGGACCGAGCTTGATGCACGAATGATCTTTAAAATATCATTACCGTGTTCTATTTTATTGTAATAAACTGCTTTTCCTGAATCACAATCCGTCGTGCCTATAACAAACTGTTCATTTGAGTTTAAAAAAGTTTGAAAATCAAATGGTACAATTTTATTCGGTACTTCATCAAATAGAAAATCCATTCCAAATAATTCACGTTTTCGAATCAAATTTCGATAAGATATATAACGGTGATCTGATACGAGCTCTGTATTTACTTTTTTATTCCTTCCTTTTTGACGTGATAAATAAGTTGCTCCCATACATGCTCCGGCAGATACACCGACTACATAAGGAAAGTATAAGTTCTTTTCCATAAAATATTCGAGTACCCCCGCAGTATATAATCCTTTCATTCCTCCGCCCTCTAATACTAAACCAATATTTTTCATGATTTATCCCTCTGCTTCTTTTTTCTTACTTACATGTTAGCATAAGATTTTAAGATGAGGTTATAAAAACGAATTGCAACAATAACCAGAAACTACTAAAGTAATGTCATAATTTCTTAGTACATTGCATGATACAATATAAGTAACACAATCCACAAATAATGGTGGAGGAATTTCCTATGGGTTTATTTAGCGGTATTTTAGGAAATGCATCAATTACACAATTTAGCATTGAAACAGCTGGGCATTTTGATTTAGATGCTGAGCTTAAAATTTGGGTATCTAGTTTGAGTACGCCAATTACGAAAGAATTTAAAGGTGACAATAGTGTTGTAAGCATTCAAAAAGCGTTAGTAACATATACGACGAAATAACGCTTTTTCGTATGTTTATTCATTTCTAAAATTACTAACCCGAGTATCTTGGAAGAATATGCAGCAATTTTGTATATTTAATCTTAGATAACAGAAAAAGGTAAAGCGTATTTCAAATGCTTTACCTTTCTTTTTTGTAATAAACAAGTGTAGTTTTATCATTTAATTTCTTAGTTACTTCTGTTCTTTTATATCCCATCTTTTCGTATAGAAAACAATTTCTTTCTTCTTCTAAAATCGTAGCAAGTTCAAAATACTGTGCTTCTGGAAACATCTCTTCAATTAAAATAAGTACCTGCTGTGCAATTCCTTTCCCTTGATAGTTTGGATGAATAAACATTGGACTGATCCAAAATTTTAAGGTATTTCTTTTTTTAGATATGCATATCGCTCCAGCAAGGTTCGAATCAAATATAATCTTATAAAAGTTATTACTTGGATTATTTATCCTTAAAATCGTTTTTTCAATAGATTCATTCGCTGGATTTGTTTCATAGTCTTTATATTTATTTAATAAAGGGTTAAACGAGTCTATTTGCATTTGAAATAAAGCTACTGCATCATTTTCTGTCGCCTTCTTTAAAGTAATCTTCATGTTACCAATTTAGTCGTTTTCTTAATGAAGTGATATGAGCTGTATGATGACGTCCGTGCCAGGCATATAGTCCAATTGCAGCAGCAAGTTTTGTTTCGCCTGTTTCTGGATGATTAAATGTCTTTTCAAGATCTTCAAGTTCTAGAGAATATAAAAGGTTAACCCATCTTTTATGTAATGAATCTAACATTACTAGTGAAACATCTACTGGTAATTTAGAATCAGGTAGTTCTGCCCACTTTTCTTCTTTATACGGTTTAATCGTAGGGTTCTTTTCTGTTAGTGCTAATTTAAAGCGTATGTAGCTGTTCATATGGCTATCAACAACGTGATGGACTACTTGACGAACCGTCCATCCACCAACTCGATATGGCGTATCTAACTGCTTCTGATCTAAATCTTTAATAGCCTTTGTTAGTTCATTTGGTAAATCTTCAATTTCTTGAATCCATGTATCTATCATTTCTTCCGTTATAGGGCGTTTGTAAGTAAATTGGCCAATTGGATAACGTAAATCATTCATGAATAAGTCCTCCTTATTATAAGCGCGAAGTATTTCTCCAAATATAATGTACAAAATTCACATGTTCTCCATTTAATTCTACAAATGTTGTATCTGCTTCGTTTTGATAGGAAGAAAACCCGCTTTTTTCTAATACACTTTGTGATGCGAGATTATTAGTAGTTGTTTTAGCATGAATCTCATTAATTTTATTACTTTTCGCTACGTCTATAACTAATTTTACAGCTGCTGTTGCAACTCCTTTTTTAGTAAACTTTTCTCCGACTCGATATCCTAGCGAACTGCTTCGAGTTTCTGTGTCAATATCTACTAAATTTATTCGGCCTACAATTTCTTTTTCTTCATTACGAATTAAATAAAAATAAGAATCTCCATCCGTCTGTTCTATTAATAAATCGTCTAGTAGTTTTTGGAAATATTCAAAATCGAAATATTGCGAGCCACGATTTGGTACCATTGTTTCAAAAAAAGATTTATTCGTAAGTTCAAATGTAAATAAATCCTTAGCATCATGTTTCTTTAATTGTTCTATGTATATTTTCATCACGATTACTCCTTCTATATCTACTAACTGTTATATATTCTTTTTCAATCAATTAATTTCCTTCTATTTCTTTTGCTTCAGTAATACAGCAAATAGCACTTTCGGATGAAATAGGTGCAATGGACTACGAATTAAATTCATCACTCTTACTAATCGAATATAAACGTCAGAGTCAGTTGCAGATAGTTGATATATTTGTTTCGTATACCATAGCTGAAATTTTTGCTTTATCGTTAATTCTCTTTTTAACTGAGGATGACGCGATATCTCCGTTGTAGTCATCTCCCATGGAGTTTGTATGATATGAGCAGTCTCTTTATAAAACTGCTGTGTAAATGCTTTATCAAGCTTTTGTTTTCTTTGCAAAAGTACCTGTAATTGGTGAGCTTCCATAGCAGCAACTGAAACACCTTGACCGAAAACAGGGTCGAAACGACAATGTGCATCCCCAACTACTAACAATCTTTCGGGTAGATTATCCACTAAATCAAATCGCCTACGTACTTGATATGGGATTCTGTACGTTTTGATATGTGAAATGGCCTCTGCTTTATTTAGAAAATCAGTAACATTAGAGATTGATAGGTTTTCAGCAAAAGTATAAAATTCTTCATCTGTTTGTGGTGCTTTTTCATTTGCATATCCACTGAAAGTAACAAAATAACGATTATCCTCAATCGTTTGAATAAGAACGCCATACGGATTGTCAGGGAAACTTGGAGACATTAGCGTATTACAGTAGTCTAATTTCTCATTTTCTTTAAATTTAAACATTCTAGTTGTGTAAAATAAATCAATACGTGCTTTCTCTTCTTGCACTTCGATATTATATTCACGTAACCATGCTATACTTTTTGAACCGAATCCACTTGCATCAACAACTATATCTGCTTGAATTTCTTCTTGTGTACCAGTCTCTAAACATTTCGCTTTTACTCCACATACTTTATTACGTTTTCCATCTATTAATAACCCTTCAATCACTGTCTCATATTTAATAGTAATATTAGAAACCTGATCTATTCGTTTTTGAATATGCCATTCAAGCAAAAATCTACTTTGTTGAATCATATGTACTTCTCCTGTGAATGGTTGTTTCCATAAACCAAATTGATGCCATTTTAAATCACGAGTAAAGTTATGTACGACACTACCTGCTTCTATTAATTCATTCGTAATATTAGGAAACAATTCCTCAATGGCTTTTTCTCCACCTTTTAATAACACATGAGGATGATTACTTTGTGGGACTCTTTTTCTCGAAGACTTTCCATCCCATCTTTCACCGGCTTCTATAATGATTACTTCTTTAAAAGCAGTTGATAATGCTTTTGCTGCGAGCTTTCCTGCGATACTTCCGCCAATAACGATAGCTTTATTAAACATATTTTCCCCCTTAATAAAAAGAGATCCTGTTTTTTATGAATGAAACAGGATCTTAAACTAATTAACTTCTTTACCATTATAATTAAAACACATGGGTATATTGCAACGTTATAATTAAAATGCCTAATCCCCATACGTAATACGCAAATACTTTTAAAGAGTGACGTTTTAAGTATTGAATCATCCATGAAACAGCTATGTAACCGAAAAATGCTGCTGATAACGTTCCGACAATTAAAGATGTACTAGAAATAGATTCTGCTTTCCCTTGAAAAACATCTGCAAATTGCAAAATGATAGCTCCGACAATGGCTGGCGTTGATAATAAGAAAGAAAAGTAAGCAGCAGTTTCGCGGTCTAACTTTTTCCATAATGCAGCGACGATTGTCATTCCAGAACGAGAAATTGCCGGAAAAATAGCAGCTGCTTGAAATGAACCAATGATAAATGCATCTTTATATGTAATGTCGACCATTTTTTTACGACCATTCTTTTGTTTATCCGCCATGTAGAGAAAGAATCCTGTCACTAAAAACTCCCAACCAATTGTAATACCTGTTTTTGAAATATCCTCAAAAAAGTCTTTAAATAACAATCCGATTACAACTGCGGGTATCGTCCCGACAATAAGTAGTAGCATTAGTTTTGAAAATGGATTTTTAATTAAATATATAAATTCTTTTTTGTAATAAATAAACACTGCAAGTAAAGTTCCAATATGAAGCATCGTATCTAAAAATAATCCCGCTTCATCTAGTTGAAACAAATGCCTGCCTAAATAAAGATGACCTGTACTACTTATCGGTAAAAACTCTGTTAAACCTTGTATAATCCCTAAAATAAAAGCTTCTAACCAATTCATGATGGTCCCCTTTCTCGTTTGCTTGTACCAATATATGAAGGTTAATTTTTCGATATGAAAAAA
Source organism: Bacillus paramycoides (assembly GCF_038971285.1). NCBI lineage: Bacteria > Bacillati > Bacillota > Bacilli > Caryophanales > Bacillaceae > Bacillus > Bacillus paramycoides. The sequence continues at coordinate 2,567,881 of NZ_CP152427.1, forward strand.
ACTATATTTCTCTATGAATTTACTTTTAATTTATGGATATATATGTAAAGAGAATTGAGGAGGGTTATTATGTGGAAGCACACAAAATTCGGTAATGTATTACTTTGGTTGGGCCCTATCCTTGTATTTTTAGGACTATGTATGACAAATGTTATTTCTGATATTCCTTTCTTTGAGGGAAAACATAAAACGATTGGAATTGTACTTATATGTATAGGTGTATGCTGCTTTATTGTTGCGAATCATTTAAAAAAAGGAGTAAAATATGAGGACTAAATTTAAATAAAAAACAATCCCAGTCTATGTGCTAGGATTGTTTTTTATTACTTATTTATAGAATACTTTATCAACGTTATATTTTGCTTTGTATTCATTAATGATATATGTTTCGTAAATTTCTCTTTCTGTTGGATCTTCTACAATACATGCATCAATGCGGTATACTTCGTCACGGTGATTTTTAATTGGCGAAACGTTATCTTCGAAATGCTTCTTAATACGTTGTCTAATTTTACGAGCTTTACCTACGAAAAGAAGTTCGTCATTAATATTGTAAAACATAAAAATGCCGCCTTTATCTCGTGGGAACAAGTGGAAATCGATAAAGCCATTGATTGGCGTAATTCTTGGCTCGTCTCCTCTAATAACTTGTTTACGTTCAGTAATTGTAACATCAACTTCAGGGATACTAATTTTAATCAAGTTCATTCACGTCCTCTTTTATTATAAAGGTAAATAATAGCATACATATGTAAGAAAAGCTACGTTCAGAGGCATTTTTCATTTTATAATTTAAATATTATAGGTGTATCATGTAAACTCTTCTTCCAAATCATATGATCACTTGATTCTCCCCAATAATCCTTCAGTACATAACTAGGCTCTCCAAACTTCTTCGTCCATATACTTTGCGCTTTTTTGTATCCACTATCTAAACAGTATTCTGTTATCCCTCTGCTAAGTAACGTAGTATACATTGCATGTAGTAATAAATTACCTATACCCTTTTGTTGATATTCAGGTAGGACGAATACAGTTCCTATTTCATATAAATCTTTAAATACACCACCTGTACAGCTATGAATTAATGTACTTGCTGGACCGATTTCAATTGTTCCAATGATTTTATCGTTACTTGTATCAATTGCTAATAAAAAGTAACGACTTTCCCCATTGCTCTCCAAATCATTTTTCAAATACTGTTTTTTCGTATTAATTTCATTTTCTATGTCGTCTAATAATTGGGATAACCCTTCATTATTAAAGGTATCAGTAATAACAAGACGAAAAAACAAATTCATTTCATCTATATCATCCGAATTGGGTCTTCTAATTTCAATGTTATACACGACCTAAATCTCCATTCTTTTATAATATAAGAGGAATTGTTAAGACCATACTTTATATACTCTATTCAACATTATTCTACAAAGGCCTGCATAGACCCAACAATATAGAAAGCTCATTATAAATATCGATAATATAATTTTTATATTCAAAGTTGTATGAACGGTAGGACCTAATACAGGAAAGCGAAAAATATCAAGAACGATCATAATACCTATAAGTAGACAGATCGCTGAAAAGGCAACCACCCAAATCCTCCTCTTGAATTGTATAAAGGATACTCCTAACGCTTATACCCAATAAACCAGTAGTAAAGGGAAAGACAATGAGTTCACTTGGCTCAATAATAAATAAGAGGAAAATAGTTAAAATATAAGAGAATATTCCCTCGCGAATAGAATAACAAATAGCTAGAAAGATCGGCAGCGTCGCAAATGGACTAATAAATAACCCAATACCAGGAATTAAGTTACCTGCAGATTGAAAAATAGCAGCAAGTGAACCGAGTAACGCTGTAGTGACTAATCTCTTTGCTGGCGTCATCTTTCTTTTATGAACAAAATTCGTACCATGAGCAATCATCGGTTGATACCAATAGTTTCTAAAGTGATTCATCAAAATCCCCCTAAAGATATCTAATTTATCACTTTCTATTTTTATTGATACACTTATTGTTTATTTATTATCCCCTTCTAAATTTGAGAGTGTCTATCATATTAAGGAACGATTTCAAAAATAGTACCTTTGTTCAAATCAGTTACTTTCATAGAACCGTAAACCCCTAAATATAATCTAGTTTGATCTAAATTTGTTCCTAAACTCATAAAATAAGCTGCCTGCTCACCGAAATCATAATGGGTTTCAATAACATGAAAGTCAGTATGTTTACCATGCGTACCAGCTCTAGAATATGCTAACGCACCTTTTACTGGAGACTGCGATTTTTCTTTCTTAGCAAGATCAGTAAATACAATACTACCAGTCAAACTAGGAATTGCAGTTCCCATATACGGCTGAACGCCAGTAAGTGAAGTTCCGTCAAATTTATCTGGTCTGGAATCTTTATGATAATAACTAATTAGAGGCTGTATACGCTGCACTGATGTTTCTATAGTTTCATTATAATAAGCCATTATTCTCTCATTTAAAGTTGGATTCTCAGAACAGTGCCTTATAAAAGAAGTTGGTAATTCTCCTTCCCATCCTCTCCAACCAAAATTAATGAATCCATATTGATCGAGAGTAACTCTCATTAAATGAGTTTGGACAAGTTCGGTAACTGGTATTGGTTTATATTGAACAAAAGAAAAAATAGACTCTACAATATCCTGTCCGACATTACCAGCATATTTGATATATTGATTATAAAACCTTTGAAATGAAATACCTGTTATATTACGTACGCCTTTTGCAATGACTGTAAGTGTTTCTTGTATAGATAAAGGAAGTTCATTAAAGCGTGTAACTACTGGAGGATTGGTTATGAATGTATCTCTACTTACATCGATTTCAATTATTTTACCCGCTATTTCTAAATCATCCTGACTTAAATTAAACGGATCATAGCCTGAACCACCATCTCCATTTGTAAAAACAAGTTTTCCAGTCTCAGGTGAAAAGTTTAAGCTGTTTACGCCGTTATGATTAAAAAATGGTCTTCTTATATTAAGTAAAGTTCTTCTTTTTTGAGGTTTACCGTTTGATTGTAAAATCCATTCTTCAATTGTATCGATATGATCATATTGAGTATCTTTATTTGTCCACTTTAAGTTTAAAGTTTTCTCGTCACAAGGATTCGGTTTAAATTGTTTTGAAAGCGCTCCTGGTCCTTGAGTCCCGGCTACTGAATAATGAAGATAAAATAAGCCATTATGATTAAATTGCGGATGAAACGCTAGTCCTAGTAAGCCGCGTTCATCATAACCGCTACTAGCAACACCTTCTTCAAATGTGCCTAATTTAATAATTCGGTGACGAATATTTAAAAATGTCTTTATATCTCCGTCTCCTATGTAAAAAACTTCTCCTAATTGAGTTGCGATAAATAGCCTTTCGGTCGTTTCACCTGGAAGTATAGCTGTTTTTATTACAGTCGGTAAATTTAAGTTATGAACGATGGGCCGTAAACGAATCTTAACGTTTGTCAATTAACTTCCCCCCCTTTTTTATTTCTTTTATATAGAAGAATATGATTAGAGTAGTTTAATTAGTATCAAAACTATAGCCATGAAGTCGTAATATCTCTGTTCGTACACGTCTGTTTTCTCCTTAGCATCAATTAACTTACTTACCTTTTTATTACATTTTTTGATATGATATAACTATAAAATATAAATTAGGGGGACAATCCATGGCAATCCTACTACAAATCATCGTACCACTTACATGTGCAATATATTTATTTACCCTCTATCGCAATGGAACATACGGATCAGCTTCATTCCTCTTAGCAGTCATGATAGGAATTTTCGGTTTAGAGAATATCTTTCAATATGCTAGTTTAACAGACCATGCTGTATATCCGTATTGGGGAAGTTTGAAGGCTGTAATCTTTATTTTATCCGTGGTGTTTATATTCAAAAGAACACCCACTCTATATAATAATTAACATTTATTTAAAGCTTATTTTTAGGAAGAGGTTATACAATGAGAGCGCCATATCAAGTATTAATATTTCCTTATATAATAACTGAAGATTCTATTCAATACGCTATTTTTAACCGAAGTGATTATGGTTATTGGCAAGGAATAGCTGGTGGTGGAGAAGATGGTGAGACTCCTATTGAATCAGCAAAACGGGAATCATTTGAAGAGGCTGGTATTTTAAGAGAATTTCCTTATATAAAATTAGATTCTGTATCTTCACTACCTGTAGAGGATGTAGTCGGCGGGTTTCTTTGGGGAGAAGATGTTTATGTAATAAAAGAATTTTCTTTTGGAGTTAAAGTTCCTACAAAAGATATTTTATTATCCAAAGAACATCACAACTATAAATGGTTATGCTTTGAGGAAGCAGTAATGCTTTTGAAATGGGATAGTAACAAAACAGCATTGTGGGAATTAAACAAAAGGTTATTAAAGCAATTAAAGTATTAAATAAAACAAGAATTAAACAACTTCAAACTATTATTTTCCCCTTGGTATTTCTATTTTAAAAAGGTAGGTGTTACATATGTCCTTAAATATTATATCAATAGTATCTATAATAATTTGGATTGTGTTAATTACAGAACTGATAAAACCTTCAAAAGAACAAAATGGGCGAAAAATAGTAACCTTATTATCTGCTGGTTCTCTATCAACTCTTATTTTAACGATTTCATTCATTCAAAACATCCCGTTTTGGAACTAATTATGATTTAACTAACAAAATTAGCTATAAATAAAAAAGATTAGGAGCGAATCCTAATCTTTTTTATTATTCAATTGCACCAGCAACGTCATAATCGTTTAAATCTAACTCAATTGGTTGTCCGAGTGCTAGTTTAGCTAATTCAGACCCTAGATAAGGACCAGCAGTTAAACCTGAAGCTCCTAATCCGTTTGCAACAAGAATACCGTCGAAGTTAGGAAGTGGTCCGATAACAGGTAAGAATCCTGGAGTAAACGGTCTAAATCCAACTCTCGTTTCAAGCATAGTACCATCTTCTAAGCCAGGTGCAACTTCTAATGCTTTATGGAATACTTCATGTAAACCACCAGCTGTTACACGATGATCGAAGCCAGTTTCATTTTCATGGGTAGCACCAATTACGACATGACTATTGTCAAACGTTAAAATATATTGATCATTTGGCGGCATAACGACTGGCATATTTTCTGTTGCTGTATTTTCCGTTTGCAAGTGAACAATTTGTCCTTTTTGGAATGTAACTAAGAAATTGATACCTAATGGATTCAATATTTCATTTGCCCATGCACCTGCAGTTACAATTACCTTTTCCGCTACCATTGTTTCGTCATTTACTTTAACTCCAGTAATATGATTACCTTCACGGACTAATACTGCATCACCTTTAATAAAAGTTGCACCATGCTTTTTCGCAGCACTTATTAATGCATTACGCAATGATCTTCCGTTTACTCGTGCAGCGCCACTAATATGAACAGAACTGTATTCTTCTGATAATGCCGGGAATAATTTTTTCGTTTCTTCAGCAGATAAACGTGTAATTTCTCCAATCTCTGGTGCATCTTCACGTCGTTTATAAGCTCGTTCTTCCATTTTATCTAACTTTTTCTCATCAGTATGTAAACTAATTGCACCTACACGCTTGTATCCTGTATCCGTTTCACCGTCTTCTTCTAATTGCTGAATTAAAGAAGAATAGTAATGTGCACCGCCTTTAGCAATTTTATACCATGCTTTATTACGGCGCTGTGAAAGCCAAGGGCATACAATACCAGCTGCTGCATCTGTTGCTTGACCTAATTGTTGGCGATCCACGATAGTAACGTTCGCACCTGCTTTAGCAAGATGATAAGCAGTAGACGCTCCTAAAATACCGGCCCCAACTACAATATACGATTTCATTTTAAACACCTTTTCTCTTTTGCTAATTATTTAAATATAAGAACATACTTTAGTATACTGAAAGGAATTCTTTTTTCAATGTGCTAAACATAATTAATTGTTGCATCATTGTGACTTTCCTAGTCATTATTTTTTCTTCTTACGGAATAATTCAATTGTTTTATATCCTTGTGAAAGAATTTCAATCATTTTCTCAAGACGTTTTTCACGTGTTTTTTCTTGTTTTACAGAAAATAAATTACGTGCCCAATCTTTTTGATATCCAGGTGTTAAACTTTGATAAAACGTAAGTTCATTCGGATGATTAACCAATAATGCTTCAACATCTTTAATACGATCTGCATAATCAGCAACACATTGACTCATAGCAGGCGTTTTCTTCTCTTTTTTCTTTTCACGCTTTAAGCCTACAACAGTAAAGACGTCGTCCATACTTACCATTCGTGCAAATTTAATATCACTCTGTCCTACATACCCATCTTCGCCAACGCTTAATGCAGGAAACATCTCATCACGGTGAATAAACGTACTATAACGAGAATTACCTTTTTTCGGATACGCAAAGAATATGTAGCCTTTTTCAATTAGTAATTCTTCATTACTAATAATAAAATTCGTTTGTTTCACCATTTCATCAAGTGTTTCTACAAAAATAAAAATGGCATCATGATCTTTGGAAAATGCAGTTTCTTTTCCTGTAAAAATGTCATAATCACTAGGTTCATTACTTACGACCATATTTGTATACTTATTAAGTTTCAATTTATCAATAATTGACATAAAAATCTTCCTTTACATTCAAAATTCATTGTTTATACTTTTTCATACCGTTCTAGTGTATTATATCTGTTAATAAAATTAAACTTTAATAGTTGCTTTAAATCAAAATTAGTAAAATAGCCGATTCTGCATAAGAATCGGCTAGCTATTCGTTTCATCATAACTCAATAGCAAATAAAGTAAATAAAAGATCTCTATATAGATTTTCTGTAATTTCACGTTTCACTTTTTCACCATGAATGATTTCAGTTAAACTAGTATTTGTTAAAGAGACATGGCCAGAGTCCGTTAATTTGACTGCGATTGGGCCCTTATTGAAAATAGATTTCTCATCTTCTATTACTCTTCTTTGAACATCGTTCACTACTGCCTCATCAATGATACGATTATAAAAAGCATGACAAACTTTCCACTCACCGTTCGTATCTTTTCTTTCTAGAACGTAATTCCCTTTGCTCGTATCTTTTCGTCTCACTCGATACGTACCATTTTTAGAAGAAACTGACTCACCAGTAAAAGGTACAGGGACTAGAGGTACTAATGAAGCAATCCCTACATCAATTAAGTATCGTACGTTATCATAATTTAAAATAATCGTTATATGTCCATCCTCAAGTGCCCAAGCGTTTATATCATTTTTATATACGGTTCCAAGTGCAAGTTGTACATCATAACCACAATCTTGTAAAAAGTAGTAAAAAAGAGTATTTAATTCATAACAAAGTCCGCCGCGGGATGAAGTTAAAATTTTATCCTGTAAATTTTCCATAGTAATTGTATTCGCATTACGTGCTATAACATCTAAATTCTCAAATGGTATAGTGTGTGCAAATGTAAAGAGAATTGTATTTAATTCCTCAAATTTCACTTCAGTACGCTTTGCAAGATTCAATCTTGTAAAAAGCTTATGTTGTAGACTTGTCATAGTCAGCACCCCTTAACATGTATAAGTTAAAATAGTATATGCTGATTGTAAATTTGATGGGGTACTGAAACAATGTACATTTCGTTTAACTGTACCGGTACAAAAAGTCTAACCCACAAGATCACTTAAGATAAGAAGCTACGAATACAAATTTAATAGTTTGTCTTTAGGTAAATTATTATGATTGCTTAAATCAACAAAATATTGAAGTTGCCACATTTGGCTCTTTATAGCTTGATTGTTGACGGGGTTATCCCATATAGGATAAATCCTCATAGCCATTTTGCCTTTTTGATTTTGTATTCTCAAGATTTTTTCCTTAAGAAGAATCTCTTTAGGGAAAATAAATTGTCCTAGTTTGTTATCGTCTATACAAGTAATAACTAATAAGTCAGGAGCAGCGTCATAAGAAAACGCTTGATTTTGCATATTGTCATCTTTCTCCCAAAAAGAAACAAATTGTCCAATTTTATTAGGAGTAATTTTTGATTTTCTAAAACAAATGGTTTTGTTGTTTAAGTGAAATATACATCCTGCATATTCTGCATTTTGCTTTTCTTCTTTTAGATTCGTAATCATTAAATTGTTAGGTTTGTAAACTAAATTGTTTAAATTACGGATTATATCATTAAAATTGTTCAAGAAAACTCCCCCTTTAGTCATCTCTTAGTTTACCACAAACATCAGTTCTTATATGTTGTAAATAATAAGCGACGTGAAAAAGAGGGAGCTTTTACTGAGGTATTATTAATACTTCAATGTACTTAGTTTTTCAATTGCTTGTTGTTCAGTTGCTAAGTAAAAAATGTCTTTCCCTTTATTACATTCATAAATAAAATCCTGTAAGCTTTTACTAGTATACATAGAGAAATCTCCAATGATAGCAATCTTTACTCTGTAGTTTATAAACTTTTGAAGAATATCACCCGCAAGCCGTGTTTTTAGATCAAAGAAGCTTTCACTTATAAATGATTTATCAATAATAATATGTTTCGCATCTACTTCATATTGAACTGTTGCCATAAGATCCAACGCAGTTTGAACATCGGAAATTAATACCTTATCGTTTTTTATGACAGCAATATGTATTCCATCGATAACTAATTTCTTTATTTCCATAGTCCCACCCCTCTATTACTTACACAGTATGAGTAAATTTGTATTGCAGCTCTTCATATTAATTATAGTTCAAATTAGATACAGCGAACAAAGCAGCCTCTTTTTATTTCAAATATAGATTTTTTATATTACTAATACGGTCAATGAAATTATTAAATATCGAGATTGGTTTTACTTGTTATAAAAATATTGTGGTGTAACATAACTTAACAAACTATCCAAAGTATTAATCTCGGCATACGGTTGTATTTCGGTAGTATTCTTGATTTTCTGAGGGTTAAACCACACACCTTTTATATTTACATTTTGAGGACCAGCAATATCCTTTTCTAAGTTATCCCCAACAAATAAAGTATTTTCCGGCTGTAAATTTTGCTTATTTAATGCTAGTTCGAATATACGTTTATCAGGTTTACTAAATCCCACTTCTTCAGAAATAATGATTGTTTCAAAATACCTATTTAAATTCGTGTTAAATATTTTAGCTTTTTGCCTCTGAGTTGAGCCATTTGTTATAATTCCAACTTTAAAGTACTTCTTTATTTGATTTAAGAAATGAACAGTATTTTGGTCTATTGAAAAACATTTAGGGAAATATTCATTCCAAAAATCTTGGATATAATTGCGTGGCAATCTATATTTCGGCGCGAATTCATCAAATAATGATTCTAAAACTATCGTTTTATCACTTGTGCCATATTCCCTTTTATCGTATTCTTTGAATTTCTGTAACATATTGTTTTTGACTTTATCACAAACATCCTCATAACACTTTTCTAAAACAAATAAAAATAATTTATCTACCGCCTTATCCCTATCAAGTAACGTATCATCTAAGTCAAACAGCATCGCTTTATAACCCATCAAATCATTTCACAACCTTTCTAGCATTATATAAATCTCTACAAGTTTGTACCTTTAAACTTTTGGTTTAGCAAGAACATTGTTATGTAGTGATTAACGATTAAATAGAAACTAGATGAAAGAAATCCAAAGTTCTTAGCAAACACTCTAGTATTACAGTAGCTTCTTCTATATTGAAATTCCTTTTCCTCTTTTGGTAAACAAGCAAAAGTATTTTTTCACAAATTTTAAGAAACTAGATACAATCCACATTATTATGCATTAGTTTTTCGTAAATATTAATCGTACATCAATTCATACGATAAGTTTTTTTAGCAATTATTTCTCCATAAAAAAGTAATATAGCTAATAATACTTTTTGGTAATAAACGTTCTATGAAGTTTACTACTGTATCTCCACATAAACTCCAGATTGTACGGCTATAATGACTACCAGAGGTGATATTATGAAAAACTATCATATCCTCGTGGTTGAGGACGATCAAGAAATTCAGGAATTAATTAAACAATTTTTAATGACACAGCAGTATACAGTGGTAGTCGCTTCAGATGGACTAGAGGGTATGACACAATTTAATAAGCAATCCTTTGATTTAATTCTTCTAGATGTCATGATGCCCAATCTTAATGGATTTGAAGTTTCTAAAATGATCCGAAGTCAGTCAAACGTACCAATTATTATGCTAACTGCGTTGGAAGAAGAGGAAGATCAAATGAAAGGATTCGATCTTGGGATCGATGATTATATAACAAAACCCTTTTCATTTCATGTTTTGATTAGACGAGTCGAAGCTGTACTTAGAAGAAGTTATGATAAAAATGTAAATAATCATTTGATATTTAAAGAAGTTCGTATCGATGTGGATGCATATAGAGTCTATGTAAATGATGTTGAAATTATATTAACGACAAAAGAGTTTGAAATTCTACAACTACTATTTCAAAATGAGAGAAAAGTACTTACAAGAGAGAATATCGTAGAGAAGGTTTGGGGGTACGATTATTTTGGAGAAACACGAATAATTGATACACATATTAAAAATCTACGCAAAAAATTAGCTATCCCTTATATTAAAACAATAAAGGGTATTGGTTATAAAATTGATGAATAGTATTGTGAAACTCATGAAGATGAAGCAAATTACTTATAAACTCTTTATGACTACATCTCTCATTTTGTTATCCTTTGCAGTGTTGATTTATTTAACTTTATATTTCTTTCTCCCTACGTTTTATGAGCAATACAAAACAGATCAACTTCAAACAGGGATAAAAGAAATAATTGATAAGTCCAAAGATCTTACGTTTCAAGATGCGATACCACTTTTTGATGAATACGCAAAAAAAAATAACGCGATGCTTTCGCTTCAAAATAAAGAAGGAATAATTATTTACTCGCCTTCATTTTCTTTTATTCAAAGTGGTAAACAAACAACAGTAGTTACTAAAGCAGCACGATTTGAGAATGCAGGTACCATTAGCAATTCATATAATGTTACGGAACCAATTCAATTCCAAGATGGTAGTTTAACGCTTGTAGTGTTCGCAACATTTCAACCGATTGATGAAGCTTCGCAAGTATTAGTGCGCTTTCTCCCCTATATTAGTATCATTGTGATCGTAATTGGTATAGGGAGTGCTTATTTCTATTCCAGGTTTATTACAAAGCCACTTATTTATATTAATGAGGGTGCACAAAAGATGGCAAATTTAGATTTCTCCGAAAAAATTGAGGTTCGTTCTACAGATGAGTTAGGAGAATTATCTAATAGTTTGAATGACATGACTATTAACTTACAACAAGCTATGTTTGATTTAAAAAAAGCAAATGAGCAATTAAAAAATGATATTGAAAAAGAAAGAGAAATAGAAACAAAACGCAGAGAGTTTTTTGCGATTGTAGCACATGAATTAAAGTCCCCTCTTACTGTAATGAAAGGATACTTAGAAGGAATGATGTACAATATTGGCCCTTATCAAAATCGCGATCAATATTTAAAGAAAAATCATCAAATTATTGAAAGTATGGAACAATTAGTTCGTGAAATTTTAAGTGTATCTAAATTAGAACAACACACCTTCAAACTAAAAGTAGAAGAAGTTAATCTTTCAAAATTAATAGGTACAATCACAAAAGATCTCGAATTTTTTGCTTCTCAAAAAAGCATCGAAATAATAAAAAAAATTGATTCTGACCTTTCTATTTATACAGATTGTGCTCTTTTAGAAAAAGCATGTAAAAATATTATCCATAATGCGGTTATGTATTCACCACATAATGAAAAAGTCTATATAAAGTTAAGTGAGGATTCGAAACAAGGTCAAATCGAAATACAAATTATAAATACAGGTGTCAATATTAAAGATGAAGATTTACAACAAATTTTCAAACCATTTTATCGAATTGAAAAATCAAGAAATCGAAATACTGGAGGAAGTGGTTTGGGGCTATATATTGTTAAACAAATTCTTGAAACGCTAGATATAAAGTATTCAATAAAAAATATGGAACATAGTGTGCAATTTTACATGAGTATTCCATTATCTAAACATAAAAACAAACAAACTCTCCTTTAAATAGGACGAGTTTGTTTTTGTAGTAAATATAAACTTATTAACAGGTTTTTCATTTAATGACATGTACTGCTTCTTAAATGGCGATTATCATAAGTAGTGACAAACTGTATCCATTAAATATTCATCTTCTACTATAACTGCAAAAAAAACGAAATTCCGCTTGTATTTGAGATGCATTTCATCTATGCAACTGAAAAGGAAGATGAAAAATGCATATTTGCCTCCATTTTTCAGATTAATTTGGAATTCTTTTATGATAAGCTATATGTAAAGATTAAACATAAAACATAAAGGATGATTCGTATACAAATAAGACCAAAGGTAAGTGAATATAACTCCTATTATGCAACGTATACCAAATTGGTATCAGACGGAAATATCATACATATTCTAGAACAACAAATGAAGGGAGCGAATCTTTTATTAAAGAGAATTTCTGATAGTGAGGGACTTTTCCGGTATGCTCCTACTAAATGGAGTATAAAAGAAGTAATCGGTCATATAGCAGATACAGAACGGATTATGGCGTATCGATTGCTATCAATCGCTCGAGGCGAGACAGCAGAACTTCCAGGCTATAATGATGATATGTATGTTCTTAGAGCTGCTTTTGATAAGCAATCTATGCAAGATCTTCTTGAAAATTTAATAGTTGTTCGCCAATCTACCCTGTATTTACTTAGAAGCTTAGATAAAGAAGCTTGGTCACAAAGAGGAAATGCGAATAATTCTGAAGTTACAGTTCGTGCATTAGCATACATCATTGCTGGTCATGAGCTTCATCATCTTCAAATTATAAAAGAACGTTACCTTGGTTCTGATGCATATCCAGCAAGTTAATATTTAAAGAAAAAGAATCCTATTTATGTAGGGCTCTTTTTCAGTATTTATCAAGGATTGGTGCTTAGAGTCATGACCAATTAAACGTCTTTATTTATAAAATTCACTACATAAGATGTAACCTATCCCCTTTTATTCTGTACATAATTTTCTTCATGCTGATATACTATAAACAATATAGTCCTGGAAAGGTGATGATGTTATGTATGAACAACAAAATAATAGGGATAGAGATTAAAAAATGATGTTTTCTATGCAAGGAGTTCCATCAAATAATATTAACATGAATCAATTACCTAAATGGATTAGAATTTTTGGTTATTGTGCGTTTGGTTGGATAATAGTATTTAGTTTAATTATGATTGTAGGTTTAATTCTGCAATAACTATACAGATACACAGTTAAACGGGACAGCATTTAGATTATATATCTAGGTATTGTCTCGTTTTTTATGTGTGATCATCCCATGATATAGGTAACCAATTATAATAAAAAGAACTTGTAGAATATCCTACAAGTTCTTTTTCAAATATTATTAAAACGGGAACAACAAACTATTTTAACATTCAGTACAGGGAGACCATTTTGGTTATATTTGATTTTATTATAAATCAAATATAAGTTTTTGAAAGGGATAGATTTCGAAAATTATGTGAATTGAACAGCTACGATGTTTATATTAGATTTCATTTACGACCAACTTCTTCTTACTTAAATATACTGCACGATCTGATTTTCTAGCAACTTCCTGTGAATGCGTCACGACGATAATACATTTATTCTCTTTATGTGCAAGTTCTTGAAACAGTTCTATAATATCCATTGCCGTTTCCTCGTCGAGGTTTCCTGTCGGCTCATCCGCAATCAGTAAATCAACATTACAAGATAGTGCTCGAGCAATTGCTACACGCTGTTGTTGCCCACCGCTTAGTTGCAGGACGTTTCGTTTCGCTTCAGCTTCTGAGAGTCCTACCCTCTCTAATAATTCTAATGCTCTTGCTGTTTTATTTTGCACTTTAACACCTGTAATTTCCATTGCTGTTAAGACATTTTGAAGAGCGGTCATATAGGTAATTAAGTTATAAGATTGGAAAATTACAGATACATTTTGATTACGGTATCGATCCAAACCAATTTTTCTAATATCTTTGCCATTATACAGTACATAACCATTTTTAGGGACATCCAGTCCACAACCTAAGCTCAGAGTTGTGGTTTTACCAGATCCAGATGGTCCTAAAATCGTGTAGAAATGTCCTTTTTGAAAAGAAAAGTTAACATTATCTAGTATCGCTACATTTTTTCCATTACTTTCATAATAATAATCCAAATTTTTAAACTGTAAAATCGTCTCCATATCGAGCCTCCTCATTCATCTTTTAAAAGAATTTGTTTTGGATTTAAACGCAGAATAGATAATGCTGGGAGTAGCGTTGCTATTATAGCAATAGCTAGTCCAATTCCACCCATTTTTCCTACATCTTCTCCTGTTACACTTACATCAATTTTATCAATTGGATCTTCTTTTTGATTTTGTAGAGTACCACCAGGTCCAGTCATCATTACAGTACCATGTTGCGAGGTATCTGTTTCTTCGCTCGCAGTAGCAATTTCATTCGAAAGTAAATTATCCCCGATATATTGAGAAACTTTAGCTCCTGTTGTTATGGATAATCCAAATGCTAAAATAGCGACACACACTACTTCTACTACGAATTGCGCCATCAGTTTCCACTTTTTCTCTCCAATAGACAATAAAATTCCCATTTCTTTACGACGTCCTTTAATTGATAGCATAATGATTAATCCTAAAATGATTGCACCTGCAATCGATACAATATAAATAATCATTTGAGAAGTCGAAGAGATATTTTCGATAGGACCAATCATTTGCTTGTACAATGAATCATGCGCATCTAATTTATAATAATTAAAATCAATATTAGATTTTGTTGCTTCTTTTTTAAATGCATCGATATATTGGGGATCATTCAAGAAATACACGACTTGAACACTACTTATACCTTGGTCTACTTCTAATTTTTTCATAGTTGAATACGGCATATATAGTTTATTAGCTGGATCCATAATAGGAGGAGCCTGTTGACCCATTGCTTGCTCATTTGTTTCGTAAATACCGATAATTTCAACCTCAAGGGTTTCCTTCTTATCCCCTGATTGCACTTTAACTTTGTCTCCTACTTTCAAATTGTTTAATTCCGCTAATCGTTTTTCCATTAAAGCTACATTCTGATCCTTCATTTGCTCTGTAATTGGTTTTCCATCAATGATTTTACTTTTTCCGTTTTTAAAACTTTCTTGTAATGCAGTCTTGCGGACCCCCTCAATCATAAAAGATGCATTCATATCTATTTCTGTACCAGAGCTTGAACCGCCTCGCACAGCCGCCATTCCCGCTTTACCTTTTCCTTCTTCTTCTCCTTCTGAAGCTCCTACTAGTTTAAGTCCATCAGAAATACCGAAAGTATTGCCTATGTAATTATAGTCTTTTACATATTTTGACTTCGCTAATTGATCTGCTTCTTTTGTGTTCAGCTTCGTTGGTTTAGGCATTTCTCCAGTTTCACGAGCTTGTTGGCCTAATTTGTCGAAATCAAGACCTAAAGTAACATCTGCACCCAGTTTTTTTCTTGCACCATCCGCTGCTTTTTTTGATGCATTTTGGATTGTGAACCCTGAAAGAACCAAATTTGTAACAATCAGAAAAACTGCCATCAAAATTAATGATGTTCCTATCCTTTTTTTCATACTGAGAATTGCACGTTTCATAAAATTCATTTTTTCTTACCTCCTTGATAATTCTTATTTTATATAGATTATCTAGAGTTTAAATGGAGTTAATCGGTAGTTTATCTATAGATATACGGAGTTTATGTGTAGTTATTCATTGACCTGGTCAAGAAAAGCTAGAACACAAATTCAAAAACACAGTCGTTTTAGAATATTGGTAAGGAGTTAGTCAATTTAAGAGACTTATAGAAAAAAAAGAGGTTAAGCTTAATTTAATGTATGTAACATGAAAAATATATTTATTGTATAATTTCTATAAAATAAATATAGAGAAGCTATTTGTGATTATCTATATGGGAATTGTTAAGTTCCTAATAGAAATTACATCTTTTAATAAGAAAAGAAGCAAGTTAACATTCTTTTATATGGATAAGAATATTAACTTGCTTCTTAAATTTTAGTATAAATTATTTATTACAAGATTTATAATATAATATACAAATTTATTACTTGTTTTTATAATTCAAGCACCTACTATTAGGAAAAGAGAATATTTCCTAATTAATTTAAAAATAAATTATTCATCCATTAATCTATACCATCCGTTTTTACAGTTATGGATACCCTAATTACATATAAAAAAGAGAGAAGAACATTGGTTAGTTCTTCTCTTTTTATTTATTTTTAAGATAACTATATATAAATTTTGCTTTTCATAATTCTTCATGAGTCTAGATAAGAAAAAAGAATCTAGTCCTTTTCTAGACTCAAAAAGAAATTTTTCTAATGTACATAAGTACAACGACATGAAAACACTTTGCTCTTAAATCCGCTACTTGTATTATTAATTGCATGAAACTCCTTCTTGAGAAAGGTTTTAATTTCTGAATATTCTGTTGACCATTATAACATATCCAATTTACAATTTAATTGTGGTGTTCTTTCACAATTAAACTACTTAGAATACACTTCATTTATTTGAAAACAATTACAAATAGAGGTGCTAAAATGAAAAATAGAGTAAATCCAGAATTATTACAAGGGTTAGAGATGTTTCCGGATCTCGATTTACGCCCGGAAAACTTGCAATCAATCAGAGAAGGAATAGCCCAAATGAGACCACCTACCGTTGTTGATGACTCCCTTTCGTTAACAGATAAAGTCATTGTTGGACCAGATGCTAATCCGTTACCATTAAGAATTTACCGTCCAAAATCAAATCATGAATCTTTACCTGTCTTATTATGGATACATGGTGGTGGTTATATCTTAGGTTCTATAGATGATAACGATGATACTTGTATGAGGTTTGCAAAAGAAGCTGGCTGTGTGGTCGTATCTGTAGACTATCGCTTAGCTCCTGAGCATCCTTATCCAGCACCAATCGAGGATTGTTATGCAGCTTTAAAATGGATTGCTGATAATGCAGAGTCATTAAACATTGATTCGAATCGAATTGGGGTTGCAGGAGTAAGCGCTGGAGGTGGGCTAACAGCAGCATTATCATTATTAGCCCGAGATCGAAAATATCCTTCGATTTGTTTACAAATGCCACTATATCCAATGATTGATGACAGAAATGATACACCTTCAGCGAATGAAATTAAAGAGGGATTTGTTTGGAACCAAAAGGCAAATGAAGCTGGCTGGAAAATGTATTTAGGAGAAATATATGGAACGGATCAAATCCCTGCCTATGCAGCGCCTTCTCGAGCTGAAGATTATAGCGACTTGCCATATACCTACACATTTGTTGGTCAATTAGATCCATTCCGCAGTGAAACATTAACCTATGTAAGCAAACTAGCGCAAGCTGGTGTTGATGTCGAATTTCATTTATATCCAAATGCCTATCACTGGTTTGAAGGATTAAATCCAAATGCCGATGTATCTATTTACGCTGTGAACGAAATCGTACAAGCAGTAAAGACTGGTTTCAAAAGAGTATCTAAGGTTAAGGCTTAATATCTTTACAAGAGAAACACTCATAAATAGCATACATTCGTGAGTGTTATTATCTATTAGCAATAGCCGATTCTTATTTAGAATCGGCTATTGCTATGTAAAATCCACCTAATATATCAAGGCTGAGAAACAGATATAAGATGTTTAGACGAAGTGTTTATTTCCTCTGCTACTGCTTTTATGTTCATCATGATTTGAAGCATTTCTTCTATTGTTGTCCTTGGATTAATAGAGCAAAGTCGAATTACTACTTTTTCTTTTAATTTAGTCGTACTTAGCATAGCAAATCCTTTTTGATTAATTTCTTCCACCAGTTTTTTGTTTATTTCATGAATTGTATCTGTAGATGTTAGCTTACAAGGAATATAACGAAAAGTAACAATTCCTAATTGGGCAGGTGTTACTACCTCCCAATCTTTTTCTTTCCCTAAAAACTCTTCAACTTGTTCAGCCAACATAATGCCATGATCTATTGCCTCACGAAAAGCTGTGACTCCAAATGCTTTAAAAGAAAGCCATACCTTTAATGCTCTAAATCTACGAGAAAGTTCAATTCCACGCTCCCCAAAATTCACTGTTTCTTCTATATTAGTTTCCGTATCCTTAATATACTCTGGGATCATACGGAACGTTTTACTTAAATATTGGCTATTTTGAATGAGTACACAACCAACATCATAAGGCTGAAAAAGCCATTTATGCGGGTCTAACGTCAAAGAATCAGCACGATGAATTCCGCTTAACAACTCCCTTCCTTTTTCACTAAGAATTGCTGCAGCCCCATAAGCACCATCCACGTGTAGCCATACATCTTCATCACCACATAGATCAGCCAATTCATCGAGGGAGTCCACCGCTCCACAATTCGTTGTCCCTGCATTAGCAATAACACAGAATGGGGTTTTTCCTTTTAATCGATCTTCTTTTATTTGCTTTTTTAAAGTACTAACTGAAATTCTTAAATCTTCATCTGTTTCAATTCGGCAAATTTGATGATGTTTAAACCCTAATACTTTAAGTGCTCGATCTACAGAAAAATGAGTTTGGTTAGAGAAATACACAACCGCATTTTCTATGTCATTGTTCAGCTTGACCTGTCTCGCTACAGTAAGTGCAGTCAAATTAGCCATAGAACCGCCACTGACAAATAGTCCTTCAGCTGAATCAGGGAATCCTAGCATTGATTTTAACCAGTTGATTGTCGTTAATTCAATTTGTTCAGCACCTGCACCTACTATCCAAGCTGTAGGAAATACATTAAACCCACTTGCTAAAAAATCTGCTACTACACCAACATAATTATTAGGACCTGGTACAAAAGCCATAAAATGAGGATGATCCACATGAGTAATTTGATTAAACACATTGTTATTAAGAAAATGAAGTAACTCATTTGGATTAGATCCTTTTTCCGGAATCGTTTCAATTAGCTTGTCTCTAAAAATATTACTATCAATTGTTTCCGAAACTGGTTTCCTTTTTAAATGATTCATATGATCAACAATCAAGTCAACCGCTTGATATCCTAACTGACGCATCTCTTCGGCTGATAACTGCAAGGTTTTTGTCATATAGTTTACTCCTATTCTATTTAAAAAGGCGAGTTCTTGCTCGCCTTTTTATTTTTTATAATTTGTAATCACCGATTGCTTGTATTGGATTTTGAAGAATCATGTTGATTAACTGATGCATGTGATTCAATATTTCTTGTATTTTCGCTTCTTCATATACGGTTTGATCATATCCAAACTTTATTGTAAGTTTCTCTTCAGGGAAGCACATAATTCCATACTTTACATGTGGCTCATCAACAACTTCGTAATCTGTGATAGCAAAATTTCTGTTTTCATTTGAAGAGAAGATAGCTTGGTTAGTTGGATAGTTTTCAAAAACCCAAAGATGGTCAGTTAACTGATTTTTTAATTCACTTTGCTTTTGTATATCAACAAATGAATAGTATGCATACTCATTACATTTCAATGTTTCTAGTTGTACTTTTTGCAGGAAATCTACAAAAGTTTGAGTTTCGGTCCATGCTAGTCGGATAGGTAAAACATTTGTGAACAGACCGAACATATTTTCAATTCCTTCTACTTCAGGAGGTCTGATTGATACGAGATTAGGTAATACTACTTCTCTCGTTCCGTTGTATTTGCCAAGCAATATTCCCCATACAGCTAGTAATGCCGTATTCATAGTTATATTGTTTTTAGTTACAAATGTCTGTAACTGACTAGTTAAATCCTTATCTAATGTTAAATCCATAAAAGTGAAGTTTAACCCTTCACTTTTAGTTGGCACTTTCCTTTTAGGAATACTAGTTTTTCGATTGTATCCTGCTAAATAATCTCGCCAAAAATGACGTGCTTTCTTATAATCTTGTGCTAAAGTCCAATTTATGAATGTTTCAAAAGGTTTTACCATAGGTAACTCCGCCGTAGTTCCGGCATTTTTTGTTTCATAGAGCTGGAATAATTCGTCTATTAAAATGCTGACGCTCCAACCATCACATAATAGATGATGCGAACTCCAAACCACCTTATGCTCGTTATTACCTAGTTGGAATATACAGAGACGGTTCATGAGTTCATCATTTTTGAATCCTTGACTTAAATTTTCACTCATCCACTGGTCTAGGAATTCTTGCTGTTCTTGTTTCGTCATCTTAATCAAGTTTTTTATCTCTGAAATCATTTGAACATCATGTAGAACTGCTTGCCAAGGTTTTGCTTGTTCATCTTGCACAATTATCGTTCTTAAAGAATCATGACGATTAACTAATTGTTGGAAACACTGAATAAAGAGATCAATATCCAGTTCCCCCTCAAGTGACCAAATTATTTGTTCAAAATATGCATTTGTATCAGGTTCAGTCGCGGCATGTTCATAAATAACCTCCTGGAAAGGTGCTAATGGGTAAATACGTTCTATTTTTATATCCGGCATTTTTTCTTGTATTTTGGTAAGTGTATGTTGATTAAGTTGTTTATCTTTAACATTTAGTAATGTAGCTTTATTATCGTTCATTATGTTTACATCATTTGTTTGTGAACTTGAAAACTGGTCTAGCTTTTTAATAAATTGAACCATGTCGCTTAATATAGGAAATGAAAATAGATTTTTTGGTTCAAGCTCAAATCCTTGTCGATACAGTCTGACGGATACTTGAATCGCTTTTATTGAATCTCCACCTAAGGCGAAGAAATGATCATTTACTCCAACTTGATCTATTTTGAGTACTTCTTGCCAAATACTAGTTAATATTTTTTCCATTTCAGTTTTTGGAGCAATAAATACTTCATTTTTTTGTTTCTCTGGAGTAGGGAGCGCTTTTCTATCTAACTTCCCGTTTGGAGTCAAGGGTAATTGTCCCAAATAAACAAAATAAGAAGGAATCATGTAATCTGGCAAGTGATCTCGCAAATGCTTTCGTAGTTCTGTTGTACTAATATTTTGCTCAGTTACCACATATGCAACTAAAAATTTTATTCCATTCTCATCTGTTTGATCAATTACGACAGCATGTTCGACTTGTTTGTAAGTTAGAAGATAATGAGAGATTTCTTCTAACTCTACTCGATATCCTTGAATTTTCACTTGGTAATCTTGGCGGCCTAAAAATTCAATATATCCCTCAGAATGCATTTTTCCACAATCTCCTGTTTTGTATATAAGACCAAAATCAGGATGTGACACAAACGCTTCATTTGTTTTCTTTTCATCATTTAAATATCCTTTAGCAAGGCCAACTCCCCCGATATATAAATCTCCAATTACACCAACAGGGCACATTTTCTTTTCATAGTTCAACACATAATACGTTTGGTTTGCCAAGGGCATCCCGTATGGAATACTATTCCAATGTGATTCCACCTGTTTGACCGGATAATAAATTGACCAAATCGATGCTTCTGTTGCCCCTCCTAGTGAAACTACTTCCGCAATCGGAAAATGTCGTTTTATTTTTTCTGGTAAAGAAAGTGGAATCCAATCTCCACTATGTAAAACTAAACGCAAAGAAGAATGTTCAAAATGAGAACCTACTTGATCCAATGCCAAATCCATGATTGCAGGCACTGTATTCCAAATTGTAATTCCTCTACGCTCGACGGTACGGATTAATTCTTGCATGTCTCTTGGATCACGAATCATTACCAACATTGCACCTGTGCTTAACGTTCCGAAAATATCGTATACAGATAGGTCAAAACACATGGAAGAGATACCAATAATACGATCATCTTCATTTACCTGATATTTTTGATTAATGTCTTGAATGGTATTTGCAACCGCTTGATGAGTAATAATTACTCCTTTTGGTTTCCCTGTACTTCCTGAAGTGTATATAATATAGGCAAGATCTTCTGGACCAGCAATAGCGGGCATATCTTTTGTTGTATATAATGACAAATGTTTTTCTTCATAAAGACTAGGTTCTAATAAAAGTTTGCATGAGCTATTTTTTAAAATATATGTTTGGCGATCTAAAGGATGATCGGGATCAATCGGAACATAAGCGGCACCTGCTTTTAAAATACCTAACATATTAACAATTGTGTCAACTCGCCTTTTTGCTAAAAGACCCACTTTGTCACCTAGACCAATGCCTTGCTCTTTTAAGAAGTGGGCAATTTGATTGGAGCGTTTATGAAGTTCCGAGTATGTTAACCATTCTTGTTCAAATACCACTGCTACTTCATCCGGTGTACGTTTTACTTGGTCTGTAAATAATTGATACAGAGTAGTTGAAGGTATTTTTTCTGTTGTTTCATTGTATTGCTTAATTAAAGTTTGATCCGATTCTTTCATCTGCAAAGATGTTATATCGCTTTGTTTCACCAATTGTTCCAATAAGTCAACAAATTGGGAAAACATTGCTTCTATTACATCAACATCAAACAACTCTTCAACATAGTTCCAGCTAATTAATAACTCTCCATTTTTTTCAATTACTACATTATCCAAATACACTTGTGGAGTCCGAGCATGAATATAGCGAAGAGAACCAAGTTGTTCCCAAGAGAAAGCACCTGCACCTGCTAACATCGAGGTGAAAACGATTGGCATAACTGCTTTTGGCGTCATTTGATGATAACGAGTAAAATCTCGAATAAAGTTAACTCCATCGTAATGACGATGTTCAAGGCCATCTAATAAAGTAGATTGCGTTTCTTTTACTCTAGTAAAGAAAGTTTGCTCTGGTTTTACATCAACATCCAATAAAATAAGCGATGTGAAATCTCCAACAATCTGTTCTACTTCATCATGAACAGGATAACGGTTAAATACAGTCAAATTAATTGCTAATCGACGTTGATTACTCCAATATGCCAACACATCACCATATATTGTACAAAGTAGAGCGGAAGGTGTTACCTCTTTCTCTTGTGCTAACTTTCGTAGCTTTGTCCATTTTTCATTGTCCATGATTTTTGTAAGTGATTGGAATTTAGGAGTAGCAATCTCTGCTGGATCCTTTTTTAACAGCAAAGAAGGTGCAAACGGAAAGTCAGGAAGCTTACTTGTCCAATAATCTTTTGCTGTTTTATATTCTTCACTTTGTTCCATTTCATCATAGATAAACATATAATCTTGAAAATCAAAAGATAGAGATTCTAATTTTTGATTTGGTTTATAATAATAATGCAACAAATCCTGTCCAACAATGTTCATGCTTGCTCCGTCCATTAATAAAGCATCGTATCGAAAACATAATAAATACGTGTCTTCTTTTAAAAGAAAGGCTTTTAATTCAAACAAAGGCCATTGCCCCAAAGGGAATACATGGTTAGTCATTCGAGAACGCTCTTCTTGTAAGCGAGCATTTTGATTCCTATCATCTAAATCTATGAGACTCACTATTTCAATCTCGTAATCAGGAACGCTTTGTAATATTTGCTGTTTTCCCTCTGGTAAAATTACAGCTCGCAACATTGGATGACGATGAATTACCTTTTGAAAACTTTTTGAAAGACGATTAATATCCAATTTTGTTTCATATTCAAAATATGTTTGAGGTGAAATACCACTTAATTCAAACTGTGAATTCCGTCCTAACATATACGCTGTCTGAACTTCTGTTAAGGAAAATGGCTTAGACAAATCTTTAACATGAGTTGGTCTACTTTCAAACTTTTCCTCTTTATGCTCTAACTTTACACAAGAACTCAGTTGAGCGATTGTAGGGTGCTTAAAAAAATCTGTTGTACTTATTTTTAAGCAGTCTTTTCTTAGTAAATTAATTACCTGAAGTGCTTTAATGGATTCTCCTTTTAATGCAAAAAAATTATCATGAATACCGATTCCCTCAATCTCCATAACTTTTTCCCACGCACGCACTAATTTTTGTTCAATTTCATTGCGCGGGGCAACGTATGGAATTGATACATAATCCGTTTGTGTTATATCCAATAACCTTTTTCTATCCACTTTTCCATTTGGATTCAATGGAATCTCTTCTACCTGAATCATTTTTTCAGGAATCATAAACTCAGGTAATTTATCACTTAAATATTTTCTGATTTCATCAAAAGACACTTTGCTATCGGATACATAGTAAGCAGCTAATAATTTCCTATTTCCATACACTTGATCAACAACGATAACTTGGTTTACTTCTGGATACTCCCTTAATTGAGTTTCGATTTCTCTTAATTCAATCCGATACCCCCGAATTTTCACTTGATGGTCCATTCGACCTAAATATTCAAGTTCTCCATTAGGCAACCAACGAACGAGATCACCTGTATGATACATCATTTCTCCTGCCTTAAAAGGACTCGGTACAAATTTTTCATCTGTTAGTTTATTTTTACCAAGATACCCTCGTGCTACCGCTACGCCAGCAATGCAGAGTTCACCGGGAATTCCAAATGGTTTTAATTGGCCATACTTATTCAATATATAGGAATGATAATTCGGATTAGGTTTGCCAATCGTAACTTCTTTGGAAGTGCTTAAGTCTTTCACTGTTGCGCAAATGGTTGTTTCTGTGGGACCATAAATATTTAAAATTGTTGCTTCACTGATACAACGAATTTTTTCAACCAAATCAATGGAAAATGCTTCTCCTGCTAATAAAATAGATTTTAAATCTTTTAGAAAATTTGCCCCTTCTGGATCACTCAAAATCACTTCCATTCGCGATGGCGTTGATTCCCATAAATCCACCTTATGTTTTTTGACTAAATGAGCCAATTCTTTTGTTGCAAACTGCTCCTCTGTAGCAATTACTACTTTTGAACCTTGCGTTAAAGGAAGACATATTTCTAACAAGGAAATATCAAAAGATACACTAGCAAGAAACAAGAATGATTGATTATCCTTTACTTTTTCTCTCATTACATTTAAAAAATGAACTAGAGATTTTTGTTCTATCATTACCCCTTTTGGATTTCCTGTCGATCCTGATGTGTAAATAACATAAGCCAAATCATTAGGATTATGTTCTCGTACTAAATTACTTTCTTCACCTTGGAAAAGATATTCTTTATCAAGATACAGTACTTCACCCGCAAATTGTGGCAATACTTCCTCTGTTCGCTTACTAAGTAAATATTTTGCTTGACTATCTTGTAACATATATTCAATTCGTTCATTTGGATAGTTAGGATCAATTGGTAAATATGCTGCACCTGCTTTGAAAATTCCCATCATGCCAATGATCATTTCTAATGACCGGTCTACCATAACCCCAATAATACTTTCCTTGGATACACCTTTACTTTGAAGAATAGAAGCCAATTGATTTGCTTTCTGATTCAATTCTTTATATGTTAAATATTGATCATTACAAACAACAGCGATTTGATCTGGGGTTTTTAACACTTGTTCTTCAAACAAATCTTGAAATGTTAGAGACAAGTCTATGCTTGTCTGACTGTTATTCCATCCTTCTAACAACTCTTTCTCTTCTTCTGCAATAATACAAATATCTTTCACTGCCAAATTCGGATTTTTTAATACTTGCTTTAAAATATCAAGATACGAATTTGCAAACTGTTGCAAAGAAGAAAACGAATGAGATTTGAAAGAAATTTGAATTTCAAATTCATTATGTATTTCATTCCATTTTCTTTGTATCCAAACCGCTAAATTATTCTCTGCATATTCTTCTATCGAATTTTTATTATGTAACCCTTCCATCCCAATAACAATTTGAAAAGGACTTAAAGGATGTTCCACTAATAATTCAGAGAGTGGGTACCCCTGATTGTCATAACCGAATAAAGTCGTTTCTTCAATCTGATTCACTACTTGTTTAAAGCAATGATGCGGATGGATTTCACTTCCTAAAGGAATCCATTTATTAAGATTCTCGCTTTGTTCAAGATTTTTTTCGATTACAGGAATACCAATAGTAATTCTTCCTTGATCTGTATAGTGTGCCAAACAAATCCTTAACGCGGCATGTAACCAGCTAAATAATAATAAATCTTGAGACTTACTTTCTTTTTGTATGCTTTTACTCAACTCTACATTCATTATGATTTGAACGTGCTCACAAGGATTTTCTTTATTTAGTTGGTAATCACTATTAAATACAGAAAAATCAAGAACCTCGGAAGATAATTGCTCCTTCCAAAACGCTTCTACCCCTTTATTTCCATGAATAGAACTTCGATCTTTAATGTGCATGTTTATCCCCCTAATATTCATTTCTTCTATTCGTTAATTTTCAGGCCAACTTCAAGCCCATGGAGAAATACTTGATGGTTATCCAAACATAAAAATTGCTGAATCTCTTCAAATTTCATATGACCAACTGAACAAACGCCTAAATTTACTGTCTCAGCAACCATATTTAAGGTAGCAGTGATAATGCCTGACTCAATACAAGCAAATAAATATCCATCTGAACCGTATTTCGGGAT
The DNA here is from genome assembly GCF_038971285.1 of Bacillus paramycoides. Lineage (NCBI taxonomy): Bacteria > Bacillati > Bacillota > Bacilli > Caryophanales > Bacillaceae > Bacillus > Bacillus paramycoides. The sequence goes on from NZ_CP152427.1 coordinate 2,594,456, forward strand.
GGAAGCGTTCGCATTATAAACCAAATAAACTGAGAAGGCCGATTGAGTAAATAAATCCTGATTAATTAACTCATGATCACTTTTGATTACTTGATCAATGTTGTTTACAATCACAAGACTATTTTTTGATGGGTTATAATAATAAAATCCAGCTTTCATACTCTCTATACGTTTTGGTTTTACATAAACAAAGATATCAATGGGATAGAGCCCGCCTGCACTTGCGTAATGATAGTATATTTTTTCTTCCCTAACCTGTTTTAGAGTTGATAAGAATCGGGAAAATTCCGAAAAACTAATTTGTTTTTCCATATCAAATTGACGACAAGACCTACGTTCCTTGATTATAGTGGGTAGCTCATCTGTTGTTTCAAGTTGAATTTCGGTTGACCGTGCAGCAACGTGCGTGCGATTTAATTGTTCACTCATATACTTATCTAACTCTTCTTTAGAAAAGCGAATCTGGTTGCTATATGGATTTGGAAAAATCTTTTCTTGTGAAGAAAATACTTCTCTTGGGTGTAATATGTTACTTACTAACACACGATTTTTTATCATGAGCTCTATGGTTTTTTGTGTCTCTTCTACATTTCCTAACGAAAAGCGCTCTACTAGTTCACTGATTTTCACACCTTTTTGAGCCATAAAATAAAAATCAGGAAACCACTCAGACAGAATACCTGTAAATCTCATTTCCCCTATCAAAACTTCATTATGCAACTTCTCCCAATGCTTAATCGGAGACCAGTAGTAAATTTTCTCGCTCATATAATCCTCCATAAACGTTTAACTTATTTTGAAATGCAATTTTCTAATCTACAAAAATTTTTTTAGATTCTGCTCCTTGTCTCATAGTGATTATAAATACATGCACTTTAACGAAACTTGAAAATAATGAAATAACTTTTTCTTCATTAATTTTTTTTATTTCATCATAAAAAATGATTTTTCTTTGGATATTTCACATCCTTTCCCATAGTAATCCTATAAGGTATAAACCATTTATAACATTGAGAATATTCATGTATTTCCAATGTGAAATTATTGTAATGGATTGGAGAGCGGTTGAATATAGTTATTAAATCAAATAATGTTGAGAAAGTTTTATTTATTATATCGATAAAATTTTATGATGTAATTTATTACAAATAGATTAAGAAAAGAGTTTTAAATTTTTCTTAATCAGTTAGTGTGAAGATATCACATACTATTACATACAATTGAGTTACTTACATTTCAAATTCAAAATAGAGAAAAGACACCATTAAAGGTGTCTTTTCTCTATTTTAATTCCATATACTTTTTACGCCTTTGTTATTTTTAAACGATTTGTAGGAATTAATACAACTCGAACATCTAGCTCGTTATATGTTCGAATATATAATAAACATTATATGAATTACGAATGTATTTCATATAATTTTACAAATAAACTCAAAGATATCTTCTCCCCCTACTGTCACAATAGCAATAATCTATTGCTTATTTTTTTATTAAATTGTAATATAATTACAGTATGTGAAATTATATTACATTAACTTTAAAAACGAAGTGAGAATAACCTTTACTTCGCTTTTTTCATTTGCAATCCTTATTAACTTTGCTCAATTCAGTATTTATTTCCACACTCTTCGCTTTTATTTAATCGGTTTTTCTGATTTTAAAACAATGGAACTTAATGCAGGAACCTTAATTTTATTGTCATAGACAACATAAAGTGGTTTACTTCCCGCCTGCTCGCCATCTACTAGTACTTTCCAAGGCCCTTTCGATGGAAGTGTTATTTCAACAGCTTCTCTATTTGCATTGTGAGCCACTGTAAAGTATTCATATTTATTTCCCTCTATTGTATAAGCAACAGTATTTTTCGGAGCATCAATAAATGATACATGTGTTTTTATTTGCTCTGTAGATGTCATTCGAAAAGCTGGGTACTTTTTGCGTAATTCTATTAAGCCCCTCATATAATCTACTTCATTATTAAATGCTACACGGCGCAACCAGTCCATTTGGTTAATTGAATCAGGAGATTTGTAACTGTTATGATCACCATATTTCGTGCGCATAAACTCTTGCCCTGCATGTAAAAATGGAATACCTTGTGATGTTAATAAAATCGAAGAAGACAATTTGTGCATTTGTTTTCGCACTTCTTCACTGTCACCTGGATTAGTTAACTCAAGTTTATCCCATAATGTATGATTGTCATGTGCTTCCACATAAGTTAATACCTGTTCTGGATCTTGGTAGGTAGACGAATTTATATCGTAGTCAATACCTGCCGTAATACCTTTTTTAATACGATCTTCCATATTTTCCTTTCCATTTATAAAACCATTTTCTTTCTCCTCAAATACACTACCTTTCAATCCATCACGTATATTATCGTTAAAATGAGCAATCCCTTTCATTTTCTCAGCATTTTTTTGATTTGCTTTCAACTCCGCTGCAAGAGGTGTGTTTAAATCCCAGCCTTCTCCATGCAATATAATAGAAGGATCGATTTGATTAACAGCTTTACGTATTTCATTCATCGTTTCATAATCATGAATACCCATTAAATCAAAACGGAATCCGTCTAAGTTATATTCTTTTGCCCAATATGTGACCGAATCCACCATAAATTTTCGCATCATTTTTCGTTCTGAAGCTGTATCATTTCCTACTCCGGTTCCATTTGCAAATGTTCCATCTTCATTGTAACGGTAATAATAACCTGGAACTAACTTATGAAAATTAGATTCAGCAGCATTATACATATGGTTATATACTACATCCATTACAACACGAAGATTATTATCATGCAGTGTTTGAATCATTTGCTTTAATTCAGTTATTCGAACAGTTGGCTCATATGGATTTGTAGAATAGGATCCCTCTGGAACGTTGAAATTTTTCGGATCGTATCCCCAGTTATATTGTGGTTCGTTTAAATTCTCTTCATTTACTGATGCATAATCGAATATCGGTAACAACTGAACGTGCGTAATACCAAGATCTTTCATATGATCAAGTCCTGTTTTCACACCTTCGGGCCCTCTTGTTCCTTTTTCTGTTATCCCTAAATACTTCCCTTTCTGTTTAATACCACTTTCGGGCTGAATAGAAAGATCACGTACATGTAATTCATAAATAATAGCATCTTCCGGATTTTTAAATTTTGGCTTTTTGTTTGCTTTCCATTTTTTCGGATTTGTTTCTTCTAAATCAACAACTGCCCCTTTATCTCCATTTACAGAAGCAGCACGTGCATACGGATCAACTGCTTCTGTCCACTTATCCCCAGTTTTCACCTTATACGTATAAAGGAGGCCTTTTTGGTTCCCTCTAAGTTCTGCTTTCCAAGTTCCTTTTTCACCTTGTTGCATGTTTATTTCAGTACCTATTTTATCGTTCCATTTTTTATATGTAACTAATTTCGCTTCACTCGCAGTAGGAGCCCACACACGGAACTTCGTATGTTGTGGCGTATATATATTACCTAAATCGTTACCACCATAGTAAAATGAATGATCAAATTCCTCACTACGAATGACTTTACCGATTTCAGTATTCGCATCAGCTACGTTTTCGATTTTAACTTTGTATGATTGTTTTAAATCAATTTTCTGCTCCGTAATTATTTTAAACTTATTCGTAACATTCCCACTGTTTCTATCATAAGGACTAATATCCTTAATTCTAATGCCTTCAATTTCAATATTCCGTTCCTTAATATGAAACGGGACATTAGTCGTTACAGTAATTTCATTGAAACTATCAATAGATGCTTTTTGAATTGATAGTTCCGCAGAAGGCTTAGAGTTATATACTTTATCATCACCAGAAAGAATCCATACTTCAGCACGACCGTCCTTTATATTTTCAATCCAACGATCGCCACCATCTTTTTCCCACTCATTTGTACGAACGATAAATCCTACACGATTATAGTCACCATCTATATTCATTTTAGCGTACTTTCCAAATTCATCTTCACCAGTAAATTCATATGATGTACCATTTGCATTTTCTCCCCATATCCAAAGGTTCCAGTCTTTTGTATTTCCAGACTGCTCTTTGTAATGAATGATAACTTCAGTTGTTTTCGAATTTGAAACTGCCTTTACACTTTGAAAAGAGAAAACAGATGATAACATAACGATTATAGTAAGTAATAAAACTGATTTGTTAATTAATTTTTTTATCATTTGCACCACATACACCCTTTCTTTAAATGGTACGAACGTTATATTTTGCTCGTACTACATTACAGCTACTTAAATGAATCTAAAAATCTCTTATATTTCACCCCCCATATTGGCTGATTTTACATATGTATTTCAATGATCTTTTAATACGAAAACGTTTGCATTAATTGTTTTAAAAAATAGGTTTGTTTATGTCTTCATATATTTGTAAATACTAAAAGATCAGGAAAATCATTATAAAGCAATCGTTTGTTATCGCTTTCATTCTATAGTACTTCCTATTAAGAGGTCAATATATTATTAATTTTCTGTTTTTATATACTTTAAACCTTATATATGTATTGTAACTTCATAAAGATAGACAACCTAATTATTGCTTAGTAAGTCTATTTTCATTCATACATTGCTGCATAAAAACAGCTACTATCTTTAAAACGACAGTAGCTGTTTTTTATAATGTAATAATATATGAATAAAAACTATATTTCTAACTTACTTAATTTTTGCTGCATCAAATGCCTTTTGAACTGCTTGAACTTCAGCTGTATTTGCACCATATTTATTCGTTGCCACTCGAATACATGCTGATCTTAATTCTTTGAAATTAGAAGTCATGTTTAACTCATCTGTATTTGCGTAATAGAAGATATCAAACATTTTATCTTCACCAATTCCTTTAACAGTTACACCGTTATGAGTTCCACCTTTTGCAATGAGATACGCAACTTTATTAATAATGCTTGAATTAAAATGAACCCCACCTTGATCCCATCCATTAAAATCATTAAATTCACTGTAATCATCTGGATAAGGTACACCAAGTGAAGATGGAACAGAAGCCGGATTTTCCATATCACGGAAAACAGATCCAGTTTGTTCTCCCATCGTCCAGTTAAAACTTCCATTATTTACGTATTTCTCAATAGATGTTCCCATAATATCAGATAGCGCCTCATTAATCGCACCAGATTCACCGTAATATTCAAGATTAGATTCGCTAGAAGTAACAGCATGTGTAAATTCATGGCCAGCTACGTCATATGCCTTGACGATAGGATCTCCATATACAAGCATACTTCCATTATTCGCACTTAAAGCATTCTGCCAATTTTTCGGATCATTCGTATCTCCGGAATCCCAAGCATGTACAACTGAAACCACCTTTTGACCCTTATTATCAAAGCTATTACGCTTATATTTATCTTTATAAAAATCAAATACTTTTGTTGCTAAGTAATGAGCACTTACTGCTTTTGGATCGTTAAATGTTGTCGAAGTACTAGTTGCTAATGTACCAGGATAATAGCTTTCTTCTTTCGTAATGTCTCTATAATTCACATCATATGTTTCGATTCCTTGCCCTCTTGTATAATCAGCAAGAGCATATTTGCCATTACTTTGTTTAGAGATACCAAATGTACGTGATATACCTAAATCATCTTTTCCTGTTCCAGTTAATGATGTAAGATTGCTTTTTTTACTTTTCTTTAATGCTCCAACTAGTTTTTCACTTGCTTTTAAGTTAGATTCTTGTACCATATTTTTTAACATATCACCATTTTGTGCATTTATTAAATAAGTTCCGGAAACATAGTTTGGTGTTGCAGCTTCAAATGTAACCTGGTATGCATTGCTAGCTTGTCCATTATTTTCATCAACAAAAATAACTTCTTTAACTTCTGGCTCAGAAATAAAATTGATATCGTTCCCGTACTTCGTATAAATATATTGTGTTGCTTCATCTTTTGATAGATTGATAGGTTTTTTCAATTCTTCTTGTTTTAAATTTTGCGCACTATCGCCTGAAACACTTTTAATAACACCGTTATTATCTACGTGTGCAGTCAATTGATGGCCATATACTTCTTTCCCTTCGTATGTTTGCTGAATACGTACAAGTGTAGTCCCATCATATGAACCACGTTTTTGAAGAACTTTATAATCTACTCCTGTTTCTCCATTGACTTGCTTTGGAGAAAGAGCTTGTTCTGTTTTCTCCTTCAGAGCATCTTTTACTACATTCTCTGGTGCTTTTTGTGACGGTTGTGTAAGTTCACCCGAACGGAATGATTCTTCCTGAATTTGAACTTGTAGTTGATCTGTTTCCTCTGCATGACCTACTCCGTATGGTGCTACTGCTGTTAAAGCTAAACCTGTTGTTAATGCTACCTTAGTTAACGTCTTTTTGTTTTTCATTTTTTCACCTCGTATAATTTTTGAAATAGAAAGCTTGTACAAAGTATACTTGCTGTTCTTGTCGAAAAAAAGGGAAAATACACAATTTATGTAACATTATGCAAAATTACATAATATAAGGACGATGATATAAATAAAGAACAACTTATATAAGTGCATTAATTTCAATAAAAAAAGAGCTCCCTAAGGCGCTCTTTACATACGATTATAAATCATAAATGCATTGTGTCATTTATTAGTATATGCTTGTCTCATTTAATTGTTTACTTGGTAATTTCTCTGCACATTAACCATTAAAAATCCGTTATCTAATACATTGAAATTCTTCGTTACTATTTGATTAGTAAATGAAAAAGATAGTTAAGATAATGTAAGAAACAAACATGATAAAAGCAAACCAATAGATAAAGTGAAACTTTAATCAGTGGGGGTTTTCTTCATCCCCCACCTAACTTCTTTGCTTTCGCTGAATTTTGAGGTGGGGGTCTTACTGCCCATTAAAGCGGGATAAAGATAGCACTCGACATGTATTGTGTTATTCTTTTTTTCATATGAATTTGTTTTACTTATTAACTTTCCCAGGATTAATTTGAAATTGCCCTTTCCAAGATCCAACTATTTTTCCTATTTTATTTATGTTTACATCTAATGTTAAAGGTTGTTTAAAGGAACCTTTTCCTTCAGGACCTTCAATAAATGTAATGACACCTTCTGGTCTGTCTTTATTGCGAATGCCTACATGCTCTAACTTTTTTCCTTCTGACAATAATTCGAATGGTAAATTGTCTTCACCTTGAATAAATGATAATTGTGAAAACATACCATTTCCTGTGTTATATTCAGGATTTTCTTCTTGTTGTCCGTTTACTTTTCCATCGCTTTTTATATCTAATCCAGTTGTATCAAATTCAAATGGCATTAGAGTTCCATCGGCTTTTTCAACTCTATAATGAACAGATATACGTGCATCCGCCACATATAATTCTTTAAAATGTACAGTTACCCCTTGATCAGTTATCTTTTCATCAATAGGTATAAACTGTCCTTTCAACATACCTTCTTGTTGTACACCGTTTTCATCCTTACTTCCTTCATTCACAACCGTATCATTTAACACCTCATTAGCAAAGTAAGAAGCAATATTAGTTGCTGCAACTTGAACTTGCGGGATCATAGCTATAGTAAAAATACCTATTGCAGCAACCGCCGTATACATAAAACGTTTTGATTTTTTATTCATATTTGAAAATACTCCCTGCTTTCTTTCTATCGTTTGATTTGTACTAAATACATTATTAGTCTGGTTATAACTATTAAATGTTTGCCATGCTTTTTCGACATCAATATTTATTTCTGGAATCTCATGAAGCTTCTCCTCGGCTAGTGTTGAATTTCCCCATTGATTTAATTCTGTTAGCTCAATTAATAAATTTTGACACTCCTTACATTTGTCTAAATGCTTTATAAATTGTTTTCTTTCCTCATGGGAAAGTTCACCATCAATATATGATTGAATGGATCCCATTTCATAACAAGTCATTTATTTCCCCTCCATTTGTTCAAAAATTTTCCGGAATTTTAGTTTAGCTCTTGCCAGCATTGTTCCAATAGACGAATCGTCAATCTGAAGTACTTGCGCGATTTCTTTATATCGAAACCCTGAAAATTTCATTAATAATATTGTTCGATCTTGTTCTTTCATTTTTCGCAACACCATTTGTACTTTTGTAATTTCTTCTTTTCTAATCCATTCATCATCTAGTGACGAATCAATTTGAACTTCTTGATACTGGGTTTCTTTATCGACTCTTGCCTGATGTCTCTTTTCAGAACGAATGTAGTTATAGGCGACATAAGTAGAAGACTTTATAAGCCAAGCACGTAAATTTTCTATTGCTTTCCAATCTGAATGATACAGTTGCAAAAACACCTCTTGCGCTAATTCCTCAGCAACCGTCTGTTCTTTAATGATCCATATTATTTGTTTAACAACATACGCATAGTTTTGTTTAAACAACGCTTCAAATGTTATATGTGAAACATTCCTCTCTTCACTTTTTATTGTTTGCATGTGAATAAAACCTCTCTCTCTTTTGGTGCCTGCATTATAGAGAAACCAGAATGCTCATTTTTGTGACAGAAAAATAATATTTTTTATTATGTACTATTACGTACATTCATCATATAAACAAATATTCATATTAATTAAAGTGAACTTTTTTCTCAATAACAACATAAAACCCACTCTCAATTATTTTTAAGAGTGGGTTCAATACTATTAAAAAACAATTATTTTAATACCGCTTATAATTTATACTACTTATTATTTGTTCTTTTTTATCGGCACAAATAAATCAGCCTTTAATTTTCCTTCTAGGTCTTCTGCAACATTGTTCATACAAAACTCTAAATTATCCCTATCAAAATCTGCACTATACTCACTATTTGGCAACCACATTGCGTACATATATTGATACACTTCACTTAATTTATGAGGTTCATCATAGAACTGATATAGAGCGTATTGACCTCCATCTACACATTTAAATTGCACATCCTGATGCGGTTCTTTTTCAAAGTTTTCAGGTACGGTAACGCACGCATCATGTCGGCACTTATGACTTGCAACAAATTCAGGATTATCTAATGAAATTCCGATAAATGATTGCTCTGGTGGATGTAGATTATTTTCATTTGCCCACTGTAGTAACTTTTCCCAATGATCTTGTGGTTCAAAGTAACTACCAACTCTTCTTATAAATGCCACTTCGAATTGCGGTAAATTCTTTATTATAACTTTCATTTACATCAGCCTCTCTATACATATCTACTCCATTTATTTAGCTCTCGTATATATGTATTCCTTCCTAAATAAAACAAATTCTCTAATTACAGAATCGATATAAAAATCATACTAAAGTTGTATGTAGTTCCATACTTTTACACGATTCTATATTCTTTTTAAATCGATATATTAATGATAAGAGAATGAAAGAATGAAGGAGGTTTTGCATTGATTAAAGGACTATATGAAGCACACTTACCGGTTAGTAATTTACAAAATTCTATTTTTATCATTTAATAATTATTTAGTGTGCTTTCCTCATACAGAGGAACTTGCCACTTAATATTTATTAGTATATACACCATAAATTAAGCAAGAAAAATCTAGATGTATTTCACATAATTCTTTTTTAAAATTTCCATCCAATCTATTCACTTGCGTTCGTTTATCAAAAAATTTCTAACGATTAAATGCACATCCTATCAATTCATCATTAAATAAATGTAAAAAATGCCCGTATTCATTCATTTTTCATGCGTATGTATGTACATTTGTTAATTTATTCGATATATTATGTGTATTGAATGATTACGAAAAGCTTATTGGTCGCTTATACAACACCTTATATTTTTATATCCGTGAAAACTACAAAATGTATGTAAATCCATTTGTCAAATGAATTTAATGCGGAAGGAGGTTTGTGGTTACTTCATCGGGATATAATAATCAGTTTTTTAACTGATAAAAATATAGGAGGCGACATAATGTTTCGTACGATTTCAAATTTCATGAGAGTAGCTGAGATAAGAAGGAAAATCCTTTTTACATTAGCGATGTTAATCGTTTTTCGAATTGGCACGTTTATTCCAGTTCCTCATACTAACGCAGAGGTATTAAAAGTACAAGATCAAGCTAACGTTTTAGGTATGCTAAACGTATTTGGCGGAGGAGCATTGCAACACTTCTCAATCTTTGCTGTAGGTATTACACCTTATATTACAGCTTCCATCATAGTACAATTACTACAAATGGATGTTATACCTAAATTTTCGGAATGGGCAAAGCAAGGAGAAATGGGCCGTAAGAAATCAGCTCAATTCACTCGATACTTTACAATCATTCTCGCATTCATACAAGCCATTGGAATGTCTTATGGCTTTAATAATATAGCAGGTGGACAATTAATAACAGATCAAAGCTGGACTACATACTTATTTATTGCGACAGTTTTAACTGCAGGTACTGCATTTTTACTTTGGTTAGGTGAACAAATTACCGCTAATGGCGTAGGTAATGGTATTTCGATGATTATCTTCGCAGGACTTGTAGCAGCGATTCCAAATGTGGCGAACCAAATTTATTTGCAACAATTTCAAAATGCAGGCGATCAATTATTCATGCACATCATAAAGATGGTTTTAATTGGTCTCGTAATTTTAGCGATAGTTGTTGGTGTTATTTACATACAACAAGCCGTGCGTAAAATACCGATTCAATATGCGAAAGCTGTTTCAGGCAACAATCAATATCAAGGAGCAAAAAACACTCATTTACCTCTTAAAGTAAATAGTGCTGGTGTAATTCCAGTAATCTTTGCTTCTGCATTTTTAATGACGCCGCGTACAATTGCGCAGCTTTTCCCTGATTCAAGAGTATCAAAATGGTTAGTTGCTAATCTAGATTTCGCACATCCAATTGGAATGACACTTTATGTCGGTCTTATCGTTGCTTTTACATACTTCTACGCATTTATTCAAGTAAACCCTGAACAAATGGCTGAGAATTTGAAAAAGCAAAATGGATATGTGCCTGGTATTCGCCCTGGTAAATCAACAGAACAATATGTAACGAAAATTTTATACCGTTTAACATTTATCGGTGCAATTTTCTTAGGTGCCATTTCAATTTTACCGCTCGTATTCACAAAAATTGCTACATTACCACCTTCTGCACAAATTGGTGGTACAAGCTTACTTATCATTGTCGGTGTAGCACTTGAAACAATGAAGACGTTAGAAAGTCAGCTTGTGAAACGTCATTATAAAGGGTTTATAAAAAAAGTAAATTAAGTAAAAAACACAGTTGGTTATTTTTCCAACTGTGTTTTTAATTCTACTACATTTCCTTCTCAAATAATTTCCCTTGTTTGAAATAAGACCGAAGTGTGGATCGATTAGCTAAAAATACACCAACCAAAATGAAACATGCACCTATTCCCTTTGTAGGGTTTAAAGGTTCTCCTAATATAATATATCCAACTATAATAGCAATTAACGGTGATACGTATAACCATGTTGACGGGAATACAGGATTTGTTTTTGATAAGAGCCAATAATATAATCCGTGCCCACCAATTGATCCGATAAAGATAAGATATAAAATAGGCCACTGTACACTCCATGAAGTTAGTACAGATACATTCGGTTGTTCTACTATGGCTGAGACGATTAGTAGTAATACTCCTCCATAAAACATTTGAATACCATTTATGAGAAATGGTGATACATTTTGTAAATCCGAAAGTATTTCTTTTGAGTGAATAGAGCCTATTCCATAAAATAATTCTCCTATTATTAAAACAAAACAAGCGATACTCCATATGATACTTATTTCTTGGTGCATTTCTGGTAAAGAAACAAAAATAACACCTATTAGTGCAATAATTAAAGCTAGCAGTTGCTCCTTTTGCAAATTTGTCTTATTTCTCTTTGCCTGCAATAACAATATCATCATCGGTCCCGTAGCAGATAGCACAGCAGCTAGCCCTGAAGAAATATATTGTTCCGCCCAGTACAAAGTTGCGAATGTCATAAACGTTAAGCAAAAACCAGCATATATAATACGTTTTGAAAATACATGTGGCATTATTTCCTTTCGCTTTAACTTAAATATAATCATCAAGATTACTCCTGCTAAAAAGAAACGAATTCCTGCAGAAAATAACGGAGGCGTTCCTGCTTCAATTCCGATCTTTATCGTTAAAAATGTTGTTCCGAAAATAATACATACTAAAATATAATTGAAAATGACCATTTTTCTTCCTCCTTTTTACTCTTAACATGAGTATAGAAGGTATGGTGTATAACAGTGTAACTATGTATATAACAGTTACCTAAAATCATAGTTGATTCTATTTATATTTTTCGCTTTAATTAAATAAAAACGAAAAAGGTGAAACCATGAAAATTGTCCTTCGTAAAGAATCCAACATACCGTATTACAGGCAAATATATATGCAAATCGTTGAAAGAGTACAAAGTGGCATGCTTTCACATGGTGACTCACTTCCATCTTTACGCTCTATGGCCGAAGATTTACAGATTAGCCTATTAACTGTTCGTAAAGCATATAAGCAGTTAGAAAAGAAAGAATATATACGCATCCAGCAAGGAAAAGGTGCTTATATACATAAACATGTAAAGAAAGATTTCAAACCAATTCCATATCAGTGGCAACAAACGAAAACAATTAATGTTATGCGTTCTCAATACGCAATGAATCAGCACCGAAAATATTATGATTTTTCACAAGCGATTTTATATCCTCGTTTATTGCCAAATCCGTTCTTGGCAGACGAAATGCATAAAATACTTAATAAAGACCAGATGATTCTAGCAACTTATGGGCCAATTCAAGGTGATTACGAACTGCGAGTTGAAATAGCAAATTACTTACATGAACACCAGCAATTAGTAACAGATCCATCCCAATTATTAATTACAAGCGGCGCTCAACAAGGAATTGATTTAATTGCTCAAACATTATTAAAACCTGGTGATATTGTATTAGTGGAAAGTCCGTGTTATAGTGCTGCACTTGATATTTTCATCAATAAAGGTGCTCAAATTATACCTATTTCTCTTGATCATCATGGAGTTCGCTCCGACTTAATCGATGATATTTGTCAAAGTAAAAATCCTGTTTTATTGTATACGAATCCAACGTTCCAGAACCCAACAGGTACAGTAATGAGTAAAGAACGGAGAATGGAACTTATAGAACTAGCAGAGCTATATAAGTTTTTTATAATTGAAGATGATTCTTTCGGAGAAATATATTTTGAAGGCGCTACTGTCCCCTCTCCGATCAAAAATTTTGATAAGAATGGCCATGTAATATATATAAAAGGATTTAGTAAAACGTTAGCACCAGGGCTGCGTATCGCCTCACTTATTGCTGATGGACCTATTTTCGAATGGTTATATGCTGTAAAAGGTTCAATGGATATCGGTAGTCCTTTATTAACACAAAAAGCACTTCTACCGTTTTTACGTGCAGAACGTATGAAAAACCATTTAGAAAAATTACGTACAGCTTTACAAATTAGACGTGACATAACGATTAATATGTTATCAACACTTAAAGAAATACACTTTGAAATACCAAATGGTGGATTTAATTTGTGGATTACACTTCCTGATTCGATTGATCCCTTTACCTTATTACAAAAAACAAATGAAGTAGATGTCTCTTTTTTACCAGGAACAGCTTGCCTATTAAATAACGATACAAATAATAATCAATTAAGGCTTAGCTATTCTATGTTAAATGAAAAAGATATGTTGATTGGTTTAGAGAAATTACATGATACAGTACGAAACTATAAGTTATAAAAGCATATGCACAATATCTTTAAGCTAAAAAGTAAATACCCCAAAATATTTTAGTTTTGGGGTATAATGAAAAATTTTGAAAGATACTTAATCATTTTCATTCCACTTTTATAACAATCTTACCTCTAACATGTTGGCCTTCACTCAAAATATGAGCTTCTCTTACCTCTGCTTCATTAAACAGTACAACTTTACGCTACTTTTAACAATTTGTTTTAAAACTTGTCTTTCTTTTAATTCTTCAACACTACCATATTGATCTATAACAATTGCTTTCATTTCCTCTCCTCCTTGCTGTTTATTTTAATAACATACAAATATTTCTCAAAATTTTTTCCCTTGAATTATCATAAACTTATTTTTGGGGGTAAATTGCGTAAGAAGCGTTGCAAGTTCCAAAACGAAACTTACAAACACCTTAGAATCTTTCAAAACTATATTTAAAATTTAATTCAAAAGAAATGGGGAGAACGCTATGGCTGAAAAGATATTTAAAATAAACGGGATCGATATATGTACAGAAAGCTTTGGGGATCCTAAAGACCCAGCTGTTTTATTAATTATGGGTGCTACGTGTTCAATGGTGTATTGGGATGAAGAGTTTTGTGAACAGTTGGCTAACACGGGGAAATTTGTTATTCGTTTTGATAACCGTGATGTGGGACGCTCTGTTGCATACGATCCTGGAACTTCCAATTATACAGTTACACATATGGCAGAAGATGCAATTGGGGTACTTGATTCTTATCATATTGATCAAGCACATCTATTTGGTATGTCTTTAGGTGGTATGATTGCTCAAATTGCTGCTGTAAAACATCCCGAAAGAATTTTATCGTTAACATTATTAGCTACAAGTATAATAGGCTCTGACGATAACACGCGCGATTTACCTCCGATGGATGAAAGAATTTTAACACATCACGCAAATGGCACGCATTTAGATTGGACAAATGATAAAGATGTAGCTGAATATTTAGTTTCCGGATCTCGCCTATTATGTGGATCAAAACGAACATTTGATGAAAAAAGAGTCTATAAACAAGTAAAACAAGAAATAGAACGAGCTAACAATTTATTAAGCATGTTTAATCACGCTTTACTTCAAGGCGATGATGCATATGAAGGTGTGCTTCACTCCATACAAGCACCTACATTAGTCATTCATGGAACGGACGATACTGCTCTCCCTTTCGAACATGGTCTCGCACTTATCGATGAGATACCTAACTCAGCTCTATTAACTCTTGAAGGTGCAGGACATGAGATTCATCCTGATGACTGGGAAAACATAATTCATGCTGTTACTGAACATACAGCTAAAATATAAATAAATTACGAATAGAAGGAGTACAGATTGTCGTGTGCCTCTTCTATTTGTTATATAAAAAACCCATCACTGTATCTATATGTATAGTGATGGGCAATACTTATATTTTTCTATGTTTAAAAAAACGGACAATCTAATTGATCAACAGCTTCCCATGATTTTTTTTTTATATTATCGGTGGATTTATTAGCTTCTAATGGTACGTTTTTAAAAGGATTTACTTCAACTTTTAATAAGGGTGATGGTTCTACGTATAATGAGAAAACATGGCTACTAGGAATTGCTTTTGATACATCAATATCTCCTACTTGTTTAAAGAGTTGCTGCGCTGCAAAGAAAAAGAAATTGGTTGGGTTTGATTGTTTATTTAGCCATGCAAGCATTTCAGGTGATACTGACTTATGAATATTGATTTTCACTCGATCACCACGTTTATATCGCCTAGATCGCATGCTTCCACCAACTAACTTATCGTTAAGTTTGTAAATCCTAACTCTTTTTGTTTATGTTCTCTATATTTTGGTGAACAAGTATAGATTAATAATCCACGTGCATTTGTAAATAATGGATTATCTACAAAGATTACATTTGTTAATCGTCCCTTTTGTTTTAAAATCATTTTTAAACTATTTTTAATAATTACTGCGCCCCCGCCATAAATAAATACGTATGGATCGTCCTTCATATCATCAATTTTATTTATGATATCCGTTGCGACACGCGCTGCTAACCCTAATAATGCCGGTTGTGACTCCTCAACTAATAACGCATTTCTTGGGTGCTTTTCATTTAAATAAATTTGGTTAAACTCTGTAATGCTATCAATCGTCTTTGTTGGATACTTCCGGTTCCACCTCGTAATAATTTGTAGTAACGTTTCTTTCACACCATATGATAAGCCCTTACTTAGTTGTGGTCTAAAGTTAACACCTAGTGAAACTACTTCTTCTGTCGTCCCTGCGCCAATATCAAAAGATAATAATGTTTTATCAACAAAATCAATTTCTGAAACTTGATTTTGTTCACATTCTATTTTATGTTTTACAACATTTCCTTCCTCGTCATATACAATGCCCCACGTTCCAGAAGCGCCCTCAGGTAGGCATTTACAATATTCGATAGAAATATTAATTGTCACATCACGTCCGTTAGGATAATGGAATACAACCTTATGATTGCCCATATAACGTTTCGCATTTTCCGCAGCTATTTCTTGTGTAATAAGCTGCATAGGAAGAGCAACAGATAAATCATATCGAATATTAATATGACTAGACGTTGGACTTTGACGCATAGCACTTACCGCTAAACCAGATAAAATTGTAATAACCATTAACTCATCAGTTGACTTATTTGATTTCTTCTCAACCTCAGTACCTTTTAATTGATCTTGAATGACTTTTTCTCCAACGATATACCGCACGTTATTTAACATTAACGATGGAGAACTGATGGTCACGTCAATGTGATTTTCTAATTCAGATAATGAAACATCTCCCTCATCTAACAATCCAGTAGGCTCTCCTATATATAAAGCATATATACTCGGAATAAAAATAGGATCTTGCCCTTTCACCATTAACTTCAAACCGTTATTTCCTGCATCAGCACCAGCTTTTAAAAGAATAGACATAACTACCCCCTAAATTAATCTGACATCCCTTCCAAATATATGCGAGCCCATTCTTTTACATTCAATTGTAATGTAATTTTTTATAAAAGACAAAAACAAAGTATCATATTATTTCTTTGTCATGTAAAAAGTATTTGACATAAAGGTTTTCCAATTTTATACTATGGATGTAAAGAGTTTTTTACAACTATGGAGGTGCCGTTTCTAATATGAATCGCAAAAATTTCATTTTACTAACAATCATTTTATCGTTACTTGGAGTACTTATACATGGAGTCTATAAATACATCTCTGAAGGTGCGATTTTAGGTGGAACAATCTTCGCAAGTGCAATAATAATTAGCTACCTCTTCAATCATATTACATGGGGAGATCCAAACGGAGTATCGGAAGAAAGCCAAGATGAAATGGGACAGCAAATCCAATATAAAAGTTTTAAAATTGCTTATTTTGTACTTATATGTCTTATGTTTTTTGTTTTACTATTATCAGAAGGATTTGCATTCCTATTACTCGATGAAATAAAGAATCTTCCTCTTTTTATCGCCCTATGCTCTTCTTTCTTTATTTATCCTATTGTCGAACTTATAGTCGCAAAACAATATAAATAAAAAGTGAGATTTTGTAAAGTGATAATAATGTTATTTCATTTTGATTTAAAAATATAAGAGCCTGACTACAAATTATATTGTAGTCAGGCTCTTTAAAGTTGTTTAATTTCTAACCTTTTAAATGAGTTTGTAGACAAATATAAATAATAAATTTGTTTGCCAAATCCATTATTTTACCCTCCCAATAATCAAATATAAAATTTTTAGCCTATATACCTAACATAAACAAGATTTGGCCTTTAACTGTTTTCGCATCTAATTTAATTAGTACCATTACGCTCTAGCTCTTCTCGATTAAAGTATTGTTCTAGTAACTCTTTACCTGTTTTAATTGT
Source organism: Bacillus paramycoides (assembly GCF_038971285.1). NCBI lineage: Bacteria > Bacillati > Bacillota > Bacilli > Caryophanales > Bacillaceae > Bacillus > Bacillus paramycoides. The sequence continues at coordinate 2,612,149 of NZ_CP152427.1, forward strand.
AGTATAGTACTCTCCACCATACAGTTTCCCTTCTGATGGATTGTGAAAATCTTCGTATTTCTTGAAGTCTTCATTTTCTTCAAATGATTTCTTTGCAAGGTCCATGTCTTCTGCTTCTATTTTAGCAAACAATCTACCTATATCGAATACCCCTTCATCATCAATACTCTCTTCTAAAAGATAGTGTTCCTCTTCCTCTATAGGTGTTAATTTACTTTTTGTAACAGAATATAAATGTTTCGTTTCTTCTACTTGTACCATGATAAAAATCCAACCAACTCTTACAACCGTACATGGTGCCAACCCTTCAAATGTAAATGCAACTACCTTTTGGTCTTTCACAAATTTCCCCATCTTACTACCCCTTAATTCGTTTATTTTATACTATAACCATAGTTTCTTGAACATTTATCTGCTCTAAGTAAACCTCATCTTTTTATATTTACATTCCTTCAACTATCGTTTTTAATTTACTCATAGTCCGCCAATTCCTAACCGTAGCTGGTGTATGTAACCTCTGAAATTGATTCATTAATTTAGAGTTTCGAATGCTATTCTTGAAAAACACATACACTACATTTTCAACTATATAACAATCTTCAGTCTCATTTTTTTGCATAAGTAGCTGATCCTTTTCTTTTTCAGAAAGTTCATTTGCTAAAAAGGCAACATGTATACTTTCTCCTTCAAGCAATGAATCGACTTCATAAGGACACCTTTTTATCGTATTTATAAATTCATCACGTGTTCTTAACATGACCGGAACATCAAACCCAAAAACGTTTTTAATTTCTGATTGTATTTGTTTATTTAAAAAATCAATATCTTTTTCAGATTCGAACACGATATTACCGCTTTGAATATATGTTTTTACTTGTTTTAACTCTATTGATTCAAACATTTGTTTTAAATCAGCCATTTTGATTATCTTATGCCCGCCTACATTAATTCCTCTTAGAAGCGCAATATAAATGGTCATATCATTTCTCCTTATTCAAATGTGTTTCACAATTGATGTAATAATATAAACGATAAGAACCTTGCTACATTGTATTGAAGTAAGGTTCTTATCGTTGTTTAATTTCGTTATAGATCCGTTGACTTTTTAAACAAAGGTATATACCCTCCACTAGGTCCATAAGCAACTCCGATTTTTTCCCATTCATATTTTTCATAATAGCCTTTAAGATCTGAAGTAAGATAAAGAAATTTGTACCCTTTTTTTGCTGCTTCTAGCAATCCATGATTCAACAATTTTGCACCTATAGAGTTGCCCCTAAATTTTTCATCTACAAACAAACATGCTAGCCATGGGCTCAAATCCTGACGACTATTTAAATCATTGCGAATTAATGCATACGTTCCGATAATCTTATCCTCTACTTTTGCTATGTAAAAACTAGGTATGTCATTTGGATCAGTTAAAGCATTAGTCATACAATCTTCATAAAAAGCACGCCCAACTTCCTCACCCCATTCTTTCCAAAAAACATCTATTGCCTTATTAAATAAATCATCTTTTTTTAGTAATTGAATTATTTCCATAAAGCTAACCCCCCCTAAAAATATTATTTAATGATTGTACAACTAACTAAAATTAATGCTTTTCAAGTATCTTTAATTTTTTATGTATCTAGCTATAATTTCTTTACTCTAAAATATAGCCTTTTAATATTTATTCTCTTATCGTTCTAAATAAAAAAACTTACTACTTTGTTACACGAGGAGTAAGTTTTTCTTCTCATTATTTTATGATAGGTAAATGCATTATGATTTGTTGACCAATTGGTCCCATTCTTCTAAAACCTTTATCTTGGAAGCCGACTTTTTTGTATAAATTTTGTGCAGGAATATTTTTTTCATTTACAGCAAGTACAACTTCATTTTTCATCGGAAAATAACGTTGTACAAAGTCTTGTAATAGTGCCAATGACTTTTTAGCATATCCTTTCCTTTGACTATCGTGATTTACGGAAAACGATGTTAAAAGTAATGCATTTTGATTGTCTGTGAACTCCTGTACTCTATCTCCCGTTTGCAATGCAAAAAGACCAACAGGTATCCCGTTGTAATCTAAAATAACAATCACATTTTTTGTACGATCACTCTTTGCTTTCTCCAATAATTCGCTCGGATCTGATGTGAATTGAACTTGTTCACTTGGTAAAGTAAATGTTTGTATAACTTCTTTATATTTTTCTTTATACGGAACTAATTGGATTTCCCCAATATGTATGTCCATGCTAAACTCTCCCATTTTTACTTATTAACTTAAACCTTGCTGCACTTTAGAATGTACCTTTCCATCTAAAAAGGTAATTTCAACTAATGCAGTTGGATCGCTTCCCTTCCAAGCAAAAATTTGTTTAATTTGTGTAGAATCTTCTACACCTTCTTCTATAAGTAAATTACCGTCAAAACCAATTAAATCTTTCACTTCTGTATAAGTCATTCCTTCATTTATATTCGAGAAATGATTTATATTAATAGTTTCTTTCTTCTCACTTTCCATCACAGTTGAAGAAGTCGCTGTTTGTTTTTTCACTTCTTTCTTCTGTTCACACGCTGTCATACTGAAACCTAAGCATAAACTACATAATATTAATGCCCTTTTTTTCATCATAACAGTTGTCCCTCCCATAATAATTAAACCATATATTCCCTTAAAAATAAACTGAATATTTAATATTACATTGAAAAACCCTGCACAATTTAGTACAGGGTTAAGGTTAATTTTATCCCGCTTTAATGGGCAGTAAGATCCCCCATCTCAAAATTCAGCGAAAGCAAAGAATTTTTGGGGGCGGGCTGCCCATTAAAGTCCGATTGGTTCAACTAATAATCAGTGGGGGATGAAGAAAACCCCCACTGATTAAAGTTTCACTTTATTTATTCAAATGATTATTTGATTGGTCATTCTGTTCTTTTCTTAGTTCTTGTTCTTCATCTTTTGGTAATTGTTTATCATTATCTTTAATTGGATTCGTTTCTCGATTTTCAATCATGTCATTTGGAACTTGTGGCATTACTCGGCCAACAATTGCAGCTAACTCATCGAGTATACCTTCACCTGTTTTTCCTTTTTTTATTTGCTTTCCAATTTGTTTCAGTCGTTCATACGTATCAACATCTGCTACAACGACTGCATTAGCACCATCAGGATCGTTTTTTAAACTTTCTGCAACTGAGTATTTAATGGACTCAACGCGAGTTCGATCAAGTTTCGCTTTTACATCAATACCTACAATAGCATATTTGCCGAATACTACAGCTGTAGCATCATTCACACCTGGCACACTTGCTGCTAAAGATGCTAAATGGTCCGCTGCTTTTTCGTTTGGTTTATTTGGTTTGTTCGTATAGTTAACATTTTTCATCGAAACATTTTTTTGCTCTGGCTTTTCGTTTGGATTGTCCTTTTTTCCAATACTACATCCGGCTATAAACAAGCAAAGCATCAACATGTATATTAGGCTCTTCATTATTCTCACCACTTTACTATTAAAGTTTAATCATAAATTTTTTCAACAGCTTGCATTTTTTTCACTTTTTCCTCTGCGCCGCTATTTGCATTAATGAAAATTTGGTACGTATCTTTCCCTAAAGTACCTACAAATTCATGGCAAAGTACTTCGTTATGCAAATCATTTACTACTACAGCTTTACGTTCTTCCATAACTTTAACATCTGGATTGATTTTCTTTCTTGCTTCTGCTGCAGTTAGTTTAGCTGATGGAACTGTTCGTTTTTGATGTGATGCTAAATATTCTTTGGCGGAGAAACCAACGATAGAACCGTCATCTAAAGCAATTTTCATTTGAATTGCTTCTGGATAAATTCGTACGCCATTCTCATTTACTACATACGTAAATACACCAACATTATCATATTGGGAGCTATCATAAAGCTCCATATTATTAAACTTGTGGTCCTTTAAAAATGTCAAACCTTTACTTCCTGCATCGTTTAAACTGATTTTCTGTTCTTTAATTTCTCGGTTATTCATAACCCAAATTGGATATCCGCCTTTTCCGGTAATATCCATATAAAACTCATTATTCGTTGCTGAATCTTTTATTTTCACACTATAGAAAGATTCTTTCGCACCTTTTCCGCTTTTCTCAACATCTACTTTTTCATTTCCTTTTAAATTTAAAAATGATTTTGCGATTTTTGCTGCTTCTTCTTTAGAAATTGCTTTTCCTTCTGCTTCAAATCCACCTTTTTTATTTTTTTGTGCACTTGTAAAGGTCGGTCCGAAGTTTGTAGAGGAATACGATGTTACGTTTTTCTCTACTGTTTTTAATCCGTCAATAATTGTATTGTCTGCAGGATCGCGATTTGATGCGAGTGCCATCTCAACATCCATCCAGCGTAAATTATTTTTCAAAACAAGATGTTGCACTTTTCGTAACTCATCTTGTATATTCCCAGCATTTGAATATAAAGTTTGTAATGTTTTGTATTCTTGATCATTTAACGGTTCTTTTTCTAAATCACGAATGGCTGCACGGTAACTAAAATCACCGATATTCGCTAAAAATTCTTCCGTTTTATTAAAAGGCATTAATGTTAAAGGAAGTTGTCCTACATCCGAACGAGCTTCCGATGTTAATCTCCATACGTCTGCTAATGCAGGCGATAAAGATGCACGTGAATTCATTGCGAGCGTTGTTCCAATTTTGTCGTGCAATAAATCAACCTCATATGCTAAATCATGAAACGCACGTTGATAACTATTTTCCGCTCGAATTAATACTGCATTCTTCTCTTGATGTTCTTTATAGCCCCAGTATCCTGTTCCGACTACACCGACTGTTAATAATACAATGATAATACCTCGTAACATAGTTCCACCTCCGCTCTATTTACAGAAAATATGTTTCCCAATCTTTTTAATTTGTGGACGAGTCCAAATCCATTTACTTGTTGCAGTATCTGGATTGAAATAATACAATGCATTTCCTGTTGGATCCCATCCATTAATTGCATCTAATACAGCTTTTTTTGCTGTTTCATTTGGCGTTAAATAGATTTGTCCGTCTGCTACCGCTGTAAATGCTCTTGGCTCAAAGATGACACCCGAAACGGTATTTGGGAACGATGCACTTGTAACCCGATTTAAAATAACTGCAGCTACTGCAACTTGTCCTAAGTATGGCTCGCCACGAGATTCTCCATATACTGCGTTTGCCATAAGCTGAATGTCATTTTGAGAATAACCATTTGGAACATTTGTCCCTTTATTTTGAGATGGTTTATTCTCTTGTGCAGTACCACCACTATTCCCTTTATTGGCAGTTGACTTATCATACTTCGTTGCCTTTACGAGCATTTGCTTCGTTTTAGCTCCAGCTAAACCATCAACAGGTAATCCGAATTTCTCTTGAAAATTTCGAAGTGCCCAGTATGTACCCCATCCGAAAACACCATCCACTTTTCCCGTATAAAATCCGTTATATTTCAAACGAGATTGCAGTTCAATGACATCTTCGCCAGATGCCCCTCTTTGAATGACTTGGTTAGAAAAGGCTTCTACGTTTTTCAGTTGTATACTACTGACCATCAAAGATAGTCCTATAAATGTAAGTAAAACTGCTATTTTAAAAATAGCTTTTTGGCGCATAATTTTCCCTCCTTAATTATGTAAATGATTTCTTGGTTATGTTTTGTAAAAGCCTCGCTTTTATGTAAAGAAGACAAAAAAATCCAAACTCATATCGTTGAAAAAATATGTAAACAATATAAAAAAATATAAAAGGAGTTCATCATGAAAAAATTGTTAAAGCGTGTCGCACTCGTCATTTTATTTATCACAACATGTTCAAATATATATACCGGCTCATCAATTGTTCATGCGCAGCCACCGTATGCCAAATGGGGGAAACTTGCTGTAGAAAAGACGAAAGAACAATATCCAAAAGCGGAGATTATTGATTACCTTCATATAGGTAGAAAACCGAAAACCGTTCAAATAACAGTTGAAAAATTTAAATTGTGGCTACGTGAGGATGGAAAAGAATATGGCGTTTTTGTTGATGTTGAATTTGAAACGAAGACGGAGAAATTTATAAAAATGTCGTTTCAGAAGACGAGTAGATAAAGTGAAACTTTAATCAGCGAGGGTTTTGTTCATCCCCACTGATTATTAGTTGAACCAATCGGGCTGCCCGTTAATGCGGAATAAAATGAAAGAACCCCCGCTGTTTATATTTTTAACAGTGGGGGTTCTTTCATTTCTAAAATCCATTCCTACATTTACACCTTTCATACATTCTCTCTTCTCATATAAACTTATAATGCTCATGTACATGCTCAATAAACAATTTTAATGGAACAAGTCCACGTTTTGGCATATGACTACTTATTACAGCAGCAAGTTCTAACTGTGGAATGATAACGATGTATTGCCCGCCATATCCCATAGCAAAATACATACAGTACGGTATGTGAAATCTTTCGTTATTCAAAACCCACCAGTGATATCCATAAGCCCCGACATGTTCATACGTTTCAAATAGAGCTTTACTAGATTCTTCTAACCATTTCGATGATACAATTTCATTCCCTTGCCAATATCCATTCTGCAAACATAATATCCCGATATTTAATAAATCTTTAGATTTCATTTTCATGCCGAAACCGCCGACATGTATGCCTTGCGGATCTTGTTGCCACTCATATTCGGTAATTTCTAAAGGATCAAATAAATATCTTTTCGCAAACTGCTCTGTCGACATTCCAGTAGCTTCTTGAATAGTATAGCTCAGCAAGTGAGAAGACCCTGAGTTATAATTCATTTTTGTAGCTGGTTCTTCCATTATTGGTTTTTCTAATATGTACTGCACCCAGTTCTCTGATTCTACAAAATCATTTGGGAACACTACTCCATTTCCGAACTCTTTCCAATCCTCACCTGTAGTCATCGTTAATAAATGATACAGAGTCAAATTCCGCTTTTCCTCAGATACATTTTCAATCCATTCTGTAATCGGTGTATGTATATCATTTATATAGCCTTTATCGATTGCAATACCAATTAATATAGATACAATGCTTTTTGTAATCGAATTTATTTTAAATAGATTATTTTCACACTCTAATGTTTTATAATACTTAGTTGTTAACTCACCTTTTTGATAAACAAGAAATGTATTTACTTTTTTCTGTTCAAATTTATTTTCTAGTTGCTTGAAATCCAAAAATTTACCTCCAATTAAATCATTACCTAATTTATTATATCTTGTAGCTTTCATTAAAACATACTTGTGTTCAAATAAAAAACAAACCTGCCAGTTAATCTGGTAACTATGTCAAAGACATATTAAAAAAGAGATTAAGCAATTAGAAGCTGATTCCTATTTTGAACGGGAGTCAGCTTCTTTAAGTTCCACTGATATCGATAATTGTTATAGTAAACCATACGTTCTTTAAATGCGAAAGAGCAACTTGTTTTTTAGACAAGTCACTCTTTAAATTATTTATTAATTCACTTTTTTGTTTGTTAAATTAGTTCTCCACTCATTCGTTGGTGTAAGATAACTAATTATTCTTTCATCGATTAAATCCACTAATTTATTCTCATATGTATTTCTATAAGGTTTAGGAAGTTCTTCTACTAGCCAACTTTCCTTTGTTCCTTTCCAAATTTCAAAAAGAGTAACATCATTTGGATTATCAATATCATCTGAAAGAACGGCACTTACAAAAGCTAGTCCATGTTCCATCGCTCTCATATTAGCGGATAGTAGTTCTTTGAATCCTTCCTTTTCCCACTTTTAATTCGAAATCTTCTATAGAGAATTACGTTTTTGTTATTATTACTCATCCATATCAAAATTCATGTAAAACCTTTTTTTAAACAATATTTACTTCTGTCTTTCTACTTCTAATTTGTTACCTTTATTATCTACCATTCTTAAAGAACCTGCTCTGAGAAACTCAACTGTATAATCTACTACCGCATTCATTTGTCTAGCATCTATCTTCTTACCATCTTTAACAAATTCAGTAGGAATCAAAGTTACTTGCTTCTTATCTGCATTATATAACCACGTACCTATCATATGGTTGTCTTCATAAGAAGTCTTACCAGTATCATCATAAGCCGTGAATGAATTATCTTCTCTAAAGTCTAAACCTTTATGAAACTCAGAACCTCTGTAACTACCCCACGAGCCAAATAACTCTTTACCGTCTGCGGATATTTGCACATTATCATCATCGGATTTAGCAGTTGAAGGAGTATCAGTTTTTGTCCCTGTATCGAAACCAAGAGCGTTTGCTTTTTTTACTGTGGCATCTTCAATTGGTTTGAAACCAGCTTTCCAATAACCATTACCTTCTTTGATTAACTCCATTGATTCTTTTGCTTTTGACTTATCTATGTCTTTAGCATTCGTTTTTGCCATTTTAGCTTGAATTGCATATGCTTTACTATAACAGTCTACCGCCTTTAATATTTCTTTATGTGAGTCTTGATACTCTTTAGGCGGTTCTATTTTATCAAACTTGGTAATAGTCTTTTGTAACTCAGCTTCTTCTTTTACCAACCCTTTTACTAGATCCTTTTCGTCCTTCGTTTTATCTAATGCTATCTCAGTTATAGAAGAAATTTTATTCATTAATTCAGAAGATAAACCGGTCATACGAACTGGATACTGCTCTTTTGATAACTTATCCTTAGTTTCTGACTTAGACTCTACTTTTTCTTTTGGTTTTGCGTCAATTTTATCAGTACCACAACCTGCCAATAAAATAATCGGTATCGCAAAAGTTACTAGTTTCTTTGCTTTCATTATGTATCCTCCCCTTAGAAAACATTGTAATTATTTTACATATTGTACCATAACATAAATTTTATAAATAAGATATGAAATTTTCTCATAATTAATAGGGATTTTGAGTGTTTTAACAAAATGAAAACAAGTTTACGGATTGTAGTAAATCCCGCTCTGTCTGCTTTTAAAAAATCCCCCTTATTGGTTCCTCAATGTTTTGGAGCACTTTTTACGACCTCAAAACAATAAGACTTAATTTTTTTATTTTTACTTTGATAATGACCTCCTCTATTCTTGTCTATCTATTTTCTATTTTGAATACATCTATCAAATTTAGTTATACCGCTAACTCGTTGTACATTTGAATTGTTTTGAAGTTTTTTTATCTCTTTAGTTGAAAATATTATTTTACTCATGATGTCCCCTAATCTCCATATCTTGAAATTCAAGTATATAAAAAATACCCGTAGTAAAAACATTCTTTTTCAAATGTCCTAACTACAGGTACCAGTTTACAGTTCATTACTGACAGGTTTCTTTTTTATAATTTCGTGCGAACATTCCAAAGCTCTGGGAAGAAACATTGATCAAGTACTCGTTTTAAATACGATACACCAGAAGAGCCACCTGTTCCCATTTTATGTCCGATAATGCGTTCTACTGTTTTCATATGACGGAAACGCCATTGTTGTAGCCAATCTTCGATATCAATTAATTTTTCAGCAAGCTGATATAAGTTCCAATATTTTTTCACATCAGCATACACTTCTAACCATGCTGCTTCTACCGTTGCATCTTTTTCATAAGGCTGTGTAATATCACGATTTAACACATCTTTATGAATAGGGAATCCTTCTTTTACAAGTGCTTGAATTGCCACATCGTACAAACTTGGTGCGTGTAGCGCTGTATGAAGTCGAGCGTGTAATTCTGGATCTTTTTCATAAATTTTTAATGCATGTGGCGTTTTATAGCCAAGCGCATATTCAATCATACGATATTGATACGATTGAAAACCTGAAGCTTGACCGAGCGAGTCACGAAACTCAATGTACTCTGATGGCGTTAATGTCGCAAGAATATCCCAAGATTGAATAATTTGAGACTGGATTTTTGATACACGTGCTAACATTTTAAAAGCTGGTTGTAATTTATCTTGTTTAATAGATTCAATTGCTGCGTTTAACTCATGTAAAATAAGTTTCATCCAAAGTTCACTTGCTTGGTGAATTACGATAAATAACATTTCATCATGATGGTCTGATAATCTTTTTTGAGAAGATAGTAAACTATCTAATTGTAAATACTCCCCATACGTCATATTCTCTTTAAAATCCGTATGAATCCCTTTTTCCATAATTACCTTTTCATTTTCTTTCATATTAGCCAAACGCCCCTTTTATATATTTCTACTTATATTGGTCTAATAACTGCTCGAACTGGACTGCCATCTGCCTCTGTTAAGGCAAGTGGTAATGCGATTAATTCATAATCGCCGTCTGCTACGTGATCTAGTACGACATTTTCTAAAATGTGTATGCCATGTTTAAATAATTGATGATGCGCTGCTAATTCTTTATCATCTAATGGATCAACTGATGGTACATCCACTCCGATTAAACGTATACCTTTTTCTGAAAGAAATGGTGCTATATCCGCACGTAAATGCGGGATTACATCTGGGAATTCATTTGCTTTACCATGTGAAGATGTGCGTAACAACAATCGTTCTACGCCTTCTAAATGAAAGTTTTCCAATTCCTGTTTCCCAATGCTTTCAAGATTAGAAACATCTATGATGCGCGCTGGTCCGACATAAACTTGAACATCTAAGTCTATTACTTTCTTTCCTTCATTATCAAAATGAAACGGTGCATCAATATGAGTGCCTGTATGAATACTCATCGTTAACTTTCCGACATTTACTGAACCACTCTCTTCTTTTGACCATGAAACTTCATACGAGAATGGTGTATCCCCTGGCCAAGTAGCAATATCATTATTTAGCGGTTGTGAAATATCAATCCACTCTGATGTTTTCATACTTAGGCCACAACCTCTCGCTTATTTTCAAACTGCTTATACTCTTCATTTTTCATTATTTTCTTTAATATTTGTACAGATTTCCATACTTCTTCGTATGTGTTATATAAAGCGACCGGTGCAAGTCTTACTCCATTAGGTGCACGGAAGTCAGGGATAACTCCATTTGCTTTTAACGCTTTACAAATGCGTGCTGCTTCTGCATGCTCTAAATAAATGTGCCCGCCTCGTTTTTCATCCTCAAATGGATTTCCAATTGTAAATCCGAAATCTTTTAATTCATGATCAATCAAATTAAGCATGTATCTTGTAATATGTAGTGACTTTTCGCGTAAACGTTTTATACCAGCATCTTTAAACATTTCAAGAGAACCGATTAAAGGTGCAGTACTTAATACGTGTGGTGTACCAATTTGATAAGCACCTGCATGATCAGCCGCTGTTAATATATGTTCCATATCAAACTGCTTATCTTTTCTAGAACTAAACCAACCTGATAATCCAGGAAGTCTATTAAAATGCTTTTTATTTACATAAAGCCCTGCAACACCACCAGGTCCCGCATTTAAGTATTTATAATTACACCACATTGCGAAATCAACATCCCATTCTTTGAAATGATGCGGAATAGAACCGATTGAATGACATAAATCAAATCCAATATGAATACCACGCTCATGAGCTTCCGCTGTTAAACGTTTCATATCAAGAATTTGTCCACTTCTATATAGTACAGAAGGCAATAAAATTAACGCGATATCATCTGTCATTGCTTGAATAATATCATCTTCAGAAAGTGTTCTACCATCTCGGCTCTTCACTCGTACTAAATGCTCATCTGGATCTAGGCCCTTTAAACGAATTTGACTTTGAAGTGCATATATATCTGACGGAAATGTTAATTCATCAGCAAGAATTTTTGTACGTATTCCTTTCGGCTCATAAAACGTCGCAATTACTTGGTGAATATTCGTCGTTGTGGAACCGGTTACAATTGTTTCTTCTGGTAAAGCTCCAATAAGAGGCGCAGTCAATTCACCTAATTTCTCCGAAAGGAAAAACCACGGATGCTCTCCTTCAGTCCAGCCGTCAATTCCATACTTCTTCCATGAATCGAGCAACGTAAGTAATGATTTCTCTGCTCTTTTTGAAAGTAGCCCTAATGAGTTTCCATCTAAATATATCGTTCCTTCTTTTTTATAGAATTCAGTTTGAAAATCTTTCAGTTCATCATGTTTATCACATTCAAGCGCATATTCATAAGTTGGTTGGAATGGTTCTTTATACATGGTGTCACCTTCTTTTAATTTTCTTTTTATTCTAACTAATTGAAATATATCACCTTAGTTGATATAACGTCAATGATATTATGTCAGTTGACTTTATATATGAATTTCTTTTACAATACAGTTATATTTTCAGATATTTCAGTATAAAGAGGTGGTTCTTTGAAAAACAGTACTCTTTCATCAAGAAAACACCGCTCCTTAGAAACAAAGAAGAAACTATTACACTCTGGTTACACTATTTTTATACGTAACGGATTTCAAAAAACGACAATTACACAAATTATTAAACATGCAGAAACCGGTTATGGCACGGCATATGTATACTTTAAAAACAAAGATGACCTCCTCATCGTTTTAATGGAAGATGTCATGAATCAATTTTATGATATTGCCGAGCGCTCCTTTTCGCCTCAAACAAAAGAAGAAGCACATAAAATGATTCAAAATCAAGTTAGAGCATTTCTGCAACTAGCAAAGAAAGAGCGAGCTATTTTACTAGTAGTAGAAGAAGCGATCGGATTATCAAAAGAGATACGTCAAAAATGGGACGAGATACGGGAACGCTTTATAAACAATATTACGCAGGATATTACATACTCTCAAGAAAATGGATTAGCACAGCCTGAATTAAATAAAGAAATTGTAGCACGTGCTTGGTTCGCAATGAATGAGATGTTTCTTTGGACGATTGTGAAAAATGATAAAAAATTAGAGTTAGAAGAGATAGTACATACATTGACAGAAATGTATACAACGGGGTTATATAAATAGCACACCTTCAATAAATAAGGTGTGCTATTTTACATTTATAAAAATATTTTATCTGGATACGGTAACTAATATTAAATTTCTTTATTATAAGCAGTTTCTACACACTCTGCTAGACGCTCTATTTGTTCCATAGTTATACCTCGTGATATCCAGCCTGTTAACTTATACATAATTTTATAATAAAAATTACTAGGTTCATATTCTGAAATTAATGTTAGTGCTGTACCTTCCTCATCTTCTTCTAACATATAAGTCATCGCTGAATAACCTTGCTTCATTTCACTTCCTAGTGAAATAATATGTGGTGCATCGTATTCAATGATTTCTACTTCTGCCTCAATTATTTTCTTACCGACTTTTTGAACAGAGATATATTTATCTCCTACACATGGATTCTCTTTATCCATATTTGAAGGATAACGATTTTCTATTATAAACGTATTCCATTCTTTTATTTTTTCATCTTCTACAATATAGTCACAAACTACATCAATTGGTGCTTTTATTACTATTTCTAGTGCGAAACTCATTAAACTGCCCCTCTCAAATACCCTATCCAATTCTATATTAACTAAATCATTATGCCATATTTTATATAGTGAAATACAAGTAGAATTTTAACTTTTATTGTGAGAATACTTATTGTAATAAGAAAATCATTTTTCAGTAATTTAAGTACGTATTCATTTAAAATATTTTATAAACGATACAATAATTAAAAATACAGCAACAAGTAGTAAAACAATTCCTATACTCCTATTTTCTTTTTCTTTATTTTTGAAATTTTGTACCCCCATACTAACTAACATACATCCTAAAAGCGTTTGTAAAATTAGTACACTTTGTTTCGAAGCATCATCCCAACTATAAATGGAATACCCCATTATTATAATTGCAAGTAAAATCGTTAAGATTCTATTCATACGTAAATCCCTCCTATAAAAGAAGCCGCTAAGTTTCCTTAGCGGCTTTATTAACAATTTATATTTACAACATTACTTTTTATGAATTTGATATAAGTCCAAAGGATTTCCTAGCCAATATAACTGCGTATGTTAGCACACCTTTTCTTTATTCATTCTACTTACAATCCCAACTATAAATTTATATTCAATCCTCCTCTTTTTAACTTTTTTAAACCCTTCTTTCATATCAAAAATAAAACACGTTTTCCGAAACCAAATTCGTACATATAAAGACTCAAAATAAATAGGTTTTATAATTCCTCGTTCCTCAAGTTCAGTTCCATCTTTATTTTCTAGTTCTGTTCGAACGAACCACCTATTTCCAATACCAATTTCAATATACTTCACATAAGTCCCCCTTTCGGAAATTTATTTCTAACTATTTTATTATTTCCCCGGTAAGCGCAGATTCCGACAGAACATGAGCTCACAAAGAAAAAGTAGATTACAAAAATCTACTTTATAGCTTATATTTCTGCATTCGTTTATAAAATGTACTTCGAGGTACATCTAACAGTTTTGCAGCTAACGAAACATTTCCGTTCGTCTTTTCTAGCGCTTCAATCATGCTATCACGTTGTATTCTTTCACGGAAAGTTAATGTATGATCTGCTTTTTTCTCAATTTGCAATTTAAGTTGATGTTGATTTCCCATCATTGTTTGTAATAAAAAAGAAATTTGTTTTTCGCATATTTGCCGTCCTTGTGACAAAATGTATATGCGTTCTAATACATTTAATAATTCTCGAATATTTCCGGGCCATGTATGCTGTAAAAGTTGATTACAAATGCTCTTTGGAAATGCAACATTCCAATTCTTTCGTCTACAAAAATCTTGTATGAAGTACGGAATATCTTCTTTTCTTTCTATTAACGATGGAACATATAGTGGATAAACATGTAAACGATAATATAAATCTTGACGGAATTTCCCTTCTTCTACTAATCGCAATAAATCTTTATGTGTCGCAGTAATAATACGAATATTTACTGGTATCTCTTTTGAACTGCCAATTGGGGTTACTGTTCGTTCTTGTAAAACACGCAATAATGCGACTTGCATCTCTGCTGGCACTTCACCAATTTCATCTAAAAATATTGTACCACCGTCTGCTTGTTCAAATTTCCCTTTATATCCGTGGCGCCGTGCACCTGTAAATGCACCTTCAGCATAACCGAACAATTCACTTTCCATTAATTCTTTTGGCAATGAACCGCAGTTAACAGCTATAAAAGGACCATTTTTTCTTGGACTATTTTCATGAATTGCTCTCGCAACATATTCTTTCCCTACACCTGTTTCACCACAAACATATACACTAGCGTCAGTTGGAGATACTAGCTTAATTTCTTCTAAAGTATGTTGAAATGCATCGCTTGTCCCAATAACTCCAGGGAACGTAATTCCGTTTATAAATGGGGAAGTAGAAAATACATTTCCTTGTTTATTTTCCTTTACATAAATACATTTCCCGATCATTCTATCATTACTATATACTGGTACCTCTAATTTAGGTTTCAATCCATTTTGCATTAAATCTTCAAGTTTCATTCGTGACCAATTAGAAACTCGTTCTCGAACCTTCTTGCTTGCAGAAACGATAACATCACGATGATTACAAATAACAACTTGTTCATCACTGTCAATTACATCTAAAAAACGATGGATTAAATGTAATTCATTTTGATGCACTCGAATACTACATTCACGTTCAATCGCATGTGCAATCGAAGTTACCATCCCGAGCATGTACGGATGTGAAAATTCAATTAGACAGGAGAAATCTAGAACTCCAATTAATTTCCCATCATCATTATGAATGGGAGCAGCCGCACAGCTCCAGCTATGAGATGCGACAGAATAATGCTCTGTACCACTTATCATAATAGCCTCTTCAATCTGTAACGCGGTTCCTATCGCATTTGTACCAACAGCTGCTTCCGTCCATTTCACACCTTCAATGAAGTTAATGTGTTTCGCTCGTTTCAACGTTTGTCGATTTCCACTTAACGATAGAACGTAACCGTCTGGATCAATTAATAATGCCATCATTTGCAGTTCATCAATGGTTTTTCTCATATTTTGCATTTGAGGTATTGCTATATCTAGGAAGATTTCACTCTTTTTCTTTTGATCCTGAAAAATATTAGAAGACAAAATTTTCTGACCTTTATTCATATGAGGATTCACATTTGCTTGTTTACATCGATGCCATGACTCTGAAATTCTTTTGTTAATACGATTTGAATCAAGGACTCCTTCATCAACAAACTTTTTCCATGTATGTAAGTAAAACGGTGAAGCTAACATTGTATCATCTCCCTATTCATTGTTTTGGAGATCTGTAAAAACATACTTTTATTATAAAACTGTATAAAAGCGTTTTCAATAAATCTAGAAAGACGACACAAATATGTTAATAATTTGAATATCTTAATGCGCTTCTTTATTCTTTTTTAGTAAAACTATATTTTGTATGATAGACGCAAAGAAAATACATAACCAAAACCACTTTTGTGGATTGCCGTTTATAAAGAAAACTATCAACGCTATTGCAAATAAAGTAGTGGATGCTAAACTAAAATATAATTTTGTTTTCATTCCCATTATGCATCACTCCTCAATTACTTTACAGTATATACTAACTCTTCATTTTTTAACTCTAATATGTACTTCTGTAAAACATATTCTCTTCCGCCATGTTTTTCATACCAATCATGTATTCTGTTAACATGTATCTTGTCGTTTCTAATTTTCGATTCAATGTCTTTATACTGGTCATAACTATCATATTTCCATATGGCGAATATTTCTGTTGTGCCATCATTATTATCTTTCATCCAGCGTCCTATTAACCTGGAACCATGCTTTAATTGATTGGGCAAGTTCGTGTTAGTAAAATGCTCATTAAATGTTTCTACAAATTCATTCTTTACTATATAGTACTTCCTTCTGTAAAACATTCCACTACACCTCTTTTATGAATCTTCCCATTACAACCGTATTATAATACTTCCCATCCGACAGTCTTTTATCATGTTTCAAAATACCTTCTACTTCAAAACCTAATTTTTTATACAGCTGAATGGCTTTTTCATTTGTCTCTAACACTTGTAATGATATCTTTTTCACTTCATTTTCATTAGCCCACTGAATAGATTGTCGCAAGAGACTCTTACCGATTCCATATCCCAAAAACTCTCTTAAAATACAAACGCCAAACTCTACTTTATGGGATAATTTTTTCAAATTTGATCCTTCACATCTTGAGAATCCTACGATTTGGTTGTGCACTTCTGCAACTAAAAAGAGATTCTTCACCTCTTCACTATCTGCTTTTATTATTTTTTGAAAACCTATCTTATCTATAAATCCCTCTCCAGCTTCTCTATCCATATTTTCAGTTTCGCCATCGATCTGAACTCTAATCTTCGATAATTGCTCCGCATCCGTTTCAGCTGCTGAACGAATTATGTAAGTTAATCCATTTATATGAAACTCTTGTTCTTTTATAATCATTTTAAACTCCTTTTAAATGCAGTCTATTGATGCTATCAAAATTTCTTTGCCTTGTTTCTCAAATTGTTGAATCATTTCTTTAGGAGCCTCTTCATCTGTTATTATAAGTTCAATTTCTCTCAGTGACTCTCCTTTAATAAAGCAATCTCTTCCAAGTTTAGTATGCGGAGCTAAACAAATATTTCTTCTAGCAATTTTACTTACTGTTTTTCCAAAATAAGCAACTTCCGGCGTTGCAGTACTTATACCATTCAATGAAATGCCGCCACCTGTAGAGAAATACAGATCAATAGATAATCTATTGATCATTTCAGAGGCAAGTGTATCTGTCATATTTCCTGATGATTTCACCTTTCCACCAATTAAATACGTTTCTACATTCTTATACTCCCTTAACTTACTAGCAATTTCTAAAGCATTTGTAATCACTGTAAATGATGTTTCAGGTAAATACTTTAACATCGCATAATGAATAGATGCCCCGCCAATAAAAACGGAATCTCCTTCTTGTATGTAGGATACAGCAACTTTCGCAATCGCTTCTTCACCTAGTGACCTATCACGATAACGTTTCGATGGTTCAGCAGTTAAATTTCTTACTCTAGTAAGTTCGATTGCACCTCCATGCGTTCTTTTTAACAAGCCATCCTTCTCCATAATAGATAAATCTCTTCTTATAGAATCAATAGACATATCGAAACTTTCCGCAAGATCTTTAGCAATTACCCTTCCGTTTTTCTTAAGTAACTCTAAAATTTTCTCTCTACGCTCTTCAGTAAACATGTACCCACCGCCGTTATTGAAGATTCTGAAACTTCATCTTTATTTTAATTATATGCATGTCCCTTCCGTTTTACAATTTTTCAATTCTTATTCACTCTGTTTTATTCAGCTTTTTCCCTCTTTCTATCCCGTTGACTTGACAACTAAATAAATGTATATTTGCATATTCCGCAAATACACTTCCATTTACCTTCCTATTCATGTAAAATTATTCCTATGTTTTACTTTTTAACACAGAAAGGAATTACTATGAAATCTTTAATGAAAGTAACTTGTACAACATTATTATTTACAGGACTTATGGCAGGATGTAATGGGAATACTGCACCGAAACAAGAAAAGAGCGCTCTTGAAAAGAATGCAATGCACTATGGGGAAATAGTTAAAAATGGATACTATAGAGCGACTGTTGAAAATGCTAAATTCGAAAAAATAGACAAAGAGTGGCGTCTCACAGCTCGCGTTACTATAAATAACGCTCGTGCTGACGGACAAACGATAGATCTTTCAGAAATAAAATATTTCATAAAAGATGAAAAAACGGGTAAAAAATACGAAGGTGAAGTTATACAAAATGAAAATGCTAAAAAGGTTCCATCTGAGTTTTCTTTAACTAGCGACATTGAATTTAATATGAAAACTTCACCAAAAGATTTAAATAATATGTATTTATACATAGATAGCAAAGCTGCGCCGTTAACAAATACATATTGGAAACTTGATAATTTAGCATCTAAATAAAAAACAGTCCTATAAGACTGTTTTTTGTTTGTAAAGTTATAAAGTTTACTAGTTACTTATCTCAAGCAATACGTCTTTTGCACAAATCGTCACTTCTTCAAATGGACAATCAAATAAAACACCCAATTCGAACCCTTCATTCGTAAGATCTATTTCATGACATAACCACCAAGCATCTTCAAAATCTTCCGGAATAGAACATTTCGTTACCCCTGTAAAAGTTACTTGCAGTTTATCAAATTCACTGAACGTACCGCTGCAATCCAAAGTAATAATTAGCGTATCTTTTGATAATCTCTCTACTGATTTGACCACACTATCATGTAGTGAGTATTCATGTAGTTTAACGACGTTCTGCGCGAGTTTTTCTTTTATAATATTATAATTATCTATACAAGCTTGTTCTAAATCATTCATTCTTTTCTCATAATCTTCAGTCCAATCCAGCATAAGTTTCTTTAACTTTTCCGATGGGTATTCTGAATTAATTGTATTGTCATGAATGTATGGATGTAATGAATTAGGTAGAAACTTTAATAAATCTTCTTTCTTTTCTTCCACGTCTTCTCTTAAACATTGCTTATAATCTATTCCTACCTTTTCGCTCTCTCGTAACATCTCTTCCCATTCTTCTACTGTTTCTGGGAAAATTAAAAATCCAGACACTTGCATTTCTTTATACCAATCTTTATTGAAATACTTCAAAGGCTTTCCTCCAAAAATATTTTAACATCCAACAAAAGCGATACATCTATTTATTATATCATTCCAATAACTATTTTTTCTAAAGAAAAAATGCAAAAATGTAAATATTCCGCCTTTTATTTCTAAAACTTCTGAATATTTACAATAATCTATAATTAGCATACATTTTACTAGTACAAAGAATTCACCTGTACAAAAATCTAAATAAAAAGGGATGGTTATATGTTTAAAAAATTAGTAGCGGGTACATTAGTAGCAGGATTTGCATTAACTGGAGGACTAGGGGTAGCAAGTGCTGAAGAAAAAGGTAACACAATTAAGTCTTTTGATTATTTAAAAGTGGATGAACAGAATGTTAATTCACTTTTAAAATTAAGTGATCAGGATAAGAAAGATATCCAAATTACTATGGTATTACCAGAGCAAAATGAAAATGGAGATTGGTTAGCTTACGGTTTTACTAGTAGAGAAACATTGGATACTTATATTGAAAAGGATAAAAAAGCACTTAAAAATAAAATTAATCCTTTAGGTAGCGGCGCTGGTAGTACAGATTTTTATGAACATATAAATAAAGGTGGACAATACATTTACTGGAGCAGCGGCTTTAAAAACTTACCATCTAGCTGGAACGATAGAATTTCTTCTGTAAGTACGGCGTCACCTTCTGCAAGTTATTCAACGACACTTTGGGAGCATACTTCTACACAAGGATTAGGAAAAGGTGTTTTATTTAAACACGCTGATTGGTATGGTAAAACTGCTAATTTATCTGCTGAATGGAACGATAAAACTTCAGCTATTGAAATTAAATAGTAACAAGGTATTTCATTTCTTCTATAAAAATTCAAACCACTATTCTCTCTTTCATTTAGAGAATAGTGGTTTATTATATTTCTATTTAAGCATGTACAGCATGTTCTATCGCTTGCAATAACGCTTCATGAAGCGCTTCAGATAAAGTTGGATGCGCTGCAATATAATCTCTCATAATATCGGCAGTAACTTCTGTATGAATCATTACGGTTCCTTGTCCAATCAGTTCGGTTGCACGAGGACCGATAATAGAAATCCCTAAAATTTCTTGATATTTAGACTCTACAATAACTTTTACTTTACCCGTTTGTTCTCCAATAATAAGCGCTTTTCCATTTGCTGAAAAAGGAAACTCTCCGATAAGAATATCACCATATTGCTCTCTTGCTAATTTTTCACTTAAACCGACACTAGAAATTTCTGGAGCTGTATAAATACAGCGAGGTACAGCATGGTAGTTTACTTTTACATCTTCTCCACTCGCGTGTAATGCTGCCGTAGTTCCTTCATGGAAGGCAACGTGAGCAAGCTGGATTCTGCCAATCACATCACCTGCTGCGTAAATATGTGATACATTTGTTTGCATATGTTCATTCACAGCAATCCCTTTATTTGAAAATTGAACACCTGCTTTTTCTAAATCTAATTTTTGTACACGTGGTATTCGACCGACAGAAACGAGAACAAATTCCGGATTGACTACTTGGATACTTCCTTCATATTCAAATGAAGCCTGCTTCTTATAATTATTTAATCCTTTTAAAACTGCTCCTGTAAATATTTCTACGCCATCATTTTCCAGTTTCTCTTTTAATATTTGTGCGATATCTCCATCTTCACCAGGTAATAATTGCGGTGCCATTTCAACAATCGTAACTTTTGTTCCAAGCCGACTATAAATACTTGCAAACTCGCACCCTATTACACCACCACCAACGATTAATAATGATTTCGGTATATTTTCTAGGGACATTGCATGGCTACTATTTAAAATCCAATTCCCATCAAATGGAGCAAAAGGTAATTCAGTCGGTTCTGAACCTGCCGCAATAATGAACTGTTCTCCATCTACTACAATTTCTTTATCACCGTGTGTAACTCTCACACGATGATCCGTTTCAAATCTCGCTTTACCTTGTATAACTTTTATTTTATTTTTCTTCATTAAATATTGAATTCCTTGGACGAGCTGCGTTACGATTTGTGATTTCCTCGCCTGTATTTGCTTCCAATCAACTGAAATACTTCCTTCGTTAAGCATAACTCCATAGTGATTCGCTTTTCTCACAATGTCATGCACTTCTGCACTTTCTAACAATGATTTCGTAGGCATACAACCAACATTTAAACAAGTCCCGCCAAGATCAGCTTCATCAATAAGAGTGACTTCTTTCCCACTTTGAGCCGCGGTAATTGCTGCTACATAACCAGCAGGCCCACCTCCAATAACGACTAGTTTACTCATTCTCTCACCTTCTCTTTATAAAAGAATTGTTACAGGTTCTTCTAAATAACGTTTAATTGTGCGTAAAAATGCAGCTGCTGGTGCACCATCTAATACACGATGATCGAATGTTAAACTTAAAGGTAACATACTTCCTTTTCTTAATTTTTTTCCTTTATATACAGGAACGTGTTCAATTGCACCTACACCTAAAATACCAGTTTCAGGTGTATTTAATACTGGCGTGAAATATTCAATACCGAAGCTACCTAAATTACTAATTGTAAAGGTTGTTCCTTGCATATCATCACTACTTAAACTGCCTGCTCGTGCCTTTTGTGCCACATTCTTAATCTCTTTAGATAGTTCTACTAAAGATAGATTATTTGCAAAGCGAATAGCTGGAACGACTAGTCCTTTTTCTAACGCGACCGCCATGCCTAAATGAACATGTTCAAATCGATGAATGGCATCATCTATATAAGCACTGTTCATCTCTTTATGCTCTTTAAGCGCTAATATAACAGCACGAGAAACGAAATCCGTGATAGTTAGTTTGTTATCGTACCGTTCTTGTACAACTTCCGCTATTTCTTTATGTAAAGCTACTAAATCTGTAACATCCACTTTCATCGTTAATGTTAATTGCGCACTATTTTGTAAGCTTGCATGCATACGGTTCGCAATTGCTTTTCGTATACCAGTAACAGGAATGACTTTGCTTTCTTCTTGTTCAAGTACTTCTGGAATTATTACTCTTTCTTCAATCGCTTTTAATACGTCTACTTTTGTAATCCTTCCGCCAGGGCCTGTACCAACTAATGCCTTGATATCTAAATTTTCAGACTTTGAAATTTTCTTCGCTACAGGTGAAATTTTGATTCTTTGCTTCGCCACTTCTTTCGCATATGGTTCTGGATGTTGGACATTTTCAGGCTTAGGGTTAGGTATTTTTTCTTCTACAATATTTTTACTTTCATAGACGTCTACTTTTTCGTTCGGCTTACCGATATAGCAAATGACAGTGCCAGGTGGAACTCCCTCATCTTCACTTACAGCTATATCAAGAACAGTTCCATCTGCTGGTGCTTCTATTTCAGTTTCGATTTTTTCCGAATTAATACTAGCAATTAGTTCACCTTTGGCTACATGATCGCCTGCTTTAATATTCCAGCTCGTAATAATACCTTCTTTCATCGCCATACCTAACTTCGGCATTACAACTTCTACAGCCATGTTTCTCTCTCCCTTCTCATCGTTTCATTACACATGTAATAAAGATTGGTCTCCGATCATTTTTGATACAGTTTCAATTACTTTCTCCGGCGTTGGTAAATATAACTTTTCAAGTGGTGGAGAGAATGGAACTGGTGTATGTGGTGCTGTAATTCGTTTAATAGGTGCATCTAACAAATCAAATCCTTTATCCGCTACAATTGCCGCAATATCTGTTGCGATACTACATCTTGGATTTGCTTCATCAATAACAATAAGGCGATTTGTTTTTTCAACAGATGCTAAAATCATATCTTCATCAAGCGGTGATAAAGAACGTGGATCGATTACTTCTACTTCAAGTCCTTTTTTCGATAATTGCTCAGCAGCTGCAAGTGCTGTATGAACTTGTTTTCCAATTGCGACAATTGTTACATCAGAACCTTCACGTTTCATATCTGCTTTTCCTAATGGAATTGTATAGTACCCTTCCGGCACTTCACCTTTCATATTGTAAAGTGTTTTATCTTCAAAGAAGATTACTGGGTCATCATCTTCAATTGCCGCTAATAATAATCCTTTTGCGTCATACGGAGTAGAAGGAACGACAACTTTTATACCTGGAATGCTCGTAAACAACGCATATAAACTTTGCGAATGTTGTGCCGCTGCGCTAAAACCAGCACCATGCATCGTACGTACTGTAACTGGCACTTTCGCTTTACCACCGAACATATAGCGGAACTTTGCACCTTGGTTTAATACTTGATCAAGACAACTACCGATAAAATCATTAAACATTAATTCAGCAATCGGACGTAGTCCTGTTGCCGCAGCTGCCATCGCCGCTCCCATATAACCTGCTTCTGAAATTGGAGTATCTAAAATACGATTTCGGCCAAACTCTTGTACAAGTCCTTTCGTAACACCGAGTACACCGCCCCATGCCTCATCATCTTGCAAGTGATCCACTTGTGCACCACCTGCAACATCTTCTCCTATTAAAATTACGTTTTCATCACGACGCATTGAAATTTTCATCGCTTCATTAATTGCAGTTGACATACTTACTGTTCTAGTCATTATTTTCACCCTCCTCTTATTTGTAAGAAACGTATACATCTTTTAATAACTCTTCATCCTCTGGATATGGACTATTTTCACTAAATTCAATTGATTTTTGCACTGCTTCATCTACTGCCTTTTCCATCTCTACAAGCTCAGATTCAGTTAATAAAGCTTCATGAATTAAATGCTTACGGAAATTCACAATCGCATCTTTTTCATTTAAATGTTCTTCTTTTTCTTCTGAAGTTTTATACGTTTGTGCTTCACCTTCGAAATGACCGTAATTACGATATGTCATACATTCAATTATTGTTGGACCACCGCCATTACGCGCATGTTCTACTGCTTCTTCCGCCGCTTTATACACTGCAAGCAAGTCCTTTCCATCCACTTGAACACCTGGAATATTGTAAGCTTTCGCGCGATCTGCAATGGAATCACAACTTGAAGCATATTCAAATGTCGTTGCTTCACCGTAACCGTTATTTTCTGCGATAAAAATAACTGGTAACTTCCAAATCGCAGCTAAATTAACCCCTTCATGAAATGTGCCTTCATTATTTGCTCCGTCACCGAAGAAACAAACACTTACATCTTTTGTTCCTTTATATTTAGCTGTTAATGCTGAGCCGCAAGCAAGTGGAAAACCTCCGCCTACAATCCCATTTGCACCAAGCATTCCTTTATCTAAATCAGCAATATGCATGGAACCGCCTTTCCCTTTACATAACCCTGTCGCTTTCCCAAAAAGTTCAGCCATCATCCCGTTTAAATCACAGCCTTTTGCGATACAATGCCCATGTCCTCTATGCGTACTTGTAATACTGTCACGATCCGTTAAGTGGGCACATACACCAACTGCTACTGCTTCTTCACCTGCGTATAAATGAACGAAACCTGGCAGAACGCCTTGCGCGAATAATTCATGTACCTTATCTTCAAACTTACGAATTTCTAACATTTTTTCATACATCCAACGAGCTTTTTCTTTCGTAATTTCATTCCCTTTACTTTCAGTTGTTTTTAACATGTTCAGCCCTCCTATTTTCTTGTTCATCTTTTATATTGCAAGTACTGTGCCAAATTCTAATCCTTGATTTAATAGCTTTTCTCTTTTCTTTCAAAATAAAAAAGTGGACAAAACGAGACAGATGTCTCGTTTTGTCCACTTTTTTTCACCTAGTTTGAGAATTATTATTTTATTCATGATCAAAACTCTTCTGTAACTTCCGGATGTAAATAATTTGACCTATATGATAAGCATTATGAGTTGTGACATTTGCTAGCACTTCCCACCACTTTGCACATACCGGAAATCCAACCACATCACTTTCAACCTTTTCTTTATTTATTAGCTTTTGCCATAGTAACAGTTTCTCTAGTAGTTTTTCTCTTAATTCATCGAAAGATTTATTATCTGAAAGCATAAAACTTTTATTATTATCACCAATTGCGGGCACGGCATTCACATTTGATTCTTTGTATCTAGTTTGCCACGTTGAGTTCCAATACAGTAAGTGTTGTACAATTTCAACTATACTATTACTCTCTTCATTCGGTTTCCAGAAAGCTTCTCTCTCTGATAAATCTTTCACTGCATCTGAAAATGGAATATACCAACTGGGATCGTTTGCATTCGCCAATAATTGATCTGCTAATACATCTTTCACATGGGCCATTTTTCTTCCCTCATTTCATTAACGTATTCATACTCACTTCTCTATATACGATAAGTCCGTATCATTCCCTCTTTTAAAAATCTAATAGTATATAGAATTAACATGAATAGCTCTCAAAGAAAATGTAAGAATAATAGATTTTCTTATCATAACTCGTTATGATAAAAGAAAAAGAAAGCTGGCAGAAAATGAACAAAAAAGTCGCAATTATTACAGGAGCCTCAAGTGGATTTGGACTATTAACTACACTGGAACTCGCAAAAAAAGATTATTTCGTTATCGCTACAATGAGGAACCTTGAAAAACAAGTGAACTTAATATCTCAGGCTACTCAACTCAACTTGCAGCAAAACATAACAGTTCAACAATTAGATGTAACCGATCAAAACTCTATACATAACTTTCAATTATATATAAAAGAAATAAATAGAGTAGATCTACTTATTAATAACGCAGGATATGCAAATGGGGGCTTTGTAGAAGAAATTCCAGTAGAGGAATACCGTAAACAATTTGAAACGAACCTTTTTGGAGCTATATCAATTACTCAACTTGTATTACCTTATATGAGAGAACAAAAAAGCGGCAAAATCATTAATATAAGTAGTATTAGCGGCCAAGTCGGATTCCCTGGTCTATCCCCTTATGTTTCTTCAAAATATGCATTAGAAGGCTGGAGTGAATCCCTTCGTTTAGAAGTAAAGCCTTTCGGAATAGATGTTGCTTTAGTGGAACCTGGTTCTTATAACACGAACATATGGGAAGTTGGTAAACAACTAGCTACAAACCAATCTGATACTACTTCTCCTTACAAAGAATATATGGATAAAATACAAAAACATATTAATAGCGGCAGTGATACATTTGGCAATCCGATAGATGTTGCTAATAAAATTGTAGAAATTGCTGAATCTAGGAGTACGAATTTACGATATCCGATTGGAAAAGGTGTAAAATTTATGATCTTTGCGAAGAAGATTCTTCCTTGGAGATTGTGGGAATATCTTGTATTGAAAACCTTTAAGAAAATGTAATAGACTTTTGAAACCATTTTGAAAGGGGTCCGAATTAAATGTTAGGTTTACCATATGGAAAAGTATTTTTAGTTCCGTGGACTGAACAATGGGAAATTGAATATATGAAAGAGAAACAATTCATTGAGGAACAAATTGGCGAACATATTTTAGCGATACACCACATTGGTAGTACCTCTATTCCACATTTAAGCGCAAAGCCAATTATTGATATTGCAATCGAACTAAAAGATTATAAGGACGGTTTAACATGTATTAAAAAGTTAGAACTACTAAACTATAAATATAGAAAAGACGTACTACCTGAACGATACTATTTTAATAAAGGAGAGCCAAGAACTCATCAAATTCATATGTATGAACAAGGAAATATATATTTAATAGAGCAATTACAATTCAGAGATTACTTAATAAACAACAAAACTTCTCGTATCCAGTATGAACAGTTAAAGATTCAACTTTCACAAGCTAACCCTAATGATAAACATCAATATGCAGAGGATAAAACGAATTTCATTACATCCATATTAGCCAAAATAAATGATAAATTTAAATAAGAAACCATTTAGTAGTAAATGGTTTCCTATTTATTAGTTAACTCTTTATTTGTACCATTAATAATCACCTTATTATGCAGCAGGTGGAACAAAATAAAATAGTATTGAGAGCATCAATATAAAAGCAACCATTCCCGTTATCGAAAGTATATATTCTTTTGATTTTCTATCATATTTCCATTCCATCCATGCTCTTAAAGTCAATGATATCCCTAAATAAACGAACATGACATAAGCCATTTTAGCGTTTTCAAATTTAAACATATAATAACAACTACTTATTACATAAATAATAATAAGCCCTATTTCTATTTTTACATGTAAACTATTCACATGCTTATATCCAAAGAAGCCTCTTTTCTCCACATTTAATTTTATTCTTAAAAACTGTTCTAATAAGTAACCACCTATAGCCAGTCCAATAATAATAATCAAGGTTGTAGAAATGTCCATTGTTATCCCCCTCCTATTACTTTAATTATTTTTAGAAATAGAGTGGACTATATTACGGTTATTCTCTTCTAAATAACTTACAATTCCTTTAGGATAAGTGGGCTTCTCCTTTAATTCATTTATACTTTTCCAAATTAATATAATATCCTCATATTCTTTATGTCTTATTTCATTTGTCATTCTCTCTTGAAGAGTCCCCCTATGTATCAATGTGCAATGATGTCCTTTTTCGTTGTTCCACTCAAAAATATGCTCATTTACAATGGCTAATTCTTGGACATCAATCTTCAAATCGTATTCTTCCATTAATTCTCGTATTATCGCTTCTTTTGCAGTTTCACTAAATTCAATAGAACCGCCTGGAAAACGATAAAATAATTCATTCTCATCACATTGAACAAGTACTTTAGAATGATCTTCATTTAAAATCATTACTTCAGTACGTAATTTAGGTATTTTCATTTTGTCTCCCCATTCATTCCACATAGCATTAAATCCAATAACTATAAAAGAAAAGATTAATCATAATTCCTGTTATTATTAATAATGGAACTGTGCCTAAAGAAATGACATATTCCCTGGATTCTTTATCATATTTCCACTCCATATATGATTGAAAGCAGTATAAAGTTATTAAAAATAGTATGGGTAAATTACTAATATAAATAGGATTTAAAGTGGCACATATCATCGTAACAATTATATAAGAAATGATAAGAGCCCTAGTGCCCCATTTATGAGCTTTATTTACATATTTACTATTCCAGTCAGTTTGTTTCGGTATATTTAATTTTTTTCTCACTACTTTTTCCAAAACAACTAAGAATATAATCCATAATACTAATAAAATCCCTTTAGCTAAAAGCAGTGATGTCCCCTCCTTTATCTTTTATCCGGCTGATCACTCGGATAAGTAGCATTCTCTTTGTTTTCAACGTCCCAACTAATAATTGTCGCACTATCTCGTCCGAATTGATGATGGACATGTTCTAATACATGATGAACACTTTCTTCAAGGTCTATTATATTTCTATTCATATCATTATACAGATTTAATGGTGTTTCATAGTGTCGTCCCCCGCATTCTAATACTCCATCTGTAACCATTACAATTCGATTCTTCCCAGTACGTAATTCACGAATTCCTGTTGAATAGCAAGGTACAGATAAATCAAAGGTATTTACATTTCCAATCCATTCGTAAAAATGGCGTTGATTTAATGTATATTGTCCTAACTTATGTAACTCTTCATGAAATACATAAACTAAACAATCGCCAATAGATAACCACCATATGTAGTTTTCTTTTCTTACACATAGTAAGCACGCTGTTTCACCTTTTACTCTTTTGCACTTTTCTTTAAATGAGGGGGATTGAAAGATTGTAAGTAGATGATTTTCGACAGATCGAAATACTGTATCAATCGATTCATTCATCATTACTTTTATATTTTCATACTCTTGTTGGATTGTATTTACTACTAAATCAACACTTTCCGCACTATTATGTCCATCTAAAATAGCTGCAAATTCCCAATCACCATTTGACCAAACTAACGCGCCATCTTCATTCTTTTTTGCTCCGGCGCTTATATTCCCGCCATATGTACCGAGTACGATATCACCATATTGTTTTACTGAAACTTCATCTAAACACATCTTCTTATTTCCAACCCATGAACATTGTCTATTATTTGTTGTATACATATTCGCTCACCAACCTTTTCATATATAATATCATAAAAAAGGAAAAACAGGATTTATATTCCGAAAATTCATTCATTTAACGAAGCGATTTTTTAAATAAATTTACATCTCACTATTTCTTCAAAAACACAATTCCAATTACAATCCCTATCACAATTCCGATTACTAAACTATTAGTAAAGAACCCCTGAAACACACCGATTACACCCCCTATACCAATACCCATTGCCAAGGCATCATTCCTTTTATTATTTTTAGCCAAAATTGCATCTCCTCCCATCATTTCTCCCTAAATAACATACACTTACTTGAATGTATTAATATATTCACTATCTCACTTGAATATTTCCAAAAAATGCACTTTAACTTCACATATAATATTTTCCATTTTCTGTACATACTCCTTTTATAATGAAAAAATTTCAAGTAACCATTAATTGTATATAGGCATTTACTATAAGAAAGCTTCGTAATTTATTGAAGGAGGAACGATTCAAATGCATCCTCATTGGAATCCAAATATAAATCAACAATATGTGTATTCCGCCCCTCCCGTAAGGAATACACTACATCATGATTCACAATATATGATGCAGCGTATTGTAAGTCTTGAAAATCAATTAGCGAAATTAATCTCATTAATCGAAGAAAATAATCATTTAATTAAATCAATGGAACAACAACAAAGCCAAGTTTGTGCCCCAGCTGGCGGCTCTGTCATTGTTCGTATGTAATTTATTCAAACAAAAAACACACTTTGTATAATAAAGTGTGTTTTCCTTTTATCTTCTTTTTTGATGAAATCCTTGTGTAATGCGGTCTAGTATAATCGCAATGACAACAATAGCTAGTCCGGCTTCAAATCCCATTCCGATATTTACTTGTGTTACAGAGCGGTATACATCAACTCCAAGACCTGGTGCTCCTACAAGAGATGCTGTTACTACCATCGATAAAGAAAGCATAATACTTTGGTTTACACCAGCCATGATCGTTCCAGTTGCGAGTGGTAATTGTACTTTAAATAATTTTTGTGATGCAGTAGAGCCAAAAGCATTCGCTGCTTCTATTAAATCTTCTGGAACTTGTCTAATTCCTAAGTCAGTAAAACGAATTGTCGGCGGCATTGCAAAGATTACTGATGCAATAATCCCAGGTACTACACCTACTCCGAAAAATGTAATTGCAGGAATAAGATATACGAAAGCCGGCATTGTTTGCATAAAGTCTAATGTCGGTTTTAAAAATTTTGAAAAGCGTTCATTTTGAGAAGCTAAAATTCCGATTGGGATTCCGACAATAATTGAAATAATCACTGATGTAAGTACGAGCGCTAATGTTTGCATCGTCTGTGCCCAATAGTTAATATTTAAAATAAATAATAAACCGATCAGTGTAAAAATGATTAAAGATACCTTTCTCGTTGTGTACCAAATGAGGAAACATAGGATAATAATCATCAATATGGCCGGTATTATTGTTAAAAAATTAGTGAGTAAATCAACGAATCCACCGATAATATAAGAAAATCCTCGGAATAAGCCTTCAAGGTGCTCATATAAACTTGCAACAAATGAATCAACCCATTCCCCTAAAGGAATACGTGGTATATTATTCATCGTCTTTCACCTCTTCCTCAATATTACCTGCAAGAGCTTGAATGACACTTTCGCGTTTAATAATTCCTCTTAGCCTTTTCTTCTCATCAATTACTGGCAACGGATATTTCATTTCTGCCATTTTCGCATACGTTTCTTCCAGTAAAGTATCTACATACACATGCGGGATATCGGTAAGTAATAAATCAGCAATCGGCCACTGTTTTTGAACGGCTTTACTCGCATCATCTGCCGTTAATATCCCTAAAAACTCATACTTTTTGTTAACAACATACACAGTTGAAACGCCCGCGTTCCTCATAATTTGAAGTGCTACACGTGGTCCACGGTCAATTAATAATGTCTCTGGTCGTTTTAATATAGATTCCGCCGTAATAACTTTTCCTAAATTCACGTCCGCCACGAACTTCTCTACAAATTCATTCGCAGGACTCATCATAATTTCTTCCGGCGTTCCAATTTGGACAACCTCTCCATCTTTCATTAACGCAATTCGATCACCAATTCGAAGGGCTTCATCTAAATCATGCGTAATAAAGATAATTGTTTTTTCCATTTTATCTTGTAACTCTAACAGCTCATCTTGCATTTCTTTTCGAATCAGTGGATCTAATGCACTAAATGACTCATCCATAAGTAAAACATCTGGATCATTCGTAAGTGCTCTCGCAATACCAACACGCTGCTGCATACCACCACTCAGTTGACTTGGATAGTTATCTTTATGATGATCAAGCCCTACTAACTTCAATGATTCCAACGCCCTATTTTCTCGTTCCTCTACTGGAACTCCTTGAATTTCTAATCCGTACGCTACATTTTGTATAACTGTACGATGAGGAAATAAAGCGAACTTTTGAAACACCATACTCATTTTTGTTCTTCTCACTCTTCGTAACTCATCTTTTCCCATTGTTGCGATGTCTTCACCATCTATGTATATGTGTCCTGCTGTCGGTTTGATTAATTGATTAAGCATTCGAACTAGAGTTGATTTGCCACTACCAGACAAACCCATAATAACGAAAATTTCTCCAGAGTATACTTCAAACGTTGCCTTTTTCACACCAACGTTCATTCCCGTCTCTTTTAAAATTTCCGATTTACTTTTCCCTTCTTTTAATAAAGTAAGCGCCCTTTGCGGGTGTTTCCCAAATACTTTTGTTACGTTTTCAACACGCACCTTTGTATTATCCATGTCACTACTCCTTTTCTACCCATCTATTCACATAGTGTTGCGATTTTACAAAGAAATATTACATAAAAATGACATTCCTAAAATTTCTTTAAAATTCTCATTTCCGTTCATAATAAGAATGCTTACTTATACATTTATTTAAAAAGGCAAACGTTTCTTAGGAGGTTCTCAATGAGAAAGAAAATATGGCTTATATGCCTTGCATTATTTATTACTATGATTTTCTCTTCATGTAATGCAACAAATGCAAATTCGAAAGGAAAAATTAAACTAGGTGTAACAAGTTGGAAAGAAAATATTGCAACTGCAAACATGTGGAAAGTTCTATTAGAACAAAAAGGCTACAAAGTTGAGCTTATGTATTTAGAAAAAGCGGCAATTTGGACTGGTGTTGCTCGCGGTGATGTTGATGCTAATTTAGAAGTATGGCTACCCGTAACAGATAAACCTCTAAACGATCGTTATAAAGATGATATTGTCTTAAAATCAAAATGGTATGAAGGAACCGGACTAGGTTTAGTTGTCCCTTCTTATGTGAAAAACATAAACAGTATTGAAGATTTGAATGCACATAAAGATGAACTAGATAACAAAATTGTCGGAATCGAACCTGGCAGCAGTTTAATGAATTTAACAAATAAGGCGATGAAAGAATATGATATTAAACTAAAACTTGTCCAATCTTCTGAGGCTGCGATGATGAGTGAATTAAAGAAAGCATATACGAAAAAGAAACCAATCGCTGTTACGCTTTGGAATCCGCATTGGGGCTTTTCAGAATTTGATTTAAAATATTTAAAAGACCCTAAGAAAGTATATGGTGAAAAAGATGACATTTATTACTCTGTTCGTAAAGGTTTCGAAAAAGATCATCCGGATATCATAAAATACTTTGACAAATGGAATATGAACGATGAACAACTTGGTACATTAATGGTCGAGTTAAATAAAACGAAAGATCCCGAAGAAGCAGCGCGAAAATGGATTAAAAAGAATCAAGCTTTAGTCGATGAATGGATAAAGGATTAATAAAAACAGGCTAGAGGATTATCGTATCCTCTAGCCTGTTTTATCTTATTTTTTCGTAACAACATCATCTACAATCCCATATGCTTTCGCTTCTTCTGCAGTCATGAAATAATCTCTTTCTGTATCATGTGCTACTCTTTCAATCGGTTGCCCTGTTTTTTCTGCAATCATTTTATTAATATCATGCTTTAACTTCAATATCCTTTTTGCTGTTATTTCAATTTCCGTAGCCTGCCCCTTTGCACCACCAAGCGGTTGATGAATCATAATTTCACTGTTAGGTAGCGCAAATCGTTTTCCTTTTGCACCTGATAATAATAACAAAGCACCAAATGATGCTGCAAATCCCATGCATAGCGTTTGTACATCTGGTTTGATTAAATTCATCGTATCTAATATGGCAAAACCTGCTGTCGTTGATCCGCCTGGGCTATTAATGTATAAAAATATATCTTTCTCTGCATCTTCCGCTTCTAAAAATAATAATTGAGCTACGACACTGCTCGCTACTTGATCATTTATTTCTGAACCAATAATAATAATGCGGTCTTTTAATAACCTTGAATATATATCATAGGAACGTTCTCCTAATTTCGTTTGTTCTACAACATATGGAATTGCATTCATTTTATATCCCTCCAATAATTGTTATGCTGCTAAAAGCATACAACTGTAGGAAGAAGGTTTTTTCGCATTAAATAATAAGACTGGCTGTTTAGATGGTAACTTAGTAAAATCTATTGTCGGAAGGAGCTTTGTTAACAATTCTGGCTTTTCCTCACGAATAGACGTTACTACAACGTCAATATCATCTGTGAATTCGACTATCTCAATCCCTTCTTCACTTACAGTTTTCAGCCTATTTCTACTCCGAAATAAAGAAGCTTTCACTGCACCTTCCGATACGGAACATACTTTAGCAATATCAGCGATACTAAATTGAAAAACATCCTTTAATAATAAAATCGCGGATTGTTGTACATTTAATGAAGATAATACTTTCTCTACCATTTCATGCAAATCTGCAATGTTCTCTTGTGGTTCTTCAAAAGTAATTTGTTCCTTTATTTTTTCATGAACTGATTTTGATTTCATCTGATCTATCCAACGATTTCTAGCTATTTTATATACAAGTGTCATACAAATATCTTTATTACTATATTTTTGAAGAACTTTACAAATTGTTTCTTGGGCAAGATCTTCGCCGTCCCATTTATTTTTCGTTAAAAATGTACAGTACCTTTTCAACTCTCCGTATTGCTCAATTAAAAAGTCTATATTTGAATGATTCATATCGATATGATTTTTAAAAATATGAGTTACTTTTGTGCACAAAATAACCACTCCTTTTCAGCGCTTACTTAATTAACGATTCAACAAATAAAAAAGTTACGGGGCATATAAAAAAATTATGTTTATGTTCAATAATTCGCGGTCATAAATATGTTATGTACAATTTTACGTGAGGAGGAACAAAATTGCCAAAATTAACAATTGAAGGTGCAGGAACTTTTGATGTAAAAGAAGGCACAAAGTTAGTATTAGCGATTGAAGATAACGGTGTAAACATTCTCCATCGCTGCGGCGGAAAAGCACGCTGCACTACTTGTAGAGTAGAAATTATAGCAGGTGAGTTTTGTGAAGCAAGTTCTAATGAAAAAAATGCAATTACGGAAAAAGGAATTGAAGATCACTTACGTTTATCATGCCAAATGCACGTACATAAAGATATAATCGTTCGCCCTATACTTACAGTAGAAAATTCAGGTCTTGGTGCAGGCCCACGTCCAGCAGAATAATATGTTACATTTAAAACAACTCGCAGGTGAATATGCCGCTAACTTTGTAAAAGATGGAATGACAGTTGGGCTAGGCACAGGTTCTACTGTATATTGGACGATACAAAAATTAGGTGAGCGTGTAAAAGAAGGATTATCATTTCAAGCTGTACCAACGTCAAAAGAAACGGAAGCATTAGCTAAACAACTATCTATTCCATTAATCTCCTTAAACGAAATTGAAATACTCGATTTCACAATTGATGGGGCCGATGAAATTAATTTAAATTTACAACTAATAAAAGGTGGTGGTGGCGCATTACTTCGTGAAAAAATCGTTGCCTCCTCCTCTAAAGAACTAATTATCATTGCTGATGAATCGAAACTCGTAACGCATTTAGGTACTTTCCCATTACCTGTTGAAATTATACCTTTTTCATGGAAACAAACCGAAAGGAAAATTCAATCTTTAGGTTTTCAAACAACGTTACGTTTAAAAAATAATGAAACGTTTATTACCGATAACAATAACATCATTATCGATTGCATATTCCCACATAACATAACGAATCCTGCCAATTTACACACGCAATTAAAAATGATTACAGGCGTAGTTGAAACAGGATTGTTTGTTAATATGACTAGCAAAGCGATTATTGGAACAAAAAATGGGATAAAGGAATTATAATGAAGGCTGACTCTTACAGTCAGCTTTTTATATTTTCTCTTAATTACGGATTAGTATGATATACTATGAAAACAAAAGCACATCACACTAGAAAGGACTGAACAATTTGCACTCCAAAGTCATAACAGAACTTACAGATTTAGAAACTGCCTTTCATATTAGAAAAGAAGTATTTGTAAAAGAACAAAATGTCCCTCTTGCAGATGAATTCGATACATTCGATGAAATCAGTGAGAAATGTAAACACATTTTAGTTTATTATAACGATTTTCCTGTAGGTACAGGTCGTATACGATTTGTTGACGGTGCAGGAAAATTAGAACGCATCTGTATTTTAAAAGACTATCGTAAATACGGATTAGGAAAAGTAATAATCAAGGCGTTAGAAGAAATTGCTCGTAACAAAGAAGCAACAAAAGTAAAACTACACGGTCAAACACAAGCTGAAGGATTTTATAAAAAATTAGATTATCAAACTTCTTCAGATGTATTTATGGAAGATGGTATTCCGCACGTTCTTATGACGAAAGCATTATCATAATAAAAAGGGTAGTATATGAATTTATATACTACCCTTTTTTATAAATAGAAAAATGAATTCTCAAGATTTTCTTTTGCATCAAAGCCCATCATCTCTTAGTTCATATCTATGTAAAGCTTACACTGTTTTCCATAATGATAAAGCATAAATCCAGTTTGGATCCCCATTTCCTTGATAACTCTGGACTGCTTCATATACTTTTCCTTCGTGTAGAACTCTATCTCCCTTTTCATATGCTTTCTTTGCATCCCACTCTTCATATAAAACGCTTTCAGTTTTTGTAGTAATCGTGAATATATCACTCTGTACAGATTCATTTCCAGCTACATCAACAGCTTTCACTACATATTTATAAGTAGTATTAGGAAGTAAATTTTTATCCATATAAGAAGTCGTATTGGATGTTGCAATTTTTTTCAATGATCCTTCTGTTTCTCTATAAATATCGTAATGGTCTACACCAATATTATCGTCAGAAGGACTCCACATTAAATCTACACTTGACGCTGTCGTTCCCATACTGTGTAACCCTTTTGGTTGTGTTGGTGCTTCTGTATCAGGAGTCTCAACTGTTGTTTTTACTGTAAGCGCTGCACTTTCTTTCGATACATTGCCAGCTGTGTCAATTGCTTTTACAGTATAAGAGTATTCTGTACTTGGTTGTAATTTTTTATCAATAAAATGAGTTCCTGGTACTGTATCAATCATCTCTCCGTTACGAAAGATTTGATACCCTTTCAGCCCTACATTATCCGTAGAAGCATTCCACGTTAGTTCTATATTATTCGCTGTTACTTTAAGTACTTGAATTCCATTTGGAGTACTTGGAACTTCTATGTCCGGTTTCACATCATTAATAAGATTAACATCAATTACATTATAGAATGCATTTGCTGTATCAGCTACATCCCATACTGCTAAAATCACATGGTATCCACTTCTATCAGTAGGTACATTAATTTTGTGAGTTAAATGATTTGAGGCTGCAGAGCCATCATGTTGTACAGTTCCAATTGGTTCTAAATCTGCTCTTGTGAGCGCTTTATTTGGGTTCCATTCTTTTTTTGTAATATAGTAATGCCATTTACTTGTTAAGTGAGGCGCTGTATATTTCCAAGTAAAAGTATTTTCCCCGCCTGTGATTGTATTTTTAAACCAACGATCAGCTGTTTGTTGATCTAAAACACCACCAAATTTACCACCTGCAGAAGCGATTTGCCCATCAACCGGGCCAGCTTGCGGGAACCCTTTTGGAGCTTCCAAACTTTGTGGTTCATACATAACACTTCCGCAGTTTGCATTTAGTGCACCATAGGTTGGACTACATAAAGCAGATCGGCTGCTAGGCTTTTCAACAAAACCGTGCGCGTATGCGTTTTGAGGAATAAGTGTCGTGCCAATAATTCCAGCTGTTAATGCAACAGCTCCTAGACTTTTTTTGTTCATTTTCATGTTTTGTAGTTGTTTTAATAATCGATTATTCATGTTCTTGTCCCCTTCTTGTTATACTTTGTAGTGTAATGTGGGCTTCGATGTAAAAGAATAACAAGAGACAATCTTGTATCGATGTATGTGTTCATTATGCATACACCGCAGTGAAAATATATTTCATTTCTTGTGAAATATTTCACTTGATGAATATATCATGACATAGAAATCATCAAAGTATGTGCAGAAGTTGTGCAGAAATAATGAAAGCATTAGTAACACGTAAAACTATGGTCCGAATTTTTAAAACAGAATATTTAACATTTCAAAACAATGAATTCTCCGCTTCATATAAAAGAAGAGTGTCTATATCATTTCATATAGACACTCTTCTCATGTATAATTTTCTATTTATTACTGACCTATAAATGTAAAAATCTCATCAACAGCTTCCTTATAGCCACCAGATTTTCGGAAAGACTCCTTCAAATTCAATGCAGCTTCTTTATATGATGGATTATTTAATACAAATTCTACACTTTCACGTAGTTGTTCTTCAGTTAGTTCCTTCATTGACAACTTAACCCCAGCTCCAAGATTCTCCACTTGCTTTGCGATAACTGGCTGATCTGCACTTTGCGGAATTACAATAAGCGGAATCCCGTTATATAGTCCTTCATGTGTACTGTTCATCCCGCCGTGTGTAATAAATAACTTTGTATATGTAAGTAGTTTTGTTTGTGGTACATAATTTTTCACAATGAAGTTTTTAGGAATTTTACCTAAATCACTTATTTTCGTTTTATTGCCAATAGACATTACAATTGTATAATCACTATTCTCAAACGCCTTCATACATAGTTTATAAAAATCAAGCGATTCATTAAAAACAGTACCTAGTGAAATGTAAATCGGGCTTTTTTCTTCAATTGCAGTAAAATCAAAGGCTTCATTTTTTACTTGCGTAGAGATAGATGGACCTACAAATTTAAATGTTTCATCAAACATATCTCCAAAAGGTTGGAACTCCCTTATTGTATACACAATAGTAAGTGGCGCTGGATTACAGAAAACTTCATACGGTGATTTTATTTCAACACTATACTTTTCCACAATTCCCTTAGTTAATCGTTCATAATCATTATGTATTTTATCTTGAACTTCCACTGGTATATTTTTAGACAAATGGCCTAACATTTGTTCAAATGATTTTTCATCCTGTGCAAAAGATGTACAGGAATTTATTGCTGGAAGCTTTAGAATTTGAGCAATTAAACGACCGCATCCAAACATTGAATCGTGAATGATGTAATCAAAATGCTCCCCTTCAATTTGTTCAAGAA
The DNA here is from genome assembly GCF_038971285.1 of Bacillus paramycoides. Taxonomy (NCBI): domain Bacteria; kingdom Bacillati; phylum Bacillota; class Bacilli; order Caryophanales; family Bacillaceae; genus Bacillus; species Bacillus paramycoides. The sequence goes on from NZ_CP152427.1 coordinate 2,651,343, forward strand.
CATTTGGTATAATAACATCTGCCGTATGTAATAGACCATTAATTCTCTCTGATAAATAATTTCGACCACCGGAAAGAAAGGCATTTATAAATTTTTGATCGTCAATTGTTCGTACAGTAGCACCCGTCTTTTCAATACGCTCTCTAAAAGATTCTATTGAAAAATATACAACCTCTTCCCCACGTGAAACTAATTCTTCTACAACTTGCAATGTTGGATTTATATGTCCTTCTGATCCAGTATTAATGAATAAAACACGTGCCACTTAAAACACTCCTTAATTTAAATCTTCTCTATATTATTTTGCTCTTATAATTCTTCTAAATGGACTTAGCGAGCCTAAATCCAAGGTCATCTATATGAAATGTAGGATGGCTACGCCAACGACAAGTCGCACCACAACCTCTAGCTGCTTCAGCCCAGCTACCGCCTCGGAAAATACGGTATGATCCATATACCTTTTCATCATACAAATCATAGCACCATTCCCAAACGTTTCCTAACATATCATACAAACCCCATGCATTCGGCTCTTTTTTACCGACTTCATGAATATGTCCATCTGAATTTTCATTATACCAAGCAATCTCTTTCAGTTCTCCATATATATATCCAGTCGTTCCTGCTCTACAAGCATATTGCCACTCTGCTTCTGAAGGTAATCGGTACCCATTTGAATCTAAATTACAACTAACAATTTGACCACCATCATTAATAGAATAATATTCTTTTAATCCCGCTTTTTTTGAAAGTAAATTACAAAACATAATGGCATCATTCCATGAGATATTTACAACTGGTTTGTTTTTATCTTTGGATAAATTTGATGTATGATTCGTAATCACGTCATATAATTCCATCGTTACAACATATTTTGCAAGAAGAAACGGTTTAATTTGAACTTCCCATTCTTTTTTTATTCGATCATCTCTTAATTCTACTTTTACTACTGGGATTTTCACCATATTAGAATCAATCAGATCAATGAAGTTACTCAATTCTATCACCCTATGTTACTTCTTTTTATAAACTAACTATTTATAGTATCGTACTTCTCTAAAAATAGTCTTACTTCATTTGGAGATTTTAAAATAATAACATCTTTACCCTGACTCGATTGATTTAACCTTTTTAAAATTGAAGGTCGTTTCGTTTTAGGATATTCCCATATCCATTTGAAAAATTGCAAGTCAAACCTTTCTTCACATCCAGCACCCATATCCGGTCTTGTTTTATTCCGATATTTTATAACTCTTTTAAAAGCTCGATAAACACATATTGTTCTATGAATATCAAGAAAGATAATTGTATCAGCTGCGTTCATTCTTATGTCCATTGTCCCGCCATAATTCCCATCAATAATCCATTCATCTTCTTTAACTAATTCATTTTGAACCTTTCTTTGCTCCTCTTTCGGTACACCTTCACAATTCGGTTTCCAAAATAACGCATCAAGATGATGCACTTTAATATTTAATTTATTACCTAACTGTCTGGCTAATGTAGATTTTCCTGAACCACCAGAACCTATTAATATTATTTTTTTCATAAATACCCCTTCTCCAAACCTCTTATTTCTTCCGTAATAAAAATTCAAAAAGAAATCCTACTCCAACACCAATTGTATAAGCCACTATATCACTCCACAAAAATCCGTAACCTAATACGAGCCCACCTAAAGTCGTTGCACGAATGCTATCTATCCATTCGGCATGATATAATTGGCTCAATTCAATCCCATAACAAAACAGTAAACTTATAAAAACCAATTTCTTCGTTTCTATTTTAGGAAATAAAAAACCGACCCCTGTAAAAATCATGAGTGCCCATAAAGCATCGCCTAAGTACTCATTTAATAAATGAGGTAAAGCCAAAGCTAACTTTCTTGAGCTAAGCCCTAAAATAATAACAATGATTGTAAACGTTGCGTATAGTAATCTATTTCGTTTCGTATTCATTTCAAAACTCCTATTTCATTATTTAAAACTGCAAAATAGCTAGTAAAATATAATTATTTTACTAGCTATTTTTTAATGGCTTTCATAATAAGAAAATGTGGATTTGTATTTAAATAATTATATGATTTTTCGTCTACTTCTCTCATCTTTTCAACTGGTCTCGGTTCTACCATTTTTTCTAACACAAAACAATTTGTTGTTTCATTAATTATGTCTTGGAGTGACCTTCTAAAAAAACTAACTTCTATTGTAATATTTGGTTTAACCCAAGTATCTACTAATAATTGTTTTTCGAAATAATTTTCACAAGTAAACTTTGTAAAGTCCATAAAAGGATGATGAATGGAGTATATAAATTCTCCCCCTGGCTTCAATACGCGACGAAACTCCTGAAATACTTGATTCCAATTTTCTAAATAATGAAGGGTTAACGAACTCACAATAACATCAAAAGTATTATCTTCAAATGGTAATATTTCTTGCAAGTCATGACAAAGAAACGTTGCTTTATTGCCCATACTTTCCTTTGCAGCTTTTACCATTTCAGAACTTACGTCAATTGCAGTTACATTTGCTCCTCTTTCTATAAATTGAGAAGTATACCACCCTGCTGCACATCCAGCATCTAATATATTCTTCCCTTCTAAATTCTTTGGAATCATCTCCATCATCGCTGGTCTTTCGTAATAACTGTTATATGGATTTGCGACATCTAGATTTTCTTTATATGTACTCGCTAACTTATCATATGTACCTTTGATTGTATCTTTCAAATTATCCACTCCTTATACATATGAATCTAATAACTCTTTCTGCTTTTTCTTTGAAAATGATTGTAGAACTAAATCATATGACCAATCAATCATCTTATTAATTTGCTCTTGCTCTACACCTTTATGTATATACACTGTATTCCAATGTTTTTTATTCATATGATACCCCGGAATGATTGCTTCTGGATACTCCTCTCTTAATCTTAGTGCAAGTTCTGGATCACATTTTAATGTAATCGCAGATTTCTCTCCTTCTTCATGGTTTATTATCGCGAATATTTTATTATTAAGTCTCATACATCTTGCATTCCAACCATCAGGAGAATCTTCAGTCGCTTTTCTTTTTGATAAACAATATGTTCTAGTTTCATCCATTCTAATTGACACCTCTTATTCTTTCACGATTTGATTACGGTGCATTACAATTTGTTTCGTCGCTTGAAATTGCTGTTCACCATAAAACTTTATTAATTTCTCTCCGCAAAATAGACTAACAATATGAACATGAGATATTTCTTGAAGTAATATTGTTAGCATTTTCTCTCCAATGCCTTTATTTCTTACACTTTCATGTACTACAACATCTTCTATATACGCCCGGAAAACACCGTCAGAAACACCCCTAGCAAATCCGATTAATTCACTTTTTTCCCATACCCCAATCGCTATACTATTCTTTAAAAATTTTTGAATATCGATTTCTTTTCTTTCTGGCCACCAACCGATGGAGTCATAAAGTTTTCTTATTTTTTCTACGCAGATTGGTTGTTCATGTTGCAATTTATACGTGTACATTTTCTTTCTCCCATCAAATTGGTCATTTTATTTATTTTGTCTTACTTCCTTCAATATAAAACTATAGAATCAAATCTCTGATTAAAACCTTCATAAGATTAATTTATAATATCACTTTTACAAGTGCAATCGTTACTCTTCCCCTTCATATTCATTATATTAAATATACAAAACAAAAGAAACCTAGTGAATTTAATACCAAAAGCATTTCTCATATAATATTTAACTATGAAACCTTGAATTTATTTCAAGAAATGGTAAAGTTAATTAGGTGAAAAATACATAAAGTGAGGCGATTTTTTGAAAAAGTTTAGTTTATTACTAACAGCATTTGTCATAATCATATCGTTATTCATCCCTAATTTTACAAGTGCTAAAGCTTTCCCAGATGTCCAATCTAATCATTGGGCAATTAAGGAAATTAACTATTTATCGGATAAAGGTATTATTAATGGTACTCCAGAAGGATATTTTAAGCCAAGTGATAATGTAACGCGTGGGCAAATGGCCTTAATGTTAGATTTATCCTTAAAATTAGAAAAGCCATCTAAGTATAATCATATTTTTTCTGATGTAACTAAAGGTATTTATTATTACGATTCTGTACATAAGTTAGCACACAACAACATTGTACAACGAGAAAAAAACTACTTCCCTGATCGTTCATTATCTCGTGCAGAAATGGCAGTAGTTCTTGTTAAAACTTTTGATTTGAAACCTACAGGTGCCGACGTCAATTTCCCTGATGTTCCATCTACACATTGGGGTTATCAATATGTCAAAATTTTAGCGCAAAACAATATCACTGCTGGATTACCAGATGGTACATTCGGTCCAGATGTAAAAGTAACTCGTGAGCAATTTGCTGCATTCTTGGCTCGTGTATTAGAGCCAAATTTCCGTCCAGCTCTTCCTAAGCCTAAAGGTAACTTAGAGGTTCATTATATTGATGTTGGGCAAGGTGATGCTACTTTTATTAAATCTCCTAGTGGAGAAACGATCCTGATTGACGCTGGTAACAACGGAAAAGGTAAAGTAGTAGCAAATTATCTAAAAGGATTAGGATACCAATCTATTGATTATATGATCGCTACTCATCCTGATGCTGATCATGTAGGTGGATTAGATGAAGTGCTTTATGCTATGAATGTAAACAATGTCTATGCACCTAAAGTAAGCCATACGACACAAACGTTTAAAGACTTCCTAACTGCAGTAGCTAACAAAGGATTAACTATTAAAGAAACGAAATCTGGCGTAACTTTACCAATCAATGGTTTAAACACACAATTTTCAGCTCCCGTTAAAGAATACGGTAACGATCTAAATGAGTGGAGTGCTGTATTAAAAGTAACCCATGGAAGCAAATCTTTCTTATTTACTGGTGATGCCGAATCTAAAAGTGAAAAAGATATGGTTGCAACACATGGTTCTTACCTAAAATCTGATGTATTAAAACCTGGTCACCATGGAAGTAAGACATCTTCTTCCCAGTCATTTTTAGATGCAGTGAAACCAAGTATCGCTGTGATCAGTGCCGGTGCAGGTAACCGTTATGGTCATCCTACACAAGAAACTTTAGCAAAGTTAAATGCAATGTCTGTTAAGGTATATAGAACTGATTTAAACGGAACTGTAATTATTCATAGTGATGGTTCTAACATTTCTGTAAGAACGGAGAGATAATTATGAAAAGAGGTATTATTGACCGTTTTGAAGGTGAACTAGCAGTTATTGAAGTGAATAACGTAACAATTGATGTACCTAAATCCAAACTCCCTCCTACTGCAAAAGAAGGGGATGTTCTTATAATTGAAGATAATACGTATACAATTGATAAGGACGAAACCGATAAAAGAAGACGTGAAATCCAAAATTTAATGAATAAGCTATTTGAATAGAAAAAAAGAGCCCTCCAAAATGATGGCTCTTTTTTTTGCGCACATAGTAGCTAGTTATTTTTTATTATTTAAGTTCATACCACCAACCTTTCCGATCAAGCCAAGCTTTCATAGCGTTTAATTTCGTGTCACTAGTAAGCTCAGAAATAAAATATGTTAGACCATCTGATTGTAAAATGAAGGTAGTAGTCAGTTTTAAAGAAGTTCATGCTCGCATAACATCTGGAGTTTCATAAGGTGAAAAGGCTCCAGTTTGAATGATATTTTGTTTAGAAACTTGTGCTTGTATATTTTCTTGTAGAACAGAAATACGACTGCTATAGCCTCTTCTCTAAAAAGTGTTGACTATGCCCTTTAGGATGATCTTCAACAACACCATACTCTCGATAACCATGCTTTTTATAAAATTCTGGTGCTTGAAAACTAAATGAATCTAATAATATTAATCTACAACCTTTTTCCTTCGCGATACTTTCGATTTTATGTAACAGTTGACTACCATAACCATCATGACGAACTGAATCATCAACCCATAAAAAATCAATATGAAGATGATAAAAATACATCGTTCCTGTTACCCCACCAAATATTTTCCCATCCGCGTCTTTCACTACAAAACTTACTTGTTCCATCGGCTGTTTTACTTCATCTGTTAAGATAGACATGTTATATTGAATGACTTTATTTTTTATGTATTCTCCTTCAGCGCGAGTACCATTCTCTATATGTTTCATATAATTCTTCCTTTCAACTAAGTAAGCTACCTTTGATTTTTATTTTTCCTTTTTAAAATACTAATAAATACGAATCCACTATAAGTAACAAAACATGAAAAGCCAATTATCCCTGGTATAGAAACATAGCCTATTCTTATATAACTTATAACTGCAAAACAAGCAATAGACAATAAAATAGATGGTCAAAATATAAGAGTTGTTTTTCTTCGTCTCTGTTTCGATGTATTTTCTTTCTCTTTAGAAATACGTGTGCCAAAGAGCAATACTATACAAATCAGAATCGCTGCAAAGTAAATTGTATCTAATGACAAAGTATGATCGTAAATCGCGATGCCAACTTCTATAGCAATAAATGTTAAGATTAATATAATTATTGTTGAAGTTTTTAAGTTTTGTTTCAATCACTCACCCCTTACATGCTTTTACTATATTCTTCATATATGTATTTCAATGCTACTGCAAAAACTTCATCTATTTCTTTATTTTCACTTCGATTCGGTAAATCTTCCCCCGCAATAACATAAAGAAGTGGAAATTCATTAAATACTCCCAGTATACCAATATTTATTATAGCTTTTGGCAATCCACCTGTCATATGGGCTAAATGATTGTGCGGTATCCCCTCATATTCTCCTTGCTGCCTTACCATTCCATTTATTATTGGTTCCCATAATTCTGGCTCAGTTTTATACCCTCGAAAAATTTGCACTAAAAGGGAATGTATTTCATTTAGCTCTCCAACATTTTGTTCATCTCTAGGGTTTTCTTGAACATGTATGTTAGGGAAGTACATTGAAACATACTCTCTAATAGCATCCCATCCTCCGCAGTGCAATACAATCGCCTTTGCAATATAACTATCATGACACGCTATCATCACTTCAACAGCTTTACTAACTGATAATGTATCTCTCCCTTGCAAATGTGGGTATAATTGTGCGCTATCTTCTTTCGGATTAAAAGTAATTTGATGAAGTATATGATCCCAACTAATTTGTTTCTCTTTTACCATGTTTGCAACTGCAACTGCAAATCCAATTACCACTTTTGCTGCTGATGCTAAAGGGACATAAAGGTCATTATTATAGGAGGCAATTATATTATCATATTTTGTTGAGGACACAACTAATCCAACTTGACCAGATTGTATTTCTTTTATTTTTCCAATGACAGTCTGCATATTCGCACCTCTTTTTATATTGTTTTATCACATTCTTAAATTTCGATTTCAAATATAAAAAACCTTTTTTATTACATGATATTTATGTATACAGTAAAAAAGATAGCATAAAATTTCCCCCATGCTATCTTTCTAAATTAAATATTAAGTAAAACTCAATACTCTATTCTTCCGCAGGCCTTTTAGGACCATTAAGCTCTAATTGATAAAAAGCTAAATCAAGCCATCTATCAAACTTATAACCAGCCTTTTTGATTGTCCCTGCATGAACAAATTCATAGTTTTCATGTAAAGCAATACTTTTCTCATTTTCCGCATCAATTCCAGCAATTAAAGTCATATATTCTCTTTCTTTTGCAATTGTGATTAATGCTCTCATCAAAGAAGTTCCAATCCCACATTTTCTATATTTCTTATCAACATACACAGAATGTTCAATTGAATATTTATAGGCAGGCCAAGTTCTAAACGGTCCAAATGTCGCAAATCCTACTACTTTATTATTTAGTTCATATACTAAAATTGGATAACCGTCAGCCTTTTTTTGTTCATACCAGTCTATTCTATTTTCAAGGGTTACAGGTTTATACGTATATACAGCCGTTGTATACAATATAGCATCATTATAAATATCTAACATGTATGTTACATCTTGTTTCCTTGCTTCCCTTATCATCCCATTCTTCCTTTCCTCTAATTTCACTCCTATATACGAATACGAGCTTTTCGTAAACCATCAAATATATTTAACGCAGCAGACAAAATGTAAATGATAATACCTCCACCAATTAACCACTTTTTAACTTCCTCTGGAGAAGTAGTAAACACATTTGCCACATACGTAATAAATCCTTCATTAAATAAATGCGGATTTACTACAATTACAATGAATACTATTGTTCCAACTATTTGAAGAATAGCATTCCCGATTGCCAACTTTTTCGTCCATTGTCCTTGTACTAACTTATAAAGAGATATACCTATTTCAAACACAATCATAATTACAATGATTGGCCAATACTGAAGTAACGCATCTTGGTTAAAAGTTGGCGCGACAAACTTCAATCCGCTTTCTGTACCATGATATACACCTACAAGATGGTTCGCATAAAAATAAACTGTTGCCCATATTGCCGTCCACATTAACCCGCCAAAAACTTCGAGCTTTGAGATTGATTTTTTCTTTGGAACATACGAAGTATTTTTCAAATCATCAGGCGTCCATTTTTTTAAACTTGTCGTCAACGGTTGAGTACCTTTGTCTTTATCTGTTCTTTCTAAAATTGCAAATACAAGTGTCAACCAGAAAAATACATGGAGGCCTACTTCGATAATTTCCCCAATTCCTTTACCTATCACATTTAAAATAACATTTATTACCGCTTGCTCACCATTATATGCTACAAAATTTTCTGCAACCATTGCAATGAGTGCGATAACAGCTGCAATCGGTATGATCATTTTTAATAACGTCGTATATACATCAAAATAACGTGGTCCAATTAAATGCATCGGTCTATCCAAATATCCATTAGCCAATGAAACTGGACTTCCCAATTTTTCAAGAACTCTTTTTTCATCATCTTCATTATAATCATCAGGTAACATATCCTCGATTGTTGACCGTAATTCAAGAATAATATCGTCACGATTTTTTTCAGGTAATCTCTTCGCTACTTCTTCTACATAAATATCAATCAAACTCATTTTTGTCCTCCTCCTTTAATAGGTTATAAAGCTCTTTCGAATCCTTTATCCATTCTTTCTTCAGCTGCAGAAATATCTCTAATCCATATTCACTTAAAACATAATACTTACGCGGTCTACTCTCCGTTTTATCCCAACTACTCGTCACTAGCTCCTGCTTTTCTAATCGGCGAAGTAGTGGATATAAAGTACTTTGATCGATTGTAATCCCTGATTGTTCCAATAATTGGACAAGTGAATACCCATACTGCGGTGTTCTTAACTGGCTTAAAACCGCTAATGTTAATGTACCTCTTCTTAGTTCAGTAATTAACGAATTTAATAAAGCATCCATTCACTCACCTCATTTTCATTACTATATGTCATACAGTATGTGTTTTATACTATGTATCGTACAGTATTATTGTGATAAAAACAATGAATTTTCACAAAAAAATAGATAATAAAAAAAGCGCAAACATTGAATTTGCGCTTTTTTAGCTAATTTAAATATCTATACCCATCTTACCGTTGTACCTCTCGTAATATAAACTCTTCTTTTTCTTTAGTAAATGGGATAACTTCTACAATCGACTCAATATTGATTACTCCATATACATGCGGATATTCTTGACCGTTAGAAGCAAGTTCATATTTTATTTCTGCTTTTAAAAGAGTTGGATCAATTGTTAGTAATAAAACATCTTCTTCATGACTAAAATGTTTTTCAGCGACTTTTAAAGCTTGTTCTAAAAATGAACAATGAATAAATCCCTCTTCTTTTAATGAGGCTTCATTAATTTCTCCATTTATCTTTGCAATTTCCCAATTTCTTTTCGTTATTACCTTTGTAATCATAGTTATTCTCTCCCCATACCTTTATATAGAAAAACAAGAGGTTCTTCTTTTTGTTACTAGAAAAGCCTCTTGCGTTTCATTTTTATTTTAATCCGTTAATTAAAGGCGATGCTTCTCCGCTATGGAAAATCCACAAATCATGAAGCGACCTTGTACATCCGACATACAATAACTTCGCATCGTGTTTTGTATTTTTGTAATGTTCTTCATCAACATCAATTAGTAGAACAGCGTCAAATTCTAACCCTTTCGCCAAGTATACAGGTACTACTGAAATACCACCTTTGTATTTACTTTGATCTGCTTCAATGACGTTTACAGCCAATCCTGTCTTTGTTAACTTTTCATATATATCACGGCATTCATCCTCTGTTCTTCCTATTACCGCAATTGTTTTCACATCTTCATTTTGTAAATATTTTATAGTCTTCATAATCTCATTAAATTGATCTTCTGCTTGGATTACTTTGACTTCTTCACCACTACGAAAAACTGGTGTCGCAAGCCCTACTGGAATCTCTGCATTTTTAATTATTTCGTTCGCAAATTCAATAATTTCTTTTGTAGAGCGATAACTTCTCGTCAGTTCATAATAACCTGTTTCTTGGAATACTTCCTTAAAAGCACCCCAATCTTCAATCCCTTGATAATCGTAAATTGCTTGAGATAAATCACCTAATATAGTGAAAGAATTACCTAGTGTAATTTCTTTTAATACATAAACTTGGAATGGCGAGAAATCTTGCGCTTCATCAATAACGACGTGATGGAATTTCTGTCCGATTTCAATACCTGTTATGCGGTGATGTATGTATATTAAAGCTGGTAAATCTTCTACATACACTTCTTTTTTACGACAACTCTTTTCAGTTTCTTTCACAAGTTCTTCAGGTAATACTTCGAGTATTTCTTTACTTTTCAATATTGAACTATAAATTGAAAGTGAGCTCATTTTCGGCCAAAACTTCATATAAGTGTTCAATCTCTTAGTCGCTTCTTTTTTTAGTAATTTCTTCTCGTTTGTTTCTCCATACTTTTTCAGCTCAATTTCAATCCAGCGCTTCATTCGGCCGACTAATCTTTCTCTTCTTTTCTTTAATGGATAATGCTTATATTCCACTTGCATCCATTTTTTTATGTCTTCTACTGGAATAATAGCTTTGTCCCATGCCTCAAAATCACTTGTTGGTACTAATTTCTTTTCAAATTGAAGCATTCTCTCTTCAATAAAGGACTTAAATTCCAGTTTACCTTTCAATTTACCAAGCATAATTTTTTCTTCATCACGATTAATAGAAAATGCTTCTTTCAATTTTTCTTCTGTTTGCTTCAGTTTCACCGAATCATCTAACGTACGTAATGCCCAATCTCGAAATGTTGTTTGACTAATATTCCCTACACCTAATTCAGGAAGTACACTTGAAATATAGTCTAAAAACAGACTATTTGGAGCGAATACAATCATTCTCTCAGCTTCTAGTTGCTCACGATATTCATAAATTAAAAAAGCAAGGCGATGTAAAGCGATTGTTGTTTTTCCGCTCCCTGCAACCCCTTGAATAAGTAGTGGTAAGTTTCTTTCCGCACGAATAATATCATTTTGCTCCGATTGTATTGTCGAAACAATATCCTTTAGTTTATTATCTTTATTCTCACCTAATCGATATAGAAGAAAATCATCAGCATGTGAGACATCTTCATTTCCTTTTACATATGTATCAACAACACGTTCTAGTTCTCTTTTTCGAATAGAGATGTTTCGCTTTAAATACACATCACCTTCTACTAATCCATCTGGCGATTGATAAAACGCTAATTCATCACCGCCGGTAAATGAATAAAACATACTTGCAACAGGTGCCCGCCAATCTATTACAATTGGTTTCATTGTGTCTTTATGTGAAACACCTACTTTACCGATGTAGATCGGCATAACATCTTCCTTGCCGTCCTCTTGAAAATCTAATCTTCCAAAGTACGGTTCTTGTACACCGATACGTAAATTTTGCCTATTAGATTCTCTCATACTTTCTAGAATTTGTTCTTTAAAATCATCTCCATAATAAACCGGAATGTTTTCGAGCTGTTCTAATTGATCATCCATCGTACGTAATGTATCTTTCATCCTTTGTAACTCTTCTTCAAAAATGTTGTTCATTTGATGATTCCCTCCTGTCCGTTCTAATTTTTCAGTCGAAATACAATTGTATTAAAAATCCATTTATAAAGTCAATAGTTTCAATTTAAATTTTCCGAAAAAACTCACTTTTCATCTTTCTAATTTTAAAATCTTATCTTTATTTTTACATTATAAGAATATAAAACATCTAAATTACAACACTTTACATATAATAAAATAATGCGTACAAACGCTATTACTTTTTATTAATAATAATGATTCATACACTAACTTACTAAACTCTCATCTACCTTTCTATCGACTTCCTCCTTTCACTTGTAAAATAACGAGAAGTGTCAATAGGTAAACACCAAAAATAAAAAAGGAGTTTATTCGAAATGACTACAACCAATAGAAAGCAAGTAAAGTTACATTTAATTATTTTTGTATTAATTGTGCTAGCAAGTGGTTGGATCGGTGTATTTATCGATTCTCTTCTAACAGATCAGCCTAAAGGAAATTCTTTAGGCATGGGCTTATGGCTTATACTTCCTTTCTTCGTCAGCATATTACTTAGAGTTCGTAGCCGAGATTGGCATGATTTTGGTATCAAACCAAATTTAAAAGGAATCCTTAAATGGTATTTCGTAGCAATACTTATTTATCCATTCGTTACACTAATAACTATAAGCTTAGCTCTATTTTTCGGAGTCGTTAACATATCTAACTTTGAAATATCCTCATTATATTCACTCATACTCATGTCTACTATAGGTAATTTTATTAAAAATATTTTCGAAGAGTTTTCTTGGCGCGGTTATTTAACTCCAAAACTGATTGAACTAAAGTTAAACGATTGGTTTATTTATATTATTTCTGGTTTAATTTGGGCTCTTTGGCATGCCGCTTATTATTTAGTTTTTTTACCAAATGAATATTTTGAATCTATTTCAAGGTTAAATATGCTTTTATCAGGCTGTATACTTATGGTTTCTTGGTCTATTATGTATGTTGAAATATATAGACTTACAAAGTCAGTATGGCCATGTGTTATCATGCATGCAATTGAAGATGCCGTTCCTACTGTTTTAGTTACAATAACAGGGATTATTACACTTACCAACGGCAGTGATTTTTGGTTAAACCCTATTAGCGGAGTTGTTGCTACTATTGTATTTCTTGGAATTGGAATCGTACTAAGATCCATAAGAATAAAAAAAGAACGACAATTAAATACGAAAGACAGTCAATTATTCACACTATAAAAGTAAAAAAGAGTAAGGAATTAATCCCTACTCTTCTTTACTTTAATTCGATACGCCAAACATTCATTTAAAGTTGCTAACTCTCTATATTTTCGTTTTTCAAAATCATATGCTCCTCCTGGGAAGATTCCTACAATACTTAAACCAACTTCAGCACATAGATTGCTAATCTCATCTACCGTGTAACAACGTAAAGACTGTGTAACTATATCATTTGGATTATTAGGATGCCACCAATGATCTAGCATTCTTTCATTTATGCTATCATATTCATATTTTCGCATAGCTGAACTTAAGGACATTTCTTGTCCACTTACCTTTTTCCAATACAGTGGTTGATAAATATCAATAAGTGCACATCCATCATCCTTCATCCAATTTTTAATTCGTTTTAATAGAATCAATTGTTCATCATCTGTTCCTACACCAAATCCATCTAAATAACTAACAACATCAAACTTTTCTTCAAAATTAATTTTATAAAAATCAGCGCAATGAATAGCAATATCATTAGTAGAATGCTCTTTTGCAAACATAACTAACTCTGGTACAAGCTCAACAGTAGTCATCTTTACACGTAACTTAGACATCGCCCTTGCAAATCCACCATTTCCTGCTCCTAGTTCTAACATTGACTGGAATGGATGTCCAATTTGTTCTTGAACTTCTTTCGCAACCTGTTCTAACCAGCTTTCTGTATTAATATCGTAATTGGATAGTTCGAATTGTTTTTCTATATTTTAATTTTATCAAAATAATCAGATTTTTGGCAGTATCAATTTAAAAAGCAGATAATGGATGTTCCCACTATCTGCTCTATGGCTGCTATTATTTTTCTTGTTGATACTCTACCCAATCACCAGAAATGATAACTTTCCTTAGCATCTTTTTATCTTGAGCGACATACACAAATGCACGTATTTCTCTATCGCCTAAATAAATCGTTTCGGTGATTCGATCATATAAATCACTCTCTGCATTACCTGTGTATTCTTCCAGTTCATCTAATTTTTGCAGTACATCATCATTCACTTCATAAACTTCTCCATAAACTTTATCTTTATTTGAACAAATCATCGCTGGATACCCTTCATTTGTATCAAATAATTTGCCATACGTCCATGCCCCGTCTGCGATGCATTTTGCACCTTGCATAAAATGAGCATTCGTTTGCTCTTTTCTTAACGTGCCATACACAAAAACGTGATACATAAATCCCTATCCCCTTTATATGTCTCTACTTTCTAATTTGTAAATAAGCACGAATCATAAAGTAACTCACTTCATTTGGAAGTTGTTCCTTAATCGATTTCAGACCACCCTCTGCATTTTGAACGGCAGTTTCAATCAGTGATTCATATTCTGCAGGAACGAAACTGTTCCAGTCTACTTCCATTCCATCTTCAAAACAACGTATTAAATGATTTTCAATTGTTTGTCTTGATAAGCTACGTTCTTTCGCAATTTCATTTAAATCAATGCCTTGTTTATACATTTCATACGTTTCTAAATGAGAATTTGCTGACGCTTTCCCTGAATTTTTCCGCTCTGTCACCACTTCTGTCTTAATTGTTTCAGCATAGTTTGGGTTTTCCTCAATAAAGTGCTGAACTGCTTGTAAGAAATGAGAACCATACTTCACAAGTTTATGTTCACCAATCCCTTTTACAGTTAAAAGTTCAGAGTCACTTTGCGGCATTTTCGCACACATATCTTTCAACGTTTGGTCAGAGAAAATAACGAATGGAGGTACACCCTCTCCTTGCGCAATTTCTTTACGTACTTCACGAAGTATTTCAAATAAAGGATGATCCTGAACAATTTGTCTTGTCTCTACTCGTTCTTTACGTAAAACATTCTCTTTACCAAGTAACACTTCTTTCCCTTTTTCCGTTACTTTTAATGTCGGATACGTACCGTGTTCAACTGCGATTAACTCATCTGAAATTAAAAACTCAATAAATTCACTGACTTCTTTTACGCTACGATTTGATAGTAAGCCGTATGTTGGTAAAGTATGAAAATTAAATTCAATCACTTTCTTATTTTTCGAACCAGTTAAAACTTGGGCAATCATTTGTTTTCCAAATCGTTGGTTTGTCCTAATCATACAAGATAGAACCATTTGTGATTCTCTCGTCACATCGATACTTTCTCGGTCGTCCGTACAATTACCGCAGCGGCCACAATCTTCTTTCGGCTCTTCTCCAAAGTATTGCAAAATAAATGATTGTAAACATTGTTCTGTATGACAATAGTCAGTCATATTTTGCAGTTTTTCAAGTTCATTTGAAAAACGAGATTCTCCTGTCGATTGATCAATTAAAAAGCGCTGTACTTGCACATCTTGAGAAGAATATAGCAATATACATGCACTATCTAAACCGTCACGTCCTGCACGTCCTGCTTCTTGGTAATAACTTTCCATGTTTTTTGGCAGTTGATAATGGATAACGTAACGAATATTCGATTTATCAATCCCCATCCCAAATGCTGATGTCGCTACCATTACACTCACTTCATCACGTAAAAAGAGTTCTTGCTGCTCATTTCGATCGTTATCACTCATACCAGCATGATATTTTGAAACAGAAACTCCCGCCTTCATTAAATCCTCATATAATTGATCAACTACTTTTCTAGTAGCCGCATATATAATCCCAGATTCTTTTTGATTTTGACGAATATAATCCGCTAAATATGCATGACGGTCTTGTCCTTTAATAACAGAAAATGATAAGTTCTCACGCTCAAACGTTGTCATAATCGTGTTTTCTTGATTAATTCCAAGTGTATTGCAAATATCATCACGTACTTGTGGTGTTGCCGTAGCAGTTAATGCTAATACGAGCGGCTTCTCCTGAAGATAATCTAATATACGGTGTATATGTAAATAACTTGGACGGAAATCATGTCCCCACTGCGAAATACAGTGCGCCTCATCAATTGCAATCATCGGGATTTTCATATCGATAAGTTGGTCAACAAACTCCATTGAATCAAGACGCTCAGGCGCCACATAAAGCAACTTATAATGACCTTGTTTCGCTAATTGAATACGTTGATTTGCTTCTGTAATAGAAATAGAACTATTAATATAAGTAGCTGAAATACCGTTTTGTACTAATGTATCTACTTGGTCTTTCATAAGTGATATTAATGGAGATATAACTAACGTCGTTCCCTCGAATACTAATGCGGGAATTTGATAACAAATTGACTTACCACCGCCCGTAGGCATAATACAAACTGTATCTTTCCCATCTAATACATTTTTAATTGTTTCATCTTGTCCTCTTCGGAATGATGAATAACCGAAATAAGACGCTAAAAGTTCTTGTGCTTTTGTAAACAAAAAAGAGTCACCTGCTTTTCTATATCTTTCATCTACTACTATTATATCATCTCTTATGCGTCATGAAAGTGATGAATACATGACTAACAGCCTGCTTTTTCATTATTTTATGCTTCTTTTCGTTTTAGAGGCTGATTAGAGACTAAAACGAATTTCAAAATAAATATACATTTTATTTAATCCCCTTGAATACTACTAATCTTATACATATGAATTCAGGAGGTTACTATATGAAGCACCATAATATTAGTTCCATCAAACAGAAAACAGTACCGAATCAACTCCAATTCTCAAATCATGATACGTGGAAATATGAATCATATTATAAATACCAGCCTTTATTTTCTTATAGAAAACTTTTTCATTTTCTTTCTCAACTTTTTAAACGTTAATACGTGGGCGAAATGTCTCCATTCACAAAAAATTTCTCAATATAAACCTTATAGACTTCATACAATACTGTTGATATCATATGAAATATTCTGTTGGATAAACCCCTTAAGTTGACCTGCTTATATAAGCAGGTCTTTTTTGATTATTTTATATTTCAGTACACTTTTAGTTGTAATTGTAAATCTTTACTCCATTTTATAACCATACTCCACTCACAACAAATGGTGATAATCACAAAAGTAAACTATAAATGCTCAATATTTAATTATTCAATTCTTTTTTTCTCAATACACAAAACGAATTTCACTTGTTACTATAAAAGTACTCCAGATGAGTTTTTACTCATCGACATTACCTAGTTAAAGGGATCTGCCGCGGGAAGCAGATCCCTTTGACTTTATTACAGATCCACTTTTATTTGGACACATTTACCAGGTTTTTTTAAGTAAATTTTATGATAATATTACGTAGTCGAGTCCGACATCTCGGCAATACCCTTTAGAGGCTCTGCAACTTCCCTTGCAGAGCCTCTTTTACTTTATATTCACTTTATCTGTATATATCACAATGAAAAACTTTAATTTTCCCATATCGAATTCAAAAATAAACAAGGACACGTAACTAAATATAAATCCCCATCATACTTTGAGTTATACATGTTCAAAGGAGTGTTACCGTTTATGTATACTTATTGGCAATCGTATTACTCCCCCTATCATAACCCTTATGTACACTTTGATACTTCTGTACGTAATTACCGAATTAGTAAAAACGAGAACTTTTTAAAAGGTTATATGCGTTCTTTATGGGAACAACATGTCGCTTGGACAAGATTAGCTATTATAAGTATTGTCTTTCATTTACCAGACGTTAACGTTACAGTTGGGCGTCTTCTTCAAAATGCAACACATATGGGACTATCACTTGAACCATTCTATGGTGAGGACGCTGTAAAAAAATATAGTGCACTCATTAAAGACCACTTAGTCATCGCAGCAGATCTTGTTAAAGCCGCTAAAGCAGGTGACCAAAATGCAGCTGCCGCTATCGAGAAGAAATGGTACGCTAATGCTGATCAAATTATCGATTTTCTTAACGCTATCAACCCGTATATAGAAAAAGAAGCATTCCGAAAAATGTTTTATGAACATTTAGCATTAACAAAAGCAGAAGCACTTGCCTTTCTAAATAAAGATTATGAAGAAGGAGTAAAATTGTACGATAAAATTGAAAAAGAAGCTTTAGAAATGGCCGACATGATAACAAACGCAATCGTAAAACAATTCCCGCAAGTATTCCAATAACAATAAGCCGATTTGAAAACCAAATCGGCTTATTAAACTTTCTATTAATGATATTTCATCTGCCCTCTTTACATTTAACGTATATCAATATATTTTATAAATATCCGTTTTTTATAGGAGGAAATAGTTTGATTAACGCGATTGGCCTCGTTTTTATACTTACAAATAAACACGAGAAAAAAAAGAAAGTTTACCTCAATGAAAAATTTGCACTAATAGATATTATTGATTCTAAAGAAGTATTTGATGATGAAGGAAATCCTTTAGTGGAACTAACATGTAAATACAGTATATATTTAGATGAAAAATATTACTGTAAATCTCTCGATGATTATACCGGACAAGTATTTCCTTTCTTAAGTGCAAAAATAGGAAAAGGTCTTCTAAGAAACTTAAATTACTACTTTTCTTATGTTGATGCCTATGATAAGAAACCACCAGTTAAAGAAATAAGACCACTTATGAAACAAGTAACTAACAGATAGCAAAAAATACAAAAAAAGAAAGCATCTAACTCTAGATGTTTTCTTTTTTATTGAAAACTCATCAAATTTCATCCTCTTCTAAAAGTATGTATCCAAGCATATTTTAAATTAAAAACATTGGAGGATTAGACTGAATGAAATACTCAGAAACTATTGTAAGTAAACGACTACGAATGCTTAAAATGACGGGTATGTTTTTCATGCTAGTATTAATAGCATGGATTGGATATACAAAATTACTTTATGAAAACGGATTTCTTCAAGAAAAAAAGAATTCAGTAGAAGTAATGAATACTAGCATTACAGGAGAAATAGAGCAGCTTTTTCATATAAACTTGCAAGGTTATCGAAAAACAAGCCTTGATGCTGTTATAGAAGCCAGTAAAATCGATCCAAGCGAACTATCCCTAATTGAACTAGTCAACAAATCTTGCTCGCGAGATTGCATAGGCGAACCAGTCACATATGTAAACTCAAACAATGGATATATCTTTTATAAGGAATCTAATGGAACTAATGTAGCTATAACAGTTAAAAAGAAAGACACATGGATAATTGTAAAGAAATCTGTTCAAGATGGAATATAATCACCTAAAAAAAGAGTACATATCGTACTCTTTTTTACTATTAATACCCTTCCTCTTCATGCCTACAATGGCATTTCGCTTTTGTTTTACAATGACATTTTTCACACTCACATTTCGGTTTCTCTTTGCAACAACATTCTTGAAAATCATTGCGTTTACATCTACATCTCCCAAACATTAAATTATCCCAAAACTTATTACAATTTCGGGAATGCCCACAATGACAAGTATTCCCCATGAATATGCTTCCCCTTTAATAGAATTCATCATATTCTATGTTTGAAAGTATACAAAGGCTTGTTTATTAGTCTATTTTCTCCATATTATAAGTAGAGTTAAAAGATTACATAAAAATAAAAAAACGTCACATGACGGCTTTTTATTTAGCAAACTATTCTTTTGTATAAAAATATTTAAGTCCCTTAGCATCTAACCACGCTGTCGCTCGATCTAATTCATTCCCTTGGCGATATGCTGTTTCAAATCTAACTAATCCTTGTTTATCTCCATATGAGATAATACGAGATTCATACCCAAGAGCATCCATCATTCCTAACATTTCTACTACTAACGCTGTACCAAATTCATACGTAACAACTTTACTAAATTTATTCACTATAATTCCAACCCCTTCTTGTTTTTTTATCGGCTCAACAATTTGATTTGTAAACCAGGCTAACGGCTTATTTCCAATCAGCTTATTTAAATCACACTTGCCGATACCAGCCACATTCCCTGTTTCTGTGTATTGCCAAATATCACATGGATACGCCGGTTTGTTACCACCATAACGAGGAATCCATACAAAATCAGAATTGACATTTGCCATTCCAAATGGAGCATACATATGATGAGCGATGTATAAACCGACTTTCTTAGCTCCTAATCTTCGTAATTCATCAATAAAGGCTTGTGTACCCGCTCTCATATCGTTCATTGTTTTTACTTCTACATCAGCTACCCAAACTGTCGCATTTTTATCACTACGGTTCCAAAAGTCTCTCGCCTCTATCCGTGCATCCTCTACTGAAACGAAACGACAGAACGCATAATTACCAAACGGAATATTTCTTACTTTCATTGCTTGTACATAATTTTTATATAAAGGATCTACATAATTTGAACCATCTTGCACACGTGCAATTACAAAATCTAATTGTGGAGCTGCGATATCCCAGTTAATGTTGCCATTCCATTTCGAAATATCTACAATGTAACCCATTATTTAACATCTCCTTTTTCGTTATTATATTCAAAGCTTGTTTTTTTGCTATTATCATCTAATAAATAGTATGAGAGGTATTGTATTATTTAGTAATAATTTAAAATTCGGCTTATGTATTGAGAAAATAAAATATTATTACGGGTTTAATAAGTAAAGACTTACAAAGCTCTAAACTATAATCAGTAGGAGGCTACAAGCAGTGCAATTCCCAGCTAATTTCTTAGCTTCATCCGAATTTTGAGGTATGAATTTTACTGCCCATTAAAGCGGGATAAATAAAACCACCTTTCTGACAGGTGGTTTTGTGTACTACTTTACATATACATTATCCATATTTACAGTTACATAATTATTAATTACTTAATATACTTGTTAACTAAAAACAAGACAATTTTTAGTTTTTAATCAAACTAATTTTCGTTTTATCTCAAGTACTCATAGTACCATTTACGTGCATCTAACCAAGCTGTAAATTTATCGATATTTCCGGACGGATAGCCATTCGTTATAGCATAACCAATGCCATCTTTCTGAACGACAATTTGTCCATCAATACCCGCATCAACCATCGCCTGAGCCAAAACTTGTAAATTGCTAAATGCTACACCACCAGTTTTTACTTTGAGCAAATCCGCCGCACCTCCTCCAGTTTGTCCTGTAAGAGCAAATACAATAGAATTAGCGATTTTATCAACATTCCATTTTGCCATGTCGGATTCATTATCAATAAATCCTAATTCAATAAGAATAGCCGGTGCCTTCGTTCCATTTAATACTGCTAAATCTGTACGTTGTTTCGCACCTCGATCACGCCATCCAATATCTTTTGCTAGTTGAGCTGAGATTTTAGCCGCCAAATCTTTCTGATCATAATACAAAACCTCAACACCCTGTCCATTTCCATCACTTGCATTAAGATGAAAAGAAATAACTAAATCCACAGCATGGGAATTGCTATTTCGAATGATATTATTTAAATTTTGTGATTGAGTTGTCCCTACCTCGTCCGTATCGTCATAAACCGTGTGTCCCAGGGATCTTAACTTAGCCGCCACAGCATCTTTAACTTGCCTATCCAGAACGTGTTCTTTCCGATTCCCAAAATTAGCTCCTTGAACAATACTATTGTGTCCTCCGTGCAAACTATATCTGGCCATTATTTATCAACATCTCCTTTCTTAATATCATATTCAAAACTTGTCTTATTGCTATTCCCTCTTACAATCTTAACTGTCCCCATACATCCTACATTTTCTAAAGGTGAAGGCAAATCGTTTTCGATATAAAATGAAACTTTAATCAGCCCTCACCAATCGGGCTGCCCGTTAATGCGGGATAAAAAGTGATGTCACTTCACAAATCTGATTCTTCGTTCTCTAAATTGCATTAACTTGAATGGTGACACGAACAAAAAGCATCACCTTTTTGGCGATGCTTAAAAACTCTATTTTACGTTTTAGCTCCCTAAATAAAGTTTAAGATCATGGTAACCGAAACTATACTTATATTTCCTCTTCTTCCTTCACTGCCCCTTTTAACCTCTGCAACATATACCCAATCCCTTTACAACCTGCTAACGGATACGTAATGATTTCTTCTAAATATAATTGTGTTACTACTTTCTTATGCTTCTTACCTGCAAGTAAAACGATTTCATCAAACTGAAACAAATCTTTTTCAATCATCTGTTGTTTTAATTGTTCCATACTAATAATCTCATCGCTCTTTGAATCAAACGCAAGATCATAGTTTTCTAGTACAATATCATTTGGCCTTAAAAATCCATGCTTCGCCGATAATATAACCCAATTCTCGAAAAACATAGTTGCATACGCTTGACACGCTTTTCCGAACGGGCTAATATATACATCTTTTGCCTCCATCGGTCCGTAATCTGGATACTTATCCCAAATTTTCTTCTTTCCGCATGGAATTATGCATAACCTTCTCATATATTTCTTACCTCTTCTCCTGCATAAGTAAAGTTAATTATTTTATACATTTTGCCCCCAACATGTTATATAATAATATTAAACATAAAAATTACATATTTTGCCATATAATCATCTTTTTTACTAATAATTCACTTTTTTTAGATTTGAATCCCCATTCCCCTATTTAAACATAGTACACTCCTTGTAAATATTATAATACTACAAACAATGGTATATTTACTTTTCAAAGCCCTTAATAATAATTAAAGTATATAAATAATCAAATAGAATATCTTTAGAAGGAGGTAAACAAATGAAAAATATACTCCCTGCACTAGTACTCTATATTATTGTTTGCATAATCGCTATGATTGCTCCAGCGTCTGACGGCTATAATCATGTTGGCTGGAAGTTGTTTGTTGGGCAAGCGTATGCTATACCTATTTTCCTCATTACAGCTATTATTACATTTTATATAAACAAGAAAAAATCTACAAATAAACAATTATAAGGATAGCAAATGCTATCCTTATTTTAAATCGCTAATTAGATCCAAAATAACGGTTGCAGTACTTTCTATTCTTTCTTTCGAAAAATCAAACGTGACACCTGTTTTTTCATATATTTCTTGTATTGGTAGATTCCAATCTACACTCGCTCCCTCTTTAAAGAAAGTAATCGCTTTTTCTGGATCCTCTCGATACATTTGAAACAATTGCATTGCTCCTATTTGTGCAATTGCGTATTCAATTTTATAAAAAGGAAACTGAACAAAATGAAATGTCTCTAACCAACTCGAACTGATTTCATCCTCTAATCCTGTAATGTCGACTGATGAATATTGATACCTTTTGCATAGTTCGGCGTATTTCTTATCACGCTCTTCTGATGTATGGTTTGGATTTGTATAAAGCCAGTGCTGGAATACATCTCCTGCAACTGACGATATTAATAAAGACAAAGTACGATATAATTGCACTCGCTGCACTTCTTTATATTCTTCTTCTTGCTTGTAAAAGATATTGAGATTTTCCATTACTAGTAACTCAAGGCTGAGAGAATACAGCTCAGCCACCTCTTCACGAAGATACCTTTCCTGCATGCTACTTTCATTGTTAAATTGTTTATAAAAATGAAATGCATGCCCCAATTCGTGTATCAGTGCATTAATTGCATAAAAAGATGAACTAAAATTAGAGTACACAAAAACCTCTTTACTATGAGACAAGGTAAAACAAGCAGCTCCTGGTGCTTTATTTTTACGTTCTTCTACGTCAATAAATCCAGCTTTCCTTATATGAATAAATTTCTCATAAAAATATAAATCTGTCTTCCGAAACATTTCTTCCACTCCATCCAATAAATCAATGGCATTTTGAAATGGAGCTTTTGGTAAATTACATGGCGTAAGATCCCAAGGACGATATCTTTTTACACCGAGATTTTTTTTAGAAAGACTTCCTAACTGTTTCCAAATGGGGACAATATACTTTTCTATAGATTCATGAAGCTTATAACATTCTTCAATACTATAATCTCTATTTTTTTGTTTGAAAGCATATTCACTATAATTATTAAATCCCGCATTTAAAGCCATTTCATTCCGCAATTGTACAAGTTCATTCAAAATAAAATCTATATCTATTTTCACTACACTTCTCGCTTCACATAAAGCGTACCAGGCTTTTTTGCGAATAACTCTATTTGGGTTATCTAATTTTGCTTTTACAAATGCATATGTCTTTTGCTCGCCTTCCCAATTAATAGATATGTTAGACATTATTTCTCTATATTTCGTAATAAGCTCTTGCTCTTTAACGGAAAGAGTAATGTTCTTTTCATTAAATATTTTACTTTTTACTAATCTTACTTTTTTCATAAATCCATATTTCTGCTCATCTAATAAGTCGGAAAACGCGCACTCTCTAAATTTCCGGTCAAATTTTGCATTGTATCTTTTTAAAATTGGTTGAATTGTATTTTGATTATACATATGTAAATCACGTATATTTCTGTCATTTGTATCTCTATACGTGGCGATCAAACTACTTGTTATCTCCTCTTCTATTTCAGCAGTTACACGCCGTTCATCCAAAAGCCAACTCTCTAATTCTGAAACAGAAGCAATATTTCCTCTAAAATTGACTGTAAGTTATTTTCTAAATCATTAAACATACACAATCCTCCCATTCCCTAATTTAAATTTTCTGTTTTTTAGGGATAAAAAAAGACAAGTAGCCAATCCGACTACTTGTCTTTTTTTTGTTAAACCATACTTAATACTATTAAGCTTGGAATGCTTCTGTTAATACTGGTACGATTTGTTTTTTACGAGATACTACACCTTTTAATGTAGCAGTGTTGTTTTCTAAAGTTACGTTGTATGCTTTCTCAACAACGTTTGCTGCTTTACCGATCGCAAGACCGACAGAATCGTTAGTTAAGATATCAGTTACAACGAATAAGAATAGGTCTAAACCTTTTTCTTCTACTACTGCAGAGATAACTTTTTCAAGTTCCGCTTGGTGTACAAGAACGTCGTTTGTATCAACAGCGTTTACTTGTGCAATTTCAACTTTCGCATTATCCATTTGGAATTCTTTAGCGTCAAGAGAGATTAATTGCTCCATTGTTTTTCCGCTTAAATCAGCACCAGCTTTTAACATTTCTAAGCCGTAGTTATCAGCATCTACACCAGCAATTTCCGCTAATTCACGAGCTGCTGCTACGTCTTGCTCTGTGCAAGTTGGAGATTTGAATAGTAAAGAATCTGAAATGATTGCAGATAACATTAAACCTGCAACTTCTTTACGAATTGTAACACCGTTTTCTTTGTACATTTTGTTTAAGATTGTAGCTGTACAACCAACTGGCTCGCAACGGTAGTAAATAGGATCGCTTGTTTCAAAGTTAGCAATACGGTGATGGTCAATAACTTCTAACACACGAACAGATTCGATATCGTTAGCACTTTGTTGACGCTCGTTATGATCAACTAAAATAACGTTGTCCACTTCGTTTGCAACTGTCTCAACAAAACGCGGTCCTTCTACTTTAAAATAGTCTAACGCAAATTGAGTTTCACCGCTGATTTCGCCTAAACGTACAGGCTCAGCATTCATTCCTAATTCTTTTTTCAATTCTGCATAAGCAATTGCAGAACAAATTGCATCTGTATCTGGGTTTTTATGCCCGAAAACTAGTACTTTTTCCATGTTTTCCACCTCTTCATGAAAAGGATATCTTAAAGAAGCAAATATGACAATATTTAAAGCATAATTTTTTATAAATAATTGCACTTTTTTCTATATTTTTCATCGTTTTTCATAAAAAAAGATCATCTAAAATAAATTAGATGATCAAAATGTATATTTTATCCCGCTTTAATGGGCAGTAAGACCCCCACTGATTAAAGTTTCACTTTATTTAAAATAAGCTAGGAGCTTGCACTACATGATTTAGCGCGAAATTCGATGCCAAACCGTTATTTACAAGGTTAACATCTATAACTTGATAAAATGCATTCCCAGTATCTGCAATTTCCCACACAGCTAAAATAAGGTGATATCCATTTCTATCAGTTGGTACGTTTGCTTCATGTGTTACCGAAGTTCCTGGTCTAGCTCCGCCATCATTTTTTACATAGAATGGTACTAAATCTAAATCAGATCTTGTTAAAGGTTTATTTGGATTCCAATCTTTTTTCGTAATATAGTATTTCCATTCTTTCGTACTATGAGGTGCGGTTAATTTCCACTTAAATGTATTCGCGCCGCCGTTTAACGTAACTTTCTTCCACCTATCAACTGTTTGAACGTCTAAAGCAGGGAAATGGCCAGCTCCTGCGATTTGCCCATCAGAAGGTCCTAATTGCGGGAATCCACCTATTCCTTCTACACTTTGCGGCTCATATTGAATTGGTCCGCAGTTTACATTTACCCCTTGCTTACATAAATACGAACGGCTCGCTGGTGATTCAACATAGCCATGAGCTGAAGCTTTTTCTGAAAAACCGAAAGTTAACAATCCCGTAAGTAATATGCCACCACTTAATATAACTTTCTTCACCTTCTGTAAACCTTTCGTTTTCATCACGTCATCCCCTTTCTCATAATAAAGTGAAAATAACTATAGTTGGCTAGTCATCTTCTCTACATCCATTATAAGTCGAGGAGCATAACGAAAAGAACCCTCTAAAAACTTTCTCAAATTCAATTCGTATATTAAATAAATTTTATTTTTTTAAACATGTTAACCTTTTGATCAAAACTTATATAACTTTATAATAAATAACTGTCGCGTCTAAATTACCATTTGGAGATATTGCGTATTCTGGTATTTTTCCAACTTCTTTATAGTCTAGTGATTTATACAATCTATTAGAAGGGTCTCCTTCTCTCGTATCTAGCACTATAAGAGACCTATTTTCTTGCTTCGCTCGTTCCTCTGCTTGTTGCATAAGTGAACGTCCAATGCCATTACGTCTAAAGTTTGGATGAGTCATTAACTTACAAATTTCAGCTCTATGAATCCCATTAGGCTTTGTAACTAAATGTAATTGAATACTCCCTGCCACTTCATTATTTATTTTAGCAACATATAAGATCACTTCTGGTGCTAAAACAGTTTCCCAATACTTCGCTGATTCTTTTTGATCCAGTGGAGGTAAAAAACCAATTGACGCTCCATCATTTACAACCGTTTTCAAAAGTTTAGAAAGCTCTTCCATATCATCATTTATTTGATTAATCTCTTCAATCACTAAATTTCGCATTACTAATCCCCCTTTTGTTTCATTGTACCAATTTTTAAAGCAGGAATAATGATATACTAAGATGAAATTCTTTAAAACATGATTTTTTAGGGAAAGGATAACGATATGAAATATATATTAGATAGAACATATGCAAAAGAATTACTCGAATGGGCATATAAACAAAACCCCGGTCCTTGGTTTGAACATTCAATAAATGTTGCTCAGGCAACTGAAAACATAATTATAGAACTTATTAAAAATGGGTATAACCTAGATGCTGATATAGCATATAATGCTGCCCTTTTGCATGATATCGGAAGATACAAAGGTTTTACCAAATCGGTCATTCATTCCTATGATGGTTATATGTATATGAATGATTTAGGGTATACAGGAAACGCTGTTATTTGTGTTACACACTCATTCCCATGCAAAAATGAACATATAGATATCGCAGCGGAGTGGAGTCTCGTTCCTGACCATATGAGAATCCAGTTAGTTGAAATATTGAATGAACATTGTAACTACGATTTATACAATAAAGTAATTACTCTTTGTGATGCTCTTGCTGACGCGGATGGTTTTACTACGCTGGAAAGAAGATTGATTTCCGTTGGTTTACGTCATGGTACAACGTCTCATACATCATTACATTGGAAAGGGTTTTATGCAATTAAGAAAGAATTAGAAGCTTTAATCGGTAAAAGCATATACACAGTTCTTCCTGATGTAGAGAATTCGATTTATGAAGATATAGAATATTAAAGTGAATAAAAATTTAATCTCACATAAAAAACGTTTTAAACTTTATGTTTAAAACGTTTTTTTATTCAATGCTTTTGATTTTTCAGTTCTGTTAAACATTCCTGTACTAAAGTTACCGCTTGACTCATTGCAGCTCCGCCAGCAAATGCTGCTGATACACCACACGCTTCCAGAATTTCTTTATCTGAACACCCTTGATCAAGACAACCTTTTGTATGATAAACGGTACAATATTCATCTTGCGTTGCTAGACTAATTCCTAATGCAATAAGTTGTTTTTCTCTTTTAGTTAAAGAGCCCTCTTGAAAACAAGCTTGCGTGAATGCATTATATGTTTCAGCAATTTCAGGAATTTGGTTTGTAAAACTACCGATCCCTTCTTTATAATGATGTAGAACGTCATTTACTGAACTATGTTGTTCGTGTTCCATTTTATTATTACCTCCATTCCAATTATGTGTACCTATTGTAGTATGTGATGAAAAGAAGGCAATATACACCACCTAAAAAGAATGAATATTCAGTTTATTATAACTATAATTTCAGACTATCATCCACTACTGATTGTTCTTTATAGTTTTTCCTTTCAATCTCTTTACTTCTCTCCTCCCAAAAAACTAATCCTTCAATCCCAACTTTTTTAGGATCAAACACTGGATCTTTCCCTTCTTTTTTCTGTGCTTCATAATCTTTTAACACTTTTAATGCGATTTTACTTAATAATAGAATCGCGATTAAGTTTAACCATGCCATACTACCGATTCCTAAATCTCCAAGATTCCATAAAAGCGATGCTGATTCTACGCTACCGATGTAAACCATAATTAAAAATCCAATTTTCAAAACTGGTTTTAACCAGCTATGTTTAAGCTCACGATCTAAATAAGTAAGTGTCGTTTCAGCGATATAGTAGTATGCGAGTAATGTTGTAAATGCGAAGAAGAAAATTGCGATTGAAACGAATAATGGACCAAACCCTGTCATAACGGTTTCAACTGCTTGCTGTGTATAAATTGGACCTGCGTCAACATTCCCTATATTCTTTACGATAGCGCTTTTTCCTTCAGGTATAACATTATACATACCTGTTATTAAAATCATAAGAGCTGTCGCTGTACAAACAACAATTGTATCAATATATACAGAAAACGCTTGAACTAACCCTTGTTTTGCAGGATGAGATACTTCAGCAGCAGCGGAGCTATACGTCGCTTCTCCAACACCAGCAACATTCGAAAATACAGCACGCTTTACGCCCCATGCAATTGCTGCACCGACAATTCCACCAAACATTTCATTTACACCAAAAGCACTAGAGAAAATTAATGCAAACATACTTGGAATTTCTGTTACATTCGCAATTAATACGATACATGTAACAAATACATAACCAATTGCCATAAATGGAACAAGCATTTGCGAAACGCCAGCAATTCTCTTCACGCCGCCAAAAATGATTGCTGCTAATAATACGACTAACGATATACCAGTTATATACTTGCTAATGCCATTGGAGTTTTCAAATCCAACGGCGATACTACTAGATTGAATACCTGGTAATAAAACGCCATATGAAAGTGTTACAACGACCGCGACAATAACTGCAAACCATTTCATTTTCAAGCCTTTTTCAATGAAATAAGGTGTACCACCGCGGTATTCATTTCCAACTTTACTTTTATATACTTGAGATAATGTTGATTCAACAAAAGCACTAGCTGCTCCTAAAAGAGCCATTATCCACATCCAAAATACAGCTCCAGGTCCGCCAAAAGCGATAGCTGTCGCGACCCCTGCAATATTACCTATTCCAACCCTACCTGATAAGGCTAAACAAAATGCTTGAAAGGATGAAATTCCCGTCTCCGAGCTCTTCCCTTCAAATAATAGTTTAATCATCTCTTTAAAATAACGAATTTGTAGAAAACGAGTTACAATTGTAAAATACACACCTGCCCCTAATGCAAAAACAACTAACCCAATACTCCATACTTGCCCTACAAACCACTCTACTAATTGCTCCATCCAAATCCCCCTTATCATTCTTTTGAAAGCTATTTTATATATAAGAAAACGGACAACTATTATGAAACCTTCCAGTTGTCCGTATCTTTATTCATTAACATTTAGACTCTATATTATTTTATATTTACCCAAACGCTTTTCACTTCTGTATAGTT
Source organism: Bacillus paramycoides (assembly GCF_038971285.1). Taxonomy (NCBI): domain Bacteria; kingdom Bacillati; phylum Bacillota; class Bacilli; order Caryophanales; family Bacillaceae; genus Bacillus; species Bacillus paramycoides. The sequence goes on from NZ_CP152427.1 coordinate 2,681,599, forward strand.
ATCAAGCGCATATGAACCTAACTCACGACCGATACCAGATTGTTTAAACCCACCAAATGGTGCCGCTGCATTTTCTAAGTTATAATCATTAATCCATACTGTTCCTGCCTTTAACTTATTGGCAACTTGATGTCCTGTTTTAATATTTTGTGTCCATACGCCTGCAGCGAGTCCGTATGAAGAGCGATTTGCTCTTTCGATTACCTCTTCCGCTGAATCAAATGGAAGTACAACGACAACTGGACCGAATATTTCTTCCTTAACTATCGTCATATCGTCAGTAACATCTGTGAATATCGTTGGCTGTACAAAATACCCTTTTTCAAATGCCCGTTCACCACCAGCAGCAACAGTAGCGCCTTCTGCTTTCCCTTGTTCAATGTAATGTAGCACGCGTTCTTGTTGTTTTTTAGATACGAGTGGCCCCATTTCTGTTTCCTTCTCCATACCCGCTCCAAGTTTTACGTTGTTCGCCATTTTTACTAATTCAGCTACGACTGTTTCATAATGTTTTCGGTGAACGAATACGCGAGAACCGGCACTACAATTTTGACCGTGATTATACATAATGCCCTGGAATGCGCCGTTAATCGCTTCTTCTAAATCAGCATCTTCTAAAATGATATTTGGTGATTTACCACCAAGTTCTAACGTTACATGTTTAATAGTTTCTGCAGATTGACGCATAATATATTTTCCTGTAACTGTTGAACCTGTAAAAGCTACTTTATCAATATCATGATGGTTTACGATTGCAGCCCCTGCTTCAGGGCCGAAACCTGGCACAAAATTTACGACACCGTTTGGAAAACCTGCTTCTTTAAAGAGCTTCGCTGTATATAATAATGATAAAGGCGTTTGTTCTGCTGGTTTTAATACGATTGTACAACCTGTTGCTAGTGCAGCTCCCATTTTCCAAGAAGACATAACGAGCGGAAAATTCCAAGGAATAATTTGACCTACAACCCCAACAGGTTCATGGCGTGTGTAATTTAAGTAATCTTTTGAAATCGGAATTGTTTGCCCGATAATTTTTGTAGCCCATCCCGCATAATAGCGATAATTTTCTACAGTCGCTGCAATATCATCATTTAGTGCTACTTGATATGGTTTCCCGTTATCCAATGCTTCTAACTGTGCTAATTCTTCTCCATGCTCTTCTATTAAGTCTGCTAATTTATAAATAAGATGCGCTCTTTCAGCAGTAGTCATTTCTGCCCAAGGTCCTGATTCAAATGCAGACCTTGCCGCTTTTACTGCGACATCAATATCCTCTTCTTGTGCTTTGCATACGACAGCTAAAACATCTTCAGTTGCTGGATTGTATGTCTCAAATGTCTTCCCGCTAATAGAAGGAACAAATTCACCATTAATAAACATTTTAATTTCTCCATTTAAAAACGCTTTCACTTTTGATTTCAGCTTAATATTTGTCGTTAACATATATGCTCTCCTCCTTAATTAAACAGCCGCATGTGCTGCAATTTTTGATAAAATCGTTTGAAGTTTGTGATTTTCCTCTTTAGTTAATCCGAGTCTTGGATAACGAGAAGGTCCCCCAGCTTGCCCATGTAATTCCATTGAGCGTTTCACGATTTGTACATATTTTCCTGACCCTTCAAGAAACTCGCAAAGTGGTAAAATAGCATCGTTAATTTCCCAAGCTTTTTCTAATTCACCATTTTTGAAATGCTCATACATTTTCGTAACAAGTCCCGGTACGATATTTCCGGCTACCGAAACCCATCCCATCGCACCAACTAAATAAGATTCCATAACTAAATCTTCAGATCCACAGAACACTTGAAAAGCACCTTCGCCTTGTCTTACTAAATCTCTAGCTTTTCGAATATCCCCGCTAGATTCTTTAATATGTGTAACATTTTCACATTCTTTTCCAATACGTAGCATAAGCTCTGTACTCATATCAACACCAGATGTAAACGGATTATTGTATAACATAATTGGTATATTTACAGCGTTTGAGATTTCTTTAAAATGAAAATAAATTTCCTCTTCTTTCGGTTTACAATAATACGAGTTAATAATTAATGCGCAATCCGCTCCATGTGCTTCGGCATGTTTCGTATATTCAATCGTCTCTTTCGTCGTTTCTGCTGCAGTTCCTACAATAACTGGAATACGTCCATCAACTTCTTTTAATACTGTTTCTACCATTTTAAATCGTTCTTCTTTTGATAAACTAACAAACTCCCCTGTACTTCCATTAATAATAATGCCAGCTACTTTTTGCTCAATAAAATAGTTTACGTTTTGTTTTACACCGTTCCAATTAATTTCTTGTAACTCATCCATCGGTGTGATTAATACTGGAAATGCCCCTTTAATTTTTTTCATATTTATCTCTCCCTTTAACCATTTTATTTTAATAAAAATCCTGTCGGAAACGGATCGGTAGGGTCTAATAGAAACGTCTGCATCCCTGTAATAAACCCTCTACTTTCAAAACGGAAAATGTAACCTGTTTCTTCCTTCTTCACTTTTTCAACAGTTATAAAGCTATTAAATATACTTTCATTTATAAAAGGTTTATCCGCTATATAATCATTTTTAAATAATGTATGAACAAAAGACACAATAGTAGAGACAAACCCTGGCGAACGTACGATGAAGTTATCTTCATGAAATGTAATCGACTTTATATGGTTCTTTTCTTTCTGCGAAGAATCTACTAAAATAAGTCTTTTTATAAGTGATTGTTTTTGTATAGCTTGTAGTGTAGCTTCTCCCCATTTTTTCAATTCAGAAATGTTTTCAATACAAATTTCTGGCGAATACGCACCTTTTTCTACAACTGCATAGACTTTATCTGCTTGTATGAGAGAGTAATTTATATTACTAACTTGTAAATTTTTCTCAATCATATAACATAGTTTGCTTTCAAACGAAACAGATACAACTTCATCATTCTCTACATACGCATAGACTGAGAATATGCCAGATAACGTTTCGATTTTGTATTGATCCGCCTCTCTCTTTTTTAAATACCCGCTTTCTAGTAACATCGTTATGACTGCGACAATACCTCCGTAATGCAGAGGTATTGATCCTTCATGATTAAAAAATAATACAGCTGCATCGACTTCCGTATGAATAGAAAGAACGACGATACATCCATTTAAACCAATAAAACCACGCGGTTCATTTAATAAAAGCTGCATTTCATCTGCTAATTCACCTGAAAATTGTTCGTTTAATTGTTCTAAATTGTAGTAGTACTTGCATGGTACATCTTTTATTACACGAAATGCCTCGCCATTTACGTGTACGTCTACTGCTGTATACATTTTTTGAATGTTCATTTTACATCCTCCGTTTCATGTTCCATCGGCGGAATTAGCAAAAAGCCTTCTTTAAGTGGATCCTTTTCATTGTAAAAAAATCTATGCATCCCCATAAGCCAAGCTGAACCTGTAATTTTCGTTACGACAGCTTCTATATTTTCAACATTTGTCGTATTGATGACGCTTCCTTTAAATAGAGAGCCAACGATACTCTCGTGAATAAACTCTTCATTCATCTCGATTTTTTGATTTGCGTACAATACAGCTAACTTTGCTGATGTTCCTGTACCACATGGAGAACGATCAATTCCTCCTGGCGGAACGACAACTGTATTTTTTACATGAGCGCTTTCATGAGTAGGAGCTGTATAAAATTCAACATGAGTTAATCCTCTAATAAACGAATGCTGCGGATGAATAATTTCAAATTTCTCATTAATTGTATTTCTTATAAGGATCGCTTTATCGATAATTGTAGATGCGTTTTCTGGTACTAACTCTAACCCTACTGATTTCGCATCGATAATGGCATAGAAATTTCCTCCATACGCAATATCGCCCTCTACTGTTCCAATTCCTTCGACTTGTACAGTAATATGTTTCAGTAAAAAAGCTCGTATATTACAAAAAGAGACTTCTTTCGTCTTTCCATCTTGAACTAAAATATCAACTTCAACTAAACCGGCTGGCGTGTCTAACTTTAACGAGGTAATTGGTTCAACTACTGGAATTAAACCTGATTCAATTAAAGCTGTACACACACCAATTGTATCGTGACCACACATTGGTAAATATCCACCTGTTTCTATGTAAATAACACCAATATCTGCTTCCGGATGACATGGATCTGTTAATAATGCTCCTGACATTACATCATGACCACGCGGTTCATTCATTAACAATTTGCGAATCCAGTCATATTCTTTTTTCATATGTAACATCTTTTCTGCCATCGTCTCTCCAATTAACTTAGGCAGTCCGCTAATCAATGTTCTTGTTGGATTCCCGCCCGTATGTGTATCAATGGTCGTAAAGACTCTTTGTGACCTCATCCGTTTAACACCCTTTCTGTAAAACGACTCAAACGAAGTGGTTCAATAGGAATGATTGTTTCTTTTTCATTTAATAACTCTTCAATCACTTTCCCTGTAACTGCGGCAAGACTAATGCCATCCCCTTCATGCCCTGCTGCAATAAAGTAATTCGGGATATGTTCCACACGTGAAATGATCGGCAAATGATCTTCTGTCCACGGGCGTAACCCAGCATATGAACGAATCACCATCATATCCGCCATTTTCGGATAAAAACGAATTGCTCTATTCGCAATACATTTAATAACCTCGTTGTTTATCTTCGTATGAAACCCTACAAACTCTCTACTACTACCAATTAAAAAATTTTGGCTTTCTGTCGGCTCAAACACAAGAGCTACTCCATATTTTTCAGTTAAAGCATCCACTTTTCGTTTTCCGCCAAATTTAGAAATTAAATAACCAAATTCCATTACTTTACGACAACCAACGTGTTGTTGCCTTGAAGCTACTATAATATGTCCCTTTCTCGGTTCAATTGGGATATTTACATCAAGCATTTGTCCGATTTTCGGAGCCCACACACCCGCTGCGTTCACCACTTGCTTTGCAGCAAACGTCCCATTTGTCGTTTCTACAATAAAGGAACCGTCTATATCTCTTCTCATTTCTTTTACTTCCGTATGATTAAAAGCCTTCGTACCATATTTTTTCGATTCTGCAAGAAGTGAAAAAGCAAGAAGATATGGATTTACAGTCGAATCTGTTGCGCATTCTAACCCGCCTAATAAATCATCTGCAAAGAATGGCGATTCCCCTCTTATATCTTGCCTATCAAGCATTCGAAACGGTAAACCCGCTTCTTTTTGACGATTCACCCATTGCTGCGCTGCTTCCATTTCTTCGTCTGACTCACATACGAGAATACTTCCTGGCGCCCTATATTCAAATGAGTGCTCTAACTCTTCACTTAAATCAGTTACTAATTTTTGACTTACTAACGACATTTGACTATCAAACCCTGGGTCTTTATCAATAGCCAAAATATTCCCATCACACCGTGAAGACGTCCCGCTGACAAATTCTCCTTTTTCAATGATTGTTACGTCTCTTCCGTATTTTGAAGTGTAATAAGCGATTGAACATCCTATAATTCCACCACCTATTATTAAAACGTCGCAGTGCCTCACGTAGCACCCCTCCCTTCTTTTTAATCCCTCACTTTCTTTTATGCAATTGACGTGCCAACTCTACATATATACACTTTTTACAAATAATATTTTTATCTGTAAAAATATTTTGAATTTATCATAAATAAGTGTATTATTTTTTTATCACTGTCAAAATTTTTATACATAATAGGAGGACAATATGGCATTCTCATTTCCCACAATAAAAGAATTTCTAAAAACATTATCTATTGATCATACATATAGCACTCAACACATTGAACAAGTTGACGAAAAATTTTATTACCGACCTTCTACTACAGAAGAATATAATTGTGCAGCTATATATGAAGATGACTCGTTCACCGCTTTAATTGACGGGTTTTCCAATGAACTAGCCGTTATCATAATGAACCGAAATAAAGAGCCTATATGCTGTATAACGGCACAGCAAATCATTCCGTTTCTTGTTAAGTCTTACAATGAACTACAATCTTTCTATAACACCGTAATACAAACAACTGATTCTTCTGTTACAGTCATCGATGATAAAGAATGTGTTCGTACTTGGACAGATGGCGCCGAAAAGATTTTTTCAGTCAATCAAAATGAAATTATTGGACAACCTATCACTCGCTTTTTTGACTATAAAGATTTGGAAATTTTACAATCATTACATGACGGAAAAAGCATAATCGCTCAGTTCCATCAGCCTCGTCCAGATCTGTTCGTATTAATTAATTCAAACCCAGTGTATTGTAACGATGAAATTATAGGAGCAGTCGTTTCTGAAACTGATGTTACAAATCAAGTCGCTTTAAATGAAAAACTATTTAATATGTCACATGAAATGCACCGTTTAGAACAAGAGGTCGCAAAGTATAAAGATGAATCAGACCCTTTCCTTGCGATGAATGGAAAGAGCCCTGTTATACAAAGAACGATACAATTAGCTAGAAAGGTTTGTTCGGTGAAATCAACTGTTTTAATACTCGGCGAAAGTGGTGTTGGAAAAGAAGTATTCGCGAAAGCAATCCATGAAGCAAGTGAAGCAGCTAAGGCACCTTTCATTTCAATTAACTGTGGCGCCATTCCAGAAGCGTTATTTGAAAGTGAATTATTTGGGTATGAACGCGGGGCGTTTTCTGGTGCAAATAGTAAAGGGAAAAAAGGTAAAATAGAGCTCGCGCAAGGCGGTACATTATTCCTTGATGAAATAGGAGAAATGCCGCTCGATATGCAAGTAAAGCTTTTGCGTGTACTACAAGAACGAAAATATTACCGTGTTGGTGGAGAAAAAGAGATTCATATTAATTTCCGCATTATCGCGGCTACAAATCGAGATTTACAAGAGGAAATGAGAAAAGGCACGTTCCGAGAAGATTTATACTATCGCCTAAATGTAGTTAGCTTGCATATTCCACCGCTGCGCGAAAGACGTGAGGATATTATTGAATTAACTTATTCTTTCTTAAACGATTTTTCAATCAACTATAACAGACCAATTCGTGACTTACCTTCCAGCATTATGCATGAATTGCTTCATTACAATTGGCCAGGTAATATTCGCGAACTTCGTAACGTTGTTGAAAGACTTGTCGTATTTGCGACTGACGGTATTATAAAGCAAGAATATTTACCATTCCATACAATTGAAACGTTAGATAATCATATGGCTCATTCCCTATTACTCAGCAACAATAATACGATTCTCTCTTTGCAAGAAGAGATGGATGAGCATGAGAAGAAAGTCATTGAGAGGGCTTTACGCATATTAAATGGGAATAAATTAGAGTGCGCGAAACAACTCGGTGTAACGAGAGCCACTTTATATAACCGTTTAAAAAAGCTTGGATTACAATAACCGTCTCCCTCCTCTATATTGGCATAGTTTTTGCATAATAATTTGTGCAAACCGAACTAGAGGAGGAATACATATGACGAATAAAGATCACTTAATTGTTTGTCGATGTGAAGAAGTAACATACGGTCAACTTCAATCGACAATTGCTGCATATAATTGCTTGGGAAGAGAATTAAAACTAAGAACACGTGCTGGCATGGGATTTTGCGGTGGCCGCACATGTAGAATGATGATAGATCGAATGATTGAAAGTGCAAATCCTGACGTAACTACTAATGAAATCCCATTAAAATATCAACCCCCTGTGCGCGCGGTTACCTTTGGAGCGGTAGGTGAAAATCAATGAATAGAATTACCCATCACCCTATTTTAGGGAGTTTAAATAATAGTAAACGCATCACTTTCCAATTTAACGGGCAACAATATGAAGCATATGAACATGAAACGATTGCGGCCGCTTTACTTGCAAACGGAATAAGAACTTTAAGAGTGCATGAAGACAGCGGGACGCCGCGAGGTATTTACTGTAATATTGGACATTGTTCTGAGTGCCGCGTCACAGTAAACAATCAAGCAAATGTACGAGCGTGCTTAACTGTTGTAGAAAAAGATATGATTGTTGATAGTGGGAAACAGCATCCAAATATCGTGAGAGAGATGGTGAAAAAACGATGAACGACATCATTATTATCGGTGCTGGACCAGCGGGTTTATCAGCTTCTATCTCTTGTGCTCGTTTTGGACTCAACGTACTTGTTATTGATGAATTTATGAAGCCTGGCGGAAGGTTGCTCGGACAATTACATCAAGAACCTACTGGAGAATGGTGGAACGGCATAGAAGAATCAAAACGCCTTCACGAAGAAGCTAAATCACTTTCAGTTGATATTCGATGTGGTATTTCCGTCTATAATTTAGATAAAGATGAAAGCACTTGGTTCGTACATACGAATATCGGTACGTTAGAAACACCGTTTGTTCTACTTGCTACTGGCGCTGCTGAGTACGCCATCCCCCTTCCTGGTTGGACACTTCCAGGAGTTATGTCAATCGGGGCAGCCCAAGTAATGACAAATGTACATCGTGTTCAAATTGGGAAAAAAGGAGTAATTATTGGTGCTAACATTTTGTCATTCGCTATTTTAAATGAATTACAATTAGCAGGAATTAAAGTGGAACATATCGTACTTCCTGAAAAAAATGAATTAAGTCAAAAGGCTGGTGAACCAGAAGAAGTATTAAACTCTCTCTTACACGCTGCCCACCTTGCCCCGTCACCTTTATTACGTATAGGTAGCCGATTGATGAAATATAATTGGGCGAAACAAGCTGTATTAAACTTCTATCCTAATAAAGGTATGAAGATAAATGGAACACCACTTCACCTTCGAAAAGCAGCTCTTGAAATTATTGGAACAGATCAAGTTGAAGGTGTACGAGTAGCTAATATTGATACGAAAGGAAACGTCATAACCGGATCGGAACAAGTATATGAGGCAGACTTCGTTTGTATTGCCGGTGGCTTATACCCTCTTGCTGAGCTTGCTGCTGTAGCTGGCTGTCCTTTCCGTTACATTCCGGAATTAGGTGGACATGTTCCACTCCATTCCGAAACAATGGAAACCCCTCTTCCCGGTTTATTTGTAGCTGGCAATATAACTGGCATTGAAAGCGGGAAAATTGCAATGGCACAAGGGACTGTTGCTGGATATTCTATCGTAAAACAGGCAAATAAAAAATCTCATTCGGTTGAACAACACTTACAACAAGCAATTCAACATGTACATGCTGTACGTCATCAAGCTGCCATACAATTTAACCCAATGATTGATGTTGGTAGATGCAAAATGAATGAAATTTGGCGTGATTATTCCCTTGCGTATGCACATACTAAAAAGAGCTGCTGAGATTTCTCTCAACAGCTCTTTTTCCTACTCATCTGAGTTATTAAATTTCGCTAATGCGTAAATGCCTTCTTCATCATCTAATTCAAGTTGTAATCTTGCTGCAAATGAATTGACATTATATTCTCTGTCAAGTAATAAGCGCAATGCTTCGATTAAGTTTGCTTGAATTAAAATTTGCTGGCGACCATTTACCTCTACTTCAGCAGAGAAACCGTAGTCATCATCATACATGAGTTCAACTAAAACTTCTTCTGGACCAACTTGTCTTTTTTCAGCAATATATACACAAAGCGCATTGATTAGTTCTTGTTCAGAAATTTTTATTGTTTCCATGCTACTTCATCTTCCTTTTTCTTACGTTGATCTTTGAAGTATTTAAATGCACGAATTGTTAACATTACGATACCAGCCATTACTAACATATTTACCATAAATGCTAATACAGAACCAAGAGCTCCCATATTTGCAAATAAGCTACCCATTAGTAAACCACCAAGACCACCTAGTAATAAACCTTTCATAAAGCTTCCTTTATTACTTTTTGGTGCTGTGTTTGTTGCTTTTGTTTTTGAATCTGTTGTCGTTTTTTGTGAATTTACGTTATTATCTTTTTTGTTCAAATCAACTTTTGACTTTTGACCAGAACTTGGTGTGTATGATTTTTTACCAGATTTGTAACCCTTCGCTGCTGCGTGATCTACAAACATGAAGCTACTAGCTCCAAAGATAACCATGAATGCTGTCATGACTGCTACAAGTTTTTTCAACATATTATATCCATTCTCCTTTTATATAGATATATGTGAAATCTACCTTTCTAGTAAATTCAGAATGATAGATTTGTTTTTAAAAACATTTTAAAGGTTCTTATGAACTTATTATATGAACTTTTGTCGAAATATGCAAGTATTATTTACTTCCGACAGTTTGGTGACAAGGGAAAAATTAAGCAAAACAGAATTGACTTTAAATGAAACAAAACATATTATAGGTTCATAAGAACTTTTTATTATTTTTGGAGGTGAAAAGATGGAAACATTTCATCTCACACGAAACGAAATGGCTACCCTTCTTCTATCATTACGAGGATGGAATACGAAAAAGCCTCTCGGTATTTTACAAGAAGCTTGGGCGAAGTCACATAAAAAAGATATTGAAAGCGGACAAAGCGTAACTGCTTTTATTACTACCGCACTTTCACCTATTTTTGAAAAACTAATTAAGATTGAAGATACGGACGTTGGTTTTTCATTAAATGAAATAGTTGCGCTTGGAAATCAAATTGAAAATACAAGTTTCTCAGTAACGGCCATGCAAAACTGGGTGAAACGAGATATAAAAGAAATGATTGGTTCTCCTCAAAAAGGAAAAAAATATTCAATTGAACAAGCAGCCTTACTATTCATTGTTGAAGATTTAAAAACAGCACTTGATTTTGAATCCATTCGTAAGCTATTACGCCTTATTGTAAATGACCCAGCCGATCGAAGTGATGACTTAATCAATCCTGTTCATTTATATGGAGCATACTCTTCCCTATTTGAAGAACTCAATCAAGGGAATTGCTTACAACTAAATGCAACAGATACAATCCATACAATTGAAAACATCGTAAAAGAAAGAGCTGATAAAATTGCAAGCAAGTTCGATCAAGTTAACAACGAACAACGCGAAGCAATTCGTAACGCCATTATTATCGCCACATTATCTGTGCATACCGCATATGTACAAATGTTAGCGAAACGTTACGTAACAGCAACGTTATTTTTACAGAACTTAGATGTGAAGCCGTAAAAAAATAGGAGCAGAAATGCTTCTATTTTTTTATGAAAAATTCTTAATCATCTTGTCATTATCTCTTCATGAAAACTGAACTTATATATTTTACTATAATACTTATGTGAGACATAAAAGAATTGAAATAGCAATCCCCTATACAAATAAGGTATAATCTACACATAGTGAATCTTTTATGTTATTAAGTATTAGGTTCACCTATTCAAAAATACATAAACTAGAAGGTGCAACAATGGTAAGTAGTTTTATTCATTCAGTATTAACGTTTTTTGAAGGATTAGGTTATTGGGGCATTATGCTTGGACTTATGATTGAGATTATCCCAAGTGAGATTGTCCTTGCTTATGCGGGATTCCTAGTATTCAATGGTAGTATCTCATTTATAGGTGCAGTTGTATTCGGTACAATTGGCGGCGTTATTGCTCAAATTTTTATTTATTGGCTTGGACGATACGGTGGACGACCTATATTAGAACGATACGGAAAATATATTTTCATTCATAAAAAACATATAGATGCAGCTGAAGATTGGTTTAATCGGTACGGAACTGGTGTAATTTTCACTGCACGCTTTATTCCAGTAGTACGTCATGCGATTTCAATTCCTGCTGGCATTACAAAAATGCCATTATTACGTTTCACTACATTAACAGCACTTGCAATCATCCCTTGGTCTATCATTTTCATTTATTTAGGTGAAAAACTAGGTCAAAATTGGGAGAATATAAACGATATTGCGGGACCGTATGTGAAGTCTTTCGCAATTGGCGGCGTCATACTTATCCTACTATACTTCATCCTTAAAAAATGGACAAAAAAACGTAAAAATCTTGCTTAAGATAATATAAAAACCGCTATACATTCATTACGAATGTTAGCGGTTTTTATTATAGGCTTGATTATATATTAGAAATTGCATTATTTCTTCTTTGTGCTTTAAGTCATGTTGAATGAGTGATGAAAAGTAATTATTTAATTTCACTTTTTTAGTGCCAAATTGGTAGACATTATAAAAATATTTGGTTGGAATTCGCTCAATTTCATCTACTAACTGTTTACGAGTAACGCTAAATCGATTTAATAGTTCTTCTTTTGAAATACCAGATCTCGCATATTTAATTGCTCCCTTATTCATTTCCTCAACATCTGTTGGAACATTTGGTACAGATTGTTCACTTATAAAGTATGGAATTCTATCCTTTATTAAAAACACATCCCAAACGATAAAATGTGAAATCACATCCGCAATTGCCCATGAACCTTTTTTTAATGCCTGAAACCATATATCATCAGGTACTCCCTTCAATGTTTGACACCATTCTATAAAATTCAACTTTTCTTCCAAAATATTTTCTGTCTTCATTATGCATTCCTTTCTCGCACTTGTAATTCATTCATATTAATATCTTCTAGGAATTATATAAAAAGCCTTCATAATTATGTGGATAAGCAACAATTCACTCGTCCATTTCGTATATTAACTCTAAAAGGAGTGATTTCCCTATGCATTGGCAACAAAAAATACAATACTTAATCGGACGCCCTATCGGTATTTCTTTCTTAAATGGGCAAGGAACTTCTGGTGTATTATGTTCAGCACATGATGGTCAATTATATGTGTATGAATACCTTTATCAAGCTCAATTCGCAATGAAGCATTATGATTTTAGACAAATTCAAGATATACATGCCTTTCCGAATTGCCCACATCAAAATCCTCTATACTAAAAAAAGGAACAGCTTATAGCCGTTCCTTTTTCTCCACACTTATTTTTCAGTATAAAAGTTTTGCACTGCTTCATCAAAGTAAATCCAGCCTTTCCACCCTAAATGAATTGTATCTTTTAAGAAATACTTATCATATTCATGGCCAGAAAAGTCAACTACTGGGTATCCTGCTTTCTCAACTTGTTCCCGAACTTTTTTATAATACACTTCACGGCGTTCTTTAGGGAAACCAGCGTAATCATACCACGGTCCATTTACAGGTACAGAAATGAATAGTGGCTTAACATTTTTCTCTTTAAATATATTTAAAACAATTTGTAAGTCATCATATTCTGGTGATTCTTCATATGATTCATTTGCTCTAAAGTTTTTTAAACCTTTTAATTTTTTCTTCAAATTATGTTTATAGTAATACGGATTTTCAATTCCGAATGAGTTTGTAGTAGATTCCGCTTTTCCTTCTTCTTCTGCATGTTTACGTGCATCTACCCAAGATATTGAACGTAGTCCCATATTAGTTTTTTCTTTCATCGGCTCAATCTTAAATATAGAGTTAAATAAATCTCTATGATCTAAAATATTTCGATGCATATAAGCAAGTGGTTTGACTAAACCTGCTTTTATGTTATGTTTCGTATCATTATATACAATACCTTCTAATGAATTTTTTAATATATCATCTTCTTGAACAACTTTATAATCTAATAGTCGTTTCGCAATTTGCTTCTTCATTTCAACATTTATTTTATCATTAAAAATAAAATGATATGCTTGTTGCTTAGAAAAGTTGTTCGTAAAATCCCCCTGTGATACCCCAGTCTTTGTAAACCATTGTGGTGATAAAACAAAGATTACCTTTTTACCTTCTAATCCATCCATAGTAGACGTCATATTTAATATATGAGCTAAACTTTGCGTACCGCCAATCCCCATTAAATATGGCGTAAAACCTGCCGGATTTACTTTAAAGTAATTAGATGGGTGATATGCATCCATTCGTAAAAATTCAGATGAACCATACATCGGTAAATACTGTGAATTCTCTAACATTTTTTGCTGTAAGAAAACACTTTGTAGTTTTTCTTTTTGTAAGGAAGTTGCAGCATCTTCTACTTTCTTATCACTAATAAGTGATACTAAACTTTTCGATGGGATTAATATGATAATGAAAAAAAACACACATGCTAAAATTATCGGACCAAAAGCATGTTTCATTTTCATCGTCTCTTCCTCTTTCTATTGCTATTAAATTGTAACCCTTGTTTTTGACACGCCATCATTTCTCTCCTTTTTCTCTATACATGTTCCATTCTATTTATCTATTATATACATGTATGTATTTCTTTCCTTGTTCTATTAAGTCCTATATTTAGCACAAGAAAATGTTTCCATAGAAACACGTTAATTATACAAGATTCTACATACATTTCACACTGGAATTTGAGTAATAATTTTATTTTTAAACAGTTAAAAAACATAAAAAATGTCTATAATTTATCCAATGATGTCTTGAGTTCAAAGTACGATAATAAACGGCCACTATGATCAACATCATGAGTATATGTGAAACCTAAATTTCGTAAAAGTTTTTTCGAATTCTCATTTTCTACTTTTACTCTAGCAATTATTCTTTTTACATTCACCATCTCTTTTGCATATTGAATGGACGCCTTTGCTGCTTCTGACGCATATCCATTTCCCCAATATTCCGGATCAAGTAAATACATAATTTCTATTTCACCTGTTTCATCTATTTTTCTTAAACCACAATGTCCTAAAAGCTTGTCTGTATTTCTATTAACTAACAACCATACCCCGAAATCATACTGTTCCCAATGTGATATTAGTTGTATAATATAGTCCTTTGCTTCTCCCTTTGACATTCCCCTTGATTTAGCAAGCCATTTGCCAACAGCTTCTTCCTTTAATATGCTATAAAATTGATCAACATCTTCTATAATGGGCTTTCTCATAAATAACCTTTTTGTATGCATTACTTTCTTTTCTTCAAACATAAAACTTCATTCCCCTCCAAAATTTTATACATACTAGTAAATTATACCATGTACTATTTACCCAACCTTAACTAAAAAAACAGACTACCACACACGTGGAGTCTGTTTTCTCATCCTTTATTTTTGTACATCTGCCCATTTTAAACTTGTAGCTGGACCAAATTGATGTACATATAAATCTTTCACATATGGTTTTTGTAAGTAAGATAGCCCGCGCTGGAATACTGGGGCAATAACTGCATCATCCAGCAGCATTTTTTCAGCATCTTGTAGTGCTTTCCAGCGAGCCTTTTCATCATTACCTAATTCTGTTTTAATCTTCTTAATTAACGCATTGTATTCCGGATTTGCATATTCTGTATTGTTTACACTACTTCCAGAAAGGAATACTTCTAAGTATGTCATTGGATCTGGATAATCTGGTAACCAGCGTGATAACGACATTTCATATTCTTTCTTCTTCTCTAGCGCTAATTTTTGCGTGTGTGGTTGTAATTTCACATTTACCTTTAAGCCCGGTAAGTTTTTCTCAAGCTGCTCTTTAATATATTCTCCTACTTTTTTGAAGTTTTCTAAATCATAGTTTAATAACTCAAGCGTTACTTCATTTGTACCAGTCTCTTGCTTCGCCTTTTCCCAATATTCTTTCGCCTGTTTTACATCAGTTTTATTAAACTCACCTGCCGTACTTCTAAAATCTTTTTTATCTGGACCTTTTAAAAATCCTTTTGGTACGTAATAGTTTGCAGCAACCGAACCATCATTTAAAAATGAAGTCGCAAGTCCTTTCTTATCAAACACTGTACTTAGTGCAAGCCGTGCATTTTTATTTTTAAGAATCGGCACATTTTCATTAAATCGGAAGAAGTACATAACTGGATCTGTATATTGTTTTAGCTCTTTATTATTTTTATATTTATCTACGAATTCTGTAGAAATGACAGCTCTATCAACTTTATCTGTTTCATATAAATTTACCGCAGTTGAAATTTCTTTAACAATTTGATAGTTTACTTCATCTAGCTTCACTTCTTTTTTATCCCAATACTTATCGTTTTTCTTCATCGTAAAACTAGCTTCATGCTTCCAATCAGATAATGTAAATGGCCCATTATATACCGCTTTATTTGCTTCTAATCCATATTTATCGCCTTGCTCTTTCGCATATTTCTCGTTAATTGGATAGAAGGACGGTAAAATAAGTAGTTTCGTAAAATACGGTACAGGATGTTCTAACTCTACAACGAACGTTTTATCATCCTTTGCTTTTACTCCTAATTCATCTAACCCTAGTTGTTTCTTATTTATTTTCTCTGCATTTTTCACATCGTACGCAATGTATGCATATTGAGAAGCTGTATCCGGGTTAATAAGCTGCTTCCAAGCATATACGTAATCTTGCGCTGTTACTGGATCTCCGTTAGACCATTTCGCATCACGCAAATGGAATGTATATGTTTTCCCATCTTTACTCACTTCATATTTTTGTGCTCCAGCCTCAATCACTTCATCATCTTTCGATAAACGGAATAATCCTTCCATTACGTTATTTAAAACGTTAAATGATACTGCATCTGTTACTTTCCCTGAATTTAACGATGGAATTTCACCCGTTTCTAGTAACTGTAATACTTTCTTCTCATCTTTCGGCTTTGTCGTTGTTTTTTCTTTTGCGCAGCCAACTAAAATTGAAGAAACGAATAGAGTACTAACTAATGAGTAGCGAACAACTTTTTTCATTTGAAAACCCCCTCTATTTTTTAAGGTAAGTAACGACGAGCACCAGCGTATTCTTCTATATATCCAGGTGTATTTAACGGTATAATCTCTACTGATCTTTCAGCTCTTGGTGAGTGAATCATATTTCCGTCACCAATATACATTCCCACATGATGAACACTACCTTTCCCTTGATCATGTGCAAAGAAGATTAAATCTCCTTTTTGTAAATTTTCTTTATCCGCTGCAACTCCATTTCTCGATTGCGGACCAGAATCTCGCGGAATTGTAATACCGTGCGATTTATAAATCGTATGTGTAAATCCAGAGCAATCAAATCCGAAGCCACTTGTACCAGCCCAAATGTACGGTAATCCTAAAAACATTTTCCCTGTGTTTATTAAATCATCGGCCGCCGGGGTTGGAATATCATTTTGAGAACGGTAAACCGTTCCATCATTTTTTCGTAGCCAAGCTTTCTGCCCATTTGGTAGCAACACGCGGTATGAAATCGCATCTTCACTAAGTAGCGGCAGTCGCGTATTATAGCTCACTTCAAGCGATTTATGTTTTTCAGAAGGATTTATATATAAAATGGCTGTCGGTTTCGTTACTAATACGAAAGGTTCATTTGTTTTATCTGCAAATTCTTGATTATATGTTAACTGTTTTTCAGGCATCCATCCTGGGTAGCCTTCTTCATTTCGAGGTGTTGGCTGACCATGGACTAACACTTTCACCCAATCCCCTTTTTTATCTACAACTGTTACTTCTTGGCCTAATAACGCTTGCGTTTCTAATTTATTTGCACTTGTTAACCAAAGTTTCTCATCAAGCGTCATCGATTTCGTCCACTTCCACAAATCAACTGGATTTGTAGCACTTGGTGCATCAATTGGCCGTAATGAATCAGGTGCAGTCCAAAGTGTTGCGGCAGATACATCGATAAACGCCTTACTATCTTTCTTTTCTTCAGCATTTGCTGATGTAAACGATGAAAATATAAATAAAGTTGTTAAAAATGCAGTTCCTACTTTTTTCATAAATATCCCCCTTAAAAGATAATTTACTAGTCTCTTCTCCTAAGATTTACTATTCACTGTCGATTGAAGGTTTACCTTTGATCCAGAATAAGTCATTCCTTCCGGTTCTTCCATTAACCAAAGTGGCGCATCAAGATCGAAGTAATGAATATTAGGATGTGCAGCAGCTAAATGTGCAACAGCGCTAACAGAAAGAGAAGATTCCATCATGCTTCCTACCATACATTTCACACCAGCTGCTTCTGCTATCTCTGCAATACGCCACGCTTCGCGAATGCCACCACATTTCATTAATTTAATATTGATTAAGTCTGCATATCTTCCTTGCACAATTTTTAATGCATCACTCGCTGAAAATATGCTTTCATCTGCCATAATAGGTGTTTGTACATGATCTTTGACGTACTTTAATCCCTCCCAATCTTTCGCATGAACAGGTTGTTCAATAAATTCAATATTTAAATTGCGATTTTCCATCTCTTTAATGATAGAAACTGCCTCTTTTGGATTCCACCCTTGATTTGCATCTAATCGTAACGTCGTATTTTTTGGTACGCTATTTCGAATCGCTTCAATACGTTCTAAGTCTAAGTGTGCAGATTTCCCCACTTTAATTTTTAAAGTTTGAAATCCTTTTTCTACATGTTGCTTTGCCTCTTTCGCCATAGTGAAAGGCTCATCTACACTCACCGTAATATCTGTATGAATTTCTTTCTTCCCGCCTAATAATGCGTAAAGTGGAACGTTATGATATTGACAATACACATCATATAATGCGATATCTACCGCTGCTTTCGCACTTGGATTTCCAATGCAACTCACTTGAATGTGTTGCAGTAACTGCTGAAATTGAATGATATCTTGACCAATTAAACATGAACGCATCGGCCCTAAAATTGCTTCTTCAATCCCGTTAGCGAAATCACCCGTAATAACCGGTGTTGCAGCTGCAGCTCCCTTACCGACAATTCCTTCATCTGTATGAATATATACATCTATACTTTCTATTTCGGTTACGGTACGAAGCGCGGTTTTAAACGGTGTATGAAGATTTACACGTCTACGATTTACTTTTACATCGGTAATTTTCATTTTGTTCATCCTTTCTTTGTCTAGCAAAATGGAGCCTTAATTCTCAACTTTTTTGGATCAAAAGATCTCCGCTTGTGCTTACTTTTCATGTAGAAGGTAAATGTGAAATAAAAAAAATCCAGCCATAAGAAGATTCTTACGGCTGGATTTTGTCTATGAATGGGTAGACAAAGCAGCGATTTGATTATATTTTTTCTGTGCATCTTTTACTGCTACAAGTAGTGCCTTTTGAGACGAACCGAAATAACGACCTTTTATTTCCATTACTAACGCTGGGTCATTAATATTTTTATGTAGAAATAAATATTTAACAAATTGTGATGTTAATGCAATTGTCGCTGAGCAATCTGCATCTACAATTTCCCCAGTCTCCTTAACAAGTACAAATGCTACAAAATAACTTTTGAACTTTTCGGTAATGGGATTATTTTGAGGTGCTTTCGCATCCCCTACGACATAAATTGTATTTGAAGCGTACACAGCTATCTTCCTTTCTAATACGGGATAACGGTTTTCTTAATAGTCGTATGAGTGATAAACTCAACGTTGATTAAGAAATGTATCCGCTTACCTTGTATTATAATACAATTGACAGAATTTTAACAACATTTATTTCGGTATATATTCCATAAGTATAAAAACAGCTCACACTCTTCATTTTTACAATATGTAATTGTTTCTTGTACCATGCCCTTCATACATAAAAAAAACAGCTAGCTATCGCTAACTGTCCTATTACACTACTTCGGCAACACAAATATAGTTTCATTTGATTTAGAGAATTGATATTCTTTTCTCGCAAACTTCAAAATTTCTTCCTCATCGTCTGTTAAATTTTCTATGTTAGTCTTTAAAGAAGCCTTATCTTTCTTTAAAGACACCAATTGTTTTTTTTGATTCGTTATTGTATCTTTTTTTTCTACGATTATTTCTTGTTGTTTCGTTAAAATAAATTGAACGTACAAAGTAGCCGCCGCAATAAATATAAACATGAATATAAAACGCCTTAGTTTTTTCTTATTAATTGCTCGATTCTCATTAGACTGTGATAGTTGTTCTTGTATATTAGGAACATTTATTCGCTTGAGTTTCCTCATTATGAAATCCCCCTAACACATATATTTTCACTACCATCGGTATGACTCTTACTAACTATAATTCTATTCTTATAAAATAAGCTCCTTCACAAAAATATCTTACAAATTAACCAATTAAAGATAGCATTCGACGACATTTCCATATTTACATTGCATTTTTTTATGTATGCTGGCATAAAATAGTAGTTTCTGTTATTCTTTTTCTACTATTGTAGAAGAATTTTTTTCATACAAAATCCCCGTTTTTATAGCTTACATGGAGAAAAAAGATGCATTGTCGTACATTCGAAAGGACTGGAATTCCTGTATCAGAACTACAATTTAGAACATAGATCCCTAGGTAGTCACTTATATACATACAAAATAAGAAAAAAAGCCCAAACTGGGCTTTTTAATTTTACAAATCAATATCATATTCCATGCGTTTCGCCGTTTCCTGAGCAATCTCCACACCTAATAAATTTTTCACAATATGAAATGACATGTTAATACCAGCTGAAATACCTGCCGATGTAATAATATGTCCTTCATCTACAAATTTCACATTCTCCATTACTTCTACATTCGGAAAATCTTTTTTGAAAGTTTGAATACTAGCCCAATGTGTTGTTGCTTCTAACCCTTCCAGTAAACCAGCTTTCGCGAGTAATAACGCTCCAGTACAAACTGAAGTCATTAGCTTTACTTCTTTCATTTGCTGACGAACCCAATTTATTATAATATCATTTTTCACTTCATTTTCCCGAGCGCCTTTACCACCTGGAATGATTAATATATCAACTGGTGGTAAATCTTCAATACTATAATCAGGCTTTACCTTTAATCCGTTCCTTGCTGTAATCATTTCTCCATTTTGGCTAACTGTATAAACAGTAAATGGTTTCTCTTCATGTACTTTAGTGATAGAAAAAACTTCAAATGGCCCTGCAAAATCTAACACTTCCACGTCATTAAATAAAAATATCCCTACACTCCATTTATCCATCACACGTTCACTCCCTGTTGCAAATAATGTAAAAGATGATTATGACCTTTTTCCAAGGCTATATCATAGGCTGTTTTCTCATCATCACACTCTTCTATATGTTCTATTGATTATTATATATTCCTTTTAAAATTATAGTTTACATAATAATATTATCTATTTAATCCCTATCTTTTATTTTAAATATTAAAATTTTCTGCTGAAATAATGCTAATCATGTTTAGTATGGAGGAGGAATTATGTTACAAGTAACACCTTTAAATAGTGAAGACTATGATTTAATTAACGCCGCTGAAAAAGTAATCAAAAAAACTATAAATATAGCCGTCATCATATCGGTTCAGCTGTAAGAACTAAAACAGGTAACATTTATGCAGCAGTGCATGTTGAAGCGAATGTTGGAAGAATAACAGTATGTGGTGAAGCAATGGCAATCGGAAAATCTATTTCCGAGGGTGATCATGAATTTGATACCATTGTAGCAGTTGCTCACCCACACCCTCATGAAGATATAGAAAAATGTTGGGTTGTTGCTCCATGTGGTATATGTCGAGAATTAATAAGTGATTATGGAAAAAATACGAACGTTATACTTTCTTATAATGGTGAACTTGTAAAATGTAACGTAATGGAATTATTACCTGAAAAGTATACAAGTGAAGTAGAATAATCATTCCTGTTTCCATCTACCAAATAATATTATTCCAATAAAAAAACAATCCCTTTTTAAAACGGATTGTTTTTTTTATTTCTGTTTTATGCAGTTTATTTTATTTTTCTATTTTTAAAAACGATTAAACTATAATTAATAAAAACGAAATTAAAATATTTAAATTTACCTCATTTCGCATTTTTCATTTGAAAATAAAAATATTATTTCTCCTTACATTCGATAAATATTAATATAAATTCTCTAAAATCAGCAGTCTTATCATACCAATCTATAACAATTCTGTCTTCTTCCCTTACCTGTTTCCTTTAACACATATGATTTTAATACAAGCGCCGTTAATGAATCCGTTAATGTTTTATATGATAAATTAGATAATGCCAATAGATCGTTCGTATATAACATTCTATGCTTCTCTAATAATAATAGTACTAATCGTTCAGACGGTTTTAATGCCTCATCACTTTCTAGTATAAAGTCTATATTTTTCATTTCTCTAATTATTACTCCTTATATAAAAAAATGGTCACGCAACTAATTTAATATAAAAATAATACACAACAAGATTTGAAATATATTAAAATAACATTGTTCCAAAACACTATTATACTATAACATAAAAAAAGCACTTCCCGAAATAGGAAATGCTTTTTTATTGCTTATAGAATTCTTCAAACCATACATTATATTTCAAATACTGATTCGTACAATTCCCTACGAACTTCTCTGATCATTCAAAAGTATTTGTAATACATCAAGTTCTATTAAAATGAGTTAAACAAATAAAAATGGTTAGTCATTCATGCTCTAAACATGGATGACTAACCATTTTCCAGCGTTTTGTTCTACCTTAAATATTTCTTGCGATATGCGGCTTACTGTAATGACTTGTTCCACCACCGCCTACTACTACTTTACCGCCTTTTTGGAAGATTAATAATTTACTTGAACCATCTGCAAGAAGTACTATTACTTCAGCATTATTACTTGTTGCTACATAAATTACATAACCACTTTTTGATATACAAGTTTCCCAATTCGCATCAAATTCTGATCTTAATACACGATTTGAATACACTTGATTTTCAATTCTATCTTGTTCTTCGTTTGCCAAATTTATCCCCTGCCTCTCTAAAATATCATTTATAGAAACATTACAGTTCTATTTAAAATAGTGACTGTCTTTAATATAAATAGTATATGTAGTTAGTAGAAGGATGCTTGGACAATGAAAACGTAATAACATGTACGTAATATACAATTAAAACAAGGCAATCGATATTGTATCGATCGCCTTGTTTTCTTACATACTTCTTTATTTTTCTTTTCGCACTGCTTCAAAAGTAAACATTTGATTTGCATTTGACGGTTTTTTTTCGAAAACATAGTCAGCAGAGCAAGTAATGTTAGAGAAACCAATACTTTCTAAAAGAAGTTTAAACTCTTCTATTCCATACCAGCGCACCGCAAAGCGTTGCAATTCCGTTTGTACTAACTGCCCTTTACTCCATTTTTCATATTTTAAATATGATAGAGTAGTTTGATTCAGCCAATCTATTTCAATTGATTTATTTTCTAATTTAATTCCATCTCCATTTGGCAAAGAAAAAGTCGATGTATGAATCTCTCCCGTCTTCCAGTCATGTGGAAGCATAATATCTACGATTAATCGTCCACCTGGATTAAGGTGTTCATAAAAACATTTCAATGCATTTATAGAATTCTCACGATTTTCAATTAAGCAAAAAGAACCAGTAGGAATGATAATTGCCTCATATTTATGCGGAAGTGAAAATTGTTGTAAGCTTCCTTCATATAAATTAGGGTGTACGCCTCTCTCTTTGCATCTTATACGGCACGATTCTAGCATTTCAGGTGAATAGTCAATCCCATCAACTGTAAAACCAGCCTCAAGAAGTGGGATGATGACACGCCCTGATCCTACTGCTGCTTCGAGAATTCTACCTCTACAATTTTTCAAACGTTCTTCGTAATACTCAATATCACCATTTAAAGAATAACCGACAGGCTTTGTGTAATCATAAAGTTCCGTGCAAAGTGAACTATAAAAACTAAACATTTATTTTCTCCTCCGTTTTTACGTACGGAAGATTTTCATTCAATTAATCTTCCTGTACCTTTACTTTTAATGAAAATTCGAAAGAGCTGACTGTCATACTATATCACTCGCTTTCCATAGAATATACTCATATTGTATAATATTTCCTTTGAAATGCCAATGTGAATAATGAAAATTCAAACTCTTCGCAAAAATGAGGATATGATGAATTCATTAATTATATTTCTTTTACTTCTTATTGCTTTTAATGCTCTAATTTTCTTTATAGCGAAGAAATATAGGCAAATATGGAAAATATCTAGTGGTATTTTCATACTTGCTGCCCCCATTGTTTTCTTCGCCACTTTGCACATAATTGGTGAAAAAGTAGGCGATGGATTCGCTGGAGGTTTTGCGGGCCTTATATTTAGTGGCCTATTGATCATGAATGCAATTTTCTTATTTGTTGTAAGTATTTTTATATCTACCAATAAAAAATCATAATAAACTTCCCTTTCAATATTTAAAGAGCTTACTATACGGTAAGCTCTTTATTCACAACTATTTATTTCACAATTGGCAATGCTACTTCACTTAATTTTACTGTAAGATTCGTGCCCGCTTTCGGTCTAATTGTATAATCATAGTCGCTAGCAATTAAAACGACCCCTATTTGATGCCCAGCTTTAAATACATAATCATCTGGCTGCATATCCCATGTAAATGTATAATCTTTGCCCGGTTGAATCGCCGTTGAATTTTCTATACTCTTTACGTTTTGTGGATCCATCCAGCCTCTCGTTACGATTTCAGGCTTTGTTCCTCCATAATCAACAAGTAAAGCGGTTAAATTTGATACAGATCGATCAATATTTCCCGTAATTGAAATCTTTGGTGTACCACTTATACGCGTATCTTTTTGCAGTACAGGCATTGTATACACTAATCGATTGGCTACTTCTAATTCTGGGTTTGCTACTAATTGATTTGATTTCATTTTTGCATCATCTACGAATGAAAACACCTTATTAACAGCCCCCATGCTCAATGGTAAATTAACTGCTTTGTTACTTAAAAACATTCGAATTTTTGACGGTACAGCTGCTGGATCTGGCCAGTTTTTTAATTTTTCCCATGTTTTATTTTCACGTTGTACATCAACCATTGGCTCATTCATAATCCCATTTTCAATTCCATACAACCAGTAATCGAACCATTCATTTTGTGTTCTTTGCCAGTCATTCGTTGATGTTCCACCGTGTCCACCTTGATGTAACCACATTTTTCGAGGGACATCATTCTCTCCAAGTGCTTCCCACCATTGCACGAACTGCTTCGTCTTTACATTCCAATCATTTAAACCATGAACAACAAATACACTCGCTTTTACGTTTTTAGCATCTTTTACATAATTTCGTTTATCCCAAAAATCATTATAATTACCAGTTTTCCGGTCCTGTCCAGCTGTTAGCTCTTTTATTACTTGTCCGCAAACTTCAGGGTTTTCCCTCGTTAATACTGCTTCTGCCATATTATCCGTATCTTCTCCTTGATATCCACCTGGTGCAATGACTGCACCGTTTGCACGATAATAATCATACCAACTACTAATCGCTGCGATTGGAATAATTGTTTTTAACCCTTCAACACCAGTCGTCGCAACAGCATTCGGTAACGTACCATTATAAGAGACTCCTGTCATACCGACATTTCCCGTTGACCAATCAGCTTTAACTTCCTCACCATTTTCTGTATATGCTTTCGCACGTCCATTTACCCAATCAATTACAGATTTCGTCCCTAATATTTCTTGCTCATCCCCAGTCGTCGGACACCCTTCTGATTTCCCAGTTCCAATACTTTCACCTAAAATGACTGCATAGCCTCTTGGTACATAATAATTTCCATACGAACCAAGATTAACAGCTCCATACGGTTTCCCTTCATACGCATACAATTCTTCATCTACGTTATATACAGGAACATCTTTTAAACCAGCTCGATATGGACTCATTTCATATATAACAGGAACTTTCACATTTGGATCAGTTTTTGGACGCATAACTTTTACCGATACACGATCCTTTTTTCCATCTCGATCACTATCTACTTCCGTTTCTACAAATAAATTTTCAATAATTGCTTCATCAAGCGAATAAATCGGTTTTGTCATCCCATTTTCTAATTCAATTTTCGTGTTTGATTGTAACGCCTCTGAAACTTTTCCATTTAACTTCACGTCATTCTCATTTATGTAGTTTGTTTCTTTATTGTCTGCATACGCAGTCGTGCTAGAAACTCCTGATGTAATTGATAAAGATAATATTGCTGATAATGTTGCTATTTTCTTTTTCCCCATACGCTTGCCTCCCCATATATTTCTCTTTTTACTATACAATAAAATTACAGAAAATTCAGTTTATATTTTATGCAACAACTTGAAAAATTTGTAGAACACTCTTCCAACGGGCCTTCAAGGTTATATATTTTGAATTACTACTTACATATATCAATAAAAAAACATCGCCTATTAATAGACGATGCTTCTACTAGTATTGAATTAGTCATTCTTCATATGAATATAAAATTGTATCTCTCCCTCTATAGTAGAAACTCCATAGTCAAAACCATGTCTTTCTAAAATACTTTTCACGATCGCTAAACCTAGTCCTGTACCGGAATGGTCTTTACTACGAGAAGATTCTAGGACGTAAAAAGGTTCCCAAATTTTATCGATATCTTTCATCTGTTCCGCATTCATACCATTTTGAATTTGAAAATATACACTTTCATTTCGTACTTCTAAAGTAATTTTTATATGTTGATTTGCTGTATATTTTATCGCATTTGATATTAAATTTTGAAACACCATTCTCATTTTATTTATATCTGCATAAATAATTGCATCGCCAACATTATAGTTCACATGCAAATCAATTTCTTTCGATTCCAGTTCAATCTTATGCTTATCTAATATACTTTGGACTAGTGATTTAATAGAGAATTCTTCTTTTTGTAACACATCTCTTTCTAGTTTAGAAAATCGTAATAACTCTTCAATTAGGTTTGATATGTGATCCGATTGTTTAATGATTGTATCTATGTATGTACCATCATCTAGACCATCTTTTATGCCCATAGAATATGCTTTCACTAACGCGATTGGAGTTTTTAATTCATGGGTCACATCACCCATAAATCGTTTTAAATGTTCGTTTCGATCTGTTAAATCTTGATGCGCTTCATGTAGTTTTTCACTCATGATATTAATACTAGTAGCTAAGTCTCCTATTTCATCATTCGTTTTCACTTTTGTCTTTTTAAACTGTAAACGTGAAATATCTTCTGCGACATCACTTAATTCTTTCAGCGGTGTCGTAATTGTTTTTGACAATATCCATACAAGTACAATAATGAGAAAAATCGTAATACCTAAAATGAATAAATAAAATGAGTTTAACGTTTTTATTATTTCATTCGAATGTGCGATAGAAACTCCTACTAAAATCAACATATCATCTTTCGCCATGTATTTCACAAAAAAGCTAGATTTGATTTTCTCTTGATCATATATTTTATTCGAATGTCCGAAGTTCTTTACTTTCATTATTTCTTCTTTTGTAATCCAAATTTTATTAAGGGCAACTCTCTTTTTTGTAAGTTGCATACGTAACTCATCATTAATATGATCTTCTGAGTCTTTTATGGATGTATACGCAATCGTAACATTCCCCTCATTTTCAATGCTCGTAATTGCTTCATCCAATTGTTCTCTCGGTATGGACTGAATTTGCGCTGTAATACCTTCTAAGCTTTCTCGTGTTTTGTAAATATTATATTTCGGTAAAAGATAGTTAATTAATAATAAAGAGATCGTAAATATAAGAATAACGGTTAAAGATATACTAAGAAATAGCTTTTTTCCAAGTTTATTCACTCTGTTCCTCCAAACTATATCCTAGCCCGCGGTGCGTCTTTATAATATTTTCTCCAACTTTTTTTCGTAATCTCCTTACATGTGTATCAACAGTTCGCTCTTCTCCAAAATAGTCAAATCCCCATACGATATCTAACAATTTTTTACGAGTTAAAATCATCCCTTTATGATTTAAAAAACATTTTATTAATTCTAGCTCTGTTTTTGTAATATCTAATTCTTTGTCATTTTTATAAACTTTATTTTTCGTAAAATCAATTTTCAAATCTTGAACTTGAATGACATCATCGTGCTGTATTAGCTTTTTCGCTCGAGTAATGAGTACACCTGGATGAAATGGTTTTTTTACGTACTCATCTGCCCCGCTTTGAAGAGCTGCTAATTCATCTTCGCTTTCACTTTTCGCCGTGAGCATTAATACTTTTACGCTTGAGTTTTTCTTTATTTCCTGACAAACAGTAATACCGCTATGTTTCGGCATCATCCAATCTAAAATAGCTAAATCAATTTTTTCATCATAAAATATTTGAAGTGCTTCTTCTCCATCTTTCGCTAAGAAAACTTCGAAGCCTTCTTTCTCAAAATAAGCTTTTAAAATCCTTAGCATATCTTGTTCATCATCTGCGATTAATACTTTCATACATTATCCTCCATTGCTTTTAAACAAAAATCAATTGTATCATACAACTTCTTTGTTACATGTATGTGACAGAAAAATATTTGAACCATTTAAGGGTATAGTAAAAACGAGGTGTTGTACTATGATGAAAAAAATCGGGATCATTACTCTTCTTTTCTTCTTATTATCAACAAATGCGTTCGCAAATACAAATCAACAAATTGAAGTATTTGATTGTCAAAAAGAAATGGTCGTTCAAAAACAATCTTTAGATCCAGCTATTCAAAAAGAAGCTATTCAATATGCTAAATCGATTACTGGCCCATTCAAAAACTTAAACGTCGTTCCAAAAGATGGTCACATGATAAAAATCCCTTTATCTAAACCAGTTTCTATTACAAATCAATGGTTACATACAACAATTGATGAAGTACTTATTCTCCTTCCACTAAATGAAAAACCTTATATTATGCTTTACGATGATGAAAATAATCCGCATTTTTATTTTGTAAAAGGTGATCCGAAGGGACTATTGAAGCAAATGAATGTAAAAACATAATTGATTAGAAAAAAGAGATCTCATAAGCTTATTTTTAGAAGCTGAGGTCTCTTTTTTCTACTACTATTCCGGTAATTTTTTTACAAATATAAGAACTCAAAACTAACAAAATATTATTTTGACAGCCTTTTCTACAATATTTTATAGTGACTAGATCCTTTATATACTTCTCTCTTCACAAATCCATTTGCAGTATAAAATACATCACCTTGTTTCGTATCTGTATGTAAAACCACCACTTTAAAATACTTTTCTGCATGAGATAATAATTGGTTTAATAACAACTTCCCTAGCCCTATACGACGATAGTCCTTTGCAATATAAAATCGCCTTAATCGGCCAATCTTATTATTTTCTGTATACGGATCCTCATTTAGCCCTCCTATTCCAATTAACCTTTCCTCTTGAAAAATACCATATAAACATTCTCCAGTTTTATTAAATGTGTTTATTTTATTTTCATAATCACTTATTAGTTTTATTAGGAAATTAAATCCTTCATCTTTGCTTTCCTGAACAAGATAATCGGATTCGTATATCATTAAATCTTCAATTTGTTGAATATGTATATCTTTCAAGTAAATCCTCCTTATTATGAAAATACATAAAAATGCTCTAGAATCATTTATTCTGAGCATTTTTATGATTGTTATCTTATTCAATTCGTAGTATGTGTATTCTTCACTTCAATTTTAAATCGATAATATAGTTGTTTAAGTCTTATTGAACTAAAGCAGCTGTTTGCTTAAATGAATAGATTTACATTTATAATGTCTCTCAAATATAATATCAGTTTATAAATTCACCATTCTACTCTAACATGTTCAAGTTTAGTTATAATTTGTTAATCTATAAGCTTTTGTAACCACTGTTCAAATATCTTTAACTGTTCTTCAGTATGAAAATAATGTTCACCTGTCTCCATGACTTCTAATGCACAACGATGTTTTTTTGTAAAATCGTTAATAATTTCAAATTCACACAATTCATCCTTAGCTCCGTACATAATATATGTATCTATATTCCATGTATTAATAGGATGTTCTTTTACATAGCATAAATAATCCCAATATAACTTTTGACCAATAGGTGTCTCTATAGTCATTTCTTTTTGCAAAAATTCTGGTGTTACATTAAACCATTTCATCATATTTTCGATAATTCGTTCCATATTAACTACTGGTGATAAAAATAATGCCTTTTCTATCACATCATTTTGATAGGCTAAAAGGCTAAAATAAGCTCCGATACTACATGCAAACACACTTACTTGTTTCCAATGTTCTTTTGCGTAATTCATAATTATAGATAATTCACTAACACAAACCTGTACTTTGCAAGCAGTATTATCATTTGTTCTTTCTCCATGCTCAGGTAAATCAAAACTTAATACTTGATAACCTTTTTGATTAGCTTCTTCAGCTAATTTTTGAATAACTACATCTTCCTTATTTGACATATTTCCATGTACTGCAATAAAAACTTTTTCACTTTTATCTCCCCATAAAACCGCAGGAATATTACTAATTTTAAAATTATTTTTAATCATATTCCCTCCATAGAATAAGTCATATAGTACTTGGCAAAAAACGCACACACTTTATAATCCAAATCAAACCATTACTAATCCATCACAAATGAATACCACTATCTCTCTACCTCTGTATAACAGAGTCTACTTTGTATTTAACATCTTTCTTTTTCCATTTCTTCAGAAGCCACAAGTACTTATTTTAATTCCCCACTAAGCAATTTACTCCGTTAATGGAAGAAAGATTTTTAAACGACTTTATTATTTTTAGAATGATTATATTGTAATTTAAACAACTTTATTATCTCTGTATAGCAGGTAATATCCCCTTCAACTCCAGTAAATCATCTATTACTATATCCGCCTGAGCAAGCTCATCTTCTTGTGCAAAATCAAAATTACATCCAATCGCAATCAAGCCATTATCTTTAGCTGCGCTTATATCAGATAAACGATCCCCGACTACAGCTGCTTCTTTTATATCATATTTGTTCAAAATACTTTTTACTAAGTCGCTTTTATTAAGTGAGTTTATTTGTTCAATACTAAACGTTTCAGTAACCCATTGGTCTAAAGCATAATAAGATACGATTGCTCGTAAATATTCAGTTAAACCATTACTTGCAATATATATTGAGCAATTATTTTCTTTTATATATGTAAAAATCTCTTTTACATTCGGATATAAAGCACCTTTTCCACTCTTAATGTTTTCAATTAATCTTTCTAAAAAATATGCATCTGTTTGTTCTCTTACTTCAAGAGAATGATTCGGTAGTAACGCTTCCCAAACTTTCGGTAACGGCACGCCCATAATTTCACGGTACTTATCAATAGGTGTTACCGTATCCCATAATTGTAATGAACGTAAATGATCAAAAGTATCATCTAACGATAATTCTAAAATTTTATCTGTTTGAAATAACGTTCCGTCCATATCAAAAATTAATGCTTGTAACATTTCATTCTCTCCTTTTGAATTATAATACAGTTTTACTTGATATATTTTTAAGCATCTCAACGATAATTTCTGAACAATAGTTTGCGGCCGTTTTCGCGAAGTCATCATAAGAAATTTGTGCTTCATCGTCTGCACTGTCAGAAATACATCGTATTACGAGAAACGGTACTTCATTTATGTAGGCAACATGTCCAATTGCTGCACCTTCCATTTCTGTACAATGCGGTGCATATTCGTCTATTAATTTCGCTTTTAGTTTTGAATCTTCAACAAAACATTCACCGCTTACAATTCTTCCTTCATGAACCTCAATATGTAAACTACTACTATTGCATGCAATACGTGCTAACTCTACTAATTCCTTGCTTGCGATAAATTCTTCTTGGAACGGGAATAAGTTTTTCATTTGAGTTTTACTTACATCATGATGAGTAACATTCGCTGAAATAACGATATCACCAACTTTTACATCCGGATGTAGCCCGCCAGCAACCCCCGTATTGATGATAGCATCTACATCAAATTTATGAATTAATGTTTGCGTACATGCGGCTGCATTTACTTTTCCTACGCCACACCTTGTAACAATTACTTCAGTTCCCATGAATTCTCCAACGTAAAAAGGCATTCCCGCAATTATTTGTTCTTCTTGTACAACTAATTTTTCTAAAAGTAAGTCTATTTCAATTTGCATTGCTCCGATAATTCCGATTCTGTTCATGAATGTACTCTCCTTTATTAATTACTCCCTTTAATTCTTTCAGACATAACCGACAATAAAAATTTCGGAAGTACAAGTTGTCTCTTTAATCTTTTTGGCTGTGAGAGTAATCTATATAACCATTCAGTTCCTGTATCCCTCATAATTTTCGGTGCTCTTTTTACAGTACCAGATAATATATCAATCATACCTCCGATACCTATAGATAGCGGAATGTTTAATGTTTGTAGGTTTTCATAGATGAATTCTTCTTGTTTGGGTGAGCCTAGTCCTACTAACAGTAAGTCCGGCTTGAATTGCTTAATTTTCATTTTTATTTCTTCTATTTCTTCGCCATTTACAAATCCATGCTGTCCTTTAAACTGTGCTCCTGGGAACTGCTCATTTAATTTTTCTATTGCCTTTTTATTACTTTCTGGAGCAGCTCCAAAAAGAAAGACATGATATCCATTTTCATTACAATGCTTTATTAATTCGTGAGTGATATCTGCCCCAGTAACACGTTCTTTCAAAGTTCCCTTTAACATTTTTGAGCCAATTATGACGCCAATCCCATCTGCTGTTATTAAATCTGCAGAAAGTAATATCTTTTTAAATTGTTTTGATTTAGCCGTGTTTTCCTTTGCAGACATAACAATTTCAGGATTTGCAGTTACTACAAATCTTGGTTTTTCTTGTTTTTCATGTAGCCAACCTTTTAATAAACTTATAGCTTTTGCATATTCTAAAGTTGAAAAAGGTATTCCCTTTATAAGTTGGTGATCCACTATACTCTCCCCTTATATAAGCCTCAAATATTCATCAATATCTATAGAAATTTGTTTAAAAGCTTTATCCCAAAATTCATATCTTGTTATATCTATTTCAAAATGTTTTGTCATAAGCTCTTTCACTGGAGCCTTTCCAGTTTCTCGTAAAAACTCTTTATATTTCAAGTGAAAAGTACTTTTACTTTCTTTAGCTATTTCTAATAAACTAAAACTAACTAAATATCCAAATGTGTATGGATAATTATAAAAAGGAACATCTGCTATATAAAACTGAACATATTTCATCCAAACAAACGGCTGATATTCTGATAATGAATTCCCGTATGCTTTTTCTTGCGCTGCTATAGATAATTTCTCTATTTGATCAGCACTTAAAGGACTATCTTTACATTTTTCATAAAAGTTCTTCTCAAATTCGAACGATGCTCGAATTGCCATTACATAATTAAAACAGTTTCTTATTTTCCAGCTAAGCAATGACTTTTTCATATCTATACTATCTGTTGTTTGAATTAGATAATTTATAAGCACGGTTTCAAAGAAAATAGACGCTGATTCAGCCGTACTCATTGGCAAATAATCATCTAAAAAAGAAGAGGATTGTTCAAAACTCATATTATAAAAATGCCAAGCATGTCCTATTTCGTGGGCAAGTACTCTTACACTATCGATACTTCCGTCATAACGCATAGAGATTCGTGATTCTTTCTCACTGAAAAAAGGTGCACAAAATCCACCTGGTGGTTTATTCTCTCTCGGTTCCGCATCTACCCAACCACTTTCTATCGCATTACGTGCAAATTCTGCTAATTCTTCATCTATATTTTTTAATGCATCGTATATGTTTTGTACTGCTACTGAAAAAGGAATACTAACCTCATTATCTTCCTTTACTGTCATAAGTTCATGCCATGTTATCGAAGCTTTTCCTTTTTTATACACGTTTAAAGCACTTACTAATTTATCTAGGTTTTCTTCTGTCTCATTCCACATTTGCAATAATACAGTTTCAGAAATGCCATTCGCATGAAGAGAACCTGTTAAAATCTCACTTTCTTCTATTTCATTACTCTTCGTATTACGCAATCTTCCTATTTGATTTAATACAGTAGCAAAAATTTCTTTTTCCTTATGTAAAGCAAACGTTAATGACTCAAATACTTCTAGTCTTTCCTTTTCATTATCACTATTCATTGCAATATGATTTGCTTGTCCAAATGATAATTGCTTATTATTGTGCTCTATTTCTATCCTATCCCTTAATTGTATATACATATTTTCCCAAGCATTAAGTTCATCTTTTATTAGCCTAGTATTATCGGTAATCTCCACTTCACTTTGTTGTATTACTTGCTGCACTTCACTTTTTAATTCCTTTACTTTCACAGTCAATCTAGTAATATCCGATGCAATACTTTTTTCAGCCGATCGACAGTACAAATAGTATTCTGCTTTTTCAATAGCTTGTATGAGTTTTGACAGGATTTCTACATCCTTTTTCACCATATATTGTTCTTTTAACTCTAATATTGGAAATATAATATCCGTATTCGAATACAATCGATCCAAATCCCACTTAGAAATTTCATACATTTTTATAGCCGCCTCCTATTTTTACAAATAGTTACAGATATTTCTCCCTACACAATTATATATGAAACAAGAAAAATTTAATATCTTTAAATATTTAGATTTCTATAACCTCATTCTTATTTATCTTCTGTTACTAAACCGCAAATAGCATAAACATATGAATGATACCGCCAATGGAATAAGTATTACTCCCCCTATAAAGGGATAAACCACTATACAACTTGTAAAAGCTACTATAGAAAAACCTTTTCCTAACTTATTTTTTATTAATTTCATTCCGGCCGCAGTACCAATTATATATGTAATAATTCCTAATGAGTTTGGTATTAATACGATGTTATCTATACTAATTTGAAAAACGAAACTTATTAGCAGACCAATTATTGCAATACAACCTACAACTTTTATTGCATTTGTTGGTGTTTCTCTTTTTATATTAATATGTGCTAAATAACGTGGCGCAACTTCTTCCTGCCCTAATGAATAACCTAAGCGTCCCATACTTGCAATAAATGCATTTGTCGTCCCTAAACAAATGATAAAAGCTACAAATCCAATTATCCATGCAAATTGGTCGCCTAATGTTTGCTTGATTACAAGCACTAATGCTGTAGTATTATCAGCGTTTATATGATAGGACTTCGTTCCAATTACTGATAATGCAATACCAATATATAAAATTCCAATAATAACAATCGCAAATCCTGTAGAAAAAATAATATTCCTTTTTCTAGGTGTTTTAAATTCTGGAGCTAAACTTGCAATAGCTTCCCACCCGAAAAATGACCAAAAAATTAATAATGATGCATTTAAAAT
Source organism: Bacillus paramycoides (assembly GCF_038971285.1). Lineage (NCBI taxonomy): Bacteria > Bacillati > Bacillota > Bacilli > Caryophanales > Bacillaceae > Bacillus > Bacillus paramycoides. Next base: position 2,716,590 of record NZ_CP152427.1, read on the forward strand.
TGGGTTTATTTCATGCATATAAATATGTATATTTATATTTTTCATTTCAATATAAGGTAGCGAACTAATAATAGTTACGATTAAAATAAAAAAAGTTAATATACCAATACATACTTGAAACAAACCACTCATTTTTAAACCGTATAAATTGAAACCAATTGAAATACTTAAAATAAGTAGCGCTATAACGTACGTAAAATATGATGATAAAGCAAACACTTTCACTATATACATGCCACCAGCACTTGGATATTCAATTGATAAAAAAGCAAATGTGAATGCAAGTGGAATACTAAGTGAAATCATAACAAGCCACGAAACAATTGCATTCCCTTCTGCTACACTTGCTGTCATACCAGGTAATATAAGAATTCCTGATCCTAAAACCGCTCCGACGTATAAAGCTGTCCCTTTTTTAATAGAAATTGTTTCATTAAAATGATTAGACATTACATACACCTCCATTTATATTTTAATTATAGAAACTTATCAGTCTATTCAATATACAAAAGTGTATGTAATTTAATATAAGATTTTATATTATGTATTTATTTCAGAAATTTACTTTCAATTTTGTAAAGGAGCATACTTCATGGATGAAATCGATAAGAAAATAACCCTTTTATTACAAGAGGATGCCAGAATGACAATTACAGAAATGACTGATCACTTGCACCTCAGTCGCCCTAGTGTCACAGAAAGACTAAAAAGGTTACAAGATGCAGGAATAATTGAAAAGTATACAGCTCGAATATCACTTGATATAATTGGAAAATCAATTCAAGCATTTTTAAGAATCGAAAACTTAAAGATTCCATGCAAAAAATTTGAGGAGAAAATATACGAAGAACAAAGGATTCTTGAATGCCACCGAGTAACAGGTGAAAGTAGCTATTACTTAAAAGTGGCAGTTCACTCCATGAAGGAATTAGAGGAATTGATTGATATTGTTATACCATTTGGAACAGTTAAAACTTCTATGATTTTATCTTCACCAATACCATATCGACCAGTAATTATAGAATAGCAATAAAAAAGGTTATCCCAAAAGTATAAAATATCCTACTCTTTTGGATAACCCTTTACAATTCATAAGAATTTTTTGGTAAAATTCATTATAAATCCATTTTATTTTCAGCTGATATTTTAAAATACTTCGCAGATAATTTATAAGAACGATTTTCATTATAAAAATTACCTAATTCATATGATAATTCAGCAACTAAGCGATATTGCTTTTTTTCTACCCCTACTTCAACTGCTTTTTGCATATTTTTCTCATATTCAAAATAATCGCCACGTATTTTGAATACTTTAGCTTTCAAACCATATAGTTGGACATGTGCAACTGGTACATCATAAATCGATAAAAAATGAAATGCTTCATTCATAACTTTATTAACATTTTTCCAATCTTTAAGTTCTATGTAAATCTCCAACATGTTTCGTAACGCATATACTTTTTGATCTTTCTCTGATAAAAATTCACTTAATTCCAAAGTTTTTTCGTAGTATTTAATAGCATTCGTATAGTCTTTCAAACCTTGATAAATTTTCCCGTAATCATAAGAAATTACAGGTAAATACTTTGAATCACCATTAATAGCTAAACTATTTTCTACTTGCTGTAAAATTTCAAGTGCCCTTTCATATAACTCATCTATAATATACAGTACTGCAAGCATTAAAAGTGTATTTACTACATTTTTCTGCATACCATTTTTTCTGTATATATTGTAAGCTTTTAAGGCATACAAACGACTAATACTTTTATCTTTATAAAGTTCCTTATATACATGACATAAATTATAGTATATATGACCGTGTTCTTCAGTTTCTTCTGCACCAAGTAAACTCTCAGCCTGTACATAAATATCATGAGCAGCACTGTAGTCTTGTTTATTATAAAAATATAAACCTCGAGCTTTTAAATAATAAATATAATCTTCAAGATCTTGCGTTTCGACCTGACTTGGTATCATTAGCGAAGCTTGATCTATAAGCGACTTCACGTATAACATATTTTTTTGCCGGGCATGATAGTATATCAGTACACCATATCCCTTTAGTAATAAAGGAATTGAATCCACTTCACGAACATATAATTCTAACAAAGATAAGTCAGCTTCTGTAATACTTTTATCTTTTTTATATTTATTACATATTTTAAAAATAGTAATCTTTATTTCCTCATAATTTCCATTTATAAGATAATAGCTATCTACATCTAACTTCTTAGAAACTTTTTTTATAAAAGAAGATGACGGTTTTATTTTTCCACTTTCTATTCTACTTAAATATGTTATTGAACATATTTCTGATACGAGCTCCCTCTGTGATAACCCTTTATGCATTCGAACATGGCGAATACGTTCCCCTATTTCCATCTTTCTACTCTCCTTGTTTAATCATTTCATACTTTTTACTAAATAAGCATTATGTATCGCTTAATCTTTCATAACTAAATAAAATGTACAATTTCACAAATGTAAAAAAATGTATCAACCATTTTAATTTTACATTCATACTATGATTATTTCTAGATACCTTGTTAAATTTAATGGTTAAAAATTTGTTTTTTTGTTCATTTTTTTCATACAATTTTACTACTTGTTATTAACAAAGACAGAGTCATATACTTGAATTACGATAAACTTAATGAAAAGGATTTAACTACATGTAAACTATTATTATTCATTTAAATAGTTATAGTTCATTACATTTATCTAGTAGATAGAAGCTATCTATTGTAAACAAAAAAATCAAATAAACTTAATAGATGGATTATTAATATCAAATCCTAGAAATTAGTTTGTCGAATTATTTAATAAAAAAGAAAGGATGATACACATGTTTGTAAGACTTAAAGATGAATCTTCACGAAAAATAGTAAGATATGTTGGAGGCGCTGCTTTACTTTTAATATTCGCTTCTTTCATTTATCAGTGGAAAAACGACTTAGTAATTGATCAAACTGAACGATTCGGCTTTGGACTAGCGATTATCACTTTCCTATCTACCTTCTTACCTTTTAAAGAGAAAGCTAGTAAATAATTACATATAAATTAGATTAAAAAAGGATTGATCAAAAGATCAATCCTTTACTCTACTTCATTTAAGAAAAATAACGTTATAACGCCAGGTCCTGTATGTGCTCCGATTGCTGCACCAATTGTATTTACGATAAATACTTCACAGCCAAATCTTTCTGTAATTAATGCTTTTAATGCTTCAGCCGTTTCTAAATCGTCACCATGGGTCATACCAATCATTTGACCTTTAAGCTCTTTTCCGCGTTCTTCCATAATATCAACAATACGGCTTAATACTTTCTTTTTCCCTCGTACTTTTTCAAGTGGTACAAGTTTTCCTTCTTCCACGTTTAAGATTGGCTTAATGTTTAGTAAACCACCGATAAAACCTGCTACTTTACTTAAGCGCCCACCTCTCACAAGGTACTGTAAGTCAGCTACAGTGAAGATATGTTCCATATGGTTCATTAGAAAATCAACACGTTTTAAGATATCTTCTTTTGATGCACCGTCTTTTGCCATTTTAGCAGCTTCTAATACGACAAGCCCTTGACCAAGCGAAGCACATTTCGTATCAATAATTTCTAAATCTAAGTTAGCATATGTTTCTTTTACTTCCTCTTTAATGAGAACTGATGATTGATATGTACCAGACAGTTCAGATGAAAAAGCTAAATATATACAAGGATTACCTTCTTTTGCATAAGAAACAAATTTTTCTTGGAAAGTTTCAAGGGAAGGCAATGACGTTCTATAAACAGCGCCTTCTCTCATTTTTTGCAATAATGTAACTGACTCTAATGTTACTCCATCTAAATACTCTGTTTCTGCTTCATCATATACACGGAGTGGAATTAAATCAATATCATATGCTTGCAGCAATTCTACTGGTAAATCCGCCGCACTATCCGTAATGATTTTAACACCCATTTTTAAACCTCTATTCTGTTATAAATATAAAATAATAAAATAAAAATAGTACTTTTAAATTATATACGTAAAACTTAAATGAAGAAAGGAAAACACTTTATATTGTATGCACTATTCTTCAAAACTTGAACTGTTAATACAAATGATTCTATTTTAAACACCTTTTTCTTATTATTTTTCTAAAACACGAATAATTTTATAAGTATTTTGTATCATTATATTTTAATTCTTTATCTTAATATAATCTTTTCAAATTCATACTGTTTAAAATTTAAAAGCCAAATCCAATAAAGGAAATGGCTTTTAAATTTTCATAAAATCACATTGCTCTCATTATTATTTTGGCGATGTTAAATATTAGTCCAGTTATGATTAATATTTATAGCCTGTACTATAATTAAAACAGTAAATATTCACCTGTAAGAATCACTAGATAAAAAACAAGTTAAACATTTTATAAAATATTTAATTTTACTAGTAAAGCTAATAAAATTTGGAGAAGAATTTGAACATTTACTGCAATGTCTGTATCCGTAGTCGTAACTGAAACATTTCTAGAATTTCTAATAACAGTTTCTTGTTTATTAATTTGTTTAATAGATGATTTTTGAAACAATTCTTGTGCTACACGGTCAGCTTTTTCACTATCTGCTATAGAAATACTTATTATCACCACGATAGCAGCTTGTAGTGCTGCTTGAATAGATAATGCAGCTTTTGTATCTGTAGTAGTAACTTCTACATCTGCTGAATCAACTATTGTAATTGATTCTTCAGAAATTTGGTAAGTTTTACTTTCTTGCGCAGCTGCTTCTGAAACGCTAGCATTTTTAAAAGACGGATGAGGATTTGAGGAATCTAATGCACTCCACTTTTTATTTTCATCTGAATGACATGTTTTATCCATACGTTCACCCCCTTTCAATCTAAATAATTATTAACTTGTGATTGTATTTCAGAAACAATACTTTTAATTTGCTGCTTTTTTTCTGGCGATAAATTTTTTAGTCTTTCTTCATTTATCCCATGCCTATTAAAAATATCTGAGAGTAAAAGGTCTATGATTATATTTTTTTTATCCTTATCAAACTTAAAGGAAGAAGATTTGTTTAAATCATCCATTTACAATATTCACTCCAATCAATTTTTTATAAAAATTCCAAGTAACTACCAGCATTATATGTGATTTAATAAAAATTGCTTGGACAAGTAACTTAATCTTTTATTTTCACTTCTTTTTACTAATAAAATTAAAGAGCTGGCTTCTAAAAAGAAGACAGCTTCACTTCACATAAATATAATTTTCAATTACTATTAAATAATGTATTTAACCTTTACTATTTTGTAGTTTTCCACACTTACTTTCCCATTAATCTTAAATATTAATTCAGTTAAAATAAGAAATCCAAGCTTGTACTACATATTACAACAAAACATATTTACTTAGAGTTAACCCCTAAAACTAAATATAAGTTAGACACTTTATAAAATGTTTAGTTTAACTAATAAAGCTAATAAAATTTGAAGGAGAATTTGAATATTCACTGCAATATCTGTATCAGTAGTTGTTACGGTTACGTTTCTGGAATTTTTAATAAATGTTTTTTGTCTATTAATTTGTTTAATAGATGATTTTTGAAATAATTCTTGTGTTATTTTATCTGCCTTTTCACTATCTGCTATAGAAATACTTACTACAACCACAATAGCTGCTTGTAATGCCGCTTGGATAGATAGCGCAGCTTTTGTATCTGTAGTGGTAACTTGTACATCTGCTGAATCAACTATTTCAATATATTCCTCAGAAATTTGATCGATTTCATCTGTTTGTATAGCTTCCTCTAAAAAATTTGCATTTTTACTAAATGAATAAGAATTTATTGATTCACAATCCTCTTTTTTTGATTCACAATCCTCTTTCTTTGGTTCATAATCCTCTTTCTTTGGTT